>NZ_JAVTLI010000007.1:0-305887 GCF_032248435.1 Methylophilus sp. VKM B-3414 | reverse complement strand
CGCTCCCGCAGAGTTTGAACGGCGGTATTTCGAGAGGCTCGAAAATATCTAGGCTAGCCGGGGCGATTCAGGTGCTGATTTCAGTAAAGCCTGCTTTTCGCATGAGCGCTTCGTCTTGGTCTGGCGAAAGGATAGGGAGCTGTTTACCAATAGACTCCGCCGCTGTTTTCGCTTGCTCCCGATCTACTCCTGATGAGATTGCAAACTCAGCACATCTGGATAGCCATAGTTCACGCTCTGCAGGACCCTGAGGAATGCTGTAGTGCATTGCGACAAAAACGCCTCGAGGCTTTAACCGTGAATGAATTTCGCACAGTGTCTTCAAGCGTTCAGCTTCGGGGATGAAATGTAGCGTGAGGAGGCAAGACGCCGCATCGAATGGCCCCATTGGAGCCGCTTCGATGTAACCATTGTGTAGTTGAACTCGAGAGGCCAGCGGCCCAAGTGAAGTCTTGGCCAAATTCAACATTTCGGCAGAGGGATCCACGCCGTCAAATTGCCAGCCAGGAAATGACTGCGCGAAGAGTTTAAGTTCCATTCCTCCGCCGGCACCAACCACCAACACTCGCCCTTCAGGTGGCGTGCTCTCAGCCAATAAAATAGCCGACATACGGTGTACGTCAGTCAGGCCGGGGACACGTCGGGTTGCGTTCTCTGCATAGCCGACAATCGCTTTTGGATCCGAGAAAGATGACATCTTTGTTTCCCTAAAAGGTGAGCTCTGCGCAAAAAAGGCCTAACATTAAAAGTCGGGGGAGCCGTTAGGGAGGCCGCTTAGCATTTCAAAAACGACGCGAGCGCTGCTGGCGTCGCCTTGAACAACCGGTTACCCTTATTTGCTCGGCCAATTCAACATCGCTACATTAACCATCCTTTTGAGTTCTTCTTGAGTGGCGCCATTAACCGCTTGTACTGACATTCCTTGATGTAGAGTAGCTAAATATTTAGATAAATCAACGGCATTTAGGTCAGGCGATAAATCACCTTCCAGTTTTGCCAACTCAAATCGCTCAGTCAACAAGCCCTCATAATGTTTTCTATACTGAATAAGCTGCTCTTTGATGATTTGTGCGCCTTCACCGCATGAAAGGGCACCTTGCACGATCATGCATCCCTTGGGATGTGCTTCACTAGTTAGAAACTCTGCGCTACTTAATAAAAACTTTTCTGCGACTTTGCGCGCTGTTGGCTCTTTCATCACCATCCTCACAAATGAAGCTGGACCGGAGACATACTTAGAAAGCGCTTGCCTAAACAATTCTTCCTTATTGCCAAACGCCGCATACAAACTTGGCTTATTCACACCAAGCGTGGAGGTTAACTCAGCCATTGAGGCGCCTTCATAGCCCCTTTCCCAAAACACTTTCAAAGCCTTGTCCAGGATCACCTCGTTATCAAACATTTTGGGGCGACCTCGTGTCTTTTTTAACTCTTCAGTCATCTCAATTTTCTTCACTTAAGTAATTTATACCAATTGTTACAAAAAATTGTTGACAGAGCAAATTTTGTTGCATAGTATTTATGTACCGATTGGTATTTATATACATAACTGTTAAACCGTAAAGAGGTGAAAAAATGAATGCAGTGAATAAACTTGGGACAGCATTGATCACCGGTGCATCAACTGGGATTGGGGCTGTGTATGCAGACCGACTAGCAAAGCGAGGTTATGACTTGATTTTGGTGGCACGTGATCAAGCAAAGCTGCAAAAAGTAGCAGATGGGATTAAGAGCGCATCTGGAAGTCAGGTAGAAATCATGCCGGCCGACCTGACCCTCAAGGCTGATTTATTAAAAGTCGAAACACGCTTACGGGAAGATAGCAGTATTACCCTGCTGGTGAATAACGCAGGCGGTGGTGCGTCTACGACGTTGGTTGAGTCTGATATGGATGCGATGGAGACCATGATTCAATTGAACATCACCGCGCTCACACGACTCTCCGGCGCAGCTGCCAAACGATTTTTTGCTGAAGGCAAAGGTGCCATCATCAATGTTGCCTCAGTGCTTGCCTATATTCCTGAAATGTTCAATGGCGTTTACAACGCAACTAAGTCTTATGTGGTGATGTTTAGCCAATCCATGCAGCATGAACTTGGTGACAAAGGGGTGCGCATTCAGGTGGTGTTGCCAGGTGCGACCGATACGCCGTTCCTGGACAAAGTGAATATGCCAGCAAGTCACTTGCCGCCTGAAATGGTGATGAAAACTGATGATCTGGTGGATGCCGCGCTAAGAGGATTTGATTTGGGCGAGGTGATCACTATTCCATCTTTGCCAAATATTGAGGATTGGCAAGCATTTGATGCGGCAAGAAAAGCATTGGGGCCGCATTTGTCATTAGCTAAACCAGCGAATCGTTACCTGAGCTAATCACCACCTAAGAACCCAATCATCCATTTGACTGAACAGGAGATATTCGTGAATAAAATTTTAAGATCATTGTTACTCATCGCCACTACCTTATCCATCATAGAGTCAGGCACGGCCTTGGCTGCAGATAAACTGGAGACAGCGGCCACAAAATTTGTAGAGGCCAATGGCATTAAATTCTCTTACCGCACTTTAGGCTCTCAATCAGGTACTCCATTAGTGCTCCTTCAGCACTTCACTGGCAATATGGATGCCTGGGATCCGGCGGTAGTGAATGCCTTGGCCAAGAATCGTCCAGTGGTTGTATTCAATAACAGAGGCGTTGGTGCTACGAATGGAGTGGTTGCCGACAACATCGCACAAATGACCACAGATGCTTATGCGTTTATTCAAGCGCTGGGCTATAAGCAAGTGGATGTGTTGGGGTTTTCGATGGGTGGGTTTGTTGCCCAAGAACTTGCTGCGCAACATCCAGAACTGGTTCGAAAAGTGATTCTCGCCGGGACTACCCATCAAGGCGGTGGCAATCATCTGATGAAAGTATTGGGTGAGGCCTTTTCGAGAGCCAATGCACCAGATCCTCGCGACTATCTGTTCTTCTCTCAAAGTGATGCAGGGAAGCAAGCCGCCGCTGCATTTTTGTCTCGCGTCTATGCCAGAAAAGAAGGGCGTGACCCTGAAAGTGGCAAGGAGATTGCAGATGCACATGGCAAGGCCTTAATTGTATGGACGAGCACACCTGATCCTGAATTCAAAACGTTAAAAGCCATTCAACAACCGGTTTTGGTGGTGACGGGGAGCAATGACACCATGTTACCAACCGAGGGTTCGATTACCCTATATAAGCAGCTTAAAAATGCGCAATTGCTGTTATATCCAGACTCCAATCACGGTTCGATTTTTCAGTACCATGATTCGTTTGTAAACACAGCTGAGTTCTTTCTGAGTCACTAAGCGAACACTGGCCGCAACGAGTCTAGGCGGTGTGGCCAGTTTCCTAACACGCCTAAGTCAAATCAGAGAATGTCATGAACTCAAACATACAGCAGTTAGTGTCAGCAAATAAAGCAATCCCTGCAGCTTGGCGGGTATTCGCAATCGCCAGTATTGCGATTTTTATGTCCTCCCTGGATACGACGATTCTGTATGCTGGGTTCAATAATATTCTCAGTAGCTTTCCGGACTCTACTGCCGCTGATCTATCCTGGGCGATGAGCGGCTACTCTATTGTCTATGCTGCCATGCTGATCCCGGCGGGTGGTATTGCAGATAAATTTGGGCGTAAAAAAATATTCACACTAGGCACCTTGTTATTTATCAGCGCCTCATTTGCATGCGGTGCCGCCCCTAGTGTCTCATGGCTTATTGTCGCCAGAGTTTTTCAATCTATCGGCGCTTGTCTGCTGACCCCCTCTGCATTGGCGCTGGTATTGGAGGCGTTTCCTCGCGAGAGGCGGTCAGTCATCATGGGCGCTTGGGGCGCTGTTGGTGCTTTGGCCGCGGCATTAGGTCCGGGGATTGGTTCCTGGATTATTGATGTAGGTGGCTGGCAGTGGGCGTTTTTTATCAACATCCCGATTGGATTATTCTGCATATGGCAAAGCTTAGCTGTATTGCATGAGTCGGTTCAGCCAAGAGCGCATATGCGGCTTGATCTCGTCGGCATGTTGCAGTTGGTCGTCGGTGTGGGAGCGATTGCGTTTGCGATTGTTGAGATGAAGTCACCTGCTTGGAATTCCTATGAGTTAACAGCCATTCTGATGTTAGGTTTGGTGTTGCTGGCAAGTTATATTCCTTGGGCGAAGTTTTACCCAGAACCATTGTTTGACCTCAGCCTGTTTAAAAACAAAACCTTTTTATTTGCAAACCTGGCAGGCATCACTTTCGGGATTGCGTTTTCCATCATGTTTTTTTCATTCTTTTTTTGGATGAAGAATATATGGCATTTAAGCCAGTCCTTAGCCGGTGCGTCTGTCATGCCAGGGCCACTGATGGTTGTTCCTACCGCATTGGTTGCAGGGAAAATAGCCTCCAAAGTGGGACATCGTCCTTTGCTTATCACAGGGACCATGACCTACGCCCTCAGTGGACTGTGGTTTTTAATGGTCCCCGATACCACCCCTAATTATCTGGCTACATGGCTACCGGGTTTACTATTAAGCGGTATCTCTGTCGGCTTGGTCATGCCCTCTTTATCCGCTGCCGCCATGTTTGGTTTGCCGCAAAAAGACTATGCCGTTGGTTCTGCCATCAATCACGCTGCCCGCCAAATTGGCACGGTGATAGGTGTGTCCATCACCGTGTTATTCCTTGGTAAAGCACTGCTCAAGCCGGGTGACTTTATCCCAACGTACAGCATACATATTGCATTGGCGCTCATTACGGCCATGTTATGTATCCCGATCAATACCCACCCAAAACAACTTGCCAATTTAACTCAATAGGCCTTCAGGGAAATTTATGATGAAACGTATTGTGATTACTGGGATGGGCGCAGTCAGTCCGCTTGGAACAGGCGTTGACTTGGCATGGAAACATTTGCTGGAGGGAAAGTCTGGAATCTCTATGCTCCCTGATGCGTTGGCAGAAGGCAGCCCAGTCAACATCGCCGGTTGGGTTAAACCATCAGAGCTTGATCCGAGCATGGGGCTCAATTTGTCTGAATATCTCGATGCAAAAGAGTTAAGACGCTCTGACAGATTTATTCAATTTGCTCTGATTGCCGCTAACGAGGCCATTCAGCAAGCCCAGTGGCTACCGATGACTGAGATTCAAAAACAACGCACTGCCACCATTGTCGCTTCAGGGGTGGGTGGTTTCCCAGCCATTGCACATGCAGTCCGCACAGGCGAAGCAGTGGGTGTGGGTAAGCTCTCGCCATTTACGATTCCATCATTTTTGGTCAATTTGGCGGCTGCGCAGATAGCACTTAAACACCAATTCAAAGGACCACTCGGTGCTCCGGTTACCGCCTGTGCAGCAGGCGTACAAGCGATTGGCGATGCGGCCAGGATGATTCATGCCAATGAAGCCGATATCGCAATCTGTGGGGGGACAGAAGCTTGTATTGATAAAGTCAGCCTCGGCGGGTTTGCAGCCGCAAAAGCACTGAGTACAAGATACGCTGCAAGCCCTGAGTTAGCCTCAAGACCATTTGACACGCATCGTGATGGGTTTGTGATGGCAGAGGGGGCTGGTATTTTGGTGATTGAGTCCTATGAACATGCCATGGCGAGAGGTGCAAAACCGCTTGCTGAATTAGTGGGATATGGAACCACTTCTGACGCCTACCATATCACCTCCAGCCCCGAGGAGGGTTCCGGTGCTGCCAGGGCCATGATGATTGCCCTTAATCAAGCACACATATCTCCCGAGGCTGTTGACCATATCAATGCGCATGCCACGTCTACCCCCATGGGAGATGCAAGTGAACTGGCAGCCATCAGAACTGTGTTTGGTCAGCGTCATGCCCAACCTGTGATCAGTGCCACAAAGTCTTCCACTGGACATTTGCTGGGCGCAGCGGGAGGTCTAGAAGCCATTTTTACCATTAAAGCAATTGAAGCGCAGTGTTGCCCACCCACAATCAATTTGTACTCGCCAGATGCGCGGACAACTGGGCTGGCGATTACGACACAAGATCCCATTCATCGACATCTTGAATATGCCCTTTCGAATGGGTTTGGATTTGGCGGGGTTAATGCATCTGTCATTTTTAAACGTTTTAACGGTTGAGCATGATGGATCAAACCTGGGGGGTGATCACTTAAATATCACTTCACTCACAATGATAAGTACTAATTAATTTGATAAGGGAGAATGAAATGCGTGATGCACCAACAGATCTTAAATTTAACGGAGAGGAATTTTTTGTCACGCTTAAAGATGGAGAAACGGTTCGAGTCATTAAAACAGGGAGTGGAGAACCGCTGCTTTTAATGCATACGATCAGAACGCAAATTGAGTTGTTTAGCGAGATGATTCCATTTTATGCGAGAAAATTTACCGTCTATGCCATCGATTTACCTGGCCACGGTCAATCGTCCATCAATAAGAAAATCAACTACGACGAGCCCTATTTGAGAGCCTCTGTGCTTGATTTAATTGATCAGCTGAATTTGACCAATCTCACCTTAATTGGTGAGTCTATTGGCGCGACATTGTCTCTCACGGTCGCTGCACAAATCCCAGATAAGATTAAGCAGGTGATTGCGGTCAATACATACGATTATGAAACGCGTTACGCAGATGGCATCCGGCGTGGCAACTTTATTGCCAACTTCATGATGTGGAATTACTCAATTCCCATCAATGGGGCGATTTTTGCTGCACTTGAGAATCGATTTTTCTTGAGCCTAGTGATGAATGGCGGCGTCACAAAAATCAAAAAAATCCCAACCTGGTTAATGAAAATGTTTGATAAAACAGGACATCGGCCGGGCTACAGTTTTCTTGGCAGGAACATATTAAAAAACTGGCGCAGTTGGGCGCAGGCCACTGATCAATATCATAAGATCAAAAGCCCTGTAATGCTGATATACGGAGAAAATGACTGGTCAAGACAAGCCGAAAGATATTTGACTTGGAAGAAAGTACCAAACGCAACGCTTGAGACCATCACAGGTTCTGGACATTTCCTCAGCGTGGATAATCCAGAGGATTTAAAAAAGACCATATCCCAATACTTGCAGGCAAATTAAGTGAAACCTTAGCCTGAAAATGTGACATTACATTTTCAGGCTTAAAGCCCATTGCCTAAGCAATGGGCTTTATTTATTGGCTAAATATGTTGAAGATGGTGACAAAATCTGGCATGTGCACTGTTTATAGTAAGCATTTCAATACTCCATCGAAATGAATATGAACAAGTGTATAACTATCCAGAAACAAAGCGTGTCCGCATGAAGCGCATTCAGTACCATCAATATGGCGGGGCAAGTATGATGCGCCTGGAGGAGTTTGAAGTGGAAGCTCCCGGCAAGGGCCAGCTGCTTGTGAAGGTGAAATATGCTGCAATCAACCCCATCGACTGGAAGTTACGCAATGGCACGATGAAAATCCTGACCGGAAACACCTTCCCTCGGGCAATGGGTTTGGACTTCTCGGGGACGGTGATTTCAACTGGTAGAGGGGTGACACGCTTTGCTCCAGGCGACCATGTGTTTGGCATGGCACGGCTGAAACAGGCAGGTGCGTTCGGCGAGATGCTAGTCACCAATGAGTCCTTTGTGACACACAAACCGGATACAGTCTCGTTTGAGGATGCAGCCTGTTTGGCGACGCCTGGCATTATGGCGTGGAGAGGGTTGGTGGAAAAATCCCGCCTGAGGGCTGGTCAACATGTATTTGTGAACGGTTGCGCCGGGGCTGTTGGGATAGCAACGATTCAGATCGCGCAGATGCTGGGGGCCATCGTCTCTGGCAGCTGCCGCCGTGAAGACATGGCAAAAATGCAAAAAATGGGATTAGCCCATGTGTACGACTATCGAAAAGTGGATTTGCATGCCCTGACGCAAAAGTTCGATATTGTCTACGATACCTCAACAACCATTTCCACAAGCACAGGGATGAAGCTGCTCAAGAAAAATGGTGTATTTCTTGACCTTGACCCGAAACCAATGAAATTCCTGCGGGCGATTTTCTCGAAAAACTATCAGGTGCTGATAGGCAGTCCGAGCGAGTATACTTTGGGCAAGGTCGCAAAAGCGGCGGAACTCGGAAAGCTCCAATTACCGATTGGCAGAATCGTATCGCTCATTGATGGTGCAAATCTGATGAGTGAAATTGAGGGTGGACTCAAAATAGGGGGCAAAGGTGTTATTGCCATGGAGTAACAATGTCTCGTAGCCATCGCCTCAACGAACTGATGCAAGTGTTGCGTCGACATCGCGGGAGTGTTTCCGGCGCAATGCTGGCGCAAGAAACCAATGTCTCGTTGCGAACAATTCGCCGTGATATTGCAACGTTGCAGGCCATGGGTGCCGAAATTGATGGCGCAGCAGGCGTAGGGTACATGTTAAAGCCTGGATTTTTGCTGCCGCCGATGACATTCAATGAAGACGAATTGCAAGCTTTGGTCGCAGGTGCGCAATGGGTGAGTCAACAAACAGATCAAGCGCTCGCGCTTGGGGCTCAAAATGCACTGGCAAAGATTGGAGCAGTCATTCCTGCGGACATGAAACTATTCATGGAGGATGACATGCTTTATGTTGGCGAAAGACCATTTGTCGTAGATTTTGATTCAGGCGTAGTGCGTTATGCCATGCGCGAGCAAAAAAAACTCAAAGTGGCCTATATCAACAAAACGGGTGACACTTTGGCGTATGTGATCTGGCCGCTTATTTTAGGGTTCGTCGATTCGCGGTGGTCCATTGCCGCGTGGTGTGAGTTACATCAGGCATTTAGAATCTTTCTCGTGGATCGTATTGTGGAGATCAGTGGCCTTGAAGATCACTATCCTGGCAATCGACGCCACTTGTCAAAAGAATGGCGTAATAGCGTCTGCCAAAGTACCGACAAAAATCACTATATTGAATAACACATGCCTGGCTTAAGTGTGCGCATCGAGCGCGCCTTGAGTGTTGTGTGAGTGGTGGTTGATGAATACAGAGGCATTACCTCCTCGCGCAGTATGTCAACCCGGTTTATAGCGAGTTCCATCGCTCAGCGCCCCATTCTAAAGTCTCAAATCGTGTTGTATCGCCTATTCATGCTGGATGAAAGTCTCACAAGCCAATCAGAGAAGTACGGATATTTTCAGGTGTGGATTGACCTTAAGCTCAACGCACATTGCTTCAACTGATTTTAAATCTTCCTTGACTGTTCTAAGCAGTGTGCAGTGTGTCTGGGAGCCTAAGGAGTATTGATCATGGATACAAACAAAAGTAGCAAAAAGGACTCACCAACGCGCAGCGCAGGTGAGCAGCATGAGAAGCCAGCCAATCCGAGTAGTAAAAACCAGGACAACCATTCAGGTTCTGCATCTAAGGACAATAAAAATCACGCGTCCAAGAGCGGCAACCAAAAGCCTTAACGGTTCGATGCACTAACTAGCCTAGCGGAGTCATCTCTGTTGGGCGCAGTGTTGTCTATCGGCCTCTGTGTTTTTTAAAGAGGCGCTTGATGGCAATCAGAGAGCGATACCAAACCGCTTCTGATCGTTATCTGGCCTTAAACCCAGGCCGCTATCTCCCTCAGATTTTCCTACGAGTGAATGATGAAACAGCTGATGCCATTCAGCGGGTTTCATGATTAAGCTGTAAACAGAATCCTAACACTCAACATTACCACGGAGCGGTCCATGAGTCGTCTGCCTTCTCAAACTACGAGCTACAAGTTTCCTTTGGAAAAAGGCAGACAGTCCATGCTCACTTTACCTGATCCAGACAAGCCGACATTGCTATGTTTATCTCACTTGCGCTGGAATTTTGTTTACCAGCGACCACAGCATTTAATGAGCCGCTTTGCAAAAAACTTTCAGGTATTGTTTTTTGAGGAACCCGTTCCGAGTGAAGGCAAAACGACCTGGCTGGAAGTGATTCTCACCCCGGAGGGCGTTCGGCTGCTTATTCCACATTTGCTTGCCCAGCATATCGGCAAGCCCAAAGGCACCGCGCTGCTGAGAGGCTTGCTTGACCGGTATTTAATGATCGCGGATGCCAATCCTATTCTGTGGTATTACACACCGATGAGCCTGGCTTATACCAGCCATATCAATGCATCCATGATCATCTATGATTGCATGGACGAATTGTCAGCGTTTGCAGCAGCGCCGCCACAATTAATAGATTATGAACGTGCGCTGTTCAAGAAAGTCGATATCGTTTTTACCGGCGGATATAGCCTGTATGAGTCTAAATCCAGACAGCACCCGCATGTGTATCCGATTCCGAGTAGTGTGGACATCGCCCATTTTGGCGTGGCCAGGCAAGCAAACCCGCAACCGCCGGATCAAATCAATCTCCCCGGGCCGAAAATTGGTTTTTACGGCGTGATTGATGAGCGCATAGACCTTGATCTCATTCGGTCGATTGCGACTGTCCGCCCTGACTGGCAGGTGATCATGCTTGGGCCGGTGTTGAAGATCGATCCGCAAAGCCTCCCCAGGTTGCCCAATATCCACTATCTGGGCCCCAAAACATATGATGCCTTGCCGATGTACTTGAGCGGCTGGGATGTGGCTTTTATGCCTTTTGCCATCAATCGGTCAACGCAGTATATCAGCCCGACCAAGACGCCTGAATATTTGGCGGGTGGCCGTCCGGTTGTGTCCACAGCGATCCGGGATGTGGTCAGAATGTATGGAAAAAGCGAGCTGGTATTGATAGCCGAGGATAGCAAGACCTTTGTTGCTGCAATTGAAACGGCGCTTAAAATGATGCAAACGCCCTCAGTCGTCTCAGCCAAAGCAGACCAGATATTGTATGGCATGTCCTGGGATAAAACATGGCAAAAAATGAATACGCTGATGGAACAGAAACTACAGCCAAATGCAGCGATGACTGCGGTCTCGCGGGTGGTACATGACTCCGCAGTGATTCCACTGAGTGTATAGGCCATGGCCCAATTTGAGTTCGATTATCTGATTGTCGGCGCTGGCTTTGCCGGTAGTGTATTGGCGGAAAGACTGGCGGCTGACCTGAATAAACGGGTCCTGATTATTGATCGGCGGCCGCACATCGCTGGCAATGCTTTTGATTATTACAATCAAGAAGGCATTCTGATTCATCAGTATGGCCCGCATATTTTTCATACCAACTCTCAACGGATCCTGGATTATTTATCCCGATTCACCGAGTGGCTTCCCTATGAGCATAGGGTCTTGGCCGATGTGGATGGCCAACTGCTGCCTATCCCCATTAATTTAACCACGATTAATAAACTCTACCATTTGGACCTGAATGATGCGCAGGCTGAGGCCTTTCTGGCCGAGCAGGCGGAGCACGTTGCTGAGATTAAAACCTCAGAAGATGTGGTCGTGAATCAGATCGGAAGGGCCTTGTATGAAAAGTTTTTCCGTGGATATACCAAAAAACAATGGGGACTGGATCCTTCTGAGCTGGATAAGTCTGTGACGTCGCGGGTGCCGACAAGAACCAATCATGACGACCGATATTTTCTCGATGCACATCAACAGATGCCCTTACACGGATATACCAGCATGTTCAACAACATCCTTGCGCATGACAATATCAAGGTGTTGTTGAATGTGGACTACCGGGAGGTGAGAGGCCGAGTCAAATTCGGACATTTGATTTTTACCGGACCGATAGATGAATATTTTGATTATTGTTTTGGTAAGTTACCTTATCGCTCCCTGAAGTTTCGCCATGTCACACTGGATCAGCCACAGTTCCAGTCTGTCGCAGTGGTCAACTACCCGGATGAAGCTATTGAGCATACGCGGATTACGGAATACAAATACCTCACTGGCCAAATCCATCATAAAACAGCATTAACGTATGAGATTCCGCAAGCGGAGGGCGATCCTTATTACCCCATCCCGCGGCCGCAAAATGCCGAGTTATACAAGCAATACCAAGCGCTGGCAGATGCCACGCCCGATGTCACGTTTGTCGGTCGTCTGGCCACTTACAAGTACTACAATATGGATCAGGTGGTCGGGCAGGCACTGGCCACCTATCAGCGGTTGTTAGCGACAGAGCAGGCTAGCGCAGTCCTTGACACTGTGTACGAATAGCAGGGCGTTGCATTGCTGCCCTCTAAAAATTTCAATAGTTTTTTTATGGCAGGTTTTGAATGCTCAAGCCATCGCCGGGCGGATGGGCGTAGGCTAGACCTCATTCAGTCAACCAGACACGACCAATGGGCATATGCAGATTATCGTGCATTGAAGGTGCATGGCTTGCCGTCAGTACGCGATGGACTCCGCTGGCATTTGATCGAAGCGTCATCCGGCTGCTATGACTGGACCAGTTTTTTGCCCATGGTCCAAGCTGCACACCGCGCTCAGGTACAAGTGATTTGGGATCTCTGTCACTATGGCATTCCAGATGGATTGAATATCTGGCAACCGGAATTTGTGCAGCGTTTTGCCAAGTTTGCGGCAGAGGTGGCCCGTATTGTCATGCGGGAGACAGATCAGTTCCCTATCTACTGCCCCATCAATGAAATCTCCTTCTGGGCTTGGGCAGGGGGCGAGGTCGCATTTTTTAACCCGCTTGCAAGGGGCCGTGGCCTAGAGCTCAAGCATCAGTTAGTGCGTGCCACCATTGCGGCGATTGAGGCGATTCGCGAGGTTGACCCGCGCGCGCGGTTTATCACCGCCGAGCCGCTGATTCATGTGCTGCCCAGAGTAGACTGTCCCGGAGAAAAAGCACAGGCTGAAGCTTATCGCCTCTCTCAATTTGAAGCCCTGGATATGCTGATCGGCGAGTCTTGGCCGGGCCTGGGAGGGGATCCCAAATATCTGGATATGGTCGGGCTTAACTATTACAGTACCAATCAATGGTTCTTGGGGGGCGGCAAGATATCTCCCAACGCGTCTGCTTACCGCTCGGTATTCGACATGCTTGCCGAAGTCTATTTACGATATGGGCGTACCTTGTTGATTGCAGAAACGGGCGCAGAAGGTCAAGACCGGTCAGGCTGGATAGATTACATCTGTCGAGAAGTCTGCAGCGCGCAAAAAGTGGGCATCCCGGTGGATGGGCTATGCCTGTATCCCATTGTTGATTATCCTGGCTGGGATGATGACCGGCATTGCCCCACCGGATTGTTCGGATACGCAGATGCGCATGGGGCCAGGCCGGTTGATCCTCCCCTCAGAAATACCTTGTCTTTATGGCAGGTCGGCCGGTCGTGAAAGGTAATCGTATCGGCCAATCACATGCGCCACGCAGCGCAGCGCAGTGACCCGGTTTAAGCCTGCTCAGCCAGCAACGCTTGTTTTCTTGCATGCATCTTTTCCCCCAGCGCAACCATGTCCAGATTGGAGGCCTTGGCTTCGGGAAACATCTCTTCTTGTTCTTCTTTGACATGGTGGGTGACATACTCATCCAGTACCTTGATTTTGGCGTCAAACATTTCCCCGTCTGGCTCTACGCCTTCTACCTGGGCGATCAGCGATTTTAAGGTGGCATGTTCCACAATGGCTTCTGGGATCAGGGTCTTATCTTTGAGCACCGCCTTCACCCCAGGATAAAAGATTTCTTCTTCTATCTGCGCGTGGATACTGAGCTCCAGGCAAATCTGGCTGACAATTTTTTTCTTGGCGGCTTTGGTCTCGGCTTTTTCATACTCCTTGAACAGTGTGCTGATCAGTTGATGGTCAGCCTTGAGCATGGCAGTGGCCTCCATGGCTTTTGACGTAGACGCTTTCTGGCTGGATTGATCTGGCTTGGTTTGCATCGTGTATGTCCTTAAATGGTGATCTGTAAAATGCTGATCTGTGGTCGAGGGGCTTGCTGCAAAGAAAGATGCGTTTGGCAACTTAATGCACGAATAGGGCAATCAAGATAATGATTGGAATGGGAATGCCTAAAAAGAATAGAAGTAATGAGCGCATGATGTCTTCCTGAGTCAATGAGTATGGGGGGGCAAAACAGTCACAGAGTTATGCATCCCGGTAGCGGCCCCCACAGGCGGCAGCCAAACTGGCTGAGAATGCGCCTATGAGTAAAGAGGCAAACAGCCACAAGCTGATATAGACCGTGGCTTTACGGGCTTGCTCAGCCGTTTCTTTTGCCTGGAGGGCCGCTGCTTTTTTGCTTGTCTGCATGCTGGAAAACAGCGTCTGTACGCGTGATTCGGCCTCTGCTGTGGCCAGGCCGGTCTGTTGTGAAATCAATAAACCAAGATAGGTTTTGTCTTGAGCGGGCAGCACGTCGGCCAGCATCGCGTGGTTAAAAATGGGGGTTGCTTCAGCCATAGGCGGCGGCGTTGTCGGTCTGTATTGTCCGGCTTCGACAGCCTCAGGGGTGGGTTGAGGTTGAGGGGTGTCTGGTCTAAACAGCGAGCCGATCAGATAGGCCATCTGTCCATGGTCAGCGCTTTCGGTCGGTGACGCTTGGGCCTGTCTTGCACCCATCTTTACGGCGCTATTTGCCACACCTTTTGCCACGTGAGCACTGGCCTGTACGCCCGAGTTGACCTCTGTCCCGACGATGGAAGTGAGCAGGGTGGCGATGACCAGCGTGGCGACGGCCCAAGCCAGAAAGCCGTGTGCGGTATCCCTGAAAAATACTTCATCGCTATGTGCAGATAACCATTTTGCCCGTAGCCGGCCAGCCAGGTATCCGCCCAGGATTGCTGCCAGCAGTTGTGTGAAGGTGAGCCAGAGAATGGCTGATAGGCCAAACGTTGAAGCATCAATGCCTTTGCGCATCCAGGGCGAGACCGAAGCAAAGCCCACGCCTGAGCCTAGCAGAAACAGCATCAGGCTCAGAGTCGCTGCTGCCACGGCACCTGCCAGAATCGCGCCCCAGGAAACTGCGGTGGCGTTGGCTAAGGTGTCTATGTTGTCATAGGGCGGGGGGCGGGTGTTTGTGAGCACGGCTTCGCCAGATAAAGGAATACTTGCCATGAGAGACTCCATCAACATGAATAAGGGCAAGTATTGCACTCAAAAAAGCGTTGTTCTGTGTGTTGTCCCACACAGGGGCAATTGCGAGGCTGGGCTGGATGATCAGGGGAGGTTGCGATGGCGATGGCGCATTCAAGGGCACACCATCGTATTGGGCGCTTGCGTTTTAGTTATGGATGGGCAATAAAAAACCACCATCCCAGCCAGGTCAAGGTCATCTGTGCCAATACGCCCAGGCTGACGGCCTGCCAGAATGGCCGGGGCCCGGTGATGCATGCCATAAACACTTTGCTCGCCGCGTTGACTGAAAAAGCGAGCAGGATAGGGAGCGCGGCCTGACTGTCCGCCAGTTTGCCCGTGGCGACCAGCGTGGCCACGGCGATGGTCGGCGCGTGTACATCTACCAGGCCCGAAATCGCTGAAACGGCTAACAGGCCATTTAAGCCCAGCCAGTCTTTGAGCGCGGATGCCAGGATGAGCATGAGGGCAATCACGGCCGCGAGCGTGAAGGCGGTGCCGGGTTTAAAGGTTTGATAGGGCGTATAGGCGATGGGCACATTGCGTTCATGGCCAGCACGCAGGCCGATAATGAGCGCATATACGGTGATGGAGAGCGCGCCAAACAGCAATGGCCAGGCAAGCACCATCAGTGTGCTCGGGCTGATGACAAACAGCAGGAGTACGAGTTGTAAAATGGTTGCCAGGCTGGACAAGAGGGCGCCTGCAATGGCGCCGCGCATTAAATACGGTGTTTCTTTTGCGCGTTCGCCCATGGTGGTGATGGTGGCGATGCTGGAAATGAAGCCAGACAGCAATCCGATCACTGGCAGTCCGATACGTGATCCAAGCACCCTTAATACCACGTGACTGAGGGCGCCTATCACCATGACCAGGATAACAATCAACCAGAGATTTCTCGGGTTTATGGCATGGTAGGGGCCAATAAACTGGTCCGGGACCAGCGGCAGGATGACCACGGTCGCCGCTGCCAGAATTAAAAAATCGTTTAATTCTTCTTTGGACAGCATCCCCAACACAAACGCATGCAGGGTCTCTTTTGTCGCCAGCAAAATGGAGATGACCACGGCAAGCGCCGCCGCAAGTTCTGGGGCGGTGAGGCAAAGGCCGCCGAGCACCACAGACAGCATGAGCGCAATTTCCGTGGTCATGCCCGGATGTTCATTGATTTGCCTAGCGTAGGCAATCGCTGAAAACACCATGACGCAGAGGATGGCCAGCGCGAACAGCCAAAAGTGAATCAAGGCGGTGACGGCCCCAAGCAGGGTCGCCATCGTAAACGTACGTATCCCTTGTGCCGATTTCTCGGCCGCGCCTTGTCTGTGCTTTTCACGCTCAGCACCAATGATCAGCCCGATGCCGATGGCGATTGCAAAGTGCGTGACGAGACTGGTGTTCAGGGTCAACATGCGAGTGCGTTCAGCAAACCGTTCCCATGATCGGCGAAGTCTCCATCATAAAGCAATCACAGCGGCGCCGGGGTGAATTAAGGCTGCTTGGGCTGGCGCTGTGCTTCTAGCCAATCGCTGATCTGTTGATCGATATCTGCATGGGTATGCCCATATTTTTTAATGGCTGCTGTTGGTGGCTGGTCTGCGTCAGGGGTTGGACGCATTGCGGCGGTGTTTGCATCCGCAGCGGTGGCGGCCGGGGTGATCGTGAGCATGGGTTTTGCGATAGGCATATTGCCATCCTTTCTGGACGGTGGGGTGAAGCGATCAGCATAGTGTAGGGCGTGTGATCGGTCTCCTCTGTATGCCAGCGTACAGAGCAAGGCGCGCTGATGGCGCTATATTGGGCACCAGGCAGCGGACTTGCGCCGAATCGCGGCCAACGCCCTGCGGGCACCGAGCCCAACGCCCTTGCGGTCACCGAGCCTTAGTTGCTTTGAAAAAAGTCTTGTTGTGAGCCGCTTATTTTAGGAAATCCATATGCGTGTTTATGCTGTTTTATCGATAGCCATGGTTTGTCTGGCTACTTTTACCGCCGCCAGTGCGGCGGCCTTATCGCCGAGTGAAGTTAAAAAGCGCCAGCAGTCGGTGGCTTTTGAATACCGGGAGAGTTTAAAGGTCTGCGATACCTTGCGCTGGCATGCATATGAGACCTGCAGGGTGACCGCGGAGACACAGCGGGCCATCAATCTTGCCGAGCTCAAAGCCAGTAGCCATCCGACGGCAAAAAGTCGCCTCGACGCACGCATGGCGCATGTTCACGGCAATTATTCGGTAGCGATCAGTACCTGTAATGGCATCTTGCGTGAAGAACGACAGGCTTGCTGGGCGGCAGCTGAAAGCACCAAAGCCAGCGAGACCCAGGAAGCAAAACGCTTCTGGGGCGGGTTGGCTGAATAAGCGTCACCTTCAACAGGCGCATGTGGTTTGAGCGCCAGCACCATACTGACGAGCAGGATGGACCTGCTTGCATTGATATCACAGGAGATCCACAACATGAATATTCGCTTGGAACAGTCCCCTCACATCAACAACGGGGAAGATGCCGCCCGCGTATTGTCGCAGGATGTGCATGCCGTCATTGCCGATGTGCAGGCTTTATTGCAGGAAACAGCGAGTCAGGGCGGAGAGGCGCTGGATGAAATTCGTCGCCGAGTCAGCCAGTCTATGGAAACCGCCAAGCAAAGCTTGCAAGACAGTGAAGCGCGGGTGATTGAGGGATCAAAAGCAGCGATCAAGGCGACAGACCAGTATGTACACCTGCATCCCTGGCAAATCGCCGGGATCGCTGTCGCCATTGGGTTTGGGTTAGGCTGGGCAGTCAAGCGCTGAATCCCATTGTATTCACCTGGCCTGTGATGCGCCGGCCTCAAGCATCACAGGCCAGCGCTATTGCCTGGCTGCGCATCATGGCTAGTTGCTCATCATGGACAGATAGGCAAGTTTGTCATTGGCATAACATGGACAGGCGACCTTGAGTAAAGCGGTCCGGTTAAGAATATACATATGGCCGCGACTGTATTGCAGTGTTCTTAATTGCTGTAGCATGCTGGCCGCTTTATTGATCCCCGAGCGACGGACCCCCAGCAAGCTGGCCAACAGGGCTTGGGTCATGGCAAAGTCAGCCGCAGACACGCGGTCACTATAAGTCAGTAACAGGCTCGCCATGCGTTGTTGCACGTTGTGCAGGCTATGGCAAACAATGGCTTGGGCAAACTGGGTATGCATCACCGCCACATAGCTATCCAGCACCTTGCAAAAGTCGGTGTTTTTAAGCTTGAGGTCATACAAATGTTGCACGGGGATGCGCAGGGCTTCACAGGAGATCAGCACCTGTGAGGCATAGGGCACAATATTCACCCCCAACACCGAGGCAATACTCACCATCCCCTCTGCACCGACCAGCGTGAGCGCAATCGGTTTCTCGGTCGGCTGTTGCATGATCAGGGCGATGACGCCCCCGGCAGGAAAGTAGGCATAAGCCACCGTTTCCCCTGGCTGGTTTAACTGGTGTCCTGAGCTGAGCTCCACGACTTCGCCATGCTTGAGCAATTGATGATGGCAGTGGCGATTCAGCGGGTCTATCAGTTGATTGCGGAGTGGATTACGAACGGATGGGTGTTTCATCACCACAACATAGCAGTGTCGCGGAGGCGCCTCTGTTCGTTTGCACACATGTGCCGATTTTATCTTTGGCGTGCGCTCTGTGTGCTGCCAGACAGTCAAGCCATGACAGCGGAGGAGAATCATGCACTTGTGTCATAAGATAGATTTTTACAACCCTCACCATTCAAAGGACTGCCATGAAAAGAAGACCTGGATTGATTACCATGGATGCGACGCCGCCCAACATCGAGCCCTCGCTGTATTTAAATGATGCAGACAGTAGCGGTGGCGCGCAGCACACATTACGCTCCGCCGGCGACACCGCCCCTGTCATTGCAACATCGCAAGTTTGGGTAGAGGCCTGGCATGGGGCCTTTTATGGCGGTGGCCTAGGCTTGCTTCTCGGCGGCTATGTCTTGTTTTTTCCACAATGGGTGACGGTTTCGCCGACGTGGTATATGCAGGCGCACTGGTATACGGTGATTGCGATTACCATGCTGGCCGGAATGGGATTGATGGGACTGGGTGGGGCCATTCTGGGCGCGCACGTGATCCAGCCAAGGTGGTATCAACTGGCGAGAATCCGCACACAACGCAAAGGGTGAAGTGAGGTTTTTTAGCGCCCAAGGCATGATAGGGGGACTATTGACGATGCCTGTGAATATCCGGTAGTAGCCGGTCAAACTCTGTTTTGACCACCTGATAACATTCGCACACGTTTTCTTCCAGCCGTGCGCGATCCAGAACGCGAATGTGTCCTCTGGCGTACTCAATCAATCCTGCCCGCTGCAGCTTGCCCGCGGCTTCAGTGACGCCCTCGCGTCTCACGCCCAACATGTTGGCAATCAGCTCTTGCGTCATATTCAGATCATTGGACGACAAGCGGTCCAAGCTGAGCAACAACCATCGGCACAACTGCTGTTCAATGGAATGATGTCGGTTGCAGACGGCCGTTTGTGACATTTGAGTAATCAGGGCCTGGGTATAGCGCAAAAGCAATTGCATCATCACTCCGGCGCGGTTGAATTCCTGCTTTAACAGGCTGGCGCGCATGCGGTACCCGGATCCTGCACTCTGCACGACAGCTCTGCTTGGCGTGGTCTCGCCGCCCATGAAGAGTGAAATCCCGAGAATGCCTTCATTCCCTACCACTGCGATCTCTGCAGAGGCGCCACTCTCTAACACATAGAGCAGCGAGACGATGGCCGTGGTCGGGAAGTAGACATGCTTTAAATGCCCCCCCGACTCATATAAGGCCTGACCTAAAGGCATGGGGATATATTCCAACATGCCCTGAATGCGTATGTAGTCCTCCTCGGGCAACGCATTCAGCAAATGATTTTGCTTTGGGGAGTGCATGGCGTTCATAGTGGCCTCTTTGAATGATATGCATGCACATGATAGAAGAAGTCACTATACGCTTATGTACGTTAGCGAACATAAGAAATGACGCAGCCCGCTGTGTATGCTAGCGCACCGAGGATTGATTCAGCGGGCCATACACTGATGCTTGAGTGAAGTCGTACGTCTACCAGAGTATCCATTTCACTCTTTCTTCTTTTAATCAAGGATGCCTCATGAATAAACCACTCTTCTGCATTACCCTTCTCCTGCTGGCCACCAGTCAAAGCGTATTCGCTGCCATGAAAGAGTCAAAAATGCCCCAGTCCTGTGAAGGGCATGCGCAATACAAAGACATGGATAGCAACAAAGATGGCGAGGTGTCAAAAGCTGAATTCCTGAAGTTTCATGAGCAGCGTTTTGACAAGGTCAAACAAAAAAACGGCATGATCAACTTGGAGAAAATTGATAAGGATGCACACAATAGTTCGATGAATCAAAAAGCACTAGGGACGACTGCAGAGAACCCCGAAGTGAATGACCGTGATGCCACCAATGGCAGCAAATACTGACTGTCTTTGATTTTGGTACGTGGAGTGTGCAGATGAAAACCTTGAAAAAACTACTCACCTTTAAGGTGTGGTCTGAAGATCCATCTGCCGCCATGGTGAATATGCTAAGGCGCATTTTTGACCAGTTTGATGGCCATTTGCAAATCCAGTTATGGGACGGCCAACGTGTACACCTGGGTAAGCAGGGGGCGCCCGTCAATGGCAGTCCGTTTACCCTGATTTTTCATACGCCTGCGATTCTAGAGTCGTTTCTCAAACGCAAAGACCCCCTGACCTTTGCCGAGTCATATTTCAAATGCGAGATGGATATTGAAGGCGATCTGGCCGCCTTGCTGGCGTTGCGCGAGCAGTTCAGCCGCTTGCACATCCATTGGCGCCTGAAGGGGCGGGCGCTACTCAATCATCTGCTGCGGCAACTCAAAAAGCCGGTCTCTTTACGGCCGCTAGCCTTGAGTCGCTTACCTGCTGCACAAGCGGTGCACACGCATAGCCGCGATGAAAACAGGTTGTCGATTCAGTTTCATTATGATGTCTCGAATGGCTTTTATGCCTTGTGGCTGGATCCTGCCATGGTGTATTCCTGCGCCTATTTTCTCAGCGAGGCACAGGATCTGGCCAGTGCGCAAACCGCCAAGCTGGAGTTGATCTGTCGGAAACTGCAGTTAAGCGCCCATGATGAACTGCTGGACATTGGCTGCGGCTGGGGTGCGCTGGTGATGCATGCGGCCAGGCATTATGGCGTTAAGGCAACGGGCATCACCCTCAGCCAACAGCAATATGACTATGCGCAGCAACAGATCGAAATCTCCGGCCTGACTGGGCGCGTTTCGGTGCGCCTGCAAGACTATCGCGATCTCCCCGGTCACGCGCAGTACAACAAAATTGCCAGTGTCGGCATGTTTGAACATGTGGGGATCAAGAATCTGGCCACCTATTTTCAGACTGTGCGGCGTTTGCTGGCCAGGGACGGGCTATTCCTGAATCATGGCATTACCAGCGATGTTGAGGGCTGGCCGGATAATCTGGGGCATACCTTCGTCAACCGCTATGTGTTTCCTGATGGTCAGTTAGAGACGGTCAGCAATATCCAGCGGCAAATGGAGTTGGCGCAATTTGAAATTCTGGACGTGGAGTCTATGCGCAGACATTATGCCCTGACCTTGCAGCATTGGATTTCACAACTGGCCAGCCAGCACGACCAGGCGCTCAAATATGTGAGTGAGGCCACTTTTAGGATTTGGCTGGCCTATATGACGGCAAGCCGATTGTCGTTTGAAAACGGTCATTTGGGGATTTACCAGATACTGGTCGGGCATCGCACCGTTGATCATGCTCGGCAGCCACTCACCCGAGCGTATATGACCGCCAATGCCGCCTCGCTCCCTGCTATGTTGCCTGCCTGAGGGGTGAGGGAGGTTGCGCCTGTTCAGGGCGCGACGCGATCTAATTTATGGATGATCTGATACTTTTGCCCGCTGCGGGCGGGGCGCTTGTTCCCAGCACATGATCCCAAACGGTTGTGGTCACGCCAAAACCGTGCTCAGGGAAGCGATGATGCCGCCGATGTATCCTTTGCCGGGTTTTGAGCCATGGCATGCCTGGATGCGGCCAGTGATGAATGGCATGATGGGTCACGGCATAAGCGAGGTAGCCGATTAACAAACCCAGGGTAAAGCAGATGGCGACTGCAGGCGAGACGCCCCAGTACAGCGGCAAATAGACGGTGAGGGCAATCGTGCCCAGACTCACCACAGTGGCCGTGCAAATCAATGCATCTGGCTGCCGGTGATGCTCGGCATGCCAAGCCGAGAACGGTGGCCACTGATGTAGCACCCAGCGATGCAACAGGTACTCAATCAGCGTCCAGCTCAGGCTGCCGAGCAAGATGCAAACCAGCATCGAAAACGTGGACAGCTGTTTCGGGGAGGCAATCAGGTAAGCTGTGATGCCGGCTATCAGCAAAAAATACACCGCAAAATCCAGTTGATAGGCGAGCTTGCTGTGTTTGATCAGCAGTAACTGTTGCATAGACTGCGGCATGGCATCCTTCATGCGACTAGGCAACCTTGATCTCATTGATCACATTCTGAACCCCCGGCGTATTCCAGGCCGAGTGGTTAATGACTTCGCGCTCTTGCCAGCTGCCCACATGGCCAGTTAGCACCACCTCGGCGCCGTTGACCTTAATCGAGACATGTTTGACGCTCGCGATGGCTCGGCGTTTTAACACCTGCTCTATGTCATTTTTAACGGCTTCCACCTTGACTCTGGGCTCGATCTTCAAGTGATTGCTGAGCCCGGTGACGCCCATCAAATTGCAAATGGCGTAGCCGAGATTCTTTTTCTGATAGGGCCATTCCACAAAGCCGGTCAGCGTGATCCAGCCACCCTCGACCATGACTTGCACGGAGTTATTATGCAAATCGTTGGACCAGCGCAACACATGATTCACCGACCGGGCGATATCCGCATCAGGACGCTCGGCGCCGTATGACAACTTGACTGCTATCTCGATGGCCAGCGCCTTGACGCCAGGGACCCGTTGCGCCGCGTTTTCAGCGCCCCATTTCTGGGCAAAGGTGTCCACATGGCCTGACAGAGTAACGATGCCGTCCTGCACTTCCACGCCGATGTTCGCCGCATTGACTGAAGGCTCCCATTGCAGTTCTTTCATCACATCTTCTTGTAATTGCACGTCGGTTTTCATCTGGGGCTCCCCTTGTCGGTTGAACCATGATGGTCGCTCGCCAGCCAGGGGCCGCTCTGTGCGATAGCGTACATTGCCAGATTTAACATGCAAAAAACGCCGGTTGAATGGCGTTTTTGCAGCATCCTTGCCTGCAGTGCTTATCGCGAGAGATTAGCCTTTCATCTTTCTCATCCCAATCATGCCGAGCAAGCCTAATCCGAGCAACATCATGCCATAGGTCGACGCCTCGGGGACGGCAGCGGCCGGGCTAAAGCCGGCTGCATTCGAGCCTATCCCGTCCAGAACCCCGAAATTGCCCGGCTGATAGTGGGTCGCGCTGGTACGAATGATCTGGATAAAGCTGGTGGTTCCAGGTGGAATATCTGCAATACTCACCGGGGAAAAGTTCAGGCCAATCACGCCAGCCATGGTCCGGTCGGCATACTTGGAGACTTCCGTGCCGTTGCTAAATAGATCAAAGCCGACAGCAGTCTGGTACACATTGACGGCCTGAGCGCCCAGGCTACGGAAGTCAAACGCCGTCAGTCTGTCGATGCCGTTTTGTGAGCTGGCATTGTTGGTAAACTGATAATAAAAGTCGAGGCCAGTCGCCGTGCTATACACAGCCGTGCGCGCCGTGCCATTGTAGCTGGCGTTGCTAATCAAGGTCGTGGCACTATCCAGCAAGGTGCCGCCAAAGCCCGAGGCCACAATCTCCACCTCTGCCGTGGGAAGATTCACTAACAGTGGGGTGGCGTAAGCTTGTCCAACCGTGCCGGTGAATGCGAGTCCGATCAAAACGTGTTTCATCTTCGATTGCATGGTGCGCTCCTTAAAAGGTGAGGTAACAGAGCAATGAGGGTCATCGCTCTGGGCACATCTTCACGTAAACAAAAAACGGACTCTGTTCGATGGCGCACGCATTGCCGCGATGATGTTTTTGCCTGAGGGGAAGCCGCCTGGCCGCAGGCGCATGCGCGGGTGCGGTAGCGAACAGACCCGCATTTGCCAAGCGCCGATGATGCTCTCCTCTCACTTTTTTGTGGATCAAGGCGGCCCATGCCATTCTATCGTCACCAGATTTCCGGCGTCTTTGAACAGCTTTCGCAGGCACACTTGGTCAGGGCGGCATTGATTAACGCCGGTGTCCCCGCATTACAGATTTCCATCAGCAGACGGCTTGCCCGCAGCGTTGACCTAGACCAGGCCGAGGATGGCAGTGAGGTCGCTCAACGAGTGTTGGTCATGGCCTGCATTGGGGCCGTTGCTGGCATCTTGTTAGCCAGCCTGGCAGAGCTGGGCGTGATGCTCCTGGCTCAGCCTCTGCGTGTTGCTGACGAAGGCCTCTCTAGCATGAGATGGCTGGCTTCTGGGGTGATTATTGGCATGCTGGTGGGGGCCATTGCCGGGGCCAGGATGGGCGATGCGCAAGTTATGCAAACACCGGTCGTCAGGTTACCTGCACGCATCTATGCATGGCTATGGCGATTGATCGGCAACAAGCCTATCCAACTCTGCGTCATCACCTACTCTTCGCAGGAAACGGCGATGGTCGCCGCGGTGATGCATCTGGCAGCGCAAGATTATTGTGACTTGAAGCTGGTTTCCTCATGAAGGTTGCTTTGTTGCGCCTGGCGTGGACAGCCACAATTGCTTGGCCGGGCAGCCTGCAGCTGGCCGCCCTTTGCCTGACGCTGGCTGCTTGCAGCCCGCCTGGGTCTACACCTGCGCCCACGGCAGAAGAGCGTCATTCGTCAACAAAGACCCCACTGGATGTCCCTGAATATGCTGCGCCGTCAGAAATGCCGGGTGCGCGCAATCAACTCTCCGATGCGCAGATTACGGCAAGCATTAACGATGCCCTCAGCCAGGAAGCGCTTATGATGGGCGTAGATATCCATGTGGAAACGCTGGCTGGCGTGGTCAGGCTCACAGGGTATGCGGGCTCCCTGGCCGTGAGCGAAAAGGCCTCCGCCATTTGCAGGCAGATTGCCGGGGTCCGGGAGATTGAAAATGCCCTGGTTATTTCAACCTAAAAACAGTAAGGAGTGAGTATGGAATGGAGCGAGATACAAGCGGACTGGAAGGCGCTGGAAACGGTGATTCTCGACAAATGGGGGCGCCTGACCCAGGACAATATTTATGACATTGCGGGCAAGCGGGAGATTCTCGTGGAAAAGCTGCAGCAAATTTACGGCATCAACAAGCAAGAGGCCAATCAGCAAATCAATGCGTTTGCCCAGTCGGTACAGGAGATCAAACACCATTGAACCGCATGACCTGGTCTTTCACCCGGTCATGGCCACCTGTTCGTGATCTGCCTCCTGAAGTGGGCCAGTTCGGCGAGCTCTTGCTCACCCTCTGTGGCATGACGCCGCGCTTAGGAAATCGTGATGCATGGATATATCCAGAATCTTCATCAAGTCACTTTGCTGAATACAGATTTCAGGATGAATACAGACTGCAGGCGGGTGGTATCCACAAGACAGTATAGCCAGTTGCTTCTGATCTCACTCAAACCGTGCGAGGAAACCGGCCTTGTGCCAGCCGGGGTCAATCATCACCTGATCAATACGTGCAAACTGGACTTGAAACTACACAGCCTCTACTCGCCACCCAGTCATCAAGAGGGCACCGTCTGTCCTCTGCGCGTGTATGCAGATGTCTCGAAGCTGCCCTTTGACGGGGTCACGACTGAATAAGCAAGACCGTGTTGGCTAGCGAACAAACAGCCCCTTGCGTGCCCGGTAGACTGCAAAGACTGGTTGTTGAATTTCCAACGGCCAGACACAGATCGACCACATAAAGGATTTACGCCATGTCAATTTCCAATCAAGCCAGTGGATTACATCAACAAGCAGCGACTGATCATGAAGCGGCCGCCAAACATCATCTGAATGCATCAGAGAGCTATCATAAAAATAATGTTTCAGAAGCCAAAGAAAGTGCAAAAAAAGCGATGGAAGCCTGCAACTCGGCCCAGCAGAAAACGCAGTCTGCCTGCAATTGCCATGAAAAATGAGTCAGGCATTTATGCAATGCTGACCGCAACAATCCCGCTTAGGCGGGATTGCTGACGCTGGTGTCTCCGTATGCGGCCAACCGGCGATACGACGGATACTGCTTATGTTTATGCACGCGCTTATGAAAGGCCCATGCCATGCGCTTTGATCATCAGCCCACTACACAGTTAATCCGCATCTTGAAGGCCGGATTGGGCTTCAAGCTTAACCGCCGGCAACGCTCCGCACACGAGATCGCGCAACTGGATCAGATTGCGCACACCAGTGGCGCGCACATTACCTGGATAGAGCCACAGGCGCGGACTGCTCGGGCCGTGCCCGACGAATGCCATCAGTCAATGGCAAAAGAACATTGAGTGTGCCAATCTCCCGGTTAAATCAATGGCTTGATCTGCACTGATTCGCCGTTACGACCAGATGAAAAACGAATTGGTTTTTCATGCGGCCTGGAGGCGGGCGCTATTCATTGCTGCCCCTGGCTTTGTGCTTGCAGATAAGCCCGCCAGCCGCCAAAGACCGAGATATCCGTAGCGGTTGCACTGGCGTAGGCTTCACACAAAAAGCCAGCCACTTGTTGGCCATCTTGCAGCGTCAGGGTGCCAAAGCCGAGCGGGGCCGGGACGCTGGCAACCAGTTTGCCGTAGTTCTCCAGCGGCAGCTGCCAAACCTCCAGGGCGATTGCGCTGCCGCCTGTATTGACTCTGATCAAGCCGGGGCGCGGTGGGTGAAAGCCGGCCAGGTGGTAGAGTTTGTAGTCGGCCGAGGTATGCGTGGCGCGTACAAAAGTGGCCTGCAATGCCTGTAGTTGCGGGTTGAGTGGCAGGCCTTGCATATGCGCGCCGCAGACGGCGACTTCTATCATGGACATGCGTGTTTCCTTGTAATTTTTAGCGCGGTTAGCGGCCTAGCCGTTGCGCCAGTTCAACCAGCGCAAGGTCGTGAAAAGCCGGGGCGCAGAGCGTAATGCCAAACGGCAGGCCGTTGTGCTGGAATCCGGCCGGAAGAGCAATGGCAGACAAATCCAGCAGGTTCATAAAGTTGGTGTAATAGCCCAGGTTGCTATTAGTCTGGATCGGGTCCTGTTCCACTTCTTCTATGGTGTAAATCGTGCCTGCCGTCGGCGTGACCAGCAGGTCAACCTCATCCCAGCATTGCTGGGCCTGCGCCTGGTTGGCTTTGAGCTGGTATAGCGTGGCATAGGCGTCGGCCGCACTGAATTTGCTGGCCCCCTGAATGATGCTACGCGTCACCGGGTGCATGGCCTCTGCGTGTGATTCAATAAAGGGCCGGATGGCGGCATAGCGCTCGGCGACGATGGCGCCCTCATAAAGCAAGCGCGCCGTGTTGAGAAACACCGAAAAATCTATTTCGACGGCTTGCCCGCCTATCGCGGTCAGTGCTTGTACGGCGTGGGCAAACAACGCGGGCGTCTCGGGGTTGCCAAAAAAATTCAGTTGCTCAGCTCGGGGCACGCCAAAGCGAAAGCGGGGTGGAAAAGTGTGCACGGCTTGCGCGGGTGCCCGCCGTGAATAGGCATCCTCGTGGTCTTCTCCTTGCGCGACTTGCAACACGGCATGTGCCTCTTCGGCGGTACCGGCAAAAATAGAGACGCAATCGAGTGAACGGCAGGCCGGCACCACCCCATGCGTGCTAAGCAGGCCGCAGGTCGGTTTGATGCCAACCAGATTGTTAAACGCGGACGGGATCCGCCCAGAACCTGCCGTGTCTGTGCCCAGGCTAAAACTGGCCATGCCCAGCGCAACTGCCACGGCAGAACCCGAACTGGAGCCGCCGGAAATGTAGTCAGGGTCAATGCTGTTTTTGCAGGCACCATACGGCGAGCGTACGCCGACCAGGCCGGTGGCAAATTGATCAAGGTTGGTTTTACCGACCGGGATCGCCCCCGCGGCAATTAGTTTTTTGACCACCGTGGCATGTTGGTCGGCCGTGTAGGCAAAGTCCGGGCAAGCGGCCGTGGTCGGATATCCGGCCAGGTCGATATTATCTTTGATGGCAAACGGGATGCCGTACAAAGGCAGGCTGGTCGGGTCCATCGCCTCCAGTTGGCAGGCGTAGATCAGCATCTCTTCCAGGCTGACCCGGTCAATCCAGACATGGTGCGTATCCTCGGCATGGATTTTCTCTGCCAGCTGCCGGACCAGCTGACTGGGTTTCAGGCTGCCAGCGCGATAAGCGGCGCTCAGATGCGAAATGTTCAAATTCATGTGGGGCATGGCTCCGGTGTGGGTCAGGGTGGCTGGCACGGGGTTAGTGCTGGCTGCTGAGGCCGGTGGGCAAGGCCTCAATGCGCGCATATTTACTGCTTAGCCACAGCATGATCGCCACCACCAGGTAACTGGCGGCAATCGTTAGCGATTGGCCAATGCCTATCGCCTCGCCATGCATGAGGCCGAAAAAAGTAAACAGCGCCGCTGCCAGTGCAAAGCCAGCAGCTTTTGCCAGTTTGCGGTCTATGACCAGGGCGGCAATCGCACCCAGCATCAATCCGCCTAAAATGGCGCCACCACCCAGCACCTCCAGCCCATGGTAGAGCACGCCCACCTGGCCGAGTTTATCCAGCCCCAAGGTGGCGGCATTGGTGCCAGCGACGGCGAGGACGTTGTCAATTTGCAATTTTCCCCAGGCCGCAACATGTGGCAAAAAGGCCAGGATAATGGCAGGCGCGTGGCTCTTGGGCGTTTCTTGAAATGCTTGTGCGCCAATCAGCATGCCGATATAGAGCAAGATAGGCGAAATGGCGACCACCGGAATCAAGGAGGCCATGAGGGCGATGATGCCCAGCCAGGAAAGCAGCAAAACGATGATGCCGGTCGCCGCTGAATAGCCGATGCGGCCGCCCATGGCCTTCCAGCCGGGATGGCCGATGTAGACCGCATTGATAAATGGGTTGCCCATCAGGCAGCCAATCAGGCTGATCACGCCGTCGGCCGTCAACACCCTTGTTGTCGGAAAGCTGTCGCCCCCGGCGGCGGCACTCTCAACGTTGTCCATTGCCTCAACCAGGTCATAAATGCCAAACGGGATGGCGGTGACCAGAATCACACCTAAAAATTCAAAGCCGGAAAACACATGGTTGATGGCGGGCAGTGGGATGGAAAAGCCAAAGTTGGTGAGGGCGGCGCTGACGTTGGTGAGATTCATCTGCGCATAATTGAGCCCGAGCAGGTTGGAGCCCCAGGCGATGAGCGTCCCGGCGGCAATCGCCACCAGGCCGGCCGGGATGCCTTTGAAATAGCGCACGCCGCCAAACCAGCTGGCCAGAATAATGGCGAAGCAGACCACGCCGACCATGGGCGTCATGAACATCTCCAGCGCCGGGCGCAAACTGATAAACGCGACGGAGACGCCTGCC
Organism: Methylophilus sp. VKM B-3414; assembly: GCF_032248435.1. NCBI lineage: Bacteria > Pseudomonadati > Pseudomonadota > Betaproteobacteria > Nitrosomonadales > Methylophilaceae > Methylophilus > Methylophilus sp. VKM B-3414. The sequence continues at coordinate 276,397 of NZ_JAVTLI010000007.1, read as the reverse complement.
AGCGTGCCCAATAAGGCGGCACGTGGGGTGATTTTGCGGATCACCGGCGCAATAAAGCCGCCCAGCATCAGCACAAAGCTCTGGATAAACACCCAGGCCAGTCCGGCCTCCCAGCCTTTGACCGGATCGCCACTGGCCAGCGAGATGGGCAACATGATCACAAACACCACCACAAACATGTGCGGTACGCTGACGCCAGACGGCAGCGCACACACATCATTGCGACCGGTCTGCCTGGCGAGTTGATAGGCGAGCCAGGCGTAATACATGGTGCTCAGAAACAGCATGAGCCCGGTGGCCGGCAAGATGCGGCCGAACACCATCTCATCCGGCATTTTGAGCACAAACCTGAGCAGGCCGGTGAGCACCAGCAGATTGACCAGAATATTGGTGCCAAAACCAAAGAGCGCGTTCCAGTCGCCCGGTGACCAGAGTTTGATGCCTGAAGCGGTTTTCATGATGGGGATTCTCCTCAAATGGCGGGATGCCTGATTATTTTTGCAATGCGTGTACCAGTGGCAGGCTATCGGTGACCCAGCCAAAAATCGCGCCTTGGGCGGCAAACATGCGCAGGCTGACGGCGTGAAATTCGGGGTGGTATGAGGCGCAACAATCGCCAGGAATCAGGCAACGGAAACCGCGGTCATTGGCTTCGCGCACCGTGGTATGCACGCAGACTTCGGTCGTCACGCCACAGACAATCAGCGCTTCAATGTTGCGCTTGCGTAATAGCAGTTCGAGGTCGGTGGCATAAAAGGCGCCTTTGCCTGGCTTGTCGATAATGGGTTCGCCAGCGATGGGTGAGAGCGCCGGGATAATCTCGTGCCCCGGTTCGCCACGGATCAGAATACGCCCCATGGGCCCCTGATCGCCGATGCGCAGTTTTGGCGCGCCCCGGTCCACTTTGGCTGGAAAGGCATCTGACATGTCTGGTCGGTGGCCTTCACGGGTATGGATTACCAACATGCCTTGCGCCCTGGCCGCCGCCAACACGGCCTGGCAGGGGGCAATTGCCGCTTTGAGCAAACGCACATCATTGCCCAGACTTTGGCCAAAGCCCCCTTCTTCAATGAAGTCGCGTTGCATATCGATGAGCATGAGCGCGGTGCGTGCGGGATCAAAGACAAAAGCTTCGGGCGTGGCTGCGACGGTGACTGTTGGCAGGGTGGAGATCATCTGAAAGGACTTTATAAAATGCATCAATGTATACAACAAAGCAAATCACATGCCTGAGTTGCGTTTATGCCTGGTTGGAAAAAAGGCTTTTAAAACAAGGGGATTCTTTTTTAATTTGCTTGGTCTGGCTGCGGAAAATCAGTCAGCGCTCGCCAAAAGAGTGCGGCTCGCACCAAGCAAGCGCATTAGTCTGGCATCAGGGACACATGCGCCGCTGCGATTTTCCAGCCTTGTTCGGTGCGTATCCAACTCTGGCTTTGCCGGCCAGTGCCATTGTCGCGCCTGAACTCGGTGCTGGTGTTGGCATAGTCATGGCCATAGGTGGTGATGACTGTATTAAACAGGGTGCGTGGCGGCGGGGGCGTGCGTTGTTTTCTGAAGGCGACAATCTGCTCCCAGCCATACAGGTTTTCGGCAGCGCCATAGCGCACGGCGAGGGGGCTTTGCCAAAAGAAATGGATCAGGGCTTGTACGTCATTGTTGACCAGGGCACGTTCGTAGTCAGCAAATACCGCTGTGACTTCGGCGAGGACAGGGGGATGATTAATCAGCATGGGTCACCTCTGTATCAGTTTCTAACCACGGGAGACTGGCAGACTGACAACGACTGTAAATGGTGTGCCACTTGTAGCAGCTGCGCCTCCTTGCCGGGCGCACCTATCAGTTGTACCGCAATCGGCAGCTGGCCGGGCAAATGCACAGGCACCGCGACGACAGGCAAGCCAATAAACGAAATCGGCTGGGTAAACATGCCCATGTTGGGTCGCAACGGCATACGGTTGCCGTTGATCACCATGTCTTCTTGCCCCAGCGGTTGCGCGCAGCAAGGGGTGGCCGGTGCAATCAGCACATCCGTGCTCGCAAACACTTGCATGGCCTGCTCAAAAAACCAGCGCCGCAAACGTTGTGCCTGCAGATACCAGGCGGCTGGTAGCGTGGTGCCTGCCGCCAGCCTGGGGCGGGTCAGCGGGTCAAAGTCAGCAGCCTGTATGCGCAAGCGGGTCAGGTGGCGGTTGCCGCCCTCGCTGGCGGTAATCAGATAGGCGGCTGAGCGGGCGCGCGCCACTTCGGGTAACTCGACCACTTGCGTCACCTGCAAGGCCTTGCACACGGTGGCGACGGCGGCCTCTGCTTGCGCATCGCCTTGCTCAAAATAGCCGCCCAGGCGGGCGAGGCGTGGCGTGTCTGAGACTAATCGTGGCGTTGAGTCCGCGCTGGGGTTGCCTTGCAGCACGTCAAAGCAAAGCGACAAGTCTTGCGCGGAGCGCGCAAAAATCCCGGCATGATCAAAACTGTGCACAAACGGAAACATGCCGTCCAATGAGAGTGCGCCATACGTCGGTTTGAGGCCAAACAGGCCGCACATGGACGAGGGCACCCGTACTGAGCCATTGGTGTCTGAGCCTAGCGTAAGCGGCACCAGCCCGGCAGCGACGGCGGCGGCTGAACCGCCAGAAGAGCCGCCAGCGCTACGCGTCGGATCATGCGGATTGCGGGTGGGGCCAAAATGGTGGTTTTCAGTAGTGAAGCCATAGGCATACTCATCCATATTGAGCGCGCCGAGCAAGATGGCTCCCGCTCGCTGCATGGCCTGCACCAGCTGCGCATCGGTGCTGGCGGGGGCATGACTTTGGTTGATTTTGGCCCCGGCCAGGGTAGGCAACCCGGCAATATCAAACAGGTTTTTCACCGCATACGGCACACCCGCCAACGGTGGCAAGCGCTCGCCACGGTCACGTGCCGCATCCACGGCCGCGGCCTCTTGCAACGCACGCCCCGCAGTTACGGTGGTAAAGCTGTTGTAGCGGCCATCATGGCGCGCAATGTCGGCCAGCGCCGCCTCGGTCACGCGCAGGGCTGAGACGGTTCCCAGGCGGATTGCGTTGGCAATGTCGATTGCATTCTGACTTCCATCCATGGCGCTTAGCTCGCTGCCTGTGGGCGAAACTCTGGTGCGGGCTCAATGTGCTCGTCCAGCGGCCAACTCATGACGCGTTCGGCATGGCTGAATAGCAGGCGGTAATGTTGCGTGGTTTGCAGCAGGTCCTGTTCGTCAAGCGTGATACCCTGTAATTGCAATTGGCTGGCAACAAATGCCGGTGTGATTTCGGTGTCTTGTAGCATGGCGTGTGACAAAGCAAACTCCTTGGTGAGGTTTTTTTTGATATGCAATATTGTATACAACAAAAGCCAAGCAAGTGCCGTACCAGTGCGGCGGACTGGGTGGCTTTCAGGGGGTCAGGCAGAGGGAGTGGATAAGAACTTTTGCCGCGCCAAGGCAGTCAGCGTCAGGGTTTTGGCGAATTCTCGACTGCGCTGGATATGCCGCTTCATGGCTTGTTTGGCCTTGGTCGTGTCGCGCTCTTTAATGAGCTGCAGTATCTCATAATGCTCTTTATAGGTGCGCTGGCTGCGATTGTCAGCGTTTAGGTCCAGGCGACGAATGACGCGGATGCGGTGGTTAATGTTTTTTAAAATCGAGGCCAGCACCGGTTTGTCACTGGCTAGCGCCAGCCCGACATGAAAAGACTCATCTTTTTCACCAAGGTCTATACCCATCTGTAATTCCGCATCATGCTTCTCCGGCTGCCACAGTGCCATCATCTGCTCCACTTGCTTGTCACTCATGGCGTTGACCGCAGATTCGACGATGAGCAACTCCAGAGCGATGCGTGCCTCGTAATACTCCATCAGTTCGTTCACATCCAGCTCACGGATAAAGCAACCCTGCTTGGGACGTATGCTCAAAAAACCCTCTATTTCCAGCCGTTGCAACGCCTGCCGGATCGGCGTGCGGCTGACACCAAACATCTCTGCCAGCGCCAGTTCGGTAATGCGCGTGCCCGGATAGAGCTCAAAAGAAATAATTTTTTGCTTGAGCTGGCTATACAAAGCGTCGACAGTAGAGCTTTTTGCAGGTTTTTCTTTTTTGATCATGACCTTGAATCTGACTGGGGATGCGATTAAAGATACTTGGATAATGGCCTTTCGGCAACCGTTACACTACGTATGCGTGGTCACTACGCCTGCATTTTACGTGCACCTGGCTTGAATAGTCCGATTGGGCTATGAGTAATTGCGGGCATCGCTTTTATAATGACAGGCGTTAATTCGGGTTTGGTCATTCATCAAGGGAACAGGGCTGATTGCAACGGCTTCGATGGCCAGGGTTGCATCGCTTGTTGCCTGATTCTCAAAAAAACCGGACATTCGTGATACGAAATCTTCGGTAAATAAACATAGCAAGTCGTGTCCAGCATGGCAAAAGCAGTTGCCGCGCAGGATGCATCCAGATCAACCGCGGTTGATCCTCTCTATTTTTGCATTATTTAACAAAACCCCCGGCCTATTTGCCAATATACTCACCTGCTGCAAATAGGGCGTGTTTGCGGCTGTTCCGGCAGGGCCGAATTTTGAGATTTTGATGTGTTACCCATGATTGACCTACGATATTACCGTCATTTTGACGAAAACATCCTTTACGCCAGATACTTTTCGTTGCTGCCTTATGTGCCTGTAGTGATTGTGGCTGCAGTGGTGGCGATGCTGACACAAATCTCGGTGTTTCACCGTAATGAGCCCTTTGTCTGGTCTTTTGTCGTGCCTGCCATGCTCACGCTGGTTTCGGCCGCAGTGTTTGTCTACTGGTTTATTCACCGCAAGGAAAAACCGCACACCGATGTGGTTCGCAAACGCTTGCAGTTTTTCGCCAGTTTGCTGCTTGTGGCGGGCATCACCACTGTGATTTGCGACCTGCATCTGCTGCAAGACTCATCTGGCTACAGCCGCTACTTTTTGGTCGTGCAGATGACGCTATATGGCATCTGTTTTCCGTTTCTGCTGGTCAGCCTTGGCCGGCCGGCCTACCTTTACAATCTGATGCTGATCGTCACCACGCTTGTTTATGTGCTGTATGCCGACATTGAATATAGCCATTCATTTGCATTCATGATCCTGATTTTTGAGATTGGCATGTTGATTGCCATGTACCGCCGCAACAAGAGCTTTGATTCCCTGGTCTACAGTTCGTTACACGCTCAAAATCTGGCCGCCGAAAATGCGCGCCTGGCCAATGTGGACATGCTGACTGAACTGCCAAACCGCCGCCAGTTTTTTGCCACGATTAAAGCGCAATCGCTGGAGCATCTGAAAACAGAAGGCAAAAAATTTGCGATTGGCATCATTGATCTCGACAAGTTCAAGCAGGTGAATGATGCACATGGGCACCGCATTGGTGACCTTGTGCTGGTGGAAGTCGGTCGGCGTCTCAAGCATTACCCGCGATGTCAGCATCCTATTCACTTCTACCGCTTGGGCGGCGACGAATTTGCCTTTCACAAGCATTTTGCTGGCGATGAAGCGGCGCTCAAGCAGCTTGGTCAGTCTTTGATTGCGCTGATTGAAGAGCCGGTAGCCGTAGAGGGGATGTTATTCAATTTGAGCGCCTCTATCGGTATTGCGGTGTTTCCTGAGGTGGATGATACGTCTGAGAAACTCTATGAGTATGCGGATTATGCGCTCTACCATGCAAAGAACACGGGGCGCAGCCATACCGAGCTGTTTTCGGCCCGTCATCTTGAACGGTTGCAAAGCCGCCTGCAAATTGAGCGGGCGTTACGTTCTGCGGATCTGGTGCAGGAATTTTTTCTGGTCTTTCAACCGATGGTGGATATCCCCTCTGGCCGCACCATCGCCTTTGAATGTCTGGCGCGCTGGAACAGTCCGGCACTGGGGATGGTCAGCCCGTGCGTATTTATCCCGGTGGCTGAAAGTATAGGCATGATCTCCAGCCTCACGCTGACTTTGTTTTCTCAGGCCTTGCAGGCCGTGCAGGCCTGGCCTGCCCAGATTGGCTTGTCTTTTAATCTGTCGGCGTTTGATATTATCAGTGATAAGGTGGTGCAAGATCTGGTGGCGATGCTCGCCGCCAGTGGTGTCGATCCTGCACGGATTACCTTTGAGTTGACTGAAACTGCGCTGCTCCAGGATTTTATTGTCAGCAGAAACAATATCGAGTTGTTACGGCAGACAGGCGTTTCCCTGGCGCTGGATGATTTTGGGACCGGTTATTCCAGCCTGAGTCACGTGCAAGGTTTGCCGCTTAACAAAATCAAGGTGGACCGCAGCTTTGTGCATGATATGGAAACCAATCCGAAGAGCAAAATGATCGTGCGTTCCATTCTGGCCCTGTCTCATGGCATTGGCGTTGATTGCGTGGTGGAAGGCGCCGAGACACAGCAGCAAGTCGACTTGCTATCCTCCATGGGCTGCAAGATTATCCAGGGCTTTTACTATGCCAGCCCGATGGTTGAACCCGAGATCGTCAGTTACCTGCGTACCTGACCGGCATCGGGTCAGGCGCTGCCTTGGCCATATGCCGGTGCCAGCTGCTGTGGTCAGCGTTGTCCGTTCCAGTGGCTGAGCCAGACTTTGCTGGCGGCCGCATCCATGGGTCTTGCAAAAAAATAGCCTTGCCCGAAGCGGCAGCCCAGCTCCCGTAAACCGATGGCGGCCATACTGTTTTCTATGCCTTCGGCAATCGTCTCCAGCCCCAGGCTTTCTGCCAGTTTGAGCGTTGAGGCAATCACCTTGCGTGATTTGGAAGAGGCCTCCATGGTTGTGACAAATGACTTGTCAATTTTGAGCTCGGTAAATGGCAGCGCCGCTAATTGTGACATCGAAGAATAGCCCGTGCCAAAATCATCAATACTGAGCTTAAAGCCTTGTTCACGTAAGTGAGTCAGGATTCTTTCCGCCTGTTGCGTATCCAGCATGGTGGCGGTTTCGGTCAATTCCAGAATCATGCGCGCGGGATCGAAGGCAAACCGTTGGCAGACTTGTTCCAGCATCTGGATCAAATGGTCATTGTGCAGGCTTTTGGCTGAAATGTTGACCGACAAGCATAGGGTTGAACTGATGGATTGGATAAACTGGATACCTGTCACAACCACGTATTCAGTCAGGGCTTCTATTTGCCCAGTGTCTTCTGCCACATGAATAAATAATTCGGGTAACTGGATGCCCTGCTGTGGATGCTGCCAGCGCAGCAAGGCCTCAAAGCCTATCACCTCGCCGGTAAATAACTCAATTTGTGGTTGATAATAGACGACGAATTGCTGCTGGCGAATCGCCTCGTCTATGCTCTCGTGGTCTATGCTGAGTGGTTTGATGACTTCTGTATGATCCGTGGCATGCAAATCGACGGAAGGATGGTCCGCCAGCAATTTTTGCAGCAGATGCGGTAAGACCGGGTGATGCAAAATGCCGCGGATATTCAATTGATGTTCCAAGGCGGTCAGCTGCGCCAGCGGCAGTAGCGCTGAACCGATGCCGCTGGTCAGGATAATGCTGCTTTGGCAGTCCATACGCGCCAGCGTTTTCAAAATCTCAATGCCATCAATACTCGGCATGACCAAATCGATGGCCAGGTGCGATGGCTTCCAGGCGAGGATGGCATCGATAAATTGCCTGCCATCTTCACAGTGTTTGACCTCAAACGCCAAGTCTCTCGCGACGGCAGTCATCTGGGTCGTCAGCGTGACATCATCATCCAGAATCAATAGCGTATTTGTACTCATTGCACCACCTCCTTTTATCGGCGTTCATAGCCGTTCTTGTTGTTGCTGTGTTGCAGGGGTGAAACTAAATGGGGTTCGCTGAGAATAAACCTCAACACATTGGGCTGTTTAGGCTGAGTAAAGTTTTATGGTAATGTAATTTGCTTAAAAAATGAACATGGTTTTGGCTGAAAACAAACGGAAATGTGCTGGTTTGGTTATAAATAGCCAAATTTTGAGGCGGGAAAAGTGTTAGTACCGCCACCGCATGCAGCGGTGATCGGTCAATAATGATGCGTTAGCAAGATTAGAAAGTGCATTGAGACGAAAGGGCAGGGCTTACTATTAAGTTATGCCATTTTTTTAAGGTCCAGGGGCTCGCTGTATATCTGCAAGTGACCGCGGCCGGCACGCTTGACCTGATACAGCGCCTGGTCTGCGTGTTCATACATGGTTTGCGCAGAAAGTTTGGCGTCACAGGTGGAACAGGCGCCGATAGACGCGCTCACCGTCAGTACCCGTTCGTCGATATGCATGGTTTGAGACAGTGCATGGCTGATTTCTGCACACACTTGCTTGAGGCGCAGATGCTCGCAATCAGACAATAAATGAAATGCGAACTCATCGCCACCCAGTCGGTAAAACTGCACGTCTGCTGTGTGAATCGCAGCCAGCCGCTTGCCCACCTCGCTTAATACCAGATCGCCAATATGGTGACCGTACTGATCGTTGATCGGTTTGAAGTGGTCAAGATCCAGAATGCCAACAACAAAACAATGCTCGCCCAGGCTGGATTCGGCTTGCTGTTGTGCCGCTTGCAAAAAGAACTGACGCCGGTTAGGCAGCGCGGTTAACACATCCTGTTGTGCCAGCCGCTGATTTTCCTTAAGCAGGCTTTGCGTTTCAAAGGTTGCATTCACCCATTGGTCAAAGGTCTTGTTGCTGGCGCGCATGGTTAACAGCATGCCCACTTCAAACACCAGAATCAGCATGGCGACCAAATAGGGATGTTCAATGTCACCGCGAAACACGCAGGTCACCGCCGCTCCAATCAGCAACACATTGTAGGCATAAGCCGCCGCCCCCAATTTGCTCAGGATAAAGGCAAAGCACAAGCCATACAGCGTGTTGTGTACGATTAAAAAATAATGCGAAAAACTGCCCGTGATTGGAAACAGGTACAAACTGCGCCAGAAGGTAAACAGGCCTGCCAGTATCAGCAAGGTAGAGGCGGTATCCAGGCGTTTGCGGATATTCTCGATCGGCGGCTGGTCATGCCTGTGCTTGTACCAAAACCACAGCAAAATTACCCCTATCACCAAGCGCAACATGGGTGGCAAAATGGCAAATTTCCAATCAATCTCACCCTGCAACGCCACCATTTGGATTGTCAATGCGCTAATCGCGGTAAAAATGACCACGGGCACGTCGTTTACCAGGCTGTGGTAGCGGGCGCGCAATAAGTTAGCATCAGGTTTCTGGAGCAGTGACATTAAAATCGGTACAGGTTTCAGGAATAGCTTATCTTATGCAAGAGGCAACCGGCTTGATCATCAAAATATCGCTTTGTTTTATTCTTTATTAAGCGTTTTACTTCAGATAAAAGCAGCCATGTCCGAACCCGCATCCATTTTTCAGGCGATGGATGCCAGTTAGTTGGCGCTATTATCGAAAACTTTGAGCTTCTAGGGGGAGGGCGCAGATTCAATTTATCGCTAATTTTTGCAATTTATTGTGAACTTTGGGTATGACCGTGCCGCCAATATTTTGGCGGTTTGGCGGTTTGGCGGTTTGGCGGTTTGGCGGTTTGGCGGTTTGGCGGTTTGGCGGTTTGGCGGTTTGGCGCTTCCCGCTGTGATGCCAGCATGATTCGATGCCTACTCATGACGGATAAACAAGTGTTAGCGTTGCAGGCCTCACGATCCAGCGGAGAGGTTGCTGGATGTTTCATAACCAAATTGGTTTTTATCAGCCATTTTTTATTAAATGTGGTTGTTTTAAACCTGTTTTATGTCAGGAAATTTTCCCTATTCATTTTTTTTATAATTGAGAATCAGTCTCTTATACGTGGTTGTGTCATGTGGCATGCGTTTTGCACTCTATGAATATAAATCTAAAAGTAGGGTGGCAGGATATGAGCGAGACACTGGCATGGTGCGGGATCGATTTAAAATGGGCTTACACGGATGTGTTGCGTCGCATTGGTCGGCGAACAGCTTGTGTACAGCGGGCCAAAGATATTTTGCATGATGCGCTGGTGTTTTTTGCCGTCTCCAGCCATCCGGCCCGCGAGGAGTCGCCACAGGCCTATTTAAACGGCATCGTGAATCATCTGCTGGTCGATGAGTTCAGGTACCGCACCCGCTTTGTCGATGAGGAGCAGATGGACGAAACCGCCCTGATCCTCGACTGCACGCCAGAGCAGCTGTATGAAACTCGGCAAAAACTGCATCACTTGCAACGTATTGTGGATTTATTGCCAGAAAAATGCCGCCAGGTCTTTTGGTTGTATCACGTGGATGAAATGAAGCAACGCGAAATCGCCTTGCATCTGGATATCAGTACCAGCATGGTAGAAAAACACCTGATTCGTGCCATGCTGGACATCCGTGCCTTTCAGCAAAGCCTGAACCATTAAAGGCGTACTGACCTCAACTGCTGCCATGTCAAAACCCGCCCAGTCCAAGCCACTCAATGCCAAATCGCTCACCTTGAGCGAGATGGCGGCGCGCTGGTATTTACGGTTGCGTGAGCAGGAGAAAAATGCACGTGGGAGCGAGCAGCAAGCGTTTGAGGCATGGCTGGCCGATGATCCGCGCCATGCGGCTGAATACGACAGCATTGCCCGTGCCATGCGGCAACTGGATTCAGCCGAGAGCCTCTCTAGCCTGGCCGATGCCGCCGAGCAGCGAATGTTTTTAGCCAACGAGGCCAAACGCAAAACCCGGCAGCGCCGGCTTGGCCAACTGCTCATGATAGGCATGATCAGTATCATGGGATATTTCTCACATCAGCAATACCAGGTTTGGCAGGCTCAGCCCGTCATGCAAATGGCCGCGCAAAACCCGGTAGGTCAAATCGTCACCAAAACGCTGGATGATGGCAGTAAAGTCACCCTCAGTGCCAAGAGCGACATGCAAGTCACTTACTACCGCCACGAGCGCCATGTGCTGCTTAAAGAAGGCGAAGCCATTTTTGAAGTGACCAAAGACCCAGAGCGCCCGTTCATTGTTGAAACCGATACCGCCAAAGTCACTGTGCTAGGCACACGCTTTGCCGTCAACCGTCTGCAACAACTGGTTCGTATCAGCGTGGATCATGGCCGAGTCAAGGTCGAACCAAATCTCGACTCTAAAGCTGAACAAGCCACCTCAACCGCTGAAGGCCAGCCCGCCATCGCCAGGGAGATCACCAACGGCCAGGTGCTAGAGGTCTACCCCAATCACGCCATGGCACTGGTCAATCGCCCCGCCTCGGACGCCTTTGCCTTCATGAAAGGCCGCCTGGTATTTGACCGCGCCGATATCGACGAAATAGCTTACACCGTTTCGCGCTACCGCGTTAAACCCGTGCAAGCACAGGGCAAGCAGGTGCGCAATATTTCTGCAGATATCAATATCCAGGATATCGACCATTTCCTGCGCGGCCTGCCCAATATCGCCCCGGTCAAGCTTCAAGAAACGCCGCAATATACTTTGCTTAATAGCAAGAGGTGATAAAGAACAGTTTTCCAGTGTTAAGTCTTGGATGTCAGCAATTCTTCCAATGCTTTGTTGACTTTAAATATAGCGCTATCCCAGTCACCAACATTTGTCTGCCTGAAGAGACGGGCTGTCGGGTACCAGGGCGTATCCTCTCTATCCAGCATCCATCGGTAGTCTGGTAAATAAGAGATTAATATCCAGACATTTTTGCCCATTGCGCCAGCCAGATGTGCCACTGAAGTATCTACGCTGATGACCAGATCCAGGCAGTCCACCATCGCGGCAGTATCTGAAAAGTCGTTTAATTCTTCATGGTATTGCTGTATCTGGTCGAATTTTGAGAGGGTTATTTTGTCTTGTTCCCGCACTTCCCTTTGGAGGGAGTAAAACGTTACAGGTAAATTCAGAATTGGCTCCAACTGCGCCAATCTCAAACTACGATCATGGTCTTTTTTATGATCTTTTGAACCAGACCAAACCAGGCCGACTTTTAATGAATTACCTGCGTAAGCTAACTTTCTTTCCCAATAATTCTTTTTAAACTGATCTGAAAAAAAGTAAGGGATCTTGTTGGGAATCGTTTCTACGGTGGTTTTAAATGCCAAGGGCAAACTCATGATCGGGCAATGAAAATCAAATTCCTCAACCTTCTCATCGTTTCTAACTATCCTAGCATTGAGTCCCATCGTTTTAATCATTGCGTAAAGTGCATTTGGCACTTTTAAGACGACTTTTGCACCGAGACTTTCTACTAAGGGTACATAACGGCAGAATTGGATAAAGTCGCCTAATCCCTGCTCAGGGTAAATATACAAAATTTTACCGTCAACAGATTCTTGCCCCAGCCATAAGGGTTGCTCATAGATTGGATACGAGCCTTTTAGGTCTTGTTTGTAACGGCGATACTCATATAACTGCCAGCCCTCTTCATATTCGCCCACTAATATCTTTAAGAGCGCCTTGTTCCAGTAAGGGTCTGCCATTTCCGGGTTGAGCTCAATCGCTTTGTCATAGCTTAGGAGAGCTTCTTTAAACTTTCTCATGCCTTGCATGGCAAGGCCGTGGTTTGCATAGGTATCCGCAGAGTCAGGGTTTAAGGCGATGGCTTTTTCATATCCTGACACTGCATCCTCATAGCGTTTCAGTTCCTGTAAAGCATTACTTTTGCCATTATGGGCATCTGGTGAATGTGAGTTAAGCGAGATTGCTTTTTCGTAACTTACTAAGGCTTCGTCAAATCTTTTAAGCTCCATTAAAACGTTGCCTAAGCCATTGTAGGCGTAAGCATAATTCGGGTTAATCTCAATGGCTTTTTGAAAGCAAGCAAGTGCTTCTTCAAACCTTTTTAACACTATGGCAACGTTGCCACAATTATTGTAGGCATCGACATAATTATCTTTGAGAGTTATTGCTTGGTGATAGCTATTAAAAGCATCCTGAAACCGTTTAAGCTCATTTAAAATCACGCCACGATTGTAATGCGCTTCTGCATGGCGAGGATTTAGCTCGATTGCATACTCATAGCTGCAAAGTGCTTCTTCATATTGTTTCAGCGTTTTGAATACATTCCCGCGGTTATTGTAAGCGTTCGTATAGTTTGATTTCAGTGCTATTGCTTTGTCGTAATCAGTCAGTGCGTCTTCATATCTACCATATTTTTCATGCAGTATTCCTCGGTTGTAATACCCTTCTGCATAGTTGCTATTTAAAGCAATCGCTTTGTTGTAGTCACTATAAGCTTCATCAAACCGGTTAAGCGCAAACAATGCGGCACCACGGTTACCATAAGCGGTGAATTGGTTGGGGTCTATACCCAGTGATTTTTCCACATACTCTAATCCTGGTTCAAAGTGGCCTTGTTGAAATTCAATCATTGCCAGGTTATTAAATAGGCGAGGACTATTGGAGTAGGCGGCTATCAATGTGAGATATAAGTTTTTTGCTTCATTTATTCTTCCATTTTTGTGGAGTTGCACGGCTTGAATAAATTGTTGATTTTGTTGTAAATCATTCATCTGGCACCTCTAATGACTGGATAAGAACTTGACCACCTATTTTTAGTTTTATGTTTGTAAATGAGTTTTGTCAATATTTAAAAAATACGCTCATTTAATAAAGCGGTTTAAGCGTGAGTTAGAAAAAACATGAGTTTTCACTCTTTTAAGCTTTTAAGAGTTCCTCACATCACTTTTCTATCTAGTCCATCCCCCTCCACCACTACAAGCAGATGTAGCTATGCTGAAACATAAAAAATGTAAATTTATGTAATTGACGTCAGGGTTTTGTCGCGCTCACAGATGAGTCAATAGGACAGGAGAAGAATCTGTGATTAGAAATACAAAAATACACAAAAGAGGATTACACACAGCGCTCACTGCATTGAGCGTGATGGCAACACAGCCCACTTGGGCAGAAGCACTGAATACCCAATTGCCAACACAGCAAGAGGAGACTTTTAGCGTGCCAGTGAATGTGGACATTCCAAGACAGCCTTTGGCGAACTCGTTGCACGACCTGGGCAAAGCCACCGGGATGAATATCTCATTCCCCAACGACATCGTCTCTGGCAAAACCGCGCCAGAGGTGCGTGGCCGTATGACGAGCTCGGAAGCCTTGCGGCGGATGTTGAGTGAGAGCGGCCTTGTCCCCAAGGTGGAGGGCAATAGTATTTTTATTCAAAAGGCCGCAAAAGATACAAAAAAAGACATTCAGCTCGATAAGGTAGAAGTCCGCGCCAAGCGTTTTTACGAAGTTGGGCCATTGCCAGGGCTTGGTCTGACGAAAGAGGAAATTCCCGGCAACGTACAAAGTATTTCTGCTAAAGAAATCAAAGAAGCGCATGCGTTGAGTATTACCGACCTCATGAATCGCAAGCTTCAGTCAGTGACGGTGAATGATTACCAAGGGAACCCCTTTCAGATGGATGTGCAGTACCGTGGTTTTACCGCAGGTCCACAGATTGGTACACCGCAAGGCCTGAGTGTGTTTATTGATGGTATTCGCGTCAACGAACCGTTTGGCGATGTGGTGAACTGGGACATGTTACCTATGAATGCCTTGGCAAGCGTGGATGTATTCCCTGGTTCCAATCCGATTTTTGGTTTAAACACCTTGGGTGGCGCCTTCTCCCTCAAAACTAAAGACGGCTTTAATAATAAGGGAGCTGACGTTGATATTTTGACTGGCTCGTTTGGCCGTAAACAGCTTCAGGTAGAAGGTGGCTGGAATAACGGCACAATAGGCTTATTTGGTGCCGGCAACTTCTTTCTCGAAGATGGCTGGCGTCAAAACTCTCCCAGCAGAGTCAACCAGGCGTTTGGTAAAGCCAGCTATAGAGGCGACAAACTGGATTTAAGTCTGAGCACTTTGCTGGTACAAAATAAACTCACCGGGAATGGCTTGCTGCCGAGTGAAATGTGGGCTCAAGATCCTACTAGTATCTTTACTGGTCCAGATCAAACCACGAACAACCTTGCGCAGTTCCAGCTTTCTGGTGCATTTCAGGTCACCGATACTTTTAGTGTAACTGGCCAAGCTTATCGCAGGAATAGCCGCCGTCATCAGGTTGGTGCTGATGTATTTATGGGGATTGATGATGGAGCCCTCGCGCGCCGCATTCCTTCGTCTACAGAGCAATATACTTGTTTGTTTACAAGTAGCGCAAATAACCAGTACGGCGTGCCGGATTACATCGTTGTTTCAATCGCAGAGGACAGTACGCAACCTGGATTTTATGACTCGTTTAGTAACACTTTCATATTGGACGCATTGGGGGGGCTTGCGGATTTAACTATTGCTGCCAATGATCCGACCGGACGCAACTTAGCTAACTATACAGGGGCTTTATTTAATGCTGAGATGCCTGAATATTATGCGAATGTTTTTAAGGATCAATATACATATTATAGAAACTCTTGGGAGACCCTTGTTTATAATCGAGCTGTAGAAGCTTATCGCTATAGTGGTAACTCGCCGGAATTTAACGGAGCAACAGATGGCGGTGAGGATGCCTATAAAGTAGGGGATTTCCGGGCACAGACTTTTCCCGTAGCTACACCAGGAGCAACGGTTTATTTTAATTTGGACAATTATTATTACTCTACCGTTAATGGTGTAAATTACAAAAATTGGGTGGTGCTTACTGCACCTAGAAATGCAGATAACTGTGCAGCCACGCAAGGTCTAGACAAATCTGCGAAAGATGGCGCGTTTTCCTATTTCGCGCCTAACTCCTCAACTCTTGCCACTGTTGATGGTGCAGGTAGCGGTACTGGTGGTGTCGTCTATGAAGTTGATCCTGACACCGGAAAAAAATACTACACACCTACAGCGATATTTACTGATAACAATATTGACCAGATCACCAATGGCGCATCAGTACAATTAAACTGGCACCTAGATCATCATAAACTGATGGTCGGTGCATCTATCGATGCTGCAGATGCTACCTATGCTAACAAACAACGGTTGGGCCTATTGGATGCAAGCCGTAATGCGTATCTTGCACCAGATGATATCCATCCCATGTATACCGGTGCAGATGAATGGATTAGCAATAATGACTTTTCTGGGACACAAACAACCAAAAGTCTTTATTTTAGTGAAACTTGGACTCCAGTTGATAGCTGGCATTTCAGCATATCTGGACGTTATAACAATACGCAAACAAAAAACAAGATTGCTGCACGTCGTGGCATTGGAGCCTATGAAATCGGCGATGTGATTGGGTACCCTGATTTTTACAATATTTGTACTGACTCTGCTTGTACAGGCGTTTCCACGCAGTACACCACTCCACGAATTGTGAATGCACTGGATAGTGCTGAGACAGAAAAGTTTACATTCAACTCTTTCAACCCGCAATTGGGTGCCAGTTGGCAAGCCAGGCCTGATTTAAATGTTTATGCAAACGTGGCACAGGGCACACGCGTACCTAGTGTGATTGAGCTTGGCTGCGCGCTGGATCACGGGCCTTCTGGCGTATTTTTAAACGATGGCAATGGTGGTACTTATGAAGTGCCAAAAAGTATTGCAGAGAACCGTCAATGTACTCTTCCAACTACCCTTTCTGGCGACCCTTATCTGCCGCAAATTAAAGCAACTAGTTATGAGTTAGGGATGAGAGGCGTATGGGGTGAGAATACACAATGGAATATCAATGCCTATCAAACTGACCTTAAGGATGATATCTATTTTGTGGCTATTGGCAATGGTCGCGGATTTTTTGACACTGTAGGAAAAACACGTCGCCGTGGCATTGAAGCTGGCGTTAAAGGAAATGTGGATCGTTTGCATTTCGGCTTGAACTACGGCCTCACCGATGCCACGTTTCAAGATGATTTTCTGATGTATAGCGTTGATAACAGCAGCGCAAGAACTTTGAATCCGCTAGGTGAGGGAGTGATTAATGTGAAGCCAGGTGATCGTATGCCAGGTGTTTCATTACACAACCTAAATGCGACCTTGGGTTACGACCTCACCGACAATTGGAATGTTGGGCTGACCATGGTCGCACATTCTGAAAGCTTTCTGCGCGGGAATGAAAACAACGAACATAAAGTTGGCGTATCACGAACCTTCACCGCGATTCGACAAGTCGATGATGGCACCGGTAATGGAACAACTATACCTGAAGTTTATACCCGAGTATTAGCACCGACAACTAACCCAGGAAAGGTGCCTGGCTATGCAACCTTTAACCTGCAAAGTAGCTATCGTTTTAATAAAGAGTGGACAGCAACCTTACTGGTCACCAACTTATTTGATAAAGACTATTTCACAGCTGGTCGGTTAGGTAGAAACCCTTTTTCACCAAGCGTGTTGGGCAATATTGGGCCTGATGGATATAACCATAACTCTAATGATTGGCGCAGTACAAACTTTATCTCTCCGAGTGCGCCGCGCGGTATATGGTTTAGTTTGAATTGGCATTTCCAGCCTAACTAAATATATGGCAGGAAAAAATCCTAATGAAAATGTGCGTGAAGTTATTTAATTTCCATAAGAAATGCAAAAAGGCATTTGTGGACTACCTTGGTCGGATTTTGCCACACCTTGCTTAGAACTTACGAGGGACTAGAAGTTGTGCAAAATTGGTGATGCGGGCAGCCACAAATGCCTGCTTATTGTACCTTTTTACATGGGATATAACATGAAAAAGCTAGCTCTAGCGATTGTCCTGACAGGACTGTATGCTCTCAATACAACATCTGTTTTTGCAACTGGGTTGGTAGCCATCCCCTCGACGGGCTTCAGCGAATCAGCATATACGTTATGTAATACAACCGGCAATTTTGGCTCAAGTGTTTCAACACAACCTACAACAACTGCAAACAATACCTGTGCGGTGTTTCCCACAAATGAGGCTACACCTCCAGTCGCTGGTTATACATTAATTGCGGCAGTAGTTCGTAATGCAGTGGTAGGTGGGGTAACTGTTGGAACTGTCTCAGATCGAGTTTGGCGCAATGCTGCACAAAACTCTTGTATTTTCGGGGCAAGGTTTTCTGCAGCAAATGCTGATTATGACGCAGGCACGATGGGTACTCAATATTTTGAAGTCAACGATATTGCCAGGGGCGGTTTTGGTAGTGCGTTAATAAACGCAGGTTATTTTATTCAAGCTGTCAATGCATCTCCCGTATATCGTATTGGACGCACGTTTACCTCTGTTCAGCATCGCGCCAATATTTATAACGGTAATGCAGGCGATAAGCTTCTGCCTGGCGCTAACTATCTATCATTGCCTATCATTGGCGGGGCATCAACGCTTGCAATTAATGGCGAGACTACCAGTGTTTGGCCATCTTCAACCACGGCTGTAAAACAGTCTGCCGCAATAAATTCGAATTGGGTTGATTTTACCTTGGAAGCTGTGTACCTGGAAAATTATGAACTAAGATCCAGTGTAAATTCGCCTATGGTTTATGTAGAGGCGGCATGTGATTCATCCAATGTGAGTAGCTGGGTTAAATCCGGAGCCATCAGGCTCAGGCAAACTGGCCAGGAGGGGGAAAGCTTGATAGAGATTTCCGTTGATGGTTATGCACCTCCCGGAGCAGTTTTACCCTGAAAAATCTTTCTTTTGAAATTTTCCGCACCCTGCTTAGAACTGACGAGGGACTAGATGGGGGAGGGAATAGGTGATGCGGGCTACCACAGTGTCTGCATAGTGTCTCTAAGGAGCGATTATGAAAAATGTAATGATTAGTCTTGCTGTAATTGGTGCATTTAGTCTGTCAATGCCTGTCATGGCAACAGGCCTAGTGGCTATTCCTGCCACAGGTTTTAGTGGTACCGCTTATACGTTGTGCAATACCACTGGTAATTTTGGTTCCAGTACTCCAACACAACCAACTACGGGTGCAAATAATACTTGTGCTGTATTTCCTGCAAACGAAGCAACCTCACCAGTTTCAGGCTACACCTTAATTGCTGCTACAAATCGTAACGCAGTTATTGGCGGGGTAACAGTTGGCACAGTATCGGATCGTGTGTGGCGTAATGCGGCCCAAACCTCATGTATTTTTGGCGCAAGATTTACTGCGGCTAATGTTGACTGGGACTCTACTACGGCTGGCACGCAATACTTTGAGGTTAACGATATTGCACGAGGTGGCTTTGGTAGTGCATCAGTCAATGCCGGGTATTACATACAAGCCGCTAATGCATCGCCGGTATACCGCATTGGTCGTACGTTTACCTCAGTACAACATCGCGCCTTAAAGTACGATACCGCGGCGAATAAGCTTCTAGTGGGTACCAATTATCTAGATTTACCAACGGCCAATACTGTTAATACTGCTCTGAGTGGCGAGGCAACTGGTATAGGTCCAACAGTTGCTGCTTCTACAAGCACAGCTACACAAGATGCTGTAGTGAATAGTAATTGGATTGATTTTACTCTGGACTCTGGGTTCCAGGATGATGATGGAGGGACCAACATTAACTCAGCAATGACTTATGTTGAGGCTGCATGCAATTCAACCGCTGTTTCTGGTTGGGTGAAAACAGGAGCGATTCGCTTGCGTCAGACTGGACAAGAAAATACCACCATGCAGGAAATTAGCATTGATGGTTATGCCCCTCCAGGGTCAACTGTACCTTAATCATTTTAGTGCTTTTAAATTAATCCATTGGAGTAGCAGAGATGCTGCTCCAATAACGAAACTTGAGGAGTTTTATAATGGCAATTAAAATTTTTAATGGTACAGAGACTGATTATACTGGTACCTCGAATCCAGATTTAATCATTGGCAATGGCTTGGATAACAATATCGCTGGCAATGGTGGTGGCGACATTATTATTGCCCAAGCAGGCAATGATTCTATCGATGGTGGCGATGGCGATGACATTATCTTCGGAGGCGAGGGTGATGATATTTTAGTAGGCGGCGATGGCGATGATGCAATTGTTGGTGGCGCTGGTGATGACATTATTGATGTAGGTAGTGGCGAAAATTACGCTGATGGTGGAGATGGTATCGACAATATTTACGGTGGTGATGGCGATGATGCCTTATTCGGTGGCGCTGGTAATGATGTAATTTATGGCGGCGATGGTGATGATGTTCTAAGTGGCGGTGAAGGAGAAGATTATCTCCAGGGCGATGATAGTTCTGCCGGAGATGAAACTGTAGTTGGTAATCTTTTTCTTGTTACGTCGAACGATGCACTAATCGGTGGAGATGGTAATGATACCTTCCGTATCGGCGATGAGGAAAATGCTGAGTCTGTCATTATTGAGGCTGGTGTATCAGGACTTGATAATTCAGGTAATGAAGCTCGGTATGTTGAATTGTCTGAGGCTGACGAAACTGATGAAGATGCTGGTTTAGTTGCTATTGACACTACAACTGGGAATATTGTGCCTATTGAAGATGAGGACATGTCATTAGAGGCGGAAACAGACGTTCGTCTCAATATCGTCACTCGTCCTGGATCTTCTGCCATCAGTACCTTTGCCACAACAATCGCTGGTTATAACGCTGTGGATACTCTTGAGTTCACCAAGTCCGGTGAATTTGAAGGCATTCAATTCTCTGGTATTGAACGTATTGAGCTTGCAAGTGGCGTGAGCATCACTTTGGAAGCCGAGCAGCTTGAAGAAAATGGTGAATCTCTAAGCTTGGGCGAAATTAACCCAGGCTACCAAATTCACGGCGTAGCCGGTGGCGATGTTGAAAACGTTACTGTTGAGCTTGAGTTTGAAGAAGCCACTTTTGAGCCAGCCGCTACCATTGTCGGTGCTACACCAGTCACATACGACAAGGCTGCGTTTGAGGTTGATGATTTCTCCGTTGCTCACCTCTACTACAACGTAGATGTGACCTATGACGCCTCTGAAGGCGAAGCTGGTAGCTTTACGCGTATCGACGGTGCTAACGAAGGCAGCGATGCGCATGAAATCGTGCTGGGTAGCGAGGGTGTTGATTACGCGACCATGCGTTTGGGTGATGACACGGTTTACGGTAACGGCGGCAATGACTTGCTGATTGGCCATGGCGGTGCTGACTACCTGGACGGTGGCGAAGGCAATGACATTTTTGTGATCGGCGGTTTTGGTAGTGGTGTGCAAGGCACGACTTCTAAGGCAGATGACGGTAACAAAGAGTGGATTGCGACTGGCGACAAGCATGATGTGATCGTGGGTGGTGATGGTGTGGATACATTGCGCATTACTACCGGCATCGGTGCTAATACCAAAGCCAACGGCACTGTTGTGCTCAATAACGACAACTTCCAGTCTATGGAAGTGGTGCAAGTGGGTGGCACTGTCGGTCGTTTGAATGTTGAAAACACTGACCTGCAGTTGCTCAACGATCATTACTACTTCAAAGCCAACGGCACGGTATCTGATCTCTCCAACACCTTGGGTAACAACGGCGGCACCATTAATAATGTGGTCGTAGATGCTTCTGGCTTGACCACCAATGGTCTGCGTTTTGAAGGTAATGCTAACCAGCAAACCTTTATCGGTACAACCAAAGCAGACGTATTTGTTGGCAATGGTGGTAACGATACGCTGACAGGGAATGGCGGCGCGGATACGTTTGTGTTCGGCAAAGTCTACGAGCAAGTCGTGACTGGTTCATCTACCAGTGTGCAAACCTATACCAACACGGCGTTTAACCTGACCGGGGTAGACACCATCACTGATTTCACCCGTGGCACCGACAAAATCGAGTTGCACCTGGATCAGTACAGCCAGTTGGCAGGGTTTAACAGCAGCATGTTGCGTGTGAACAGCACCGGCACTGCGCAAGACGCCAATGATTACCTGATTTACAACACCACCACCAAAACTCTCAGCTATGACGCAGATGGTAATGGTAGCGGTGCCAAGGTAGACATTGCAGTGTTGACTGGTGTCAGCACAGTGTCTGTGTCGGACTTTGTTGTCGTTTAAGTAGCGGCGGATAGGCGGGCAGGGAAACCTGCCTGCCGATACGCTCTATCAAAGTCATTAGTCGTGATGAAGTTGTCGCAAGCTGAAACCATCAAGCAAGCATTGCCCGCCCTGTGGCCGTTGTGGCGCCGGGTATGGTTGTTTGGGGTGGTGACCAATTTGCTGATTCTGGTGCCCTCCTGGTATATGCTGGAGGTGTACGACCGCGTCATTAATAGCCGTAATGTTTCGACCTTGCTGATGCTCACCGTGATGGCGGCCTTTGCCTATCTGGTGATGGAAGCGCTCGAGTGGCAGCGCCGCAACTTGTTGCAGTCAGCGGCCAAAAGATTTGAATCCCTGTTGCAGCAACGCGTATTTGAACGCGTATTTGCGAGCAGGTTGTCCATGCCTGAATTCCCTGCTAGCCAGGTATTTTCTGATTTCTCTACCCTCAAGCAAGCGTTGCATTCTTCTGCCTGTTTGAGCCTGATAGATGCCCCGTTCTGCCTGATTTTTTTAGCGGCCGTGTTCTGGATTCATCCGGCACTGGGTTTGCTCACCCTGGCCGGGCTCACCATACAATTGATTTTGACCTGGCATAACCAGTCGCGTGTGGCCCCGCTGATGGCGCAGGCTAACCAGCATGCAATCGAGTCACACCGTTATTTTGCCAGCATCAGCCGTCATGGCGATGCCATGCATGCCATGGCCATGCTGGCGCCCATGCAGCAGCGCTGGCTGCAACACCAGCACGGCTTTTTGTGGCAGCAGGCGCAAGCCTCGGCGCTGGCGGGAAAAAGTGCCGCCGCTGCCCGCTGGCTGCAAACCCTGCAAACTAGCTTGATTCTGGGCCTGGCCTGTTACCTGTTTATTGCAGGTGATTTGTACAATGGCGGGGCCATGATGATTGTGGCCTCGATTCTGGCTGCCCGCGTGCTCGCACCGCTGGTGCAATGTGTGGGCCATTGGAAAACCTATGAACAAGCCTGGACCGCGCATCAACGCATAGACAGTTTGCTGGCGGGCGCGCCAGCCACTGCGCCCGGCATGGTCTTGCCGCCGCCAGTCGGGGAATTGAGTGTAGACCAGCTGGGTTATGCCATGCCGCAAGCAGGCAAAACGCCTGCAGAGGCGTTTATCCGCCAGGTGCAGTTTAAGCTTGCGCCGGGGCAGGTGCTGATTGTCGCTGGCGCCTCGGCGTCAGGTAAAACCACACTGGCCAAATTGCTGGTCGGCTTGCTGGCCCCCACCACCGGCCGGGTACGCTTGGATGGGGTGGATATTTACCGTTGGGATAAAAACCAGCTCGGCCCTTCGCTGGGATATCTAGCGCAAGAGGTCGATGTGTTTGATGGCCGCCTCGTGGATAACATTTGCCGTTTTCAAACGCCTGATCCTGCCGCCCTGGCCGAGGTACTTGATCTACTGGGCCTCAACGAGTGGGTGCAGCAGTTACCAGAGGGGCTGAATACCGTGATTGGCGCATCTGGCATGCACCTGTCTGGCGGCGAACGGCAGTTGATTGGCCTGGCCCGCGCTTTTTATGGCAAGCCGCGTTTTGTGGTGCTCGATGAGCCCAATGCCAACCTCGACACCACCAGTGAGCGATTGTTACAGCAGGCGATTGCACGCATGAAGCAACAGGGCACTACCTTTGTCATCATCAGCCATTTGCAACACATTTTAAGCATCGCCGACTGCATGCTGGTGATGTGTCAGGGCCAGATGATCCGCTTTGGCAAACCAGCCGAGGTACTGGCCAGTTTTCAGCCGGAGTCCGGCAAGGTGGCGAGTTTATGATGGCTTTAGCGGGCGGATGGCGGCAGTCGCCAATGTGGGCATTTATGCAGCCTTTTCAGGGTGCATTTTTGCAGATGTTCTGGCTGAGTTTTTTAACCAATGTGCTGATGCTGGTGCCCACGCTGTACATGCTGCAACTGTATGACCGGGTTATGCTCAGCCGTAATACGCTGACGCTGGTGGCGATGACGCTGCTGACGGCCGGCTTGCTTGTGTTCATGGCGGGGGCCGACTGGTTGCGGAGCCTGTATGCGGTAAAGACCGGGGTGCAGTTTGACTTGCGCTTTGGCAAACAGGTTTTTGCTGCCACGTTTGATCCTGGTCGCCCGGCTTCCAGTGTGCCGCAACAGGCCTTGCAGCAATTGACGGCAGTCAGGCAGTGGCTGACCGGGCAGGGCTTGTTTGCCTTGCTGGATATTCCCTGGAGCCTGATTTACATCGCCGTCCTGTTTGCCCTGCATCCGCTGCTGGGCATGACCGCAATTGCATTCTGTCTGGTGCAGTGCCTGGTGGCCTGGTGGCATCAGCATGTCTTGGCGCAGCCTGGTCAGGCAACCCACGCCGCCCGCCAGCGTACCGAGCATTTTTTGCAACAGAAAATTCAGCACGCACAGACCAGTCATGTGCTGGGCATGATGCAGACCTTGCGCCAGCACTGGCAACAGTTGCTGGCACAGCAAGCCGAAACCGAAGACCACTGGCAACGCCAGAGCGATCGCAGCCAGTTTCTCAACAAATGGGTGCGTTATTGCCTGCAATCGCTGATGCTGGCGATTGCGGCGTGGTTGACCATTGAAGGCGAGATCAGTGTCGGTTCCATGGTGGCTTCCAATGTGCTGATTGCGCGTGCGCTGCAACCGTTTGATGTCATGGTGCAAAGCTGGCGCCAGTGGTTGCAAGCCAAGACGGCCGCCGGTGAGCTTCAGCAAATGATAGCGGGTGTGCCGGTGAAGGCGGGGGCTGAGGCGCAAACAATGGAAACCGTCGCCGCTGCCCCCCTGTTGCGGCCCTATACCTTGCAGTTGACGCAGGTCGGGGTCAGTCATGGGGCCCGCCCGTTGCTACAGTCTGTGGATGTCAGCATTCTGCCGGGCCGCCTGTTATGCGTGATGGGCCCTTCCGGGGCAGGCAAAAGTACCTTGGCCCGGTTGCTGGTTGGGGCGGTATTTGCCGAGCGCGGGCGCTATGAAGTCAATCAGACATTGCTGACGCCTGCCAATGTGCGGCAGTCACTCACCAGCGTGGGTTACCTGCCGCAGCAAGTGTCTTTGCTCGAAGGCACTATTGCCGAGAATGTTGCACGTTTTGGGCCACTTGAGACGCCGCATATCTTGCAGGCTTGCCAACGTGTCGGTTTGCACGAGGCCATTTTGCGCTTGCCACAAGGCTACGACACTCGGCTGGATGCGCAAGGCTTGCCCTTGTCCGGGGGGCAGCGGCAGCTGCTCGGTCTGGCCCGCGCCATCTACAAAGAGCCCGCCTTGCTGGTGCTGGATGAGCCCAATGCCAGCCTGGACGAATTTGGCGAAGCCAGGCTGCTGCAGGTCTTGCAGGCGCTGAAAACCCTTAACACCACTATTGTCGTCATTTCGCACCGTTCCGGCATCCTCAAAATCACCGACGACCTGCTGGTGCTCAAGCGCGGCGAAGTATTGCACCACGGGCCGCGCGATGCCGGCATCGTCTATTTAAACCAGTTACAAGCAGCCAGTCCTTTGGCTACTACGGAGTAAACATGTCGCTGATGTCGACCAGCCCTGTCCCTGACAATGTCCATGCCATTGAAGACTATGCGCATAACGCAAGGCCTGCACGCAAAGGCGCCCTGATTTTGCTGGCGGGCCTGGCCGGGTTTGTGCTATGGGCCGCGCTGGCGCCACTGGATGAGGGCGTGCCGACCGAAGGCGTGATCAGTGTGGAAAGCAATCACAAGGTGGTGCAGCATTTGTCTGGCGGCATGGTCAGCGAGTTATTTGTGCACGAAGGGCAGGAGGTGCACGCCGGTGACCTGTTGTTTAAGCTGGATGCCCAGGCCAGCAAGGCACGCTATGAAGAGGTGCGTCACCGTTATGCCGGGTTGCGCGCACAGGAAGACCGCTTGCGTGCCGAGCAGACGCAGCGCACGCTGATTGATTTTCACCCGGATTTGATCAGCCAGCAGACCGACCCGCTGATTCAGCAACAGATGCGTAACCAGAGCCAGTTGCTGCTGGCCAAAGTGTCAGCGCTGGCGGCGGATATTGCGGCCAAGCAAGAGGCCATTGCCGGCTATCAGGCGCTGATAGAAGGCTATCGCGGCGTGTTGACCAGTCATGAATCGCAACTGCGCCTGCTCGAAGAACAACTGCAGGGTGTGCGCGCCCTGGCGGCCGAGGGCTATGCGCCCCGCAACCAGCAAAATGACCTGGAGCAACGTGTGGCGGCCCTGTATGGTGACCGGGCCAATACGCAAGCCAATCTGTTGCGTGCACAGCGGGCCATTCTCGAGCTGCAACAGCAAATTTATCAGCGCAAACAGCTGGAGAAAAAAGACATTGATGCAGAAATGGCGCAAGTCAAATTGCAAGTCGAGGCCGATGCCGAAAAAGTCCGCGCGTTGCGCGAAGAACTGGGGCGGACCGAAATCCGCGCGCCAGCCTCAGGCCAGGTGGTGGGCTTGCAGGTGCACACCGTGGGTGCCGTGATCCAGCCTGGGCAAAAACTCATGGATATTGTGCCCTCGGGCGAAGCGCTGATTGTGGATGCACAGATTCCGCCACACCTGATCGACAAAATCCATGTCGGCCAGGCGGCCGATATCCGCTTTTCAACCTTTGCCAACAGCCCGCAACTGCTGGCAGAGGGCCAGCTCAAATCGGTTTCCAAAGACCTGCTGAGCAAACCGGCCGCTACGCCTGAAGGCAGCCAGAGTTATTACCTGGCCCGCGTCAAGCTGACGGACAAAGGCGTGCAAGCCTTGCAAGGCCGCCAGTTACAGCCGGGCATGCCAGTACAGGTCGTGATCAAGACCGGGGAACGCACGCTGTGGAATTACCTGATGCATCCGCTGAGCAAGCGGTTGGCTGCTTCAATGAAAGAAGAATAACCTTGTCTGTATCCGTATTTGTTGCTGTTACTCGTGAGTCTGTGCATCGATGCAAGGCTTTAAGCCGGTTGCTTATCATGACCATGCACCAGTGTCTGTATCTGCTAGCTGGCTTGCTGCTGACTGGGGTAGCTATCGCCGAGGCCGACCTCAACAGTCTGTATCAACTGGCGGCGACCCATAATGCAGACTACCGGGCTGCGCTGGCCAATACCGAGGCTGAGCGTGAAGAGTTGACCAAGGCGCGCGCAATGTTTTACCCCAAGGTACAACTGGGCTTGCTCAAGGGGCGCGGCAATACGGACCGCACGACGCAAACCACGCTGGGGGCCGTCAATAGTGAGCTCGATTATTCGCTCGAAAATTACAGCCTCTCGGTCAGGCAACCGCTGTACAACAAAGAGACGCTCGCCATGTATGGTGGCGCCAAATCTTATGTGAGTGCGCAGGAGTCATTGCTGGAGCAGGAAACCGCAAAGCTGATCCTCAAGCTGGTGTCGGTTTATCTGGAGACGCTGTACGCGCAAGACCGCGTAACGGTGCAGGCCCGCAAGCTGGAGGCGGTCAGCCAGCAATTGCAACAGGCAGAACAGCGTTATACGCGCGGCAGTGGCACCGTGGTCGAGGTGAGTGAGGCGCAGTCCAACCTGGATGTGGCTAAAGTGGAGCACTTGCAAGCTAATAATGACTTGCAGGCCAGTCAGCAAAGCCTGCAGATTCTGACAGGCAGCACGCATGTCTTGTCTGCCGAGCTGCTGGTCGATGGCTTGAATCAGCTCAGCCCGGCTGAGCACCCGCTGGAAACCTGGCTGGCGCTGGCCCGGCAACACCACCCTGAGCTGGCGGCGGCCTACCAGAATATTGAGGTTGCCAAGAAGGATGTCGAGAAAAAACAGGCAGGGCATTATCCGACGCTGGATTTGGTCGGTGTGCGCTCTTACAGCCAGAACGACAGCAATAACACCTTGGGCTCGCGTTTTGACACGACCACCTTGGCCTTGCAAATGAATGTGCCGTTGTTTGCGGGCGGGTATGTGAGTGCCAATGTGCGCCAGAGTGCCAGCCGCCTGACTGCCAGTGAAGAAACCATGACCGCCAAGTTGCGCGAGGTGGAGTTCAATGTGCGCAAGTACTACCAGAGTCTGCACGCACAACAACAATCCGTCACTGCCTACCAGCAAGCGGTGCAGTCGGCCAGGGTGGCTCTGGATGGCACGCAAAAAGGATTTTTGGCCGGATTTAAAACCAATCACGAGGTGCTGGAAGCCCAGCAAAAGCTGTTTAACAACCAGCTGGCACTGACCAAGGCCTATTACAGCCTGATTAGTGACTGGGTGAACTTGCAGTTCAGCAGTGGTTTGTTGTCACTGGACACGCTTAATCGCGTGAGCCAATTGTTTATGACCAAGTAGTCGGGGGTAAATCATGTCCAAAAAAAATCAATCTGCAATCCGTTCAGGGGCCACGCCTGCGCCAGACACACAGTGGGGGTTTACCTTGCTGGAACTGCTGGTGGTGATGGTGATTATCGGTCTGCTGGCTGGCTATGTTGGCCCCAAGTACTTTGCGCAGATCGGCAAGTCTGAAACCAAAACCGCCAAAGCACAAATTGAGGCCTTGTCACGTGCGTTGGACACCTACCGGCTGGACACTGGCCATTACCCCAGCACTGAGCAAGGGCTGGCGTCGCTGAATCAGGCACCCAGTGGTGAGACCAAGTGGCAGGGGCCTTATCTGGCTAAAGGCGTGCCCGCCGATCCGTGGGGGCGTCCATATCTATACCGCGCGCCCGGCGAGCATGGCGATTACGATGTCTGGACCTTGGGCAGTGATGGTGCGGCGGGTGGCCAGGACGCCGATAGCGATGTGGGTAACTGGTAAAGCAGCCATCTCGTCATGAAGTTTGAGCTCAAGGTATTGCAGGGCAGCGAGGTCAGCTGGATGTCGCTGGAGGCGGCCGACCCGCAGGCTGCACGTCAGCAGGCGCAGGCGCGTGGATATGGCGTCTTGCAGGTGCGCCAGCCGCGTCGGGCATGGGCGCTTCCGCAATGGCCGATCAAGAAAAACAGCTTTCAGCTCAGCTTGTTTAGCCAGGAGTTGCTGGCGCTGCTGGAGTCTGGCCTGAGTTTGATTGAGGCGATTGAGGGACTGGCCGAGAAAGAGCAGCAGGAGACCTCAAGAGCGGTGCTGACCGCTTTACGGACAGCCTTGTATGAGGGGTTGCCGTTGTCGCAGGCGCTGGCCTTGCAACCCGCGGTCTTCAGCCCTTTGTATGTCGCCTTGATCCGTGCCAGCGAGCGCACCGGCGACATGGCACAGGCGCTCAAACGCCATGTTGCTTATCAGACGCAGGTCGATGCCATCCGTAAAAAAATCATTTCAGCGTCGATATATCCGGTGTTGCTCATCGTGGTCGGCGGGCTGGTGGTGCTATTTCTGCTGGGTTATGTGGTGCCGCGCTTTAGCACGATTTATGAGAGTGGTGGCGACAAGCTGCCCTGGGCCAGCCAGATGCTGCTGCGCTGGGGACAGTTGCTGCAAGGGCATGGCGAGCTGGTGTTATTGAGCACCATCAGCGGTATCGCCATGCTGTGGTTGCTGTTTTCGCGTCCGGCTTGCCAGGCCTGGATCATGAAAAAAATCTGGCAGATCCCGAGTTTGGGTGAGGCCTTGCGCATTTACCAGCTGGCGCGCTTTTACCGCACGCTGGGGATGTTGTTACAGGGAGGAATTCCCTTGTTGACGGCCCTGGGCATGGTGCAGTCTTTGTTGCCGCTAGAAATGCAACGCGCCTTGCAGCAGGTGATCGCTGATGTGCGTGAGGGCAAGCCGCTGTCTGGTGCCATGGAGGTGCATGGTTTGACCACTTCTATCGCCAACCGCATGTTGCGCGTGGGTGAACGCAGCGGCCAGCTGGACGAGATGCTGGGGCGGATTGGGGTGTTTTATGACGAGGATACCGCGCGCCGCGTCGAGTGGTTGAGCAAGCTGCTGGAACCGGCACTGATGGTCATCATCGGCCTCATTGTCGGGCTGGTGGTGGTGTTGATGTATATGCCGATTTTTGAGTTGGCCGGCGCGATTGAATAATGAGCGCCGCAAATGAAAAGTCTCGATTGAATCATGAGCCCCCAAAAAAGAGGTGCGTTTTAGTAGGCGTGTCAGAGGATAGAGGTTGTAGACGGGATGCAAGCTTAAAATGAATATGCAGGATTTATCCATGTTGGAGCAGCCTCTGGGCGAGGCCCCCGTGTTGTCCGGCGACTTGCTGCAGCAGGCGCGACTGTTAGCTGCGCAAAGCGGCCGGCCGCTGGTCGAGGTGCTGGAATCACTGAGTGGCTTGGCCGCCGATGCCTTTGTCGAGGCCTTGGGCCGCTGGCTGCACTATCCGGTCAAGACCGCGCTGGCCATGCATGCCATGCAGCCCATGTTTGACACCTTGGGCCTCAATGACGCCAATGCCTGGCACGTGATCCTGATGCAAGCGGAGGATCAGTCTTTGCACATGCTGATGGCCGACCCGTTTGACGAGGCCTTGCAGGTACGCTTGCAGCATCTGGTGCGGCAACCGGTGCAGTGGTCACTGGCGCATCGCAATGATATTGCGGCCTGTTTGCAGTTTCACGAGGCGCAAATGCGGGCGATGGATCAGGTGCATGCGGGTGATGCTACCAGCCATGAAGAAGAGGCGCCGGTGGAAGAGCTCTCGCTCAAATCCATCAGCGAAGACAGTAGCCCGGTGGTGCGTTTTGTACGCTCTACCTTGTACGACGCGCTCAAGGCCGGGGCCAGTGATATCCATCTCGAATCAACGCTGCAAGGCTTGCGTGTCAAATACCGCATTGACGGCGTGCTCACCGAAGTCGGCGGTTTGAATGGCGTGATGCAGGCCGAGCAGGCCATTTCGCGCATCAAGGTCATGTCCGAGCTCGATATTGCCGAGCGCCGTATTCCGCAAGATGGGCGCTGCAAGGTGCATGCGCTGGGCCGCGACATTGACCTGCGTGTCTCCATCATGCCCAGTGTGCTGGGCGAGGATGCGGTGTTGCGCGTGCTCGACCGCAAAGCCCTCAGCGAGGCACAGGGCATCAGCCTGGAAGTCCTTGGATTTGCCCCGGCCTTGCTGGCGCAAATTCGCGCCCAGGCCGAGGCGCCGTATGGCATGTTGCTGGTGACCGGGCCCACCGGCAGCGGTAAAACCACCACCCTGTATGGCATGATCTCCGAGATCAATCAGGGCCAGGACAAGATCATCACCATTGAAGACCCGGTGGAGTACCAGCTGCCCGGTGTCTTGCAAATTCCGGTCAATGAGAAAAAAGGCCTGACCTTTGCCCGTGGCTTGCGCTCGATTTTGCGGCATGACCCGGACAAAATCATGGTGGGCGAAATCCGCGATGGCGACACCGCCCAAATTGCCGTGCAATCGGCGCTCACCGGACATTTGGTGCTGACCACGGTGCATGCCAATAATGTGTTTGATGTCATTGGCCGCTTTACCAATATGGGGGTCGATGCCTACAGCTTTGTCTCGGCGGTCAATGTGATTCTGGCGCAGCGCCTGATCCGCGTGATTTGCCCGTATTGCAAGGTGGACGACCACCCTGATGCCGCCTTGCTGACTAAATCTGGCCTCACACCAGCGACCGCCAGCCATTACCAGTTTAAAAAAGGCCAGGGCTGTGGCCAGTGTCACGGCAGCGGTTACAAGGGCCGCAAGGGCATTGCTGAATTATTGTTGTTTGATGACCGCATGCGCGAGCTCATCGTATCCAAAGCCCCCATCAGCCAGATCAAGGCACTGGCAGCCACCACCGGCACCCGTTCCATGCGTGAATCCGGGCTGGCCCTGGTGGCCGCGGGCGAAACCACCTTGCAGGAGATTAACCGTGTTACATCATTGGCCTGAGCCCGGCGTCGATTGCCATGCCGCCGCCAGCCGCCGCTGGTGGCAAGCCTACACTGCGCCAGAGTTGCGCATAGTGATCACGCATGACCGCATTGTCGCCTTTGAGTGCTCTCGGCGCGGACGATTGGGTGGCGCTGCGCAATGCCTGCAACACGCGGCGCATGCGGTGGATGATCACAGTGATGCCCATGCTGCATCCCCATCTGCGCCATTGTGGGAGACCTTGCGCCTGGTGTTATCAACCTATGCCGGGCAACGCTGGCATGTGGTGGTCGTGCTCTCTAATCAATTTGTGCGCTGGCTGGCCTTGCCCTGGCAAGATCAGATCCGTAGCCGTGCGGATCAGCAAGCCTATTTTGCCCATGGTTTGCAGCAGGCGTTTGGGTCTCAGACGCAGCCATCGCAGCTACGCAGCCAGTGCCCGGGCTATGGCAAGCCATTTTTGATCAATGCGATTGCCGAGGACTTGCTGACGCAGTTACATCGCGAGTTTGATGCGGCAGGATTGCCTATCGGCCAACTGCTGCCAGCCTGGCAACTTTCGGCTAACCAAAGCCTGGCGTGGATGCGAAAGCAGGGCCGTGAAGCGGCTGGCTGGATCGTCTGCCGTGAGTCAACCAGCCTGACACTGGCTTGCCTGCAACACGGTGCCTGGCAGCAGATCCGCACGTTGCCGGTAGACCGCCATTCCCCTGACAGCGATTGGCGGCATACCTTGCGCCAGGTGTTGTTGCGCGAGCAGGCCCTGCATCCTGAGCGGGCGCAGTTGCCGGTTTATCTGGCCCAGACCGCACTCGCAGGTCTGCGCCCAGAAGATTTCTCGCCGTTTAAAGTCATTGTTTTACCCACGACTGAGCCAGCGGGTCAACCGATGTGGAGTCTGGCCTGATGCGTGCCGCCATGCCAGTTTTGGACTTTAATCATGCCGCTGGTCGGCTGCCTGGCCCGGTCGCTTGTGCGCTCGGCCTGATCTTGCTGTTGCTATTGCTGGTGCTGGTACCGCTTTATCAGCACCTTAACCAGCAAAATCAGGCCTTGCAGCAGCAGAGGCTGGCCAGGCAGTCTGCCAGCCGCCCAGCCCCGGTGGTGCAGCTTGCGCCTATCAGCCCGGCCTTGCAGGCCGAGTTGACGCAGGCGCAGGCGCAGATTGCCACGCCGTGGCTGCCATTGCTGCATGACCTAGAACGCGCGCAACAGGCGGAACTTTACTGGATGCAGTTGGTGCCCGATGCCAAGCGCAAACTGGTCAGGATGACGGTGCTCGCACACAAACGCCAGCAGGGCTGGGCCCTGGTTGAGCGTTTGCGTCAGCAAGCCTCGCTGGCGGCCGTCAAACTCAATAGCAGCGAAAGCACCGAGGTCAATGGCGAGCGCATGACTAGCTTGCAACTGGAGGCCGCATGGCAATTTTAAATTCTGGGCGTAATGGTAGCGAGGCTCTGAGCCGCGTGTGGGCACGCCTGCAGTTTGCCTGGCAGCACAGTCCTTGGCGTCAACCCTGGTTACTCGGCCTGCTGGCATTGACGCTGGCAGTGGTGATCATGCTGGCACAAGCCTGGTGGCTGCAGCAAGACTGGCAACAGCGATTGCGTGCACCAGCCGCCGGGTATAGCTCCCAGACGCAAACGGCCAGGCCGTCCACGTCCTCAGCAAATCAGACCTTACCGCAGCCCATGCCAGTGTTGGCGCAATGGCCGAGTGAAGAAGACGCCGACCGCGTCAGTGCCGAGATTCTGGCCCTGGCCGATGCCATGGGCATGGTGTTTGAGCGCGCCGAGTTTCAATCCGGCGCGACTGCGCAAAGTGATTTATATGTGCAGCGTATCAAGCTGCCGTTGAGTGGCGATTATGTGCAACTGCGGCATTTTCTGACGCTGGTCTTGCAACGCTACCCCAGCCTGGCGCTGGCACAATGCAAACTGCAACGCACCGATGTGCAGCAAGCCGGGCTGGAGGCCTATATTGAGTTCAACTTGTATACGCGCAAACGGAGGCCAGCATGAACCGGCAAATCGGCTTAGTGGCCGCGCTTGCCATGACCTTGTTTGCCTGCTGGTGGGTCAGTCAGTCTGACACCGAGACCGCGCCCACGCCGGTCACTGCGAATGCCATGCCAGTTGGGGCGGCCAAGCAGCGCAAACCTTTGTCACAGGCGCTGCCTGCATTACATGCCGCGCTGACCGACGCGCAACCCGCCACGGGCTTGCTGCCTGCGTTGAATGCAGACATCCCGGGGCGAGATAAGGCAAAGATGGATGCGCCGACTAGCGATGAAGCAAAAATGGATGCACCAGTAGTCAACCTGTTTGCGGCACTCCCGCCGCCAGCAGTGCCTGCAGAGGCGTCAGCCGCAGCTGAGCCGGTCAACCCGTATACCTATGCCGGCCGCCTGCTGCAAGAAGGCCGCTGGCAGGTGTTTTTAAGTGATGGACAACAACAATATGTGGTGCGTGAAGGTGACCGGTTTGCCGAGGGGTGGCGGGTCACGCGGCTAGATCAGCACAGGCTGGTGCTGCAACATGCCGGAGAGCGCTTTGAAATGATGCTGGAAAATGGGGGAATGCTTTGAGCAAACAGATGAAACAAACAGGCTGGCGTTGGATGTGGCTACTCGGCAGCCCGCTATTATTGCTCAGTTGCAGTCACTGGCAAGCGGCTGAAAAAAATGGCGATGCGGCCTTGGAGCAAGCGCGGCTCTACGCAGCGCGCGGCCAGGATGACGAAGCGATCCGGCTGTTGCAGCCACTGGTAGAGGCAAACCCACGCCAGCCGCAATATAAAAATTGGCTCAGTTTGCTACAGGAGAAAAAGCTGCAAAAGCAATTGCAGGAAGCTGATAGCTTGTTGCAGGCCAAACAATACGATGCCGCCATGACGGCTTATGAACAAGTGTTGCAAGCAGCACCGAATAACCGCGCGGCCAGTGATGGCTTGCAAAAAGTCACGCAAGCCCGCCAGCACGACCAGCAATTAATGCAGGTTAAAAGCGCGATTGCGGCCGAGGATTGGGCCGGCGCAGAGTTTGGCTTGCGCACCGTGTTGGCCGAGCAACCCGCGCAGCCAGAAGCGCGACAGTTATTTGAACAGCTGGAACAAAAGAAAAACGAACGCAGCAGTGTGGTGCGGCCGTTGCAGTCATCGCTCAAAAAGAAGGTGACACTGGAGCTTAAAAACGCCCCGATCAAGCAGGCGTTTGAATATCTGGGTAAGGCCGGCGATTTGAATTTCTCGTTTGACCAGGAGCTCAGTGATGGCATCCGCGTCAATGTGCTGCTGCGGGATACACCGATTGAACAGGCGCTGGAGGTGATCCTGACCAGCCACCAGCTTGGCAAAAAAATCCTCAACAGCAATACCTTGCTGATTTACCCGCAATCACGTGCGGCGCAATATGAAGAGCTGTTTGTGCGCAGTTTTTACCTGACGCACATGGATGCCAAGCGCGCGCTCAATATGATGAAAACCGTGCTGCGCGCCAGCGATGTGTATATGGATGAAAAGCTCAATACGCTGGTGATCCGTGACACCCTGGACCGCATCAAGGTGGCCGAAAAACTGATTGCCTCGCAAGACCTCAATGAGCCGGAAGTCATGCTGGAGGTGGAAGTGATGGAGATCAACCGCCGTAACCTGGAAAACCTGGGCATCCAGTATCCCAGCCAGATTGGGGTGGGTGTGCAGGGCAATGCTGCGGGCAGCACGAGTGGCACGCAGCCACAGGCGGGCAAATTAACGCTGACCGAGTTGCGCAACTTTAACGGCAAACTGGGCGTGTTTTCCATCAACGATCCGGCCGTGGTGCTGAATTTGTTGCATCAGGATACCGACACCAATTTGTTGGCCAGCCCCAAAATCCGCGTCAAGAACCGTGACCGTGCCAAGATTCATGTCGGTGACAAGATCCCGGTGCTGACCAGTGTCGCCAGTGCGCAAGGCTTTGTCAGCCAGAACGTGAATTATATCGAGGTCGGCATCAAGCTCGATGTGGAGCCCGTGATCCAGATGCAGGACCAGGTCAGCATCAAGGTCGGCATGGAGGTCAGCAATATTACTGACCAGGTCACCACCAGTTCCGGCGTGCTGGCTTACACCATTGGTAGCCGCAACGCCAATACCACCCTGCAATTGCGCAATAACGAAACCCAAATCCTGGCGGGCCTGTTCCGCGATGACGAGCAGCGCACCCAGCGTAAAGTGCCTGGCCTGGCCAATTTGCCCTTGATCGGCAGGCTGTTCAGCAACAACAATCAGGACAAGCGTAAAAACGAGATTGTGCTGCTCATCACGCCGCGCATCATGCACAACCTGAGCCCGGCCAATGCGGTGTACAGCCTGATTCCATCCGGGGTGGCGGCGACGGCGAATCCGGTCGGGGCAGGCGGCGCACGTACGGTGCAAGCGGTAGACACCACTCCGCCCGCTGCGCCCGTGGTGACACCACAAAGTACGCAAAGCAGCAATGTGCGTAATGACAGCGGCTTTGCCAACCAGATGATGAACAGCACCGATGGTGGCGCGGTACAGCCCTGATGGCATTGAGATAAGTTGACCATGTTTGCGTTGCGACTGTTTTCTGCCAACCCCGCCCACGCCAAACGCAGCAAGGGCTTCACCCTGGTCGAGCTGCTGGTGACACTGGTATTACTGGCGCTGCTGGTGACGGCGGCCAGTCCGGTGGTGCAACTCAACGGCAAGCGCGAAAAAGAGCGCGAACTCAAGCGCGCCTTGTGGCAAATACGCGACGCCATTGATGCCTATAAAGATGCAGTGGACCAGGGGCTGATTAAAAAAACCGCAGAGAGCAGTGGCTATCCGCCGAACCTGGCGATCCTCGTCACCGGCGTCGAAAATGCCCAGGATACCAAAAAGAAAAAAATGTTTTTTTTACGCCGCATCCCGCGCGACCCGTTTGCCACCGACCAACAGCTCAGTAATGCCGATACCTGGCGTATCCGTGCCTATGATGGTGCCATCGACGACATGGCCAAAGATGTCTACGACGTTTCGTCGCGCTCAACAGCCATTGGCATCAACCAGCAACCTTACAGCGAGTGGTAGGCAATGAAACGTGGATTTACCTTGATCGAGATGTTGGTGGTGTTGGCGATTCTGGCCATGTTGCTGACCATCGTGTCGCCACGCTTTATGCACATGTTGCAGCGCGCCAAAGAGACCACTTTGCGTCATGACCTGGTCACCATGCGTGACGCCATCGACAAATTTTATAACGACAAAAACCGTTACCCGGAAACGCTGGACGAGCTGGTCGAGCGCCAATACCTCAAGTCTGTGCCACCCGATCCGATCACCGAGCGTGCCGATACCTGGGTGATTACACTGCCGCCCAATATCGACGAGCAGGGTAGTGTGTTTGATGTGCATAGCGGCTCGGCACTGCTGGCAGAGGATGGGACTCCGTATGCCTTGTGGTAGGCGAGCGCAGGGCTTTATCCTGATTGGCATGTTTATGCTGATCATGCTGAGCGGCCTGATCTTGTCGGAGGCTGCCACACGCTGGCAGACGCAGGTAATGCGCGAGCGTGAGCAGGAGTTGATCAAGGTCGGCCTGGCCTACCGCGATGCCATCGGCCGTTATTACAACCAGACGCCGGGTGTGATTAAAACTTTTCCACCGACGCTGGAGGCTTTGTACAACGATGAGCGCTTCCCGTCGCCGCGCCGGCATCTGCGCAAACCCTATCAGGACCCGATCACGCAGCGTGAAGGCTGGGGCATCGTCGAAGCGCCGAGTGGCGGCATTATGGGCATATACAGCCTGTCGGACAAAGTGCCTTTTAAAAGCAAAGGCTACCGCGGTGAGTTGCAGCATCTCAATGACAAGCGCTATTACGGTGAATGGTATTTTGTGTATCTGCCACAACCCATCAGTGGCCGTAATGCGCTTTAAGCTTTTAGTGCTGAAGTTGACTTAACTGGTGGTTGTAAACGATGTAAGTTGGTTGCGTGCAGCCAGTTTTACAACCGGGAATTATTGAAAAAACCAATCAATTCAATTTGTTAGCTGGCTGGCATTAATATTGCCACTCATAGACCTAAACACCGATAAGAGAGTTGCCATGTCCAGTCAGTTATCCAACCCGCAAGGCTTGATTCGAGGGCTCTACCTTGAGCACCATGCCTGGTTGCGCGCCTGGATACAAAAGCGTCTGGGTTGCCCCAACTGGGCGGCAGACCTCACGCAAGACACCTTTGTCAATCTGTTGCTCAAACACGAGCTGCCGGTATTAAACGAGCCACGTGCCTATCTGAGCCGGGTTGCACATGGCCTGATGGTAGACCATGTGCGCCGCCGGGATCTTGAGCGCGCCTACCTCGAAGCACTGGCCTACATGGCTCCGGCTGAAGTCGGCTCGCCAGAAACGCGCGCCATCATGCTCGAGCTGCTGGTGCGGCTCGATATCATGCTCGATGGCTTGCCGCACAAAACCCGCACCGCGTTTTTGCTGGCCCAGCTTGAAGGTGCCAGCTATCCGCAAATTTCCGAGCGTCTGGGCGTCTCCGTACGCACCGTAGGCAGTTATGTTTCTACCGCCATGCTGCAATGCATGACGCTGTTGCAAGAGCCTCCGCATGCGGCCTGAACTCGCACAACAAGTCACCCCGGCTATGCAGCAAGCCAGCGACTGGTATGCGCGTTGGCTCTCAGGCGAGATGGATGAAAAAGCCAAACGTGCCTGGCAAACCTGGCTAGAAGCCGATGAAGAACACAGCCGTGCCTGGCAACAAATTGAACGCGTGCAGCTTTACTTTGGCAAAGTGCCCGGTGCGCTGGCACTCGCCACGCTGCAGGCTCCGCCTTCGGCCGAACGCAGACGCCTGCTCAAGCAGCTGATTCTGCTGCTCATGGTCAGCGGCAGTGGCTACTATGCCTACCGCGAACAACCCTGGCGTGGCATGCTGGCCGACATCAGCACTGAGGTCGGCGAACGCCGCCAGTTAACGCTCGAAGATGGCACGCTGGTGCACCTCAATACCCACTCTGCCATTAACGTGGTCTATAGCAATACTGACCGGATTGTTGAGCTGGTGTGTGGTGAAATCCTGGTTGAAACTGCCCACGAAAACCTGCGCATTTACCGCCCATTCAGCGTGGTGACCAAGCAAGGCATGGCCACTGCGCTGGGCACGCGCTTTAGCGTGCGCCAGTGGCAACAGCAGCAACGCGACTACACCAAAGTGAGTGTCTTTGATGGCATGGTCGATGTGCGTGCACTTGGCCGCAAGCAATCCCCGGTGCGCGTCAACGCCCGTGAGTCTGTGGTCTTCTCCGCCAATCAGGTCTATGCCAAAACCAAACTCAAAGCCACCGAAATGGCTTGGGTCAATGGCCTCATCGTGGTCTACGCCATGCGCCTGCAAGACTTTGCCGCCGAGCTCTCACGCTACCAGTCCGGCGTGTTGCGCTGCGACCCGGCCGTGGCCGACTTGCAAATCTCCGGCTCGTTCCCGCTCAACGATATCCCCGCCATTTTGCAAACCCTGGAGCAAACCCTGCCCGTCAAAGTCGAGCGTTTCACACGCTTCTGGACCACCCTCAGTCCTGCTTAGCCCGCAATGCCGTCGTGGAGGAGCGCTTCACAACGTTTTTTCTCAAGCGATCTTTGCAGGTTTTTTTTAAAAAACGCAATTTTATCTTCCGGTTTTTATTTCTCGTTCGGCATAGCAGTAATCACACAGATTATGCGTATGCAGAAAGTGCTTACCCACATGAAAAATAAAACCGCATCAGGATACACAACACCCCATTGGCTCGCGCTTGGCCTGAGCCTGGTGCTCTCTGCCTGGCAGGCACAGGCAGAAACACTCAATGTGAGCCTGCCTAAAAAGAGCTATCAAATCCCGGCCGGGGACTTAAGCGACACCTTGCCCGACTACGCCGCCGAATCCGGCATCCTGCTCGGCTTTGACCCCATCCTCACCCAGGGCAAACGCAGCCCCGCGCTCAAAGGCCAATACGGCGTGCAAGAAGGCTTTGAAGCTTTGCTCAAAGACAGCGGCCTAGAAGTCGTGCAAGACAAATCCGGCCGCTATCAACTCCGCCGCGCTGCACCCAAAGCCAAACCGATCCCCGGCGCACCAGAAAAAGAAGATAAAGCACTCAAGCTGGAAGGCATTGAGGTTCGCGCTAAACGCTTTTACGAAGTTGGGCCTTTGCCTGGCCTTGGTCTGACGAAAGAGGAAATTCCCGGCAACGTACAAAGTCTTTCCGCCAAGGAAATTAAAGAGGCGCATTCTCTAAGTATCACCGACCTCATGAACCGCAAGCTTCAGTCAGTGACGGTAAATGACTACCAAGGTAACCCGTTCCAGATGGATGTGCAATATCGTGGTTTTACGGCAGGACCGCAAATTGGCACGCCGCAGGGATTGAGTGTTTTCTTGGATGGCATTCGAATGAATGAACCATTTGGTGATGTTGTTAACTGGGACATGATGCCAATGAATGCTTTGGCGAGTGTTGACGTATTCCCAGGATCCAACCCTATTTTTGGATTGAATACTCTGGGAGGTGCTTTTGCCCTCAAAACCAAGGATGGGTTTAATAACGCTGGTGTGGATGCAGATGTGCTTACTGGTTCTTTTGGGCGTAAACAATTACAGCTTGAAGGTGGTTGGAATAATGGCACGGTTGGTTTGTTCGCGGCTGGTAATTTCTTCCTTGAAGACGGATGGCGTACGAACTCTCCAAGTAAGGTGAATCAGCTATTCACCAAGGCCAGTTATCGTGGTGACAAATTAGATCTCAATTTGAGCACTCTACTTGTACAAACTGATTTAGTGGGTAACGGCTTGGTTCCAAGCGAAATGTACGAACGGGATAGAAATGGCGTATTTACTTCTCCGGACAAGACTAAGAACAAGCTGCAACAATTTCAGTTGAGTGGCAGTTATTTTGTCAATGATAGCTTTTCTATTACAGGTCAGGTTTACCGGAGAAATAGTAAACGACATCAGAAAGGTTCTGATGTCATGACAAATTGGGATGAGGAGTTAACAGCTAAGCGTCTACCAAGACCAGCTGATCCTGCAAATGGTACGCCTGCTGAGGAATTTACCTGTACATTTACCACGACCACGAGCAGTAATCGGTATGGACTTCCCGATTACCTTGTCATTCCTATTAACGTTACTCAAGGTCAGACTCTGGATTCGTCCGATTTTTTTACTGATGTGCTTAGTAACTTTCCCGGTGCTGGCGGTACTCCTGGTACTGTAGATTTTCGAACTAACCCTAATTATGCAAATAATCTAAATGCCGCTATAACTAACCCTGGTCTTGTAGATACGTATCGGTACAACTTCAATTTGTACAGTAACTTTACCGAGCAACAGTTTTATAACAGAGATGCGCCACCACCGCCACCCAATACAGGTGCAATTGATCCAGATGCAAATGATGTTTCTTTTCGAGGAAATTTCGATACCTTATTTCAAACCTTTGATAGTCAAGGTTCAGGTGTTATCTATGATGATCAAAGTTACTTTTATACATCTTCCGGCGGTGACGTTATTAAAAACTATGTCATTTTGCTACCAGCTACTAACGAGTCTCAATGCTTGTCATTAAGGCCGCCATCGTCATCAGGATATGAGATTACTCAGAATGGTAATCCTGTTTATATTGATGGAGCTGGGCTGGGACAGCCTGGCTATGTTCAGGGAACGCCTACCGCGCTCCTGACTGATAACCAAATTGATCAAATCGTAGATGGTGCTTCCATTCAATTTAACTGGAATCTGGAGCATCACAAGTTCATGGTGGGCGCAGCGATTGATGCCGCCAGTGCTGACTATACCAACTCACAACGCTTGGGATTTTTTGATTCGGAGAGAAATGGCTATCTTGATCCAGCACAAGCACATCCACAATTTGTCGGCGCGTTTGTGCCTATCGAAAATAATAATTTCACAGGTACGAATACGACCAAGAGTATTTACTTTTCTGAAACTTGGACACCAGTAGATGACTGGCACTTCAACGTCTCAGCTCGATACAACGAAACAAATACTAAAAATAAAATTGCGGCACGCCGAGGATTGTTTGCTTATGAGATAGGAGATGTGATTGCCATACCAAGTGAGTTTGCTGTGTGCCCCAATGGCGATTGTTCGAATGTGCCTCTGAACTTCAGGCTCCCAAGTTTATACAATCAACTAGACTCTGCCGAAACGGAAAAATTTAGCTATTACTCACTGAATCCCTCCTTAGGAGCAACCTGGCAGGCCAAAGAAAACCTCAATCTATACGCTAATGTTGCGCAAGGGACACGAACGCCAAGCGTGATTGAACTCGGTTGCGCATTGGATCATACACCTACCGGAAAGTTTGCAACTGATGGGCAAGGGGGCTTTTACGAGATTCCAAAAAGTATTTTGGAAAATCGTCAATGTACGTTGCCCACAACACTATCCGGCGACCCTTATCTTCCTCAAATTAAAGCCACTACTTACGACATAGGCATGCGTGGCACCATTGGCGAGAGCATGCGTTGGAACTTGGGTGCGTACCAAACTGACTTGAAAAATGACATCTATTTTGTTGCTGTCGGTAATGGGCAAGGTTTCTTTGACACGATTGGCAAAACCCGCCGTCGTGGGATAGAGGCTAGATTATCTGGCAAAGAAGGTCGGCTCGGTTTTGGTCTTAACTACAGCTTGACAGATGCAACCTTCGAGGACGATTTTCTAATGATCAGCAATGATAACAGTAGCTCATTTTATGTTCCTGCGATTGGTCGTGGCGTCATCAGGGTCAAGCCTGGTGATCGGATTCCGGGCACGGCATTGCACAACTTGAATGCGAATTTAACGTATGACTTGACAGATAAATGGGTGGTGGGCCTAACCGCCGTTATGCACTCTGACAGCTATGCGCGAGGCAATGAGAATAATGAGCATAAAAAAGGAGTGACTATGTACAGGACCGTTGCAACAGGTGTGGGCAGTTCTGTAGAGGTTCCTCGGCAACAAACAAACAATTCAGGAACTCTGGCTGGTTATGCCACATTCAATTTCCAAACCAGTTACAAAATCAATAAAGAGTGGACCGCGACGATGATCGTCAACAATATTTTTGATAAGGAATATTTCAGTGCGGGTCGCTTAGGACGTAATCCATTCTCGCCAAGTATTTTGGGTGCAATTGGCCCTGATGGCTATAACCACAACTCTAGTGATTGGTTAAGCACTAACTTTGTTGCACCAGGTGCGCCTCGTGGTGTTTGGTTTAGTCTCAACTGGCATTTCGTCCCTGATTAACCACTCAATTTAGTAGATTTAATGGCCTTTAGGTAAAGTTATGTTAACGACGTCAGGCTTTTTGCGTTGCCAGCGATTAAACAAGTAAGAGGGTGTAAATGTGAAAAATTCCCGTTGTGTGTATGGAATTTTCCCGATTGGTTTTTGCGATAGTAATTTTGGGTTGCGCTTGGCCTTGATCCGGTAATTTGCATTTGAGCAGTTTTTATTGATAAGTCTATTTTTGGAGCGAGCTGTGGATTTGGTGCCTGATATTGTTGATCTCGTGTTGTATTTGCTGGGTGCGCTCTCGGTGCTGGTGTGGTCCATCATCATCGTCAAAAGCTGGGTGTGGTTCAAGTTGCGCAGTGAGTCCAACAGTTTTTTGTCTGAGTGGCAGCAGGTGAAAACCATTTATGAGTTGCCGCGCATTATTTCGCACAGTAACAGCAGCTTTGCGCGGTTGTGTGATGCGGGGATGCGGGCGATGAATGAGGTAATGGCGAATTCGGTGTTGCGCCGCAACGAGCGCCAGGAGGTGATTTTGCTCTCGCTCAAGCAACAGGCTTATCTGGAGCAAAAACGCATGGATGGCGGCGTGGCGGTGTTGGCTAGCATTGGTTCTACCGCCCCGTTTATCGGCTTGTTTGGCACAGTGTGGGGCATTATGAATGCGCTCAAGACGATCACAGCGACGGGCTCTGCCGGGTTGGATGTGGTGGCCGGGCCGATTGGTGAGGCGCTGATTGCGACGGCGATTGGCATTGCCACGGCGGTGCCTGCGGTGTTGGCCTACAACTATTTTATGCGCAAGCAAAAAGTGCACAGGGCCGATATGGAGCAAGTGGCGAGCCGTTTTCAGTCCTTGCTGACACAATCTGGCGTAGAGGGTTAATGCCATGGCGATGTTTAGTGATGGTGAGAGCGAAGATTTGGTCAGCGAAATCAATGTGACGCCGCTGGTCGATGTGATGCTGGTGTTGCTGACGGTGTTTATTGTGACGGCGCCATTGCTGATGAACGCGGTGAAGGTCAAATTGCCGCAGGCCAGTGCCGAGGTGGCGGTGACTGTGCCTAAAACCGCACACATTAGCGTGACCGATGCCGGGGAGGTGTTTCTGGACCAGCAAAACATGCCGCTAGACACCTTGACCAAAGAGCTGGGCGTACTCAAGCAGAAGCATGACCCGGCGGTGGAGATTTATGCCGATGAGCATGCGCAGTATGGCGTGGTGGCCAAAGTGCTGGCCGCGATTCAGCGCGCGGGTATCAGCAAGTTCAGTTTTGTGATGTCGCCTGAGTCACGAAAGTAACGCGCCATGACCACCCTGATTTATCCTCAAGCTCAGCATGACTCACTGCTTTGGCGGGCCGTTGTGCTTTCGCTGGGGTTGCATCTGGTCGTGGTGTTGCTGTATCCAACATTGAGCCAGATTCAGTTGCCTGCCATCCCCGAGCGCATGGAAATTGAGTTTTTTTCGACCAAAGCGCCTGCCCCAGCTGTGCAACAGGTGTCACCACCCGTGGAGACGCCCAAGCCTGCTGAGCCACCCAAGGCTGAACCCAAGCCGATGGTAAAGCCTGTGACGCCTGTAGAGACGCCCAAGCCGGTATTGGCAGCGCCCAGCAGCCATGACCCAGATTACCGCG
This sequence comes from Methylophilus sp. VKM B-3414, assembly GCF_032248435.1. Lineage (NCBI taxonomy): Bacteria > Pseudomonadati > Pseudomonadota > Betaproteobacteria > Nitrosomonadales > Methylophilaceae > Methylophilus > Methylophilus sp. VKM B-3414. The sequence goes on along the minus strand of NZ_JAVTLI010000007.1, from coordinate 231,867 downwards.
TGCAAGAGCAGCCTGTACAGCCGCCCGCCAAGGTTGAGCCAAGCCCGGCGCCGCCTGCGCCCAGCAATACGGCCGAGAGTGCGCCACATGCGACAAACTCAAGTACTGAAAACACCGCCAAAGATGCCAAGCCCAGCGCTGCCGCTGTCACCACCGCTGCTGCATCAACCGAGTCTGATGAGCTCAGTGCGAGTGATAGTGATGCTTGGGGGGATTATGGCGAACAACTGCGCTCACTGGTGAATAAAAGCAAACAATATCCGGCCATTGCCATCCGCCGTCACCTCGAAGGCGAGGCCACTGTGGTCGCGCAGTTTGTGCGCGGTGAGTTGGTCAATGTGACGGTTGCTGATAGCAGTAAACATGTCCCCCTCGATGAAGAAGCCTTGCGCATGGTGAAAAAGGCCATTGCGCAACTCGGTGTCAAAGACAGCCTGAAAAAGAAGAGCTTCAAAATAACAATACCGGTCTCTTTCAAGCTGGAATAACGCGCGGTTTCATGAAGTCAGGCATGCTCAGAAAGTTTATCCCTCACTTTCGCTAACAGGTATGTCTGCTCTCCAACCCCTGTGCCTGCCACTTTCCTCCGGTGGGTACAGGGTCTTTTTTTAAGTGAATATTGAGAGGAATCAATGGTGATCAATCATGGTAGCGCTGGTGACCGTTTAATGAAATAAACATAAGCTTTGGGAGAAGCATAGTGATATCAAACACAATTAAAACAATGTTGCTGGTGATGGTGCTATTGATCAGCCCGCATGCCCAAGCCAAGCTACAAACATTTGAAGAGGTTTTTAAGGGGGCTTTGCCTTCGGTTAAAAACTCGGAGGTTGGTTTTTATGACGAGGTGACTTCGCTGCTGAGCGGGGATGCGAGATTAAAAAGTACACGGTACTTTTACTTTGTACGCTACCGAAGACCATTGATCTTAAGTCTATCCGCTTTAAATTACTCAAAATCATTTGCTCTGCAACTGGGTAAATTGCATCTTGTAATCCTCCACCCATTGCTGCGCATGATGGCGTTGTTTGGCGGTTGTACTGGCATGTAGGCTCGCGATGGTTTCACAGGTTTGCTGCGTGACTTTATCAATATGAGTTTGGTAAGCCGGATTCGGGCTGTTTTGCATACGTTCAAACCCTGCGCGGACCAGTTGCGATTTTTCTTCGTTTGACGAGGCGGGATTTCTTAATGCCTTGAGGATAGTCAACGCATCTTCGTCGCGCCGCAAAATTTCGGCATAGATGATAGCCGGATCAATGTCACTCTTGGCAATGGCTTGTTTTAAAAGGGTTATTTGTTTTTCGTTCAAGTCGCCATAGACTTTTTCAGCAAAATCCGTGGATTTCTCTAACCTCACTTCTCGCTGTTCTTCTAACGTTTCCTGCCACCATTCCTCTTTCCATTCCTGGTTGCGTTTTTCCAGCTTTTTCTCGAAATGCTGCAGTTGTTTATCACTTAGCGTGTCGGCGACGTCAACGATGATAGGGATGACTTTTGTTTGTAGCATCTGCACATTTGATTTGATGGATTCAATGCGCTGGCAGGCCGTTTGTGCGCTCACATCATGGCTGAGGTCATCATGTATTTCATCCAGCAAAGACACATACCGCGGTAACTCATTTTTACGATGCCAGGCATGCAAGTCCCGCAGGGCGGGTTTGAGTTTGGCTTTTTGCGCTGCACTAAAATCAAAATAATCATCCAGCCGCCATGCGATGAGTGCCGGTGCGTTGTTGTAAGCGGTCTTGACCAGGCTACAACTCATGAGTGAAAGAGCGAGGGTGAGGATTAAAATTTTTTTGATGATTCGCATGTTTCTACGACCAGGATTGCCGGACTAAGTTTGCGATACTGGCTACTTGTATTAGCACTGTTTTCAGTGCTAATACAAAGGCGCTTTCGGCCTGCCCCTCTCGTGCTCGGTCTGGCAAGGGAGTGAGGCGCATCAGGCAGCACGCCACTGCCTGATGGCTGGACTAACGTTGATAACCCGGAGGAGGTGGGGGCGGTGGATAATAGGTTGGAACACTTGCTGATGAGGCGCGCTGGCTGCCTTGTGAATAGGTCCTTGCCATGCTGGCAGGCACCGGGATTTTATGTCCAGCTGCATACATGCATTGATAGTAGGCATTGTCGTATTTGTCTTGGGCGTTCATGCCACTGACGGTCGCTGTATTGGCGCCGATGGCTCCACCAGACAGCGCACCCATGCCAGCACCAATCGCTGCGCCTTCGCCGCCACCAGTTGCAGCGCCAATGGCTGCCCCTATGGCAGTACCTACAGCGGTCGTGGTAGCGAGACTGGCGTTATATTGCTGGTTAACGGTCTTGCCGCCAATTTGCGTCAGCGCAAAATCCCGGCAAGACAGGTCATCTGCCCTGAAGGCGTTGAAGTCTTTGCTGGTGCCTGGCAGGGCCATGCTGCTGGGGCCTGTGGGGTTAGTCGCGCAGGCAGTCAGGCTCAGCATAAGTAGCAAGGTCATGTGCCTATTGAGATGCATGACAGTCTCCTATTTGGCTGGTGTGTTTGTTGGCGGCGTCGGTGTGACTTGTTTCCAGCCGGCGGGACACTCTTTAACATAGGGGTAATAGCCGTTAGCAGCCTCGCAGTAATACCAGTAGGCATTATTGTTGCTGGTGCTGGTGGCTGGTGCTGTGCTGTTGCCTGGGGCTGCATTCGTGGCATTGTTACTGTCCTGCTCGATATATACCTGTGACTGCGGCTGGGTAATCACCACGGGCGGTGGACTGTACACATACGGGTAAGGGTAGGCGTAGGGTGCGTAGGCATAAGGAAAAAACGGGTAAGGGGCGCCAAAATACAGACCAACGCCACCATGCCAGCCGCGGCCAGGCGGATGTGCGTATGCAAGTTGGCTAGCGAGGGCGCAGCAGACGCCCAGGCTAAGGTAAATCATCTTTTTGAGTGTGGATGTTAGCGGTTGCATAAGCCCTCCAGAAAACGTTATGTACATAACAATTCTGACAGAAGGACTTGCAAAACCCTCCCGATGAGCGGGCTTGGTTTTGTAACGGAGTGTATCTTTAAAGCACCTGAGCGGGGCTATTGACGGTGCGGATGGTACACAACGCAGGTATTTTTGCCGGACTCCTTGGCTTCGTACATTGCCTGATCTGCGTGACGAATCAACGTATCGACTGTGCAACCATGGTCGGGGAAGATGGCGATACCGATACTGATGGAGACAGACGCAGCATAGCCATTGAGTGGGATGGGTTCTTTCACCACTTGCAGGATTTTGTGGGCGTGCAACAGCATGTCTTCGCTATTGCTGATATTGATCGCTAGAATGGCGAACTCATCCCCGGCGAAACGGGCGAAGGTATCCGCTTGTCGCGACATTTTCTGGATACGACTGGCAATCTCAATCAGTAGCTGGTCGCCTGCCAGGTGGCCATGGAGGTCATTCACTGCTTTGAAGCCATCCAGATCCATAAAAAACAGCGCAAATTTTTTCTGTTCACGCTGACTGCTGTAAATGGCCTGCTGTAAGCGATCCAGAAACAGTCGACGGTTGGGCAGGCCGGTCAGGTTATCGGTATGTGCCTGCTGCCAGATGGATTGTTCAAGCAATTTCGATTGCGAGATATCGGTATGCGTGCCTATCATGCGCTTGGGGGTGTCTTCGGCGGTGCGTTCCACCACCATGCCGCGAGAGAGTACCCATTTGTAATCGCCATTTTTGCAGCGAATCCGATATTCGATTTTGTACTCAGGCTGTTGGCCATAGAGGTAGGCATTGAGAGAGTTTGTGAAGCGTTCCTGATCTTCTTCGTGAATCAACGCACGCAGTGTCTCTAGTTGCGGGAGCAGCGGCTCACTTTGGTAGCCCAGCATTTTTCGCCAGTTGGGGCCAAAAAAGTAATGCCCAGTGATGAGGTCATAATCCCAAACCCCATCGCCGACGGCATCCATGGCTTGTTTCCACAGCTCCTGACTTTTGGCTTGCTGTTCATAAATTACTTGTAACTGCTTGCTCAGTTCCGTACGCTGAACGATCTCTCTGCGCAACTCCATCAGTTTCATCGCCTGGTTCGCCAGGATGGTCAACAAAGTGAGTTCGGCCTCGCTAAAGTGGCGAGGTACATGGTCCATCACGCAAAAAGTGCCGATGGCATAGCCTTGGTCATTAATCAGCGGTATTCCGGCATAGGCACGAATATGCGGCGCCTGAATGACAAGCGGATTATTCTTGAACAATGCATCCTGCAGTGTGTCTTCAATCACCAGCCGTGTTTTTTGTTCCACCGTCAGTTGGCAAAAGACATCTTCACGCGGGGCTTCGCAGAGATCTAGTCCTTTGGCAGATTTGAACCATAAGCGGTCCTCTGCCATCACTGTCACGCTTGCAATCGGTGTTGAGAAAAAGGTCGAGGCCAGGGCGACTAACTGATCAAAATCAGCTTCGGGCGCAGTGTCAAGGATATGATAGCTTTCAACTGCCGCCAGACGTTCTAGCTCTTTATTATGGTTTAACAAGTGAACGGTACTCCATCAAAGCAGACATTAAGTTGGTCACACACTTGGTAAGTTGGTTCTTAAAGTAATCATACGCTAATTAATCTTAATAGATTTGCTGATAAGCTTAACCTTTTTTATTTTGTTTGGTAAATGTTATCTCGATAATTTATCGTTGTTGGAGAGGCTTGTTTGTGATGACAAGCTGTCAGATTTATGTCATTAAATGCCGCAAGGGTAAACTCTGCATGCTTAGAGGTAGGCAGTTGCGGGTCAACACGGTATGCTAATACCTGTCCCGTGATAGGTTAAATCCGCATGCAACCGCAATCCATACAGCAAATCAATCTTTCTTATGACCAGCATCAAGACCGCCTGCTCATGCGTGCGGCGGTGAGTGACGAACAGGAAATCCAGGTCTGGATTACCTACCGCGTGGCAAGGCAGATTTTCAAGGTATTTAATCAGGAGGCGCATTTGCCGGTGTCTGGTCCGTTGCCCTTGTCTGAGCAAAGCCTGCCGGAAGCCACCCAGCAGTTTGTACAAGAGGCGGAAGCAGTAGAGGCGCTGGATGATCTTGACTTTGAGACGGCTTATCAGGCGCCCAAAAGTGTGGTCACCGAGCAAACCCTGCTGGCGGTGGAAACACGTTTTGTCTCGGTCAACGATCAACTTAATCATGTGCAACTGGTGTGCGCCAATGGCATTAACGTGAACATCAATGTGAACCATGAGCTGGTGCTGGCGATCAGTCGCATGTTGCTGTTGGCCAGCAAAGAGGCAGGCTGGACACTGCCATCCGCGCCAGCCAAGGAACCTCAGTCCGTTTCGAGTATCGTAATGGACATCCCGGTAGAAAAACAGGTATTACATTGATGGATCAAATCACGCTGGGAGACAGCGGTATTCGCGTCTCCAGAATCACCTTGGGCACCATGACGTATGGTGATCAGAACACCCAACAGGATGCAGAACACCAGCTGGATTATGCGCTGGCACAAGGCATTAATTTTATTGATACGGCAGAAATGTACCCGGTGCCGCCCCGTGCAGAAACGGTGACGCGTACCGAAACCATGCTGGGGCACTGGATCAAGAAGCAGTCTCGCGACCGGTTTGTGCTGGCCAGCAAGGTGGCTGGACCCCGCCGCGGCATGCACTGGATCCGCGGTGGCCCGAGTGGCATGGACCGTGCCAATATCCGCCAGGCGGTGCATGACAGTTTGCAGCGATTGCAAACCGATTACCTGGATGTCCTCTATCTGCACTGGCCCGAGCGCAATGTGCCCATGTTTGGCCAATATCAATTTGACCCGCATGCGGAACTGGATGCAGAAGGTCAGGCGATCAACTGGGTACCTATCCAGACCCAGCTTGAAGTGCTGGATGAGTTGGTCAAAGAAGGCAAAATCCGTGCAATCGGTCTTAGTAACGAGCAACCGTGGGGGTTGATGGAGTTTTTGCGTATTGCGCGCGAGCAGGGCTTGCCGCGCATTGCCGTGCTGCAAAATTGCTATAACCTCATGAACCGTGGTATGGAGTTTGGCATGACCGAAGTGCTTTACCGGGAAGGGGTCGCGCTGGCGGCCTACTCGCCCTTGGCCTTTGGGCACCTCACGGCCAAGTATGTCGATGATCCGGCCACGCCCGGCCGCGTGACTTTGTTTGAGGGCTATGCCAAGCGCTATAAAAAGCCCGCGGTGCCGGCGGCGGCCAAAGCCTATGCCGAGTTGGCCCGTAGCCATGGCCTGACGCCGGTACAGCTGGCCTTGAGTTTTGTCTATCACCGCTGGTTTGTTGGCACCACCATTATCGGCGCGACCAGCCTGGCACAGTTACAAGAAAATGTGGCGGCTTATCAGGTCCACCTGAGCGCAGAGGTGCTGGCGGCCATCGAGCAACAACATCTCGTCATGATGAATCCAGCCCCTTAAGTTGGGCGCAATAGAAGGGAATCCATATGCTATTTTTTCGCAGACTGCGCAGCCAGTGGCGACATGAGCGGCTGTTGAATGCGCTACTGGTGAGTGGCCTGCTGCTGGCAGGTCAAGCACAGGCAGCCCTGGTGAACGACATGCAATCCGCTTTGCGTACTTGCCAAACCGAGTTTGCAGACGATGCTGGCCGGCGACTGGTGTGCTTTGATAAAGTGGCCGAGCAATTCGCGCCCAGCCATGTGGTGGCGCCTATCTTGGCGCCCAGCCAGGAAGCACTGGTCAAAAGCGTGAGTGCTGACACCGGCTACCTGTCACGCAAATGGCATTTGAATAGCCAGGATGAGTTGCATTTTACCGACCTTGAAACGCACCAGCTCAATTACATTGTCACCAGCTATTCGAGCAACCCTAACGAGGTCCCGGTTTCGCCGTCACGCCCCAACACGCAAAACCGTGACCTCGGACACAACGACCTGCATTTTCAGATCAGCCTGAAAACCCAGCTGATGAATATGTCAGACTGGCTGCCCAAAAATCAGTGGGTGCAGAGCGCGCGCTTATGGGGCGCTTATACCCAGCAATCGTTCTGGCAGGTTTACAACGAGGCACAATCTCGGCCCATGCGCGATCATAACTATTCGCCCGAGCTGATTTTGTCGCTGGGGCTCAACAAGCCGGCAGAGGGGGGGCTGTGGACCGCCATGCCTAATATGCTCAATCTGGGCCTAGTGCATGAGTCGAATGGCCGCTCACAACCGTTATCGCGCAGCTGGAACCGGTTCTACCTGCAAGGGGGTTGGCAATTGAATGAACAATATAGCCTGCTGGTCAGGCCATGGTGGCGCATCCCTGAGAACAAGTCAGACGATGACAACCCGGATATCAGCAAGTATATGGGCTATGGCGATGTGACCTTGCACTGGGACAATGAACCCCACACCCTGGCCGCCAGCGTGACTTTGCGTAACAACATGCGCAGTGACAACAAGGGCTATATCCGCACCGATCTGCAATACAAGCCGTTTAAAAACGAGAGCGTGAAGTTTTATGCCATGCTGGCCAGTGGCTATGGCGTCTCGCTCCTGGACTACAACCAGGCACAAAACATGTTTGGCATCGGCTTTGCCATTGGCGAATAGCTCGCCGCAGCTGACGGTCAAATCCAATCAGGGTTATTGAATTATGTTACTGATCACCAAAACCTTTCAACGCTTTTTAGACTCGGAGCAGGCCAGCAGTGTCTTGCTGATGCTGGCTACCGTGCTGGCACTGCTGATCGCCAATAGTGTGTTTGCCAGCCACTATCATGCGTTCTGGCATCTGCACGGCTTGGGGCTCAGCCTGGAAGAGTGGGTGAATGATGGCTTGATGGCCGTGTTCTTCCTGCTAATTGGCTTGGAGCTCAAGCGCGAGTTATACGTAGGCGAACTTTCCAGCGTCAACAACGCGCTGTTACCGACGATTGCCGCCCTGGGCGGCATGATTGCCCCTGCCTTGATCTTTTGGCAGATGAATCATGGCACGGCTTACCAGTCCGGCGTTGGTATCCCGATGGCCACCGATATTGCATTTGCCCTGGGTGTGCTCTCCATTTTAGGCAACCGTGTGCCGGCGCCTTTGAAAGTCTTTTTAGTGGCTTTTGCCGTCATTGACGATCTTGGCGCAGCCATCATGATCGCCGTGTTTTATACCGCCTCAATCTCGCTCCCGCACTTGCTGGCCGCGCTCACTGTGCTTGCCTTGCTGTTTGCGCTCAATCGCTTGCGTGTGCTGTCTATGCTGCCATACCTGCTCGGCGGGGCCTTTATGTGGTGGCTGACCCTGAAATCAGGCGTGCATGCGACGTTGGCGGGGATTGCGCTGGCGTTTGCCATTCCCTTTCAGCAGCTGGCCGAAGACGAGGATTCGCTTTCGCAACGGCTGGAGCATGCCTTGCACTTGCCCGTTGCGTTCTTCATTCTGCCGGTTTTTGCCTTTGCCAATACCGGTGTTCATTTGGCAGCGGACAGTGTGCAATCGGTGTTTACGCATAGCAACAGCCTGGGCATTATGGCTGGGTTGATTGTGGGCAAGCCGGTCGGCATTATGCTGGCAGTGTGGCTTTCAGTGGTTTTCGGGCTGTGCAAGTTACATCCGCCCTTGCGCTGGGCGCACATTCTGGGCGCTGGCATGTTGGGTGGTATCGGTTTTACCATGTCCATTTTTATTACCAACCTGGCTTTTGACGGCATGGACGAGGCAATCAATCTTTCAAAAATGGCGATTTTGACCGGTTCGCTGCTGTCTGGACTCCTTGGCTGGGGATGGCTGAAGTGGTCGCTGAGTCGCAGTCCGCGCTGATTTTTGGCAGCAGGTGGTTCTCAGTAAAATCATGAGCTGTTTTTAAGCCAGCTACGCAAGTGCTTTCTTGCCCTGCGGCGTATAGTGATCCTTAACGAGATGCCCGTTGCCTCTCTTAATCACTCAAGGAGATTTATTATGTGGACTAAACCAGCAGCGACTGAAATGCGTTTTGGCTTTGAAGTCACCATGTATGTCATGAACAAATAATTCTGACCAAGGTTTTATTGCAAAACACCCGGTGTTAACCGGGTGTTTTGTTTTGGGCCGACGTTTTGTTGTGGTCAGGTTAAAAAGCAACGCGCAATACAACCGCTATTGCGGCGGTTAAATCTCTATGGATTTTGTGACGCTATCGCCTTCAGACAGAAGGGTCAGTTTCGTCAAGTCCCAGTCAGGCTGTTCTGCTGCCAGGCGGCTACGGCCAAGTCGGTAGGCTTCTTCTACACTCAGCGCCAATACATTGGTTTCCCAGACGCGCTCACTGGCATCGGGTGCGCCTTGCCAGGCGCTGATATAAAAAATGGCCATACTCACTCCTTGATTAACATGCCACAGACCACAGGCCGTCTGCATGCGGTTGAGACACATAGAACGTGTCAGTAAGAATATCAGCAAAGTATCGCGCTGCCCGGTCAGACGCTCGTGCGATTTTACCTGTGACTTTCGCTGTGGTGTCCCCTGGCCCATGCCCGCTGACCAGCGTTATCGGGGCTCACAATTCTTACAGCAAACTCAGTCTTGCCGCGATAGTGAGGGGAACCCTCGCCAGCCACACTCTCCGCTTAAGGTCACTGCATGAACCATCACCGTTGAGAGGAGACAGACATGATAGATGCCCGTGAAATTAAACCCGATATGCCCGTCACCACCGCCCAGTCCGAGCATGTCGCTGTGGTTGATCATATGGTCAGCGACGACCTGATCAAACTTAAACAAGACACGTCTGGCGTGCATCACTTTATCCCGGTGAGCTGGGTGATTTCGACTGAGGGCGGTATCGTGAAAATTAACCGGACGCTGGCGCAGGTGACCACAGACTGGGCCACTGAGGCATCATCCTGAGTTTGCCCTGCATCAAGGCTTAGGCGATGTGCACACGTGGACGGCGCTTGCCTGGACTTGCCCGTGAGCTCAATGTGTTGGACGTGAAACATCGCTAAAAATCCGCTTCTAAGCCGCGCACACAGCCAAAACAAAAACCTGCGGTAAGCAGGTCTTCGCTATCAGGGTGCGCCAGTGCAGGGTGTGACTTTCTGGCCTGGTTTAAGAATGCGCATCGGCCTCTGCCTGCGCGGCATCCCGCAATTTCTTCACCTCGTCATGATTGCGTTTTGCGCCTTCGAGCTGACGAACAACCACAGTACGGATATGGGTTGGCAAATCCATTTCAGCGGCTTCTTGGTAAGCCTTCAGCGCCACATCCTCGCCACGTTCGGTTTCATTAAGCACCGACAGCGTATTGTTGCTGGTGAGGGCTGTTTTAAGATCTATCCAGTGTCTGTGCAGCGCGCCGCCCAAGCTGGTTGAGGCGGCGGGTTCGCCCCCCTGCGAGCGCACCAGCCCTTGCAACTCTTGTACGCTGGCCGCCACCTCTTGCGAGCGCCGCATGAAAAAAGCCTTGAGTTGGGGATGATCTACATTCTCAGCCGATGCGCGAAAACCTTCTTCGCCATCGCGGGACACCTCAATCAAATCGTTCAGGGTAGCAATGAAATCGTCTCTGTCTGTCATGTCTCAGTCTCCAAAAGCGTTTGTTGATGGTGAGAAGATCTGAGTATGCGACAGCACAGCCTGGCCCCCCATCGGATGAATGCGCAAGCTGGTGTAAGAATGGCTATCTATAGGCCCGCTTATCTGGGCAGATAGGCCCATTTCTCCCACCAGGCCACGCCAAGGGGCTGCTTATGTTTCCGTCGGCCAACGTAAATTCTGACAGTCAGATCAGCCTGTTGCGGGTATGGATGCGGCTGTCCTGCTTGCATAATGGCGCATCGTTCTTTACAGGAGATGATGATGAATCCCATCCGTTTATTCGACTATGTGACACCGCGTAGTGAGCAGCCCAAGGTGCTCGCGATGCCCAAACCCGGTGTCACGCAGTTGCTGATATTTTATATATTGCCACTGTCCTTGATCCCTTGTATCACGATGTACTTGCGGCTGGATCATCAGGTGCCCAAATTGTTTTTTGACCAATTACCAGGTAACCGCTTGCTGATGGTGAGCGTCGAGTTGTTGTTTCTGCAATTGCTGCTGGTGCTGGTGATGGCATGGATTACACAGCATCTGGCGCAGATGGTGGGTGTGAAGCCGGGCTTCCGGGATGCGCTGTTGTTAATCACGCTGGCGACAATACCGCTGTGGCTCACTTCGTTGTTTTACCTGGTCCCCAGCCTGAGCGTTAATGTGCTGGTGCATGGGGTGGCGGCACTGATTGCCATTGCGCTGGTGTACCGCGGTGTGCGCTATGTGTTTGGCATCCGTGAACGCGGGGCAATGTTCTCGCTCACCTTGGCCATCGTCTGCACCGCCGGGCTGGGTTTTGGCGTGATTCTGATCGGCTCGTTGATTTCGTGGGAAACCATTGAACAACTCCAATTTGCCGTCAAAAAACTTTAGCCAGGCTGCCGGTGTTATTTGAATCCGTCTGGTCAGGGTTCTGCCGGGTCTGACGGCTCAACGTGGTCGGGGCCGGGATCAGGCCATGCGTCAGCGCATAGCGGATCAACGCCGCATTATTGGTCACCCCCATTTTGCGCAAGATTTTGGCGCGGAAGACACTGACAGAGCCCGGCGCGATGGCAAGCTCGTCTGCCACGGCATTGACCGGTTGGCCTTTGATCAGCTTGAACAAGACCTGTAACTCCCGCAACGATAACTGCTCATGCCGCATGGGTTGTGACTCCGTCAACAGTTGGCGGTGGCGCGGCATCAGGCAGGATTTTCCGCATGCAATGCTGCGGATGGCTGGTATCACCTGCGAACTTTGCGTGGTGTAAGGCAGATAGCCCTGACAGCCCAGACGGATGAAATGAATCATGCGGTCAGGCCGCTCACTGCCATTAATCACCAGAATCGGCAGCCCCGGTGCGGCATGTTTGAGATCGCACAAAACTTCAAGACCATTTTGGTTGGGGGCCGAAATGTCCAGAATAATCGCATCCAGCGGTTGCTGATGGATCAGGCGAATCGCTTCGCGCACCGTCGGCACTTCGTAAAGCAGCTGCAGGCGCAGGTCATTTTGTAACAGGGTGTGTAATGCGTGATGGCTCAGGGCATGACCATAAACCAGTAATAATTTTTTCATGGCGGTCTCGTCTCGTTTCTGTGTGATCAAAACCGGCACGCGAATACCGGGGCTTAAAACGCCTTCCAGTTATTTTTTAATGTTTTTAATTTTTAATCTTGTGCGGCTACGGTCGCATGCACACCGCTGGTTGCTTCCCTATTCTCAGAGGCGTTCGAGTCGGTATGTCGGGCAGTTTTATGGCTGCCTTTGACATTCCAGATCACATTGCCGACATCATCTGCCACCAGCAACTGCCCTTTTTTATCAACAATCACACCGACGGGACGCCCCCGGGCTTGTCCGTCTGCATTTAAAAACTCGGTCAGTACGTCAATGGGTTGCCCAGCGGGCTTGCCTGCTTCAAATGGCACAAAAATGACTTTATAGCCGTTGTAAGGCTGACGGTTCCAGGAGCCGTGCTGGCCGACAAACATGCCGTTTTGAAATTGCTCGGGCAGCTGATTGCCTTTGGCCGGGAATAGGCCCAGTGAAGCCGTGTGTGTGCCCAGTGCATAATCAGGAGGGATCGCTGTGGCAACCAGATCTGGGCGGGGCGGTTGTACCCGCTCATCTACATGTTGGCCGTAGTAGCTGTAGGGCCAGCCATAAAAGCCATTCTGTTTGACCGAGGTCATGTAATCCGGCACCAGGTCACTGCCGAGTTCGTCTCGCTCATTGACCACGACCCATAAGTCGCCAGTATGCGGTTCCCATACCATGCCATTCGGATTGCGCAAGCCGGAAGCATAGATGTGATGCTGGCCAGAGACTGCATCGACCTCCCAAATAGCCGCCCGCTCTTTTTCTTCGTCCATGCCGTTTTCACCGACATTGCTGTTGGAGCCGACGCTAACATAGAGTTTGCTGCCATCTGGCGCGGGCAAAATATTTTTGGTCCAATGATGATTGCGTTCTGCGGGCAGGTCGGTGACTTTGGTGGGGGCGGCGGTAATTTCAGTCTGGCCTGGCTGGTAAGGGAATTTGATCAAGGCATCAGCGTTGGCCACATAAAAGGTGTCCCCAATCAGGGCCATGCCAAACGGCGAATGCAGGTCTTTGATAAAGACATGTCGTTCTTCTGCCACGCCATCGCCGTCATTGTCGCGCAGCAGCATGATGCGGTTCATGCTCTCAGCCCCTGCGCCGCCGTCTTTCATAAACAGGCTGGCAATCCAGCTTTTGAGGCTGAACCCTTCTTTGTTAGGTGGGTGATTGGTTTCTGCCACCAGAATATCGCCATTAGGCAACTCATACAGCCAGCGCGGGTGATGCAGGTCGCTGGCAAACGCGACCACATGGGTGCCTGGCGCAGAGGCTGGTTTTTCACCTTGCGGCCAGCCAACCGCTTTTGCCACATGGACGGTGGGAAGCCAGCTGGCATGATAGGAGGACAGATCTGGTGCTGGCCCATAGCTGGCCGACTCAGGCAGTTGGGCCGGTGGCGAACAGGCACTCAGTCCCAGCAGGCAACCGCTGATCAGGGACAGTTGAAAACGGGGCGGACGGTCTGTGGCGGTATGCATCGTGTACTCCTCTCTATCATCTGTTTCTGGTCTTTGCCAGACTGGTTTTCATGGCATGGCCTGCCAGATGGCAGCTAGCGCCGGGTCGCCACAATCTGGTGAATGCCGGTGAGTCCCTGTTCAAACTGGATCAGGCTGGACATCAGATACAGTCGCCACGCACGGTAACTGCGTTCGCCCAGGGTGCGGGTGATGTCCTGGTGTTGCGACGTCAGTCCACTCAGCCAGTGGCGCAGGGTCTGAACAAAATGCTGGCGCAGTCCCTCAATGTTAAACACCTCAAACTGGGCGGCATCCATACACTGCAACAGCTGTGGAAAGGTGGCCAGCTTGCCTTGCGGGAACAACTGCTGATTCACCAGCGTATGGGTTGGGTCCTCTGGCTGCCAGGCTGCGCGCTCGTTGGTCATGCCATGGCTCAAAAACAAGCCGCCCGGTGTCAGCGCGGCATGGACTGTATTCAAGAACGCAGTCAAATGCGGCTCACCTACGTGTTCGGCGACCCCGATACACACGGCTTTGTCGTACTGGCCTTGTGCCGCCACAGCGCGATAGTCGCCAGGGATCAGTGTCACCAGATGGGTGAGTTGTTCGCTTTGGATCAGCTGGCTGGCATAGGCATATTGGGCAGGGTTCTGGATATAAGCATGCACAAAGACCCCGTAATGCTTGGCGGCCCAGCAGGCCAGTCCGCCCCAGCCGCCACTAAGGTCGAGCAAATGGTCACCGTGTTGCAAACGCAGCTTCAGGCAAATCAGTTCCAGCTGGTTTTGTTGCGCCTGCCCGAGCTCACGCGTTTGGCCACAAAAATAGGCGCAGGAATGCAGCATACGTTCATCCAGCCAATGGCGATAAAACTCAGCCGGCGCATCGTAGTTGAGTGGCAACAGCCCAGACTTTGGTGCGGCGCCGTGGCTAGGTGGTAATGGTGCCAGGGCACGTAATGCACGCGCGAGTGTGGTGGCCAAGGGGACAGGCAGAGACTGGAAGTATTCCAGGCATTGCAGTGCGGCGTGAAAGTCGCCCACGACCTGGATGTGACCGTCTATATACGCAGTCATCCAGGGGACGGGGTTGGTCAACAAGTGAGGATCACGTACCAGTTCTGCAGACAGTGACAGCGTAAATACCGGTGATTGCTCGCCCACATAAATCAACTGGTCATTCCATAAACGCAGGGCAAACGCATTTGTATAGTCTTCAAATAGCTGATTCAGCAGTAATTGGGCCTGGGTCAAGGCCTGTTGTTCTTCTTGTTGTTTGGCCTGATGCCAATGCCAGAACTGCTCCAGCGTCAGGGCATCCAGTGGGCGTGCTTCCAGAGGCAGCACATTAATAGGGCGGTTGTACATGGGTGACTCCTCACAGTTGTCCGTGTTTCCGTCAAAAAATAAAGCCCCGCTTTGACTGCTGCGTTGCGTCAAATGAAGATGTCGATGAACTTTCGCGTCGCCGCCGCAGTAAAAAAGCAGGTGGTTTGAATGTGTCTTCAGGCCTGAAGTGTAAGAAAAGCGCCCAAGCAGCCAATATAGGCACATGACTGATTGTCATGTCAGACCTGTCTGACAGTGCAGACGGGGTGTCTTTTGCCGGCGGAATCCCTCGTTCTGTCATGCTTAACTCAATACCGTGGCGCCCCTGAATGTTGCCCGTTTTCCTGTCCGACAACTCCTACAATAAATTGCGCCGTTGTGACATGGGCACTGGTTTCGCTTTTCTCCATAATCGTTTACACATTCATTTTTCCAATCACCCTTACCATTGAGGAGACCATCATGAGATTAAAAACTGGCCTGGAAAATCGTCCAATGGCTACCTTGCCTCAAGCAAGCCCGAATGCAACATTGCGTGCTAAAACAAGTCTGGCCTTGCTGGTGTTAGTCACCGGCCTGGCTGCCTGCGACAAGCAAACCACGGCTTCCGGCGATCCCTCTGCTAAAGCCGAGGCGGCTGCCAGCACTGAAACGATCAAGTTTGTCACCACCCAGGATGGCTCGCCATTGGAAATCAAGCCCGAATTGTTTGATACGCCAGCCGCCAAAGAATTTTTAGCGACAGGTAAGAACCCTTATGTGGGTAAAGAAGATGCGATTGCAGCAGGTAAAAAAATCTTCCAACTATATTCTTGCACCCAATGCCATGGCCCGGAAGCGGGTGGGCAAGTGGGCCCTGCGCTCACCGGCCCCAACTATAACTATGCCAAAGACGCCACCAATAAAGGCATGTTTGAAACCGTGTGGCATGGCACCAATGGCGGCATGGGGGCCAAAGGCAAAGGCTTGATGGACCCTTCAGACCCGAATAACGGCATCACCCCGGATGAGTTACTCAAAGTCATTGCCTGGATCCGTAGCCACGGCCAACTGACCGGCAATGAAGACGCCGCTTCGTGATAATCCTACAAATTTGAGGTCGCTAGGCTGACATACAGCCTGCCCGTGCATCCTTAGCATAGAAGCATGCCTGTCTGACCAGACAGGTTTTCTTCTTCTTTGATAAGGATGCCCCTATGAACAATCCCCTTTCTTTTTTGATCGCAGCCCTGTTGGTGGCTAGCAGTGTGCCCAGCCTGGCTGCGGATCATGTCTCTCCCGATGCCGTGCCTCCGGCGCAAAAACAAAAAAACCAGGTGCCGGATACCACCAAAAACGGTAACTATCTGGAGCCGCAGCAAGATAATAATAATCTGCCGCCCAACACCAAAGACACCGCCAGCCAGCCGCAAAATGCCCAGTCTTCCAAGCCTGGCAATATGGAAAAAAGCAAACGCTTTCAGCAGGATCCGAAACAGGGTGGCACCGACGTCAAGTAACGATCACGAGCTTAAGCCCCTTGCTGCATACTGAGTGGCGGTAGCAACAGACCAGTGAGGCCCCGAACCTATCTTCATCCATGGGTTACGCGGCATAAAAAAATGCCCCTGGCCATGGCTGGCACAGGGGCAACGGAGAGAAGATCGTAGCGTGGGGACTTACTGTGCGACCACAATATCGTCTTTCACAGCAGTCACACCTTTGACATTTTTAGCCAATTGCACTGCTTTATCTGCTTCGGCCTTAGTTTTAGCCACGCCAGATAATTGCACCAGGCCATTGCTGTCGGTTTCAACTTTGATATCGGTGGCACTCACGGCTTTGTCCTTGGCCAAGGCCGCCTTTACTTTGGCCGTGATCACGGTGTCTTCTACCTTGGTACCAATGGAGTCGCCATCCGCGGCAAAACTTGCCATCGGCAACAATAAAGCACTTACCAGCAAAATGGATTTCAATGTCGTTTTCATGTGCAGTCCTTTCAAAATCATCGAGCTCTCATTATTCAAAAAATGCGCAGGGCCAGCCATACACCGGATTCTGATCCTGCCGTAGGAGTTGACTGACGAAGTTTGTAAGTACGATAAGATAGCGCTTTAGCGCTTCACTCACCGTTGAAATCTTTTTTACCATGACTACCACTTTTCCGTTGCTACATCATCAAGTCTTGAACGCGTCCACTGAACCCAGTGGCACGCCTTTGTTATTGCTCCATGGTCTGTTTGGCTCCGCCGACAATTGGGGCAGTATTGCCAGGTATTTCGCCCAGAAGCGCTCGGTGATCAGTGTCGATTTGCGTAACCATGGCCGCTCACCGCACCATGAGTCGCAAACCTATTCCGAAATGGCGGCGGATGTGCTGGCCGTGTGTGAGCATTTGAAGCTGACGCAAGTGCATGTATTAGGCCATTCGCTGGGCGGCAAGGTGGCCATGCAGTTTGCCATGCAATGGCCGCAACGCGTGAGCAAGCTGATGGTGGTGGATATGGCCATGCGCGCTTATGCCGACGTGCACACGCCGCTCATAGACGCCATGCTGGCGGTAGACTTGCACCAGTGCGCGTCCCGCGGTGACGTGGATAAAGCGCTCGCTCCTGCTATCCCCAACCTGATGGTGCGCCAGTTCTTGCTCACCAATCTGCATAAGGTGGATGGTCGCTTGCAGTGGCGGCTCAATCTCGCGGCCCTCAAAGCCAATTATGGGCAACTGCAGTCAGCACTTTTGCCGCCAGTGGCGACTGGCCTGACGATGCCTAGTCTGTTTATTCGCGGGGAGCGGAGTGATTATGTCAATGCGCAAGACATGCACACAATTAGCCAGCACTTCACTCAAGCCCGCTTTGTCAGCCTGCCCACCGATCATTGGGTGCATGCAGAACAGCCGCAATTATTTATCCAGGCTGTCGACGCATTTTTAGCCTAGTATGCGTATGATTGTGCATCGGTAAAAACGGCGTGCCGCTTGCGATGCTGGGGACGATTAACCGCCAGAAGCGACGCCGTCTCCGCTTTTGCGCCTCCAATGACATTTAATCTATGTAGTCAGTAATCAATTGGGCATTTATGAAAATTGCTCTAAAATGCATTGGCATTAATGTATTGGAGGTTGAGTAGTGCAGTGGTGGCATGAGGTATGGGTTGTTTCGATGTTACGTGAGCCGTTATACATACGGCTTCTGGTCATATTTGCGATCACAGCAGTGCTTCATGGCGTTTCTAGCCTACTACTGCATAGACTGAAACGCGTTGCCGAATATAGCCGCAGTTATCTGGATGATGCACTTGTTTATGGTGCGAGCCGCCCGTTACCAGCGCTCATCTGGTTATTAGGGTTGGCTTACATGGCTAAGCTATATGCCAAAGCCCATCATCCTGAAGAGTGGCTGGAGATGATTTCGCTGGTGCGGGATATTGGCTTTTTGCTGGTTGTGAGTTGGTTTTTCTGGCGTACGATCAGTGAGTTTCGTCAGCAGTTCATGACCCGCGACACGCGCAGTGACAGTCAGGTTGATCAAACGACCATCGATGCACTTTGTAAGCTAGGTTATTTGTTGGTCGTGGTGATTACGCTGATCACCTTTTTGCAGACCATAGGGATAAGTATTTCTGGATTATTGGCTGCCGGGGGCATAGGCGGCATCGCCATTGGTTTTGCCGCAAAAGATATTTTGGCGAACTTTTTTGGCGGATTGACCATTTATCTTGACCGTCCGTTTAGTGTCGGCGACTGGATACGCTCGCCTGACAAGGACATTGAAGGCACCGTTGAAATGATCAGCTGGCGGCATACACGGATTCGCCGCTTCAATAAAAACCCGATTTATATCCCCAATATGTTATTTACGACCATTGCGGTTGAGAACCCCTCGCGCATGAGTCACCGCCGTATCCGTGAAACCATAGGTATTCGATATGCTGACCTTGATAAAATTGCTGGGATTGTCAGTGCAGTTCGAGACATGTTGCAACATCACCCAGAGATTGATCAGTCTCAAACCCTGATCGTGAATTTTGTCACTTTCAACAAGTCTTCATTGGATATCATGATCTATGCTTTTACCCGCACCAGGGTTTGGGAAGAGTATCACCATGTAAAACAGGACGTGTTGATCAAAGTGGGGGAAGTCATTTCGGCGCTTGGGGCTAAAGTGGCTTTTCCAACTCAAACGCTGCATTTGGCCACGCTGCCAGAACCCCAGTCGACTTAAACTGCATACCGCTTAAGAGCGCAATCCTGATGAAAATCATGAGCCGAATTCGCGTAAAACTGCGCTCAACAATTTTCAAGCAGGCGCTCATACTAGTCACACGTTTGAGTGTTAACTTTTTAGGAGATCTACCATGTGGACTAAACCAGCAGCGACCGAAATGCGTTTTGGCTTTGAAGTGACTATGTACGTAATGAACAAATAATTTTAGCTGAGGCTAAAATGACAAAAGCCCGACTCGATGTCGGGCTTTTTGTTTGGGGCACAGGCATTAGAAATGCATGGTCAGTGTGACTTCTGCGCGGCGCGGCGCACCAGGACCATTGAGGTTATTGCTGGTACCGTGGCCAGAAGCATAGTAACGCTTATCGGTCAGGTTTTTCAGATTGAACGCAAGGTCGTAACGTGAGCTATGATAAATAGCTGCTGCATCTGCCGTCATATAACTACCGAGGGCCACCAGATTGTCATTCGACGCATAGCGATTACCGACATAATTCAGGCCACCGCCCACACTCCAGCCTTCATTGAGTTGATGCATTACCCACAAGTTGGCGCTGTTTTTTGGGGTGAGGGCTGCCCGTTTGCCTTGTAAGGCAACGCCGTTTTGTATCGCTACTGAGTCAGTGATGCGCGCATCCAAATAGGCGTAGCCAGCAAACACTTGCCAGCGTGGCGCAAGTTCACCCGTCATGGTCAACTCCAGTCCTTCTGTTAATTGTGTCCCCACGCCTATCAAGGCATTGTTGACTGGATTAGTCCCTTTGATGTTTTCGCGCTCAAGATGAAACAGGGCGGCGGTGGTAGACAATTTGCCATTGAAAAAATCGGTTTTGCTGCCGATTTCAATATTATTGGTCTCTTCCGGGGCTAGCTGGCTTTGCTGCTGCGAGAAGCTCAAGGTTTCGCCAGAGGGCTGGAAAGAGCGACTCAATGAAATATAGTAAGACTGCCAATCCGTGGGTTGGTAGACCAGGCCAGCACGCGGGCTCCAGGTATGATCTGTGCGCTCGGGGCTCACCGTAGACAAGCGGTCTTCAACCTTTTGCGCGAAGCGGTCATGGCGGCTGCCGACCAGCGCCTTCCAGTGCTCGGAAAGCGTAATCATGTCCTGCACATAGACGCCAGTCACTTGCAGGATGGTCTGGTTACTGAGGTTGGGATTGCTGCCGCGCACGCCAAACTGTGACAGGCTGGGTAATACCGGATCAAACAGGGAGACGGTCACCGTCGGATTGCTCCAGGCCCAGCGTTTCATGGTTTTGCGTTGCTCGCCCACCTCCAGGCCGTAGAGTAATTGATGCTGCATGCCAGCCCATTCGGCTTTTTGCAATACTTCAAACTGGTTGAACCAGCCATCATCCTGGCGCCATAGCTGGTTGTGCGTCAGGGTCGCTGTGCGCAAATTATCATTCACCCCTGAAACCAGTGTGTTGTTGCGATCCATTTCGTAATGATAGGCGCCAACCATATTGCGCACGGACCATTGGTCGTTAATCTGGTGTTTCAACACCGCGCGGCCAGACAACACATCTGAGTCGGTGTAATCATCATCGCGGGCATTGCGTGAGCCATAGTAGGTGTCTGGATCAATGTTGAGTGGCTTGCCCCGATAAGCCGGGATCCCGAAGTCGGTCACTCGGCGGTCATGCAGTTTTTCTACCTGCAACAACAAGCTGGTATCTTCTCCCAGTTGCAAGTGCAATGAAGGGGCGAGGTTTTGCCGTTCCAGAAAGCCCTGGCTTCTAAAACTGCCAGAATCCTCTACCGCGCCGTTGATCCTGAAGGCCGCTGAATCCCCCAGTTTGTCGCCGACATCAAACTCGCCGCGGCGCTGTTTGTAAGAGCCGCCGTTGAGTTTAATGGTGCGGATGGTCTCGCCAGGTTTTTTGGTGATACGGTTAATCAAGCCGCCAGAAGAGCCACGGCCATACAATACCGCGGCTGGCCCCTTGAGCACTTCCACGCGCTCAATATTCGACAGGTCACGGTAATACAGCGCGTCATCACGCATACCATCAATATACATGTCACCCATCGCATCAAAACCACGAATCACAAACTGATCACGCTGGCCGTCACCCAGATTCAGCGAGACGCCAGGCACGTTCTTCAATACATCCTGTAACGAGTGCGCGGCCTGGTCCTGAATAATTTGCGCAGGGACCACATCCACCGTTTGCGGAATATCTCGCAGTGGTGCAGCAATCTTGGTTGCCGTGCTATTCACCAGTGGTTGATAGTCCGTGCGACTGGTTTTCTTTTCCTTGACCGTGACCTCGGGCAAAGTGTCAGACTCGGTATCATTTTTTGCAGCGTCGGCTGCTTGCGCGTATGTCGCCTGGGTTGCACTGGCCAAAAGCAAAGCCAGCGCAATCGGCCGTAATGTCGATGAGTGGTAATACATGAGAACTCCCATTGGATAAAAGGCTCTGCCAGGCAGAGAGGCGTGCGGTTGAGTCTAGGCTCAACTTCTGTTAATAGTAATGATAACGATTTACATTAATAATTTGAAGGATACAGCAAAGAATTTGCTTCTGTTAACATCAGGCTGGTGAAAATCATGAGTTGCATTCGCGTAAAAGCGCGCTCAACAAAAGGCTGGCGGGCAGGCATACTGGCTACACGTTTGATTGATTGTTAACTTTATCTAGGAGATCTACCATGTGGACTAAACCAGCAGCGACTGAAATGCGTTTCGGCTTTGAAGTAACCATGTACGTAATGAACAAATAATTTTAGCTGAGGCTAAAATGACAAAAGCCCGACTCGCTGTCGGGCTTTTTTGTATTCTAATTTGATAACTTATGTTAATTTTTTATGGCTGATTTGCCTGAAACATTAGGGAGTGACAGTTGGGTAATTTTACATTTATCATCCGATGATATATAAATGCAAGACGATCATACATTAAATACATTGCTGGAAATGCATGACACCCTCTATGTCTTAGAAGGGGGGTACTGGCTCAAGTTTGAAGTATGGCAAGTGCGTGTATCTGATGCCATTACCCACGGCATCCGGTATTCACTCACATTGCATGATAAGCACGGAAAGCGGCTCATGGGTTATGACAATAGTCATGCCGTCAAACCGCCCAAAAAGTTTAAATATGCGGGGCAACGCCTGCCTTATGACCATCAGCACAGACACGCCACTGATCAAGGTGTGCCCTATGCATTCAAAGATGCCGGGCAATTGCTCACTGATTTTTTTGCGGAAGTTGAGCGCCTGTTAAAGGAACTGAAATGAATCATCGAATCACCATTGGTATCATGTCTGAAGTGCAGTTTCGTGAGCGCATGCTAGCGATAGCGCGTGGTGAATACCAGCCCGCCGCAGATGAACCCAAAATCTGGTTTTCATCCATGAAGTCGCTGGCTGAAGTATTGAGTGACGAGAACCGTGCATTATTGAGAGTCATCCAAGATTCACAGCCCGCATCGATTACCGAGCTCGCCATCATTACGGGCCGAAAACAAAGTAATTTATCGCGCACTTTAAAAACCATGTCCCGTTATGGACTGGTGGAAATGTTACGCGAAAACCGTCAGGTAAAACCTGTTGTAAAAGCAACAGAATTTCAAATATTAGCTGCCTGAAATTTTACCCTGCGCTGGTGAAAATCATGAGCCAGGTTCAAGTAAAACAGCCCTGAACAAACATCAAAACGCAGCGCATACTGTGCACACGTTGTACAGATTACCCCCCAACAAACTCAG
Source organism: Methylophilus sp. VKM B-3414 (assembly GCF_032248435.1). Lineage (NCBI taxonomy): Bacteria > Pseudomonadati > Pseudomonadota > Betaproteobacteria > Nitrosomonadales > Methylophilaceae > Methylophilus > Methylophilus sp. VKM B-3414. The sequence goes on along the minus strand of NZ_JAVTLI010000007.1, from coordinate 209,052 downwards.
GAGAAACACCATGTGGACTAAACCAGCAGCTACCGAAATGCGTTTTGGCTTTGAAGTAACCATGTACGTCATGAACAAATAATTTTAGCTGAGGCTAAAATGACAAAAACCCGACCAAGTGTCGGGTTTTTTGTTTGAAGGAGGTGCCTGTTTTACTATAAGACATGAGAGTTCTCCATCATGGTTTTAAGATCGATAACAGAGTTCACCACCAGGTGGTAAGCCAAAGCAGTAGCCCCTCAAACAGAGAGGGCACGATTGATTGTACGTTAAACTAGTTGTATTCTTTGGTGATAAAAATCGTTAGATCACTTAGTGATTTGATAACAAATTTAATAATAAGGATAACAATAATGTCTGGCCTCATCTCCCAATTTAACTATTTTATCGTTGTACTGGCAGCCTCTATACTGACCAGTTGTGCATCTGTAGATCAAATGCATCAACAATTATCGCAATCCAAAGCACCTCAAGCTTCAAGCATTAATGATATGGCCTATACGCCGTTGAAAACGGGTGTAGAGCAATCTATTTTGTTTGGTGACAAAACACCGACATTCCAGTTTCCACATGGCAAAGGCTACTATGCTGCTTTTGAATTAACAGAAACAGGTCAGCCCAGGCTGGTCACAGTTAAAACTTACCTAAGTGCCAGTTATTTGCCGTCAGCTTCAATTCTGGTACCAAATTTATTGGTTTTGGATAAAGATAAACAACAGATAGGGAAGATCGAAAACTACCGTATTGAAAGTGATTCGAATTTCTTTACGGGCATGACTTACTACGCTGACCTGCCATTGCAAGCAAACGCAGCCTATCTGGTCGTATACGCGGCACCAACACATTCCGAGAATATCTATGTGTACTCTGAGAATGGTACTGAATATGTATTGCCATTAGCGCCAGCAGGTAAGCTCCACATCACAGCAGGTCAGTTACTACCATTAGAAACCGACTTTTCTAAAGTCACGATTAAAGACTCATATCAAGCCTATGATGCAGAAAAGTCTGACTTCTTTTATGTTGAAAGCATCGATGGGAAATATGTCAAAAACAGTTTGCAGCGTTCTGTTGAATTAAATCGCGGAAAAGGCTTTCGCCTCAACCCATATTTAATTGACAGACAAGTGCCAGCAAACAAACCGGTGAAGTTAACTCTGGCGGCAAAAACACAATACGGTGCGCCTATCCAGGAGCTATTTGGCAAGGTTTATCAGGTGAAGGGAGAAATCACATTCACGCCTGAAAAGGGTAAAAAATATATTGTAAAAGGTGAGTTGGGTGCAGGCGCATCATCAGTATGGTTAGAAGATGAAGAAACTCATCAAGTGATTGATAAAAAAATACAAGGGAATGGTAAATAGGATTTGACCTGCCCAAACAAGGCCTGCTCGATTATTTAGGTGCTCAAGTAACTATGGGCCGAGTGGGTGACCCAGATGAAGTGACGAACGCCGTGGCATTTTTATTATCACCAGATGCCAGTTTCATTAATGGCATTGAGTTCTTTGTGGATGGTAGCCAGGCGCAGATTTAAGTTTGACCAGAACTAAAGGCCCTCTGTTTAGAGGGCCTTTCACAGTCTAAATATGTTTAATCACAGCCCCTGTCTATCATGGTATTCGGCACGAATAAATGCAAACCCGTCTTTTTGCGTATTAATGTAGCCTACCCCAGGATAGGGCAAATGCGGTGCCGCAATCATGACACGGCTTTTAGCTAATCGATTGAATTGGGTCTGCCGCTGTTTTGCGGCACTGGCTTGGTCAACATCGTAAGTAATGGTGATGTCAGGATGAGGGAACTGCACCGCTTCAACATGCACGGAGTCACCAATGAATGTAATCGACTGGCCCTGGCTTTCTAACAGGTAGTAGTAATGCCCCGGCGTATGGCCTGGTGTGGGGTAAGCATTAAAATCAGCAAGAATTTTTTGTACGCCACTCAGCGGTTTTACATGACCCAACGCCACATATGGCTGCATCGCAGTTTGCGCCTGCTGGAAATAGGCTTTGTCGTAGCCATTCACCCCATTTTGATTTTTAGCATCCAGAAAAAAGTCTATATCGGCTTTACCCACATAGATATTCGCATTGGGGAAAACCGCTTTGCCCTCATGCACCAGGCCACCCGTATGGTCGGTATGGATATGGGTAATCAATATGTCAGAAATATCTTCCGGCTTAACGCCTAACTTGTTTAAACGCTCACTAAACTTGCCACCAAACCCCTTGCCAAAAAAATCTCCTGCACCTGTATCCACCAGGATGAATTTCTTGCCGGTGTTGATTAAAAACACATTGATGGATGCCTCAACCGGGTTATGTAAATGCACTTGGTTTAACAAGCCATCCACCGTTTGCTGGGGCGCGCCTTTTAACAATACATGTAAGTCTTGCGGCACCGTGCCATCCGAAATCACCGTGATTTCATACGTGCCTAATTTAAACGTGTAGTAACCAGTTTCAGCATGGTATTTAGCCACTGAAGCCGTTGGTAATTCAGCTCCGGCAACAGAAGTATTTACATAGGCCAGGCACTGTAACAACAAGCCAATGGCTAAAACCGTCTTCTTGAATGCCATTCTTTTTCTGCCTTGCACATTGCTCATCCATATTCTCCGGTTCATTTAAATTACCATCAGAATACGTATAATTAATGATTATTTAAAATTGAATATTTGTATTGGATGTATAAATATTATGGATATAAAAAGAGCAGACCTGCCTTTATTGATTTCGCTGGATATCCTGCTGGAAGAAAAAAACGTCACCAAGGCGGCGCAGAGACTGAATATCAGCCAGCCAGCGCTCTCTACGCAATTAGCCAGGCTGCGAGTGTTGTTTGAGGATCCGTTGCTTGTACCGGCTGAAGTGGGGCGCGGTATGGTGCTGACTGAAAGGGCATTAAACCTTCAGCATAAATTACGCGCATCCATTAACGAGCTTAAGTTTGCCGTTAATTTCAAATCCAGCTTTGATCCGCTGACCTCTCGCCGCAAATTCACCATTGCAACCAACGATAGTGTGTTCACGATCCTTGGCCTGCCAGTGTTAAAAAAGGTGCTTTCCTTTAATAATCCAGGGCTGCAAATTTCATTCGTGTCAGTGTTTGGCGTCAATGTGAAAGAAGACCTGGAGCAAGGCCATATTGACCTATACATTGGCGATATCAACAAAATGCCAGACAGCCTCAAGGTCAGGTATTTAATGAAAGACAGCTTTATCATGGCGCAGAAAAAAGGGCATGCGAGAGGCACAAAAAAACCGACACTCAATGAATATTGCCAACTCTCGCATGTCATCGTCTCTGCAAAGGGGGACTTATCCAGCTCAATTGATCACTTGTTGTCCGAGCAGTCGCAAACCCGGAACATCGTGGCCTCTGTGCCCAGTTACAACCAAATTGCTTTGGTGCTCACCAATAGCGATTGTGTCGCCACCTTACCTAAACAGCTACTCGAAAAGTATGAAGACACGTTGGATTTGATTGAGCTGCCATTTGCAATCCCGCCTTTTGAGCTAGGCATGGCGTGGCATGTGAAGTCTCAGGATGATGAAGCGATGGTATGGTTGAGGCAGCAGTTTGTGAATAAATAATTAGGATAGCTTAGACTCTCAAATGAGATGAGTTTGGCAAATAAAAACGGCTTCTTAAAATGGAATCCGTTTTGTAGTTAGTTGTGAAAGAGGATTTTCTAAGTGATTTAATCAGGTCCGCCAAGGATGCTTAGGCACATCACAGACACCAGCCACATTCACACCCGCCTGTGCAACTAAGTGATCATTTTCAACTGTGTCTCCACTCACGCCGATTGCACCAATCAATATCCCGTCTTCATCCACAATCGGTAACCCACCTGGGAAAGTAATCAAACCATCGTTGGAGTGCTCGATACCGTATAAAGGCGAGCCAGGCACTGAAAGTTTGCCGATTTCGCCAGAGGGCATGGCGAAGTAACAGGCGGTTTTTGCTTTTTTGATGGCGATGTCGATACTGCCAACCCAGGCATCATCCATTCTTGTGAAGCTTTTCAGGTTGCCACCAGAATCTAGTACGGCGATACACATCTTGACGCCGATTTGTTTGGATTTTTCAACTGCTTTTTCAATGATTTCTTGTGCGACTTCAAAGCTTACGTGCATGTGTTTTCCTTATTGTCTAATTGATTGGTATCAATGTGACTATGCCCACAGGTTTAAATTCATTTAACTTTGCACTCGCTTGAAATAGGGGGCTTTGCAGAAGGTAGCGATAAATAAAAACGGCTCCCATTTCTGGAAGCCGTTTTTGTATTTGGTGGTGAAAGAGGGACTTGAACCCTCGACCCCAGGATTATGAATACTTTGCGCACGTTTTTAACCCACTGATTTATTTGCTATTTTTAAATTTTCATTTTAAATACAATGTGTTGCGTTCCACATTGTTTCTGGTTATTACCGGTTGTTACTGGTTATTTACGGCTATACCGTTGCCTATGGAAATGATGGAATCGATTCAAAAAAGGGCACTTAAAACTTAGAGTTAAAATTAATCACATCAATTATTAAAAATTTTAAGATTTTACAAAGCCAAATCAATTCTTTTTCCTCTTTATTATTTGCAACAATATTAAATGACGAGTCTAATTTTTCTGCATGAAAGCTTTTGTTTCTAACAAAATACATATATCTCAGGCATAAGATAGCAACAACATCTGTGTCGTATTTTTTTGGGCTAGCCAGGTTAATTTTAATATGGTTTTCAACTTGATTCCAAAACCCTCTATTAATCAGATGTGTCTTCCTTACTGATAAGGCGTCATTAACAATTGAAATAAATCTAGAGTCTTTAATTTGTAAAACGAAACCTTTGAAGGCTTCAGCTTGTTTTTCTGTAGGGAAGTCATTGTGAATCATTGCTATCCAGCGAATATTATCCCTAATTTCATTAGATTGAGTAGATGAGATTAAGCCTTGAGATAGCGGATATAAAGCGTTGTTTGCATCCATATGCTTTCGTAGGTGTATCAGGCACTCTGAATCCTTTGTTTTTTGTGCTAGACATTTATACAGAGCATTGAAGCTTCTCCAGAGTTTGTCAAATTTATCAAAAGGATTGGACAAGCAACATGCTTTAATTAAGTGAGTCGTTGCAATTAGTATTGCATGCCCTTTTGAGTCTTCATTAAGTATAGCTTCAAGTTCATTACTCTTTATCTTGCACAAATCTACCAATGATGAGTTTTTCTCAATAATTTGATATATGTCTTTATGGCCGATTATTTTTTTTATAGGAGTGAATTTACCCTTGTTACGAATGTTGGATTGAGAAATTTGAATCTGACGAATCTTTATTGGTGCGCATACTGAGCAATAGTAATATGTTAAGGCTTTTGTAACTTGTTTATTGAGCGCGCTGTTGTAGTTTGAGAAAATTGAATCTATATCGACTTTTTGGCTTCTTAAAGCAGTGATTTCTATCTGTTGATTTGTTATATGAAATCTATCTTTGTATACTTTAGAAAATGGATATTCAACATTTTTATTTAAAATCACTCTTGAATCAAAATCCTCGCTATCAAGGGTGATTAAGATCCTAACTTCAAATTCTCTTGCCATTTCAGATTGCCCCCAATTTAATGCCTAACTTTTAACTCTGTAGCGGCTTGATGCATTTGATATCTAAAGAAATTAAATTGAATTTGACTCCGTGAGTAGCTTCATTGAATACGGCATCTGATTCATCGAATGACGCAGCCACTATACTCTGTAATCCTTTCTCTGAGCCGAGCAAATTAAATAGTGCTCGTTGGCTTTCTTCTCCCATGGAATGCTGACCAGGTTCATCAAATAGAATAAATTTCGGATGATTTCCGATAAAAGTCTTTTGATTCAAACTGAAGGTAGATGTTTGATAAAGCGCTATTAAATAACTCCATATTAGCCTTACAAAATCACTAGCACTTGAATCTGATTTTATGTCCGCCATTTCCCTTAGTTCCGTACTGAAGAGATACGGAGTCAAGGAGCCTTTGTTAATTTCTACAAGATTAATATCTGCACTGGAGTAGCCAAATGCTGATGCATTGGCCCTGAAGAACGATTGAAATACACTAATTTTTTTAGAGTCTTCATCAGAAAGGAGATTTTCTGGTAATTCCTTCCTTGCTTTTTGATTAGTAGAAAAATCTTTTGAGAGATTGCTCAGCGATTCGATAGCAGCTTCTAGCTCCAAAGCCGCTGAGTCCAATTTCTTCAACTCATCCTCAACCTGAATTTGACGCATATAAATAGCTTTAACATTACCTTCTCCTAGAATTACAGCTTTTTTTATTGTTGAGAGAAGTCTACGTTTTTCATCAATTCTTTTTGATAGGTCAGATTTAATTGACTCAATATCTTTCAATTCAGATCTAAGACCTCTAATCTGCCGAGTGATCATTTCAGATTGCTTGTTTAAATAGTTGATATTTTCTTCCAAGCTCATCTCGTTAGCTTTCGTTAATTGCTGCGCAAGCGAGTCACTGATTGGGCTGCTACAGGTAGGACAAAAGTCACTAGCAGTTCTAATGTTTAATTCTGCACCTAAGCTCTTTAGCTTGAAAGCGGCTTTATTACGCTCTAAGTCTTCTCTGATTTCGAGAATAAAGTGTTCATATTCTTTAAGTGATGAAATTGATAGGTTTTCACGAGATATTAGCAACTCGTATGAGTTACTTAGTTTTTCAATATCAGCCGTTAACTTATCTAGCTCACTCAGTTGTTGCTCTGTGTCACTGCTAGCTTTAGAGGTCTCTAGATGATCCAGTTTCGCTCTCTCTGATTGTAATTCCTTTATGTACTCCTCTAGTGTTATTGACTGTGTAAAAGTTTTCTTATTAATTGATAACTTGTCACGATCAAAGTCAGAAACTAATTTGGTAGGTAGGTTTGAAATAAATACACTATTCTCTGAAGAAACTCGTTCAATCTCTCGAAGTTTGAAATCCCACTCTTGATGTAGTTTTATGGATTCTTTGTTTAAACTATCTAATAATATGTTGTTTTCGAATACATTTAAATTGAGTAGGAATTCAGCAACATGTGTTTTGGCATCTCTAATGCCATAATAAGGTATGTTGGCTAAGTAGTCTGACCAACCTCTTTTTTGTTCTATTATCAAAGCAGCGAAAACTGTCTGTAAGTATAGTTTTGTTTGCGCGGTGCTGTTTGAGAGAGGAACTGTGGGTAAGTTGTAGTTAAGAAACTTCTCCAGAAAGAAGTGGAATCCTTCTTCTTTCGAGGCTCCGCCACTATCATGAACGTATGTTGGTCTAACTTCTGTTGGAGTTAATTTCTGAGTAAGTATTGGTCCGTCGATTACTTCGATTAACTTATTGCTTTTGACTTTATCAATGATTACGCGTGAAATTGTTACTGTTTTACCTTCATGATTCTTAATTTCTAACATGACTTTGGAAGACTCGATTTTTATCTCTCTGCCATTGTAATTAAAGTGTTCTTTCAAAGCATATGGTAGAGACTTGGGCCCCTTGGATCCTATTATTTCCTCCATCCCCAAACAGTAGATAATTGAGTTATAGATAGTACTTTTGCCTGATGAGTTATTACCTCGAATAATATTTAAGTGCTCTGAAAACGTTGTTTCAAATCCGAATAAACCTTCAGGAGTATCTAATTTAATCTTAAGAGCACATATTCTCATTGTGAGGTCCAGCTTTTAGTTATAGTTTCTATCATAGATTCGGTAATGCCTTTACCTATTGACTTGAGCATGCTTTTATCTTTTTGCATGATTTCAATATCTTCTAATATTGCGTTTGCATAAATTGAGCCTTTTTCAGTAACCTGATATCCAGTTTTAGTGGATGAAATAAGATTATCTGCAATAGCAAAATTTACAGCGATTGTTAGAAGTGGATCAAACCCCCAGGTTGGAATATTCAGATTATTTTTTTGCGCTGCATTTAATAAGATTAATCTTCTGGAGTCACTTTTTAAACCCCAGTTAAATAGTTGTAGTTTTGGTAATGATGCGTGAGAGCTTCTGCAACAGTAATGTAATATGAGTAAAACCTGCGCAATTTTATAAACTGTCCTATGTTCTGCAAAGACAGGAGAGGATCTGATTGTGAATTTTAGTTGGCTCATAAGTCAATAAAGTCCAACTGGCAAACTGCTAACCATCGTGAGATAAATGCTCTAGCAATTTTCATTGATTCAGTGTGGTTTAGTACATCTTGAAAGTCAGTTTTTAGCAGATCGAGAAACTCCTCTTTAAGGCAGGTCGTCAGTGCTTCAGGGGTATCGTTCCAAGTTAAGCATTTCTCTTGTATGTGTAATTCGAACTGCATGACTGATCTGACAATCCTTATGTATACATAAGGAGCATCCGCTTCAATCTTCTTTAAATAAGGAGTTGAATGTATAAAATCTTCTATTGTCAATTGTGTCAATTTCGATGCCTGAGTTTGATATTTCGGCTCACCATTGCCTCCAACGCGCGCAATTGATTTTCTGCTAATGTTCCCCTCGTACTCGTGCATTGGTCCATCAGTTGCTGCTAACTCAGGCGATGAAGTATCAAATGTAAGACATTCACCACTTGATGTTTTGATTTGATTTATTTCAGTCGCGTAGAAGTCAGCATCTCGCAAATGAATTGTAAAGTCATTACTTAAAATAGAAAGGCCCCAACTGCGAGCCTCTGTCTCTTTATTTTTTGCATGACTTAGAAGTTCATGAGAAGAAATAACCGGAGTTACATAGTGCCACTCCCTTATTTTTGTGGATCCAAGCCGAATACTTAGTTCCTTTTCATATGTTTGGAGTTTTTTGATATCAGTTGATATCTTTGCACGATGCTTTGTTAGCAGATCTGCTGTTGAATAGTTCTTTTCAGGGCAATAACACTGGAATGCTAATCCTGAGTGAATTGTAAACCCTTCTAAACCAAAGTCACCAGGTGAGGCTGGGATTGATTGATAACCCTCTACACCATACTTATATTTAAATACTTTCTGGCACAAAGCTTCCCATGAAGGGCCATCAAAAAGACCATGACAAGTGTTAAACATAAGAACTCATTTTAGTTATATGAAAACAATTTTTTATGTGAATGTAACAGTAATTGTAATTGTTGTTAAGTATTTATCTCATACACAACGCTCAGGACTTAAAGTCCTGTGCTGGACAGACTGCACTCCTACCGTTGCCTGTGGAGTGTACATATCTCAATGAATTTAAAGGATAAAGTGGTTTTTGCCATTGCCTATGATTTTTAGGCTTAGATGTGAGTAAGGGCTTACATTGCTGTAAGCCCTTACTGGTATTGGTGGTGAAAGAGGGACTTGAACCCTCGACCCCAGGATTATGAATCCTGTGCTCTAACCAGCTGAGCTACATCACCAGATTTGAAAGACCGCGATTATAGCAGTTGTATCAGGGCACGACAACATTCCTTTGCGACCTTTTTTACTACGCATTTTCTTGAATTGCGGGGTGGTAGGCTTTTCATCCGTTTAGTTTTGGGAGTATGCTAAAACTTAAACCTATTAAAAGACCGGGAAAAGGATGAGCGAGCCTGCAAGCAAGCATAGCGGCGTATTGCATTTGAGCAAGGTATTTGCCGATGCGTTGCGACTGCGCGATGCTTATACACGTTTGCATAGTGACCGGGTAATGGCGCTTTCGAGAGGGATAGGGCTGGATATTGGCTTAACCAGCCAAGAGCTGGATGCGTTGGAGCTGGGCGCTTGTTTGCATGATATTGGCAAGATTGTGGTGCCAGATGCGGTGTTGATGAAGCCAACCCGGCTGGATGCTGATGACCGGGCAATCATGCAGGTGCACCCTGAGGTGGGGGCCAATCTGATTGCAGCTTACGCGCATAATGAGGCGAATAAGGTTGCACAAGTCGTGCGGCATCACCATGAGTGGTTTGATGGTAGCGGTTATCCTGATCGTTTGGCTGGAGAGGCGATCCCGTTATTGTCACGCATTGTGACGGTGGTGGATAACTATGATGCAATGGCGGTGCGGCGCGTGTATCAGGAGGCGCGGCCACACGATGAAATTTTGCGCATTATGGAGAGTGAGTCTGGCAGCAAGCTGGATCCCGATTTGTTCCAGCGGTTTGTTAAGGTGATTCATGATCCAGGCTATGCCGAGTTCAAGGCGTCGTGAGGCATAAAAAAGGCTGGAAATCTCCAGCCTTTGATTTTTTAGCTTGATACGTGGTTAGACGTTGAATCTGAAGTGCATGACGTCGCCATCTTGCACAATGTACTCTTTGCCTTCGAGGCGCATTTTACCGGCTTCTTGTGCGCCTTTTTCGCCTTTGTACTGCACGTAGTCGTTGTAGGCAATCACTTCAGCACGGATGAAGCCACGCTCAAAATCGGTGTGGATGACGCCAGCGGCTTGTGGTGCGGTCGCGCCTTTTTTCACAGTCCAGGCGCGCACTTCTTGTACGCCAGCGGTGAAGTAGGTTTGCAGGCCCAGCAGGTCATAGGCGGCGCGAATGACGCGGTTGAGGCCGGGCTCTTCCTGGCCAAGTTCTTGTAAGAATTCGAGTTTATCGGCATCGTCCAGCTCAGCAATTTCGCCTTCAATTTTGGCGCAGATGGTGACGACGGGGGCTTTTTCGGTTTTGGCCAAGGCAAGCACTTTGTCTAAATGCGGGTTGTTTTCAAAGCCGTCTTCGGTCACGTTGGTGATGTACATCACGGGTTTGACGGTAATCAGACACAGCGGTTTGAGCAGATTGAGTTCTTCGGCATCCAGATTGAGGGTGCGCACCGCTTTGGCTTCGTTAAGGCAGGGCAGCACTTTATCCAGCACTTTGATCAGGGCAATGGCGTCTTTGTCGCCGCTCTTGGCTTTTTTGCCTTCGCGCTGCATGGTTTTTTCAACGGTTTCCATGTCGGCCAGCGCCAGCTCGGTGTTGATCACTTCAATGTCGGCGAGTGGGTCTACCTTGCCTGCGACGTGAATCACGTTGCCGTCTTCAAAGCAACGCACGACGTGGGCAATGGCGTCGGTTTCACGGATATTGGCGAGGAACTTGTTGCCAAGACCTTCGCCTTTGGAGGCGCCAGCCACCAAGCCGGCAATGTCAACGAACTCTACAATGGCTGGTTGAGTTTTTTGTGGTTTGACGATGTCGATGAGCGGTTGCATGCGCTGGTCGGGGACTTCTACGATGCCGACATTCGGCTCAATCGTGCAGAAAGGATAGTTCTCTGCGGCGATGCCCGCTTTGGTGATGGCGTTAAACAGGGTGGATTTGCCTACATTAGGCAGGCCGACAATACCGCATTTCATAATGGATGAACCTTAGCGTGAGAATTGCCGCAGTGTGAAGTTGCGGCAAAGAGTCAATAAAACCAATATTTTACCGTTAGTCACAAGATAGAGCTAGAAACAATCTTGATTTGACTTAAATCCTGAACAGGATTAAGTTTTAAACTCAAAAATAAATTCATCGCATGACCGGGGGATGCTGGTGTGTGTCATGCGACTTCCTGACGAAGGAGGATAGATGTTTCGTATTCGAATTGCATCATGGCAGCAACTGCTGACCTCGCGCTGGCTGGCCCTGGTGATTTTGGCCTGTGGCTTGCAGCTGACTGTTTTGCTGTGGATGAATGCTCGTGAACATGCGGAAGCCTTGCAGGCGGTCAAGTTCCGGCAGGCGGTGTTGTCAGCGACCGAGGCTGTCCAGCACCGTATGGACGCTTACCGCGAGGTGTTGACCGGGGTTGAGCATCTTTATCTTTCTTCGCAGTTTGTTTCTTCCAAAGAATTCCGCGAGTATGTCAATGATTACACGCAAAGTGACCAGTACGGCAGCTTGAATGCAATAGGCTTTATCAAGTACATCCACCTCAATTATCCAGAGACGTTTAAAGATCTGGAAACGCCAGTGAAAAGCCTGCTCGCCAGGCTTGAGTTTGTACAGGGCGATGATGAGCTGGCGCCGGTGCTGTATATTGAGCCGCGGAATGACCAGAATCAGGAAATTTTGCTTAAGAATACTTTTCTGGATGCGAGGCTGCGTGCTGATTTGCTGCAAGCCAGCGAAACCCAGCAAATCGTGATGTCGGGCCAGTCTACCGGTAGTCCGCAGATGGGGCATCCGTATTTCTTGCATGCGCCGGTGTACCACGGGCGGCCGGATGAGATTTCTGAGACGGATCGCCGTCGCATGTTGAACGGCTGGGTGTTTTTGCGCTTTGATGTCCATGCCTTTTTGGCTGAGGCCTTGCAGGTGGTCGAGCTGCGGCAAGTGCATTTTGATGTGTTTGATTTGAATGGCAAAGAGGGGCAGACACCGCTTTACCATAGCCCGAGCGGGGAGGAGGCACATCCCCATGAGCATGCCGCCCGCTTTAGCGCCGCACAAACCATGAATATGCATGGCCATTTGTGGAGTATGCGCGCGCGGTCTACCCCGGCCTTTGAGGCGGTCACTGATTTGCGCGAAGCCAATCAGGTCGCCGTGATGGGCGTGCTGACCAGCGTGTTGCTGGCGGGGCTCGCCTATTTATCCATGGTGCGCAGCCGTGCACGTGAAATCGTTGAAAAATATAGCCAGGCCTTGACCAGTAGTGAGCAGCGCTGGAAGTTTGCCATGGAAAGCACCGGCGATGGTGTCTGGGACTGGAATGTGACTGACTCCCGTGTCGTGTTTTCTGATCACTGGAAAAGAATGTTTGGTTTTGCGCCGCATGAACTGGCGCATAACCCGGCCACCTGGCAACAGCGGATTCATCCGGAAGATATCGAGTCAGTACAAGCCTTGCAGCAGCAGGTGCTGGATGGCGAACGTGAGCAGTATGCGATTGAATACCGCATGCTCTGCAAGGATGGCAGTTGGAAGTGGGTGTTTGACCGGGGCATGGTATTGATGCGTGACGAGGCGGGCAAGCCGACACGGATTCTGGGCACGCTGGCCGATATCTCCAAGATCAAACAATCAGAAGAGGTGGTCTGGCAGTTTGCCAATGTGGATACGCTGACTGGCTTGCCTAATCGGCGCATGTTTTTCGAGCGCCTGGAGCAGGCGCTGTTAACGATTAAAAGCAGCAGCCAGAAGTTGGCCATTATCTTTCTCGATTTGGACCGGTTTAAAGAGGTCAATGATACACAGGGGCATGATCAGGGCGACCGTTTGCTGATGCAGGCGGGTAAACGCTTGTCGGCCTGCGTCGGCAACAAGGATCTGGTCGCTCGTCTGGGCGGCGATGAGTTTGTGCTCATGCTCGGCGATGCCACTGCGGGCTATGTTGAGGCCCTGGCGCAGCGTGTATTGCAGACCTTGTCGCAACCGTTTCAGCTGGATGATACGTTGGCTTATGTGTCTTCCAGTCTGGGGATTGCCATTTTTCCGGATGATGCCAGCAATAAAGAAGATCTGATGAAGCGGGTGGATCAGGCCATGTATGCGTCCAAGCAAAAAGGCGGCAACTGCTTTACCTACTTTACGCCACGCATGCAGCAGCACGCTGAAAACCGCATGCGCTTGTCGCACGACTTGCGCCAGGCGATCACCAACCAGGAGTTTTTTCTTGAGTACCAGCCTGTGGTGAATTTGCAAACCAACCAGGTGGTCAAGGCCGAGGCGTTGTTGCGCTGGCAGCATCCGGTCAAGGGACTGATTCCACCTATGGAGTTTATTGGCATTGCCGAAGATAACCTGCTGATTGCGCCGATTGGGGAATGGGTATTTAAAACCGCCATTGCGCAATGCAAATCCTGGCGACTGTCCTTGCATCCGCAGTTTCAGATGGCGATTAACAAGTCGCCTGTGCAATTTGCGCCGGATCATCGCAAGCAGGAGGACTGGTTGTCAGAGATGGGGCAGCACCCTGAATTCAATGGCATGGTGGTGATTGAGATTACCGAGCGCTTGCTGCTGGATGCCAACACGCACGTCAGTGAGCGGTTGGCCCAATACCGGCAAGCGGGGGTGCAAGTGGCTCTCGATGATTTTGGTACCGGCTATTCTGCGTTGTCCTACCTGAAAAAATTCTCGATTGATTACGTCAAGATTGACCGTTCATTTGTGCGTGAATTGGGGGTTTCCAGTCAAGATGGTGCCTTGTGCCAGGCCATTATCGTCATGGCCCACAGCCTGGGCATGCAGGTGATTGCCGAGGGCATCGAAAACCTGCGCCAGTTACGCATCTTGCAGGAGATGGGCTGTGATTTTGGCCAGGGCTATTATTTCTCACCGCCATTGCGTACTGAGGATTTTGTGGCCTGGTATCAGACATGGCAGCAGTCAGCGATGTTGCCGCGCTCATTATGAAATAGGCTTGTAAGAAATAACCTCAGCCAGCTTGCGGAAGTAGTGGGCTCTTTCATGAGATTGATGCCAGAAAAGGCCTATGGTGCGCGAGGCATTGCAACTCAGGGGCACATAACAGATATCCTGCTCCCCCTCGCTCACCGCGACACTGGGCATCAGAGTGATGCCCAAGCCGTGCTTGACCATCACCCGCAATGTTTCCAGGCTGGCCGCCCTGAAGTCATCATCTGCTGCTTTGCGGGGGGAGCACAACTTTAGAATCTGCGAACGCAGGCAATGCCCCTCATCCAGCAATAGCAAGGGCTGGTTAAACAACTCATCAACATCAATATGGCTACGCTGGGCAAAGGCATGGTCATCTGGTACCGCGACGTAAAACGGGTCTTCAAATAAGGTAACGCCTTCCAGCGTTTCATCGGTAATAGGCAGGGCCAATAACGCAACATCAATTTTCCGGGCGGTGAGCAGCTGTATCAAATCATCGGTTTTTTCTTCGATCAGCTGGATTTTGAGGTCCTCAAAATGCTGCTTGAGGCGGAACACATACTCCGGGAACACGTAATTTGCCAGGGTGGGAAAGCCACCCATAATGATTTTGTTGACATAGGTGCGTGTGGAATAGCGCGCAATCTCACGGATTTTTTCAGCACTCTCGGTGATGCTTTTGGCAATGGCAATAATGCTGGCGCCGACGGGGGTGACCCTGATAAGGGTAGAGTCCCTTTCAAAAATCTGCACATCCAGGTAAGTCTCCAGTTTTTTGATTTGGTTACTCAGCGTGGGTTGGCTGATGGCACAGTACTCTGCTGCTTTGCTAAAGTTTTTCAGTTCTGACACAGCCACCAAATATTGTAAATCTCTTAAATTCATTCCTACTCCAAAAGCATGCGGTTTTCATGCAGTGATCTTAAAAAGTTTTCAATGCATGCACATGCAAAAAACTACACATTCTTATCTCAGCAAATCATTGAACCCGGTGCAGGAGTGTTTCCTGTTTCCAAGACTTGCTTTAGATGGAGTCTGCACCCGCTTATAAGTGCCATTTCTATTATCAATGGGGCAATTCAGATTAGCTATTTCACAAACCAGGCATGCAAGCGATTAAATGGCAGCCATAGCGAAATGCTATTTCTTAATTTAGGAGGTTGAAATGAAATGGATTGTATCTAGTGCATTGATGGTTGCTGCGATGTCTGCGTCTGCGGGCGAAGTCACTGCCGATAGTAACCTGGCGATTGGTGTGAATACGATTTTGAGCAGATTTGAACGCGTGACGGCCGTACCTGCGGGGGAAGTGCCGAATGTTGATCAGTCGCTCGCAATCGGTGCCCGCAGTATCCTCGGCATCTTCCCACGCCAGACCCAAGTAACCCTCGGCACTGTCGCCAATGGCGATGTCGCGAAAAATGGGTTTATCCAAAGCGTTACCGAGCGCCAGTTAAATGCCCGCCAAGCGCAGCCAGCACTGCATGCCACTTCTGATAATGCTTCTAAATTGAATTAGACCAAGCGGGTTTCCCTGGCTGGCAATAAGGATGTTGCTGGCTGGGGAATCATTGATTTTCTGACTGTAGGGCACGTGATTTTTCCGAGCCGGACAGTATTTTACTCACAGTAAGCTAAAAAAAGACGCAAGCAGCCATTGGCTATCTATCTTTGCGTATGAACGACCGAGGGCATCTACAGTGGTGGCCAGGTTTTTTTGGATCAAAGGAGCATAAAAGATGATGAAAAAGAATCAACTTATTCTGTCGGCAGTCGCCATGGTCATGGCAACGGTTTTTTCTTCTACCCCGGTTGTTGCCATGTCGGAAAGCAACAATCAGTTCTGGTGGCCGGAACAACTGGACCTGAGGCCTTTGCGACAGAATGCGCTTGAGTCGAATCCGATGGGGCCGCAATTCAATTACGCCCAGGAATTCCAAAAGTTGGATATTGAAGCTGTCAAAAAAGATATTGAACAAGTCATGAAGACTTCACAAGACTGGTGGCCGGCGGATTATGGAAATTATGGACCTTTCTTCATCCGCATGGCATGGCATAGTGCTGGCGTTTACCGCGTATTTGATGGTCGTGGCGGAGCGAATGGTGGCCAGCAGCGTTTTGAGCCATTGAACAGCTGGCCGGATAACGTCAACCTGGACAAGGCGCGTCGACTGTTGTGGCCTGTCAAAGCCAAGTACGGTAGCCAGCTGTCTTGGGGAGACCTGATGGTCTTGACCGGCAATGTCGCGTTAGAGTCCATGGGCTTTAAAACCTTTGGTTTTGCTGGCGGACGTGCGGACGACTGGGAGGCGGAAATTGTCAATTGGGGGCCAGAAAAAGCCTTTCTTGAAGACAAGCGGTATTCTGGGCAGCGTGAGTTGGCCAAACCATTAGCCGCGGTGCAAATGGGCTTGATTTATGTGAATCCCGAAGGCCCGAATGGCAATCCTGACCCGATGCTCGCGGCCAAAGATATCCGTGAAACGTTTGGCCGGATGGCGATGAACGATGAAGAGACGGTCGCGTTGATTGCCGGGGGCCATACCTTTGGTAAAGCACACGGGGCACACAAGCCAGAGGCGTGTGTCGGTAAAGAGCCGGCCGCGGCAGCAATAGAGGCGCAGGGCCTGGGCTGGCAAAACAAATGTGGGAGTGGTCATGGCGCCGATACTGTGACCAGCGGCCTCGAAGGCGCATGGTCAGTCAATCCAACCAAGTGGACGACACAGTACCTGGATAATCTGTTCAGCATGGAGTGGGTAAAAACCAAAAGCCCGGCAGGGGCGATTCAATGGGAGCCTAAAAATGCAGATCAAGTCAAGTTTGTGCCTGATGCGCATGATCCAGACAAAAAACACGCGCCCATTATGTTTACCACCGATATTGCCCTGAAAACCGACCCAGCGTACAAAGAGATTGCCATGCGGTTTTGGAAGCATCCCGAAGAGTATCAGCTGGCGTTTGCCAAGGCCTGGTTTAAACTGACACATCGCGATATGGGGCCGCGTGCACGCTATTTGGGTAAACAGGTGCCAAAAGAAATTCTGATTTGGCAGGACCCTATCCCGGAACTGAATCATCTGCTTATCAATGCGCAAGAGATCAGCCTGCTCAAGTCGGCGATTTTGGCCAGTGGTTTGTCTGGGCCTGAGCTGGTCAGGACTGCGTGGGCTTCAGCTTCCACTTTCCGTGGTACGGATATGCGTGGGGGCGCCAACGGTGCCCGGGTGCGGCTGGCACCGCAAAAAGACTGGGAAGCCAATAATCCGGCTGAGCTACAAAAAGTACTGGCAAAGCTGGAGCAAGTGCAGCAGACATTCAACCGCAAATTATCCAGAGGCAAGCAGGTTTCATTGGCGGATGTAATTGTGCTGGCCGGCAATGCTGCCGTTGAACAGGCGGCACAGAAGGCTGGCATCAAGGTCAATGTGCCATTCAAACCTGGCCGCATGGATGCCAGACAAGCGCAAACAGATGTGCAATCGTTTAATTACCTGAAGCCTAGCGCGGATGGTTTCCGTAACTACTATAGTGCTGACAGCCGGTTGTCTCCGGCAGAAATGCTGGTTGAGAAAGCTACGACATTAAACCTGACGGTACCAGAAATGACGGTCCTTGTGGGCGGAATGCGTGTGCTGGATGCTAATGCCAATGGTAGCAAGCAGGGCGTCTTCACGACTCGGCCAGGCACATTGAGTAATGACTTTTTTGTGAACTTGCTGGATATGTCTACGGAGTGGAAAAAGTCTGCAACCGATGGCGCCTATGATGGCTTAGACCGTAAAACCAAACAGTTGAAATGGACGGCGACACCTGTGGACTTGGTATTTGGCTCGAACTCCGAATTGCGGGCGGTGGCGGAGGTGTATGGGGCAAACGATGGTCAGCAAAAGCTGATCAAAGATTTTGTGCAGGCATGGAGCAAGGTCATGGAGGCAGACCGCTTTTAGGGAAGACAAGCAGTCAAAGGGCGCATGTGCGCCCTTTTTTATTTGCTGTGCAGTTGCAGCATGGCTTTTTCAAATTCGCCCTGGGCGAGCAGATCGATAACCGTGGTGGCCTTAATGATGCTGTCATCTATCGCCTGCTGCTCCTCTTTACCTGCTGCTTTTAAGACAAAATTGACGACTTCGGCCTTGTTGCCCGGATGGCCGATACCGATACGCAAACGCCAGTAATCCGGGGTGCCAAGTGCGGCATGAATATCACGCAAGCCATTGTGGCCGCCATGCCCGCCGCCGAACTTGAGCTTGGCCTGGCCAGGCGGCAAGTCCAGTTCGTCATGCACGATCAGAATTTCGGCCGGGGAAATCTTGTAGTAATGGGCGATGGCGGCGACAGCTTTGCCGCTGGCGTTCATAAACGTGGTTGGCTTCAGTAACCATTTGTCGCCATGCGGTTGCCATTTGCCGGCGATACCAAACAGTTTGGCCTCGGCCGTCAGGCGGCTACCGGATTGTTGTGCCAGCAGGTCTACAAACCAGAAGCCCGCATTGTGTCGGGTCATGGTGTATTTATCGCCAGGGTTACCAAGGCCTGCAATCAGTTTTATTCCACTCATATTCACACGCTAAGCAAATGTAGGAGGGTGCGATACGCACCAAAAAAAACGCGCACATGACTGTGCGCGTTCATTGTAGCGGATAACCGCCTGAGCCACTTACGCAGCAGGGGTTTCTTCTGCTGCTTCGTCGCTACCACCGCGTGGTTTGGCAATGGAAACCACAGCCGCGTCATCACCGTGAGCCAGTTGTACAAACTCAATGCCTTTTGGCAGTTTGATTTCTGACAGGTGGATGGCGTGACCCGCTTCCAGGTTGCCCAGGTCCACTTCGATAAACTCTGGCAAATCTTTAGCCAGGCAGCTAACGTCAGCTTCAGTCTGGATGTGTGAAATGCTGCCGCCGCCTGTTTTAACACCAGGAGCCACTTCTTCGTTCACAAAGTGGAAAGGCACTTTCACGTGGATTTTCTCAGTCGCGGATACGCGCTGGAAATCGATGTGCTGAATGGTATTGCGTACTGGGTGCAGTTGGTAGTCACGCAACAAAACGCTTTCAGCCTTGCCATCCAGCACCAGGCTCAGGATGGAAGCGTGGAACGCTTCGTGACGGAATTGCATGAACAATTCTTTGTGGTCCAACTCAATAGACACAGCAGCTTGATCGCCACCATAAACAACACCAGGCACGTTGCCAGCGCGACGCAGGCGGCGGCTCGCACCCGTACCTTTAACGTCACGTTTGACGGCTTTAATTTCGATACTCATATGAGACTCCTAAAAACGCCCGAAGGCGGTACTGCACTAAAAACTGCAAGCCGCGACCAGCTTGCAGCACAAAAACTTAATTCATGCGTTCAGAATTGGTTGATGGAGGGTTAATCCATAAACAGGGAAGACACAGATTCTTCCTGGCTAATCCGTTTGATGGTTTCTGCCAGCAATGGCGCCGCACTCAGTTGGCGGATTTTGCTGCAGGCTTGCGCCTCTGCATTCAGCGCGATGGTGTTGGTAACGACCAGCTCATCCAGTGCTGAAGCAGAAATGCGCTGACCCGCGCCCCCGGACAAGACCGGGTGGGTGGCATAAGCCACCACCTTGGTCGCCCCGCGATCTTTCAAGGCAGCGGCAGCTTCACACAAGGTGTTGGCGGTGTCCACCATGTCGTCCATGATGACGCAGGTGCGTCCTTCAACCTCGCCGATAATGTTCATGACCTTGGCCACATTGGCCTTGGGGCGGCGTTTGTCGATAATTGCCAAATCCGCATTCAGCTGTTTGGCCGCAGCACGCGCGCGCACCACACCGCCCACGTCTGGCGAGACCACGACCAGGTTTTCGTGATTCAGCGTGACCAGATCATCAAGCAAAATCGGCGTGGCATAAATATTGTCGACCGGGATATCAAAGAAGCCCTGAATCTGATCAGAGTGCAAATCCATCGTCAGTAAACGGTTCACACCGACACTGGTCAGCATGTTGGCCACTACTTTGGCCGTAATGGCAACACGGGCAGAGCGTGGGCGTCTGTCCTGGCGTGAATAACCCAAATAAGGAATGGCAGCGGTAATGCGGCCGGCGGATGAGCGGCGCAGTGCATCCACCATGACCATGACTTCCATCAGGCTGTCATTGGTCGGGTAGCTCGTGGATTGCAGCACAAACACATCGCGGCCACGCACGTTTTCCAGCAGTTCCAGCATGATTTCACCGTCAGAAAAACGGCCGACATCGGCACGCCCCAATTCAATGCCCAAATGCTGAGCCACTTCTTGTGCCAGTACCGGATTGGCGTTGCCGGTAAATACCATCATGTTGGCGTTACTCAACGTTGTACCCTTTTTGCGATGACGATGTCTTGAAACCTGCGCCCATGCGCTTGGCTGGGCGCTATAAAAAATTTAAGCGTGTAAATCGTAAAATCTACACGCTTATGTTTGGCTGAGGAGGAAGGATTCGAACCTTCGCATGCCGGAATCAAAATCCGGTGCCTTAACCAGCTTGGCGACTCCCCAAAAAACTTGTCTTTAACACACTTGTTGTGTGGCTTGGTCACCGTCAGTGACCGAAGCAAAAAGCGGATGATATTCTAACCCTTTTGCCCAAAAACCAGAAGTGTTTTCTGGTCTATTTGCAATTAACTGCTCCGCTTTTTCTGCACTATCCACGGCCACAAACACTGAAGCGCCGGAACCACTCATACGGGCATCGCCGTATTGTTTTAACCAGGCCAGCGTTTCGCCAACTTGAGGATAAAGCATACAAACAACCGCTTCCATATCGTTTCTGGCTTGCTGCCAGAACGCGCTGGAATTAGCGCCGTTTGAAAAGTCCGCTATTCTCAATGGTTTCGAGTCTCTTGTCAATGCTTGATGTGCAAAAATTTGTGCGGTGGGCACGGCCACCTGCGGCGTGAGTACCACGTAATATTGGTCGAGTAGTGGGGGTGGCAGTGAAACCGCAGATAATTGTTCGCCGATACCCTCGGCCCAGGCGGGCTGGCCAAAGATAAAGACGGGCACATCTGCACCCAGGCTAACGCCAATCTGCATCAACTGCTGCCGGGTGTAGCCCAACTGCCATTGCTGGTTGAGTGCCATGAGGACGGTGGCCGCATCCGAGCTGCCGCCGCCTAATCCCCCACCCATGGGCGTTCGTTTATCACAGCCAATGTCGGCGCCCAGAGTGCAGCCGCTGACTTGCTGTAAATGGCGGGCAGCACGGATGCTAAGGTCTTGTTCGGCCGGGACGCCAGCCATGGGATTCATGTGGAGAATTTGCCCGTCCTGACGCGGGCGGATGTGCAAGGTGTCGCCGTGGTCTAGCAGTAAAAACAGGCTTTGCAGGGTATGGTAGCCATTGCTGAGGCGACCAGTAATGTGCAAAAACAGGTTGATTTTGCAGGGGGCAGGGTAGCTCAAGGTATGCATGGCCGCTATTGTAAAGCATGCCCGCCTGCTTGGGAGGCTTATTCAAGGACCATGCGGCCTTGGCTGTCCTGCAGCGGGCGCTGGTTGGGCGCACCGATGGCTTGTTGCAGGCTGGCCAACTGGAACTTGGAAACCTTGAGCGCTTCTTTCATGATCACCCATTGCACGCCTTCAGTACAGGGCGGGGCTGTCAGCGAGCCACTGTAGCGGTAGTAGGCAGGCTTGACGGGCATCAGGTCGGCCGGTGTCACACGGATGGTCAGCGGTTTGCTTTGCTCTTTATCTTTGGGCAGGCTGCCTAACAGCTTCTCTATACCAGCATGGGCGTTCCCTTCTTCTATCATGATGGCAATAATCACACGGTGTCCGGCTTTGTCTTCATGCACCATTTGCATCTCGGCGGCATAGGACTTCTGTTTGACCTGGTGTTCGCCGGGCATATGCACACTAATGTATTTGAGCTGGTAGGGTTTCTGGTCTAGCACCATCATGTTGCCGCTGCCCGCATCCAATACTAGGCTGTGGTCCTTGAGTGCAATATTCTTGATCGGGAATTTTTGCAGTCGCTTGATCGGTTTGAGGGCGGCTGTGATCGTATTATCCACGTGGATAGGCGATTGCTGGCTACCTGCATTACAGACGGCAAATTCAGGATTCAGACTGCCCCATTTGTCTGGACCGTGCTCACCACTGTAGGCCCAGGACTTATCATCCGCGGCACCGGTTTTGTTCTTGTCTTTAGGTTTCTGATGATCAGCTGCTGCTGCTTCTGCTTTTTCAGGCTTGCCCGTTTTCGCAGCGTCTTCTTTGGACTTGGCAGTGGTTTCCTTGGATTTAGTCGCATTGGCTTCTGTAGCCGTTGCGTCTTTAGCTGGCTTGCCGTCAGCCTTTTTGTCGGCCGGTTTGGCAGGTGCTGCATCTGGTGCAGGGGCAGGCTCGGCGACGCTATCTGGTGCAGCGGGCTTGTCTTTGCTGCTGGCAACGGCAGGCATGACCAGGTTGGCGGCACGTTTGGCTGCGGCTTCAGCGCGCTGCTTCTCTTTGTTCTGCCACTTGCAGACGTACTGCTGTGTGATCTCTACCTCGGAATCCGGCAAGGGCTCAATAAAATCTGCCTGCTTGGCAGTAATGCCCGCAGAGTAGACCAGCTCTTCCCCTTCGTACTGGAACACCTGGATGGTCGCTGCCTTGCGCTTGTCGCAATCAAAGTACCAGAGCGCTTTTGCATGGGTGTAAACGCGGTCTACAGACTCTATGTTTTTTTGAGGTTGGCGGTAATCGACCTTGATCCAGGCTTTGACATAGGGTTTTTCTTCGAGCAGGGACTGCTTGTCTATCATGAGTTGGCTATCGTCCGTTTTTTTGATCGACAGCCATTGTGCGGCCACGCTGTACCCAGGCAAACTCAGGCCCAGCCACAGGCAGGCCAGCAGCCAAATTCGAAACGAGAGAGGGGTAAACAGATTGCAGCGCATACTGGCATTATCGACGGCATGGCCTGAATCTTTAACGCGAAAGCTGTTAAGGGGCCCGTATGCTTTGCGTGTTAATGACGGCGCGGATCCGCGCCGTCATTGCTGCGTGGGGTAGCTTACCAGTGTTGAATGACCAGCTTTAGCCGGACATCTTGCTGCTGCAAGCGTGTGATGTGCGGTAGGGATGACTGCACGCCTTGCAATTGAACCTCACGGTAATCGTCGTAATCGATTTGCCATTGGTCCTGCATGAGGCGGGCAGGTTCACCCTGCGCAAGATAGCTGGCCTGGAACGGACTATTGATGTGCGGAGCCCCCAAAATCCATTGGCTTAACCCGGTCAAAGGCAGGCGCCAGCCTAACAACTGCGCTGTCAGGCTGGAAACATCTGCCGCCTGGTGCGTGTTGCCACTTTGGTCGGTGAGGGTGACGCTGTGCGCACTGCGCTCGATGAGGGCTACTTGCTGGCCGAGCGGGCTAAAAATACGCAGGGTATCCAGTGCCGGGCTGTGTTGCCATTCCAGCCTGGCAGTGTAGCCCTTGCCCGCATATTGCACGGCCAGCTTCGCCTCCACGTCAAAGGATTGCACGGCTTGCAGTGTGGCAAACCTGTGCTGGGCGGCGGGTGGCACGCTGGTTTGAGTAGGGGCGACGGCCTGGCTGGCACAGCCTGCCAGCAGACTTAGTACTAACCAGATGGCAAAAGCTTGGGCCAGCCTCGCTAGCGCAGATGTGGACGGCATACAAACACTACAGGGCGGATTTCAGTTTTTGCGCGACTGCGACCAGAATCTCGTTGCCGGGGTTGGCCGACAAGGCCTGATCCAGAATGCGTTGTGCTTCTTCACGCTGGCCTTGTTTCCAAAGGACTTCGGCCAGGTGGGCCGCAATTTCAGGATCTTGCTGAATCGCATAGGCGCGGCGTAGCTCTTCGGTGGCACGCGACAAGTCGCCCAAACGGAAATAGACCCAGCCCAGACTGTCCATGATGTAATGATCCTCCGGGGAGAGCTTGGTGGCGGTTTCAATCAGGCTCTTCGCTTCAATCAGCTTGATATTGCGGTCTGCATAGGAATAGCCTAGCGCATTGTAGGCCGCGGCAAAGTCTGGCTTCATTTTAATGACCCGGGTCAGCGTGTCTTCCATGATGTCATATTTACCCTTGCGCTCGGCGCTTAGGGCGTAGTCGTACTGCAACTCGGGGCTTTCCGGGAAGGTTTTGGCGGCTTTTTCAAGCAGGGTGTAGGCTTCATCGCCGCGTTTGGCCTGGCTCAGCATGAGTGCCTGGTTTTGAATCACCAGCGCCTGTTGTTCAGGCGTCAGGCCATCCACATTGTCCAGCATGGTAATCGCAGCATCGACGCCGTCTCGGCGGGCAATAATGCCGGCGGCGGCCATCCGAGCGGCCAGGTATTGTTCGCCATCGGTGATTTTGTCAAACCATTGCAAAGCGCGTGCATCGTCTTTTTGCTCGATGGCTGAGCGGCCCAGGTTGAAGTAGACCTTGTTCGGCTCCTTGAAGCCGACTTCGAGCGCGTGTTCCAGATAACGATCGGCGAAAGTGTATTCTTTGGCGTCCAGTGCCAGCAGGCCCACAATCACGTTCATGTCAGGATTGTTCTGGTGGCGTTCGAGCAGCTTGGTGAACTCTACCTTGGCTTCGGTGGTATTTTTTTGCAAGAGCAAGGCGCGCGCTAACGATAAGCGAATCTGATCGGACTCAGGATAGGTCTTTAAAAAGTCGCGGTAAAATGCCATGCCTTTCTGGACATCTTTTTCCATCAGCATTTGCCCGTAAATCTGCGCGGGCGGTTCCCAGCCTGGGCGCAGCTTGGACGCTTGTTTGAGCTCCGCTTTCATGAGGCTCTCGTCGTGCGCAAAGTAAGCGGCTTGCGAAATGGCAAAGTGGGCTTCAGCCAGCTTGGGATAAGGCTTGGCCAGCTGTTGTATGGTTTTGAGCACGCTGGTTTTGTCGGTGATGCGCACCATCAGGCTATTGAGTTCCATAAAGGCATTGGCACGAATGTTTTCATTGGCCAGCACTTTCTGGATCTGTGGAATCGCTTTTTCGAGGTTGCCATTGGCAATCAGCAACTGGCTGGCGGTTTGGGCTGCCGGAATAGAATCCGGGGCCAGCTCAGACCATAATTCGGCAGAGGGCAATGCCAACTGCGGTGTGCGGGCAATGGTTGCCGCCTGTGTGGCGCGCTCGGCGAGCAAAGGGTCACGCGTTTGCTTGGCCAAATCCAGAAATAGCTGCCCGGCCAGTACAAATTCGCCACGCTGCGCGGCCACTTCACCGAGCAGGTATTTGTAGACAAACTCTGCGGTGGGGGTAGTAATGGTGGGGGTGCCGCTGGCAGACCAGGCCGGGCTGCTCATCAACGCCAGCCATAATGCCAGTGTCGGACGGCGTAATGACGGGGTTTTCAAGTTGAGGCGGCGGGTAAGAGGCATACTGGATTCCTGTTTAAAAAGAGGTTGCATGAATGATGTCGTCACTGGGGCAGAAGGGGCGCTTAATCCGTCTGGAATTTTAGTTTAGTCCGTGACAGTTGCTGCAAGTTCATCCATAATGTGCGATTTGTAACTAAATTGTAATTGGCGTTTAAACACAGGTGAAAGCGTCGTCTACAGCACTATAACTTTTTGGTGAAATATTTGTCTAGGGATTTGCGGTCTGGCGTTGTAAAGTCAGGCTTGAAAGCATCTTTCCCAGTCGCGAGGTATGTGAAGAAATCATGGCAAATTTGACAGTTGAAGCAATTGAATTGACCCGTTTGTATGGCGGACGTGCCGCCGTCAGTGATGTGACGTTCAGCCTGCAGCAAGGCCAGGTGCTGGGCTTTTTGGGGCCAAATGGCGCTGGCAAGTCCACCACGATGAAAATGTTGACGGGCAACCTCGCGCCGAGTGCAGGCAGCGTCAAAATCTGCGGCATCGACATGATAGAGCAGCCCAAAGAGGCAAAAGCCTTGATCGGATACTTGCCGGAAATGCGCCCTTTATATAAAGAGTTTACGGTAGACGAGTACCTGACCATTGCGGCCAGACTGCACAACGTCTCTGGCAAACACATTAAAAAAGCGGTGGAACATGCCAAAGAGCGTTGTGGCCTGACCCACATGAGCAAACGCTTGATCGAAAACCTGTCCAACGGCTATCAGCAACGCGTAGGCATTGCCCAGGCCATTATTCATAACCCCATGGTAGTGATTCTGGACGAGCCGACCGTGGGCCTGGATCCGATCCAGATTCGTGATATCCGCGCCTTGATCAAGGAAATCGGCCAGGCACACAGCGTCATCGTCTCTACCCATATTTTGCCCGAAGTGGAAATGGTCTGTGACCACGTGCAAATTATTGACAAGGGCAAGCTGGTGTTTAATGGCGGCATTGATGTGCTCAAGCAGCAGCGTATTGGTAACAAATTACTGGTTGGCCTGCGTAACCCGCCGCCAGTAGCACAATTGGCTGCAATTGCAGGCGTGGCTGAAGTTGAGCCTGCCGAGGGCATGTGGCGGATCCGTTTTCATGAAGGCAGCCAGCCGCACGAAGCGATTGTGCAGGCGGCTGTGCAGCAAGGCTGGGGCCTGTTCCACATTGCGCCCGATCAAACCAGCCTTGAGGATGTGTTTGTACAATTGACTTATCACGAGGCAGACGTTGCAAAAGCAGCTTAAGTCGATTTAGAGAGCATAAAGTATGTTGAATATTGCAAGAAAAGAACTCAAGAGTATGTTCGCCTCGCCCATGGGGTGGATTATTCTGGCCCTGCTAACGTTTTCGTTTGGCACTTACTACCTCAATGGCGTGAATAATTACTTTGAAGTCATGTCCGGCTCCATCCGACCGGCCGAGCGGATTGGGGTCACGCAGTTTGTCGGGCAAACTGTCTACGGCCTGGCCTCCTTCATTATGTTATTTGCCGTGCCTTTGCTTTCCATGCGCCTGATTTCAGAGGAGCGCCGCAGCCAGACACTGCCATTTTTGTTCAGTGCGCCGTTGTCCATCAGCGAAATTGTGATGGGCAAGTTTTTAGGCCTGGTGGTGTTCCTGAGCATTCTGGTGGTTTACATCGGCGTGATGCTGACAACCTTGAATATCTGGTCAGATATTGATTTTGGCTATATTTTTGCCAATTCGCTGGGGCTGTTGCTGCTGGTCTCCAGCTTTGCCGCGCTGGGCCTGTATTTCTCCAGCTTGACGGCACAGCCGATCATTGCCGGCATTTTGAGTTTTATTGCCTTGTTTGTGCTCATGATTCTGGACCGCTTTTTTGCCGGCGACCCGACCAGCACCATGCTCAAGTTTTCGTTGATGCGTCACTTTCAGTCATTTGCCGGTGGCTTGATTGATACGGCTGACCTGGCCTATTTTGGCTTGTTTATTCTTACCTTTATTACCCTGACGATTCGTCGTCTGGATGCAGATCGTTTACGCGGCTAAGCCCGCGTTGTTGTCGAGTTTGAAAGCACTATGAAAATTAACAGTAAGTTTAGATGGCAGCTGCTGGCACAAAACTGGATGTTTGTGCTGGTGTTTCTGGCGCTGGTGGTGATGTTGGGCTACTTGTCCAGCCAATACCGCTGGGCCAAGGATATTACCCAGGCCAACCGCAACATCCTGACCCAGGGCAGTGTCAATGTGCTCAAGCAGATGGATGGCGACATCAATATCACCGTGTTTGCCACCAATGATGACGCCAACAACGGCGACACTTTCCGTAAAGGCATGCTGGATTTTGTTGCACGCTACCAGCGCGAAAAGAAAAATGTATTCATCAAGTTTATCAACCCGTCTGAAGAGCCCAAGATGGCGCAGGAGGCCGGGGTAAAAGTTGACGGTGAAACCATCGTTGAATACAACAAGCGCAGTGAACATATCACACCACCGTTTGCCGAGCAGGAAATGACCAATTTGCTAGTGCGCCTGTCGCGTACCAACAACCAGCCAGTCATGTATCTGGATGGCCATGGTGAGCGTCTGCTGCAGGGCGTCAAGAATCATGACCTGGGTGAGTTTGGCAAGCAACTGGAAAGCAAGGGCTTCAAGTTTGCCAACCCGGATCTGACTATTGCCCAGGACGTACCCGCCAATGGCGCCATGCTGGTGATTGCGGCACCGCAAGTGGATATCTCTGCGGTAGAGGCCAAAAAAATCAAGGCGTATATTGAGGCAGGCGGTAACGTGTTGTGGCTGCTGGATGACGATAATCTGCATGGCTTGCAAGAAGTGGCTGACTATCTGGGTATCAAAGTGTCTGCGGGGATTGTGGTTGACCGCGCTGCCGAGCAGTATGGTGCCGATCCGAAAATGGCGTTTGCCAGCCTGTATGGCGATCATCCGATCACTCGCAACTTTATGCTGCGTACCGTGTTCCCGGAAGCGCACGAAGTCGATGGCCAGGCCTCGGATGATCTGGGCTGGAAAGTCGGGCGCCTGATTGATGTGGCACCGAATGGCTGGCTGGAGTCTGACAAGATTCCTGCCGGAGCACAGAACCTCAAGGTGCGCTTTGATCAAGGCAAGGATAAAGCCGGTCCGATCAATGTGGGCGTGGCGTTAGAGCGCCAATATGGCAAAAAAGGCCAGCGCGTCGTGGTGATAGGCAATGCCAACTTCCTGGCCAATACTTTTATCACCAACGGTGGCAACCTCGATTTGGGCATCAATATCATCAACTGGCTGGCAGGCGATGACCGTTTGATCACCATTCAGCCGATGCCGCTCAAGGATATCAACGTCACGATTCCCGCCACTGATCAGGGACGGCTGGTGGCCTGGAGCGTCTTTCATGCCTTCCAGTATTTCATTCCGGTCGGGTTGTTTGTGGCAGGTTTGTTCTTGTGGTGGAGACGCCGCAAGGCTTAATGCCTGGTGAGCTGAGGGTGGAGTAGGGCAGTCATGAAAAAAAGATGGTTATTGAATCTGTTGTTACTGGCGGTGGTAGTGGGCATTGCGGTGTTTTTGCATTTGCAACCGCAAGCGCAGGCGCCCGCGGCCAAGTTTGAAGTCTCCACGCTCAAGATGGCAGACTTTGATGCCGTCAAAGCCGAATTTCCGGCCAAAGCGCCCACGGTCTTTGAAAAGCAGAATGGCTACTGGATGATGCGTAAACCCTATGCGGCGCGTGCCGACCAGGCCTCGGTGCAGCGCATCATTTCGATTATCGCCGCTACCACGGCCACCAGGTTGCCACTACAGGATGCGTCTAAATATGGTCTGGATCAGCCCATGTTGAAGCTGACGCTGTCCGGCGCCAAAGGCGACCAAGTTTTTAGTTTTGGCACCTATAATCCGGTAACCGAGGAACAGTATGTGGGCTATGCCGGACAGGTGTATTTGCTGGCTGGTCAGTATAGCGAGGCCGCGTCTACCCAACCGATTGAGATGGTCGATAAAATGCCTTTGGCACCCGCTGAGCGCAAACAGTTGGCTGGCTTTGACCTGGGGCATCTGGAGCAGTGGGAAGCAAATGCCTTGAAAGTGCAGTTGGCGACTGACGGCAAATGGGCGGTGAATGACCCCAAGGCCAAACCCACGCAAAATGAGTTGAATGAGTGGATGGATTTTAGCTGGGTGCAGGCGCAGGCGGTCTCGGTCGAATTTTACACCCCAGACCGCAAGCAAACTTATCCTTCTTTTGAGGTGTTGCTGCGGGATGGCAAGAAAATCCACTTTGAAAAATTGCAGGAATCGCCTGAGTACCAACTGGCACGTCCAGATGAAGGCATTATTTATCACTTTAGTAACGACACGGGCTTTACCATGGTGAACCCGCCCATCAATCTCCAGAAGTAGCATGCCTGAATTACCCGAGGTTGAGGTCACGCGCCGCGGCTTGTTGCCGGTAGAGGGCGCGTTGATTGAACAGGTCACCATACGGCATCATGGCTTGCGCTGGCCGATTCCTGCCGACTTGCCGCAGCACCTGCAAGGGCAGCGCTTGCTCAAGCTGACGCGCCGGGCAAAATATATTCTTGCCGAGATCGGCACCGATGCGACCGCGGGCGTGTTGTTATTACACTTGGGCATGTCTGGCCGCCTGTGCTTGCTTGAGCGCGATTTCCCCGCAGAAAAACATGATCACTTTGATATCCGTTTTACCGATGGCCGGGTGATCCGTTTGCGTGATCCGCGCCGATTTGGTGCCGTGTTGTGGCTGGGGCAGGATCCACTGCAACATGCGCTGCTGAACCGTCTCGGACCGGAGCCGCTTGAGGCTGGATTTAACGCCCAATATCTCTACCAGCAATTACGCACGCGCAATGCGCCGATCAAGACTACTATCATGGATGGACATCTGGTGGTGGGGGTCGGCAATATTTATGCGAGTGAATCACTCTTCCGAGCCCGGATTCATCCCGAAACGCCTGCCAAGGCGTTGACCGAGGCGCAGTGTGCCTTGCTGGTACAAGAAATCAAGGCGACGTTGCAGTCGGCACTCGCGGCGGGGGGCAGTAGTTTGCGCGATTTTTTTGGCGCAGACGGCAATCCAGGCTATTTCCAGCAGACCTATACGGTCTATGGACGCACCGGAGAGCCCTGCCGTATATGCGCCCGCCCGATTCAGAATATCCGCCTGGGGCAACGTTCAACGTTCTATTGTGCG
Organism: Methylophilus sp. VKM B-3414; assembly: GCF_032248435.1. Taxonomy (NCBI): domain Bacteria; kingdom Pseudomonadati; phylum Pseudomonadota; class Betaproteobacteria; order Nitrosomonadales; family Methylophilaceae; genus Methylophilus; species Methylophilus sp. VKM B-3414. The sequence continues at coordinate 178,251 of NZ_JAVTLI010000007.1, read as the reverse complement.
CATTGTCAGCCCAGACCAGCGGATCTAGGCTTGATAAAGCCTTGATCAAGCAGCCTTAGGCTTCATCCGTATCTGGCCGGATGCAGTTGCGCCCGGCGCGTTTGGCGGCATACAAATGATGGTCAGCCCGTTCAACCACTTGTCCCAGCGTTTCATCATTGTGCATCTCGGCCACGCCAGCACTCACCGTGATATGTACCACCTGGTTGCTAAAGTGAAACTGCAATCCGGCCACCGCGGAACGGATCAACTCGGTGATGTCGCGCGCATGCTGCATATTGCATCCCGACAGCAACAGTAAAAATTCCTCACCGCCCCAACGGCACACCACATCCTCTTCGCGCACATGCGATTTGATCAGTTGTGCCACACGAGACAGCACACGGTCACCTGCTTCGTGGCCATAGGTGTCATTCACCTGCTTGAACAGGTCAATATCAATCAGAACCAGTGACAAGGCTTCATCGCGGCGCTTACGGCGGGCCACGGCCTGCTTGAAGTAAAACTCAAATACCTGGCGACTGGTGACCCCGGTCAGTTTATCCTGCGTGGCCATGGTCTCCAGTTTGTCGTGGTAACCGCGTACTGCGACATGCGCGAGGAACAACACAATAGCACTAATCACCAGCGCCACGGCCAGGTTAATCATAAACGCGGTTTCAATACGCTCGGAGCTTGGGTCGTTCACTTGCTCCACAATCAGATACCAGTCAAACTCCGGCACCAGACGGCTATTCAGATAAAGCATGCTGCCATTGTTGGCTTTGAATGAGAATGATGCGCTGGGCGAGGTCAGCACTTTCAAAAACGCTTTGTCCAGGCCAGACTTGTTTTGCAAGTGTAACTCGGAGTGGTAATGGCTGCTTTGCAGCATTACCTCGCCCTGGCGATTGACGAAATAAATTTCGCGCCCATAGCGTTTCTGGTAGTTTTCTATCAGTTCGACCACCGTCTGCAACGACAGGCCGACACCGATCACGCCAATAAATTTGCCGGATTTATCTTCGATACGGTAATTGACGAAAATGCTGAGGCGTTTGTGGTCAGCGGTATCGCGGTCAATATTGATGACATAAGGATGCGGTGAATCTTTGGCCGTGAAATACCAGCTGTCGTCCGGATTACTTCTTGAAACCCGCTTGATCACGCCGGTGGGGTGGTAGTAGTTCAGCGAACTGTCAGAGACAAAGAATGCCGTGATGGTGTTATATTTTTTCTGGATTTGTGCCAGGTAACTGGTCATTTTGCTGGCATCCTGCTCACCATCATTGACCCAGTCAAACACAAATACGTCATTCGCCATCAGCGAAGAGATCAGCAAGGGTTGCAGCAGGTCGCGCTGGATTTCAGAGTAGATGTTGTCGCTGGTCAGCGGCAGCATTTCCTGCTCCAAGCGCTCGGTCAGCGAGTCCTTGGCCACGAAATAGCCGATCAGACTGGTCGCCACAAACCCCGCCAGCACAATCGCGCTGAGAATAACGGTATAGAAACGCTTGTTTACGACCATAACGACCAATGACCTGAAGATGCTTGAACAGCCAAAGGCTGAGATAACTGTGGATTATCACAAAATCCCCATTCTACTGTTCGGCTGAATAGTCCGCTTTTTAATGCCGTATTCATACAATTGGCATGAATGATTCACCATGGTGTATGGCGAGGCTAGTGCGGATGGGATCTGGCAGCATGTTCATGTAAGTAGCCAGCGGCAGGGGCAGGCGTGCCGCCCAGTTTTTGTGGCAACAGGGAGCCGATGACCATGGCGACGGTACTGACCATGAGACCGATCAATTGTGCCGGAATCAGGCTGTCCTTGACCATCACCTCTATCAGGATCCAGCTGGTAATGCCCAGTAAAATGGCAGCCAGCGCCCCCTGGCTGGTGGCACGCTTCCAAAACGCACCAAACAGCAGCGGCACAAAGGCCCCGGCCAGCGTTACCTTGTAAGCGCTTTCTACCATGCCAAAAATAGACAGTTCAGAGTTAAGGGCATAAAACAGCACCATGGCCGCAAAGCCGACCAGGCACAAGCGCATCACGCGCAAGAAGTGATGATCGCTCATCTGTGGCATAAAGCCCTTGACCACGTTTTCGGCAAAGCTGACTGAGGGGGCGAGCAAGGTGGCAGACGAGCAGCTCATGATGGCAGACAGCACTGCCCCAAAGAAGATGGCCTGCGCCAGCAGGGGGGTATGCGTTAACACCAGCGTCGGCAGCACGCGTTGCGAGTCAGTGGCGACCAAGGTGCCAAAAGTCGCCGGGTCTATCAGTGTTGCGGCATAGGCAATAAACATGGGCACGAAGGTAAAGCAGAAATAAATGCTGGCACCCAGTAGCGAGCCCCACAAGGCGATTTTCCCGGTTTTTGCCGAGGTGATGCGTTGAAACACATCTTGTTGCGGGATAGAGCCCAGCATCATGGTCAGCCAGCCCCCCATAAAGGTCAGCCATACGCTCCAGTCTGTACTTTGCGGGAAAAAATGCAGCTTGCCTGCGTCGCGCGCATGGGCAATGACTGGCGCGATGCCGCCGGTCTGGCCGGAAACCAGATAAGCGATAAACAGCAGGCCGCCAATGACCACGATCATCTGCACAAAATCGAGGATAGCCACAGACAACATCCCGCCGAGTGTGGTGTAGGTGAGGACAATGGCCGTCCCCAGCATCATGCCTGCCTGCTCTGAAATGGCGCCATGACTGATCAGGTTAAAGATCAGGCCCAGGGCTTTGATCTGTGCCGCTACCCAGCCCATGTAGGAGACGACGATGGCCAGGGTGGTCAGCACCTCTACGCTACGGTTGTAGCGCATGCGGTAAAAGTCGCCCAAGGTCAGAATGTTGAGTTTATACAGGCGGCTGGAGAAAAAAATCCCGGCCAGAATCAGGCACATGCTGGAGCCAAACGGGTCTGCGGCCACCCCGGTCAAGCCCTCACGCACAAAGGTGGCGGACACGCCAAAGACCGCTTCTGCGCCAAACCAGGTGGCAAATACGGTGGCGGTCACCACCGGCAAGGGTAAGTGGCGGCCAGCGACTGCATAATCCTTGGTGCTATGTACATTCCTGGCAGCGAACAGGCCTATCCCGATAGAGACAAGTAAGTACGCCACCACAAACCAGATCAGCACAGTCCGTTTCCCTTGAGTCAGTTGCAAAACGCCGATTTTAAAACAAAACCTGGCCTACACAGGGGTTCTCAATCTGGCTGTAGTAAAAAAGGCCCGAAAATCAGGCCTTTTTTACAAATCTGCACGTTTGATAGCCACTACTCCACCCGTTTCCAGGTTTGCGAACGGCCAATCAGTGAAATCCCGATAAAGCCACGCACCTCCAGTTCGTTGCCATTAGGGCTCAATGTCATTTTACATTGGTAGGTTTTGCCGTTTTCCGGGTCCAGAATCTCGCCATTTTCATACACATGGGGCTTGCTACCGGCTTTGAGGTGTTTGGCGATGGTCATGCCTATGATTTTTTGCCCTCTACGCTCGTCGGTACATTTGTCACACACCGCATCGCCGGTGTCTGTGGCTAGCAAGCCTTTTTCGACAACGGCATGGTATTCCCCGCCGGATTCGGCAATGCGTACCAGTGAGCGAGGTTTGCCGGTTTTATCGTCCGTCGTTTGCCATAGACCGCTCAAGTCGGCTGCCTGCAAGGCCATGGGTAACATCATCAATACTGCAACAAGTAGCTTCGTGGGGGATGCCATCATGTACTCCTTTAGTGAGTGAACAGTAAAAACAAGCTGGCAAATTGAAGCAATACCAGCACGAGAATGGCCATCGTCGCCCATTTTTGCCAGGTGGCCTGCTTGTGCTGGCTGTTTAGCAAGGTATCAATATGGGTTTGCTGTTTGGCCAGCTCGCTTTGATTGCGCAGATATTGCTCCAGCAGGCGTGGCATTTCTGCAGCATGGGCAAGTACGTAGGGGAGCTCGCGTTTTGCAGATTTAAGCAGGCTGCGCCAGCCGATCTGCTCGCTCATCCAGCGCTTGAGAAATGGTTTGGCGCTTTGCCACAAGTCGATATTCGGGTCCAGTTCACGGCCCAGGCCTTCAATATTGAGCAGGGTTTTTTGCAACATAATCAGTTGCGGCTGAATATTCACGCCAAAGCGGCGTGACATCTGAAACAGGCTGAGCAGGGTGCGGCCAAATGAAATTTCCTTCAGCGGCTTTTCAAAGATCGGCTCGCAAATGGCGCGCACGGCTGTTTCGAGGGCTTCTACATTGGTATCTGCCGGCACCCAGCCAGACTCAATATGCGCCACTGCCACATCCCGGTAGTCACGGTTGAAAAAAGCGAGGAAGTTCCGCGCCAGATAATACTGGTCGGTAGGCGTGAGGCTACCCATGATGCCAAAATCCAGGGCAATGAATTTGCCTTTGTCCGGCCCCGCGGTCACCACCTGGATATTGCCCGGATGCATGTCGGCATGAAAAAAACCATCACGGAATACCTGCGTAAAAAATACCTCTACGCCTTCGTGAGCCAATTGGGTCAGGTTGATACCATAGGCTTGCAACGTGGCGGTTTCGCGGACAGGCGTGCCAAACATACGCTGCATGGTCATCACTTGCTTGCGAGAATAGTCCCAGTAAACCGTAGGCACCAGCAGGCGGCGGTCACTGAAATTGCGGCCAAGCTGTGCGCACTGTGCAGCTTCCAGGGTCAGGTCCAGCTCGTGCTCGGTGTGACGGGCAAATTCATCCACCATTTCATCCGGCTTGAGACGGCGCCCCTCACGGGAGAGTTTTTTGACCCACCAGGCTAGCGTGCGGAGTAAGGCGATGTCTCTATGAATAATGGCGGCAATATTGGGACGCAACACTTTAACAGCTACCTGCTCGCCACTATGCAGTTTGGCAAAATGCACCTGGGCCACCGAAGCGCTTGCGACCGGAACCGCGTTAAACTCGGCGTAAACCTTCGTCAGCGGGGCGTCAAAGGCCTGCTCAATAATACGCTCCACTTCAGCGTAGGCAAATGGCGGCACCTGATCCTGCAGTTTGGTCAGTTCATCGGCCACATCCGGTGGCAGCAAGTCGCGGCGTGTAGACAGCATCTGGCCAAACTTGACAAAAATCGGGCCGAGTTTTTCAAGGGCCAGCCGCAAGCGGACGGCCCGTTTCTCCGGCGCATGGCGCCAGAATAACAACCCGTTGAGCAGTCGCGAGCCCAGGCCAGGTTGATTGTCACGGACAAAGAAAATATCCAGCCGATACCAGATCAGCATGCCGATAATGTGAAAAAAGCGTATCCAGTGCATCAGGGCTGACTTTCTGCGGGGGCATTAGCGGCCAACAGTTTTTCTACGCGCAGCTGCAAGCGGTCTGTGTCTTCCCTGAGTTGGTCGACGGCCTGGTTAAATTGCGTGATGCGGTTTTTTTTTGCCAGTAACGGCTGCTCTTCTTGCCAGTATTCCACCAGCATTTCTCCCAGGTCTTTGGCCTGGCCTTGCAAGCGCTGCATGGTTTGCTGACCGAGTTGGACGACTTCAAAAGCCGCCACATCGCCGACCACTTTACTCAAGTCTTCTTCGACATCCCAGCGGATGGCCGCCAGAATCTTGCCGATTTCCATGCCTAGCGCACTGTCGCCATCAATTTTAATCAGGCTATGCGCCTGCGGATTTTGCCTCAGTAGCCGCATGGCCAGGCTGGGCGGCAAGTGAATGGTGGCATCTGCTGTGGCGGTATCGCCTGCAACTGCCAGCTCACCATTGCTTAACACTGTCAGCATGACGCGGGCCACTTTAAAGTCTATACAAAGATGACTGTGCGCATACGGCTGTAACCTGGGAGCGGTCCAGCGGTTTTGCTGCATCAAGTGCTGCAGCACGAATTGAATCAAGGGCTTGAACATGGGGTTAGAGTTTGATGCCTTTGTGCAGCGCGACCACGCCTGCAGTCAGGTTGTAGTAATCGACTTTTTCAAAGCCTGCTGCATGCATCATCTGTTTCAAGGTTTCCTGGTCAGGGTGCATGCGGATGCTTTCTGCCAGATAGCGATAGCTGGGCTCATCGTTGGCGATCCATTTACCAAACTTAGGCAGCAGTTTGAAAGAGTAGGTGTCATAAAGTTTCTCCAGTGGTTGCCAAACCTTGGAAAACTCAAGTACCAGCAGGCGTCCGCCACGCTTGAGCACACGTTGCATTTCTTTGAGCGCAACGTCTTTATGTGTCATGTTGCGCAGGCCAAACGCCACAATGACACAGTCAAAGGTTTCATCAGCAAACGGCAGTCCTTCGGCATTACATTGGGTGGCCGGAATGGTCAGGCCGGCATCAATCATGCGGTCTCGGCCCACGCCCAGCATGGAGGCGTTAATGTCGGTCAAAATGACCGTGCCGGGATTGCTGGGAGACTGGGTCGCCACTTTTTTGGCAAACAGGCGCGACAGGTCGCCGCTGCCGCCGGCAATATCGAGTACTTTGTCACCCTGCCCAACGCCGCTGACATCCACGGCAAAGCGTTTCCACAGCCGATGCATGCCCGCAGACATGACGTCATTCATGATGTCGTATTTTTGCGCCACCGAATGAAAGACTTCGCCCACTTTTTTCTGTTTTTCCCGTTCATCGACGGTTTCAAAGCCAAAGTGGGTGGTTTTTTGCTGCTCAGTGTTGGATTGCATGCTTGGGTTCCTTGCGCGTATGGCCTGCCATGGTGAGTTTGGCGATGTAGTCTTGCCACAGGCTTTCATAATGTTGTGCCAGATAATACAGATAATCCCATGAATACAGCCCGGTATCATGACCATCATCAAATATCAGTTTGATTGCATAGCGGCCAACCGGTTCAATGGCGCTGATGTTCACATCCTGCTTGTCCAGTTGCAGCACTTCCTGGCCTGCGCCATGCCCGCGGACCTCGGCAGAGGGCGAGTAGACACGTAAAAATTCGCATGACAGCATGCATTCCGTCTGGTTATCGAAATGAATTTCCAGCAAGCGCGAGCCCTGATGCAGTTGGATCAGGGTAGGGATGGGGCAATCAGGATGTAGACCGCTCATATGATTGAAGAAAACCGTGTTTGGGGCCGTTAACTTGAATATTGCGCATGATAGCAGATGCACGCATCTACCGCATGGCAAGCAAATGTTTCATGTTAGGGTTGATAATTCATTTTATTTGTGAATTAATAGCTGTACTTGCATGATTTATTTGATCTTTTAACAATTCATGTTAGATTATAGAAAAATAACAACAAGTAGGTCACCTTAATAAAATTGCAGCAGGTCCTATGGAAAATAACCGACTGGCACAACAATTTGATTTGTACACACGCTGGCGTCAATCGATTGCTGATGTACTGGGAGAGTATCGACGCTGGATTGCGGACAAGCAGCTCAGTGATGTGCAGTTAGATGAGCGCATACAGCAGCAACTCAACCGCTTACGTGAAGACAAGCTCAATGTCGCTTTTGTTGCAGAGTTCTCGCGCGGCAAGTCAGAGCTCATCAATGCCATTTTCTTTTCAGGGTATGGTCACCGGTTGTTGCCATCCGGTGCAGGCCGTACCACCATGTGTCCCACCGAACTGCGTTATGACACCGGCAAACCCGTTAGCCTGTCACTGCTGCCGATTGAAACCAATACCCACCAGATTTCCATTACTGAATATCGCCGCATGCCGCAAGCCTGGTCTGTGGTGGAGTTCGATGCCCATTCGCGCGACAGCATGGTTGAAGCCTTCAAGGAGGTCAGTCGTACCCGTCGCGTGACAGTGCAAGAGGCGCAGTCGCTGGGTTTGTATCATCCTGACAATTCTGACGATGCCATGTTGATCGGCGCAGATGGCCTGATGGAGATTCCATGCTGGCGCTATGCCATGATTAATTTCCCGCATCCCTTGCTCAAGCAGGGCTTGGTAATCCTTGATACGCCCGGCCTCAATGCCATCGGTGCCGAGCCTGAGTTAACCATGAGCATGCTGCCGAATGCGCATGCCGTGCTGTTTATTCTCGGCGCGGATACCGGGGTTACCAAATCCGAGATGGAAGTCTGGCGCCGTTATATCAGTGGCGCACGCTGGAAGCAAAAAGGCCGCATGGCGGTGCTCAACAAGATTGATGGCTTGTGGGATCCGCTCAAGACAGATGATGAGGTGGAGGCAGAGCTTTATCGTCAATTGCAACATACTGCTGAGTTATTGGGCTTGTCGCGCGACCAGATCTTGCCAACCTCTGCCCAAAAAGGCTTGCTGGCCAAGGTCAAAGGTGATGTGGCCTTGCTGCAAAAGAGCCGCTTGTTGCAGCTGGAGAAAAATCTCTCGGATGAGTTGATCCCGGCCAAACAGGAAATTGTGCGCGAGAGCCTGCAGGGTGAGATTGACGACATGATGCAGCAAACGCGGGTGACCCTGGAAACCCGACTGCAAAGCGTGCTAGACCAGTCGGACGAGTTGCGTTGCCTGCAAGGTAAAAATGAAGACGTTATTGCGCAGATGATGCGCAAGGTCAAACAGGATAAGGTCAATTTTGAAGTCGGCTTGCAACGCTACCAGGCTTTGCGTAGTGTGTTTTCCGTGCAATCCAACCAGTTATTTCACCATCTCGGCATGCCAGCACTCAAGAACAAGGTGCGTGAAACGCGTGAGACCATGATGAAAGCCGCATTTACCAAAACCATGCGTCAGGCCATGGATGACTTTTTCAGTGACCTCAAGCGCCGGATGATGGATGCAGACGTGCATGTGCTTGAGATCAAGAAAATGATGGAAGCCATGTATGAAAAATTCTCCAAAGAACATGGCCTGTTGCAAAAGTCGCCCCCCCCATTTTCCACTTCACGTTACCTCAAGGCCCTGAATAAACTCGAAGCGATTTACCGCGATCAGTTCAATACCACCTTTAACATGATTGCGCATGAAAAGCTGACGCTGACCAGTAAATTCTTTGAGACCCTGGCCAGCCATGTCATTATCGAGTATGAAGCCGCTAACCGCGATACGGAAAGCTGGCTTAAAGCCGTGATGGCACCTATGGAAAGCCAGATGCGTGAGCATCATGTGCAACTCAAGCGCCGGGTCGAAAGTATCAAACGTATTTATCAGGCCACCGATACCCTGGAAGAGCGTATTGCGGACCTGGAGCAGGTGGAACTCTCTATTCGCCAGCAGTTGGCAGATCTGGATCATTTGCATGCCAAAGCCATGACGGCGTTGATGCATGAAGAGGTCGTCGTGAAAGCTGCCTAAGCGGTGATTGAGGCCAAGATTTTGGGGGGAAGAGGTAAGACCTCTGAAACACGAACATAAAAAAACGGGTGACTGGCACCCGTTTTTTTATTTGCTTTCCAGCATATAGGTTTTGATCTTTTGCATCGCCTTTTGCTCAATCTGGCGGATACGTTCAGCCGAAACACTAAATTCTGCGGCCAGATCATGCAAGGTCGCCGTATTGCCTTCGGTCAGCCAGCGGGCTTGCAGTACACGACGACTACGCTCATCCAGCTGCTGCAAAGCCATGCTCAGGCCTTCTGTCTGCATGTGCTCAGTCTGCAGGTTTTCCAGCAAGGTAGAAGGTTCTGGACCTTCATCCTCCAGAAAAGCGATTGGGCTGTACACTTCTTCGCCATCCTCGTCCACTTGCGCATCCAGAGAGATTTCCTGACCATTGAGGCGGTATTCCATCTCGGTCACGTCTTCTGGTTTCACATTGAGTTCAGTCGCAATGCGTTGAACATCTTCCTGGCTTAAGGTCTCAAACCCATTTTTCATGCTGCGCAAGTTAAAGAACAGCTTGCGTTGCGCTTTGGTGGTGGCGGTCTTGACCAAACGCCAGTTGCGCACAATGTACTCATGAATCTCAGCCTTGATCCAGTGCATGGCAAAAGAAACCAGACGCACACCGCGATCGGGATCAAAGCGTTTAACTGCTTTCATCAAGCCAATATTACCCTCTTGGATCAGGTCTGATTGGGGCAGGCCATAACCGCTGTAACCACGAGCAATGCTGGCGACCAGACGCAAGTGCGACACAATCAGCGCACGCGCAGCCTCAAGGTCCCCGCTTTGTTTCAGGCGGGTCGCATAACCGTATTCTTCTTCAGCGGTCAGCACCGGAAACTGCTTGATGGTCTGCAGGTATTTATCCAGGCTGTCTGCCGATGCAACGACAGGTAATGTAAAAGCGTTGATAACAAACTCCTTGGTATCAAAAGAGATTTAAAACAATTTTAGCACTCAATGTATGAGAGTGCTAGTCTCTGGCAAAGTTCCAACTGGCTATCGCATTTTATAAACTAAATCCGGCTCGAAAAGCAGAATAAAACCCGGAATTCAACCTCAATTTTGGAGGATCAATCACTGCCGGAAGGCGTTGGCAGGGAGATCGGGATAATGGGGGGATATTCATATGGCGGGCAGGCAATACTGACGTTAGCAAGGGCATGGGGCAGTGGGGCAAATATGTTGTGCAACTTATTGGATCCTATGCAACACAAGGCGCAGAACCGGTTGCATGAAGCTGAACCTTAATAGTTACCGCTTGAAGCCAGTCACTGCAATCCGTTGTGATGTTGGGTGGGGCATCGCCGCTTGTTACGCCTGCGTGCTTTATCCTTCATCGCGGCACAGCAATGTGCTGAGCCTGATAAAGGATAAAGCATCATAATCGGTTTGGCTGACACTGTGCTTACAGTATCCGGTCTGTCATCAGGCTCACGGTATTGAATGGTTTCAGATTAATCCCTGTCGTGACCATGGCCACGTCCCGGGCCGCCAGGTCTGCCTCCTGGCCCCGGTGGGCCATCATGCCAGTGATCCCAACCGGGACCAGGCCCAGGTGGACCAGGATGTGCCCGGTAATGTGGCACATAAACATTCTGATACCAGCCATCCTGTACAAAATAGACCTGACGACCACAAGCGCCATAGCCGCCGCAATAGCGTGCCCAGCGCTTCATATGGCCGGGCGGTACATGCAGATACATGGGGGGCTGCACCACGGCCACCGGTGGTGGCTGGATAATCACGGGTTGCGGGTAGACCACTTGCGGCACTGGATAAGCATCACCGAGGACTATCTGGCCGTAAAAGCCGGGTTGCCCCACGCTGACCGCGACACCGGCTTCTGCGGTCGTGGCCAGGGCAATTGTCCAACATAATGCACCTGCCATGAGTATTCTGAGCATGGTTACCTTCTTTCTATCTGTTTCAGAAAAATGCAGATTGATTTGCATAGGCGGATTTTAGAAAGGCTATGCCCCGCAGAGCAGTCTGATTATTCTGATAGCGTTGTCAGAGGGTGCTGACAGTCATTGCCTGGGTTTTATGATGAATGATTTTTGAGAGAACTAATGGCATGGGGCGGATCAACAGGCTCAGGTCAGGGCACCTGGGCAGGATGAGATGGTTAAATCAATAGCTTGTTAATTTCTGGCTTGTGATGCTTCTGTCTTGGCGCGAGTGTAAAGTGGTCTCTATTGACAGCCTCGCGTGCCTGCCAATGGCACCATCCGATTGACGGACGGCGACTGGCAAGCAATTTTTTACTTCACATTGCGTACGGCCATCCAGCCCAAGTCATGCATACAGGAGACAAACGCACGTTTAAAAGTCTGTGTCTTGTAATCAGGCAGGTAGTTTTCTCCCAGCTTTTTCTCGCAGCTGGCTTGGTCACGAGATAGCTGGTTGGGGAAAGCCCCCATTTTCCACCATGAATTGATCGAATACGCTACATCGGGACCGTCATTCACGGTGCTGTGTGGCGCAGCAGGGGCTGATTCAGGTGCGTCGTCCGCTGGCGTTAACGGTGCCGAGCTGGCTGGGGCAGAGGCACCACTGGTTGCTGCCGGGCTTGCTTGTGGTTTTTTTGCAACAGCTGCAGCTTGCGCTTTCGCTGCATTCTCTTTGGATAAGTCTATAAAAGGACTGGGCTTGCTTTGCATGCCACCGCGGTTATCCGAAGCCTCTATGGTTGCAAACAAAGGGTCAAACGCATCTAGCTTGGGTTTTTTCCAACCATGCTCGGCCAGGCATGCCGAGAGCTGATCGCCGCTGCCACGGCAGGCTTGATGCGCCCGTTCGATGTCCTGCTGGTTGCCGCCTTGCTTGTAAGAAATCTGGCCGCATCCTGCCAATACAGCGGTCATGAATAGGTAAGTTAAAAGACGCATTGCGAGTCCTGTTCGTGATTTGTTATGCGCAGTCTAGCGGGCTTTTCACGCCCTCGCCACTACGCAAATTGACGTATTTGTCCTACACCCCCCTCTCGTTAAGCTGAGCGCAAGTTTTGATCAACTGTGATTTGAATTTAACGAGAAAGGGAACTTAGATGATGAACTTGAAAAAATGTGCCTTGCATACTGCGGTAGCAATGGCTTGTGGCCTGGGTGCACAACTGGCAAATGCGGGTGCAACAATCAACTTTGGCGAAGATAAATATATTGGCCTTGGGTTTGGCTTTATCAGCAGCTATAACTCAAAAGAGGACGCTGTGAATCAAGGCAGCGATCGTTCAAACGACTTCGCTCTGGATAGTGCTCGTATTTATATCTCTGGTTCTTTTAACAAGTATATCAAAGGCATGCTGAACACTGAAAAATCAGGTGGCGGCTCTGCAGGCTCTAATGTTGAAGTGATTGATGCCAACGTGCAATTTCAGTTAACCCCTGAAGTGGCCATCTGGGCAGGTCGTTTCCTGTCTCCGAGTGACCGTGCCAACATGGCAGGTCCTTACTACTCCATGGGTGGTGGCTACTGGGCCAACATTGCTTCACGTTATGGCTGGAACGGTGGTGTGATTGGTCGTGATGACGGTGTGGCTATGGTTACCAGCTTTCTTGAGGATCATCTTAATGTTTCATTCGGTGCCTTTGAAGGTAACCAGATTTTCCGTTTTAGTGGGGTTGGCGCGCAGTCACAATCTTCAACACATAAAGATAACCTGATGTATGCCGGTCGTGTGCAATACGATTTCTGGGATGCAGAACCAGGCTACTACGGTACAGGCAACTACTTTGGTGCTAAAGACATTCTTGCCATCGGGGTTGCTGGACGTTACAAAAAAGATGGTGTTGTCAGCCCTACCAATGTGGTGGGTGATTACAAAGCTTACAGCGTGGACTTCCTGTTAGAGAAAAAAGATGTGGGTCCTGGTACCTTTTCTGCTGAAGCTGCTTACTACTACTACGGCACCGATGGTGTGTTTAAAGGTGAGCAAGGTCATGCATACTCCGCTGGCTTAGGCTACCTGTTCCAGGAACAAGTAGGCTGGGGCAAATTCATGCCTATCATTCGTTACCAGAAATTTAACGCCGATGGTGTGACAAGCTACAACTCGACAACGACAGCTTTTACCAATACCACCGGCGGTGGCGCAAGCAAACGCTTTGAAGTGGGCACCAATTACGTGATTGCACCTTACAACGCGACTTTGACAGCCACCTACGGCAAAGAAGATACCGCGACGGCTTCTAATAAAGATTTCGTCCGAGTCGCCCTGCAGATGCAGTTCTAATCAACACCTTATAACCCTTTCCCACAAAGGAGATGAGCGTAATGAAAACAATAGTGAAGTTGGATTTGGATAAAAAACCATGGGAGCAGGACGGCCAGATTCATAACCGCTGGCACCCCGACCTGCCGATGATTGCCATGGTCAAGCCAGGGGATGAGTTCCGTGTTGAGTGTATGGACTGGACAGGTGGTCAGATCGGTAATAACGATAGCGCCAATGATGTGCGTGACGTTGATCTAACCCAGGTGCACTACCTGAGTGGCCCGATTGGCGTGGAAGGTGCTGAGCCGGGTGACTTGATGGTGGTGGATATTCTGGATGTGGGTACTTTTGATGAATATCAATGGGGCTTTAACGGTTTGTTTGCCAAGGAAAATGGTGGGGGCTTTCTGACCGACCACTTCCCTGAAGCGAGCAAAACCATCTGGGATTTCCACGGCGTGTATACCACTTCCCGTCATGTGCCTAAGGTGCGGTATGCCGGCATTATGCACCCGGGTCTGATTGGTTGCCTGCCATCCAAAGAACTGCTCGAAACCTGGAACAAGCGTGAAGGCGACCTGATTGCAACGGATCCGGATCGTGTCCCGCCACTGGCTTGCCCTCCGACTTCACAATCTGCCGTCATGGGCCGTTTGAGTGGTGATGCTGCCAAAAAAGCAGCGGCTGAAGGCGCGCGTACCGTGCCACCACGTGATCACGGCGGTAACTGCGATATCAAGAACCTGACCAAAGGCTCAAGGGTGTACTTCCCGGTCTATGTGAAGGATGGCGGTCTCTCCATGGGTGACCTGCACTTCTCACAAGGCGACGGTGAAATCACTTTCTGCGGTGCGATTGAAATGGCCGGTTACCTCGATATCAAGGTTGGCCTGATCAAGGATGGTGTGAAGAAATACGGGATTAAAAACCCTGTATTCCAGCCCAGCCCGATCACACCGACTTACCGTGATTACATGATTTTTGAAGGGATTTCGGTTGACGAAGCAGGCAAGCAACATTACCTGGATGTGCATGTTGCATACCGCCAGGCTTGCCTCAATGCGATTGAGTACCTGAAAAAATTTGGTTACAGCGGCGAACAAGCGGTATCCATTCTGGGGACTGCGCCGGTAGAGGGGCATATCAGCGGCATCGTTGATATCCCTAACGCTTGCGCCACCTTGTGGGTCCCGACCGAGATCTTTGAGTTTGATATCCGACCTAACGCGGATGGACCGAAGATCATGGTGCCGCCAGGCATCGATGTGTCCACTTGCACATAACAATGAGTGTTGATCGCGTGCAGTTTATTTGATCAGACTTGATAGGAAACCAAGATGCCTCTTTACGAATATGAATGTGACAGTTGTGGCGTGTTTACTGCGCTACGCAAAATGAGTGAGTCGAGTTTGCCTGCCTACTGCGATTGTTGCGGGGCAGAGAGTCCACGGATTTTATCTGTGCCTAAACTGGCCATCATGGACAAAATGCAACGGTCTGCGCATGAACGTAACGAGAAATCTGCCAACGAGCCGCGTACAGCCAGACGTTCCAGCTGTGGCTGTACCGGATCACACACGTGTAAAACCAAGCCTCCGGTCAACCAGGATACAGGTAAACCGGGCTTGCAAATGCAGACCAAGAAAACGGCACGGCCGTGGATGGTCGGGCATTAATCAGCGACATCAATCCCTTAATTATTGATTTTATTGATTTATCCATAAAGGAGAAGAAGTAATGAGTACCTCAAACAGACGCGGTTTTATGAAGGGCGCATTGGTCGGTGCCATGATGGCCGCAGGCCTTATCAGCGGTCATGCATTTGCAGCGGATTATCCGACTGCAAAAGTGAATACGACTGGCTTGGCAGTGACTGACTCCACAGTAAAAGTAGGTATTCTGCACTCTGCCACCGGCACGATGGCGATTAGTGAAACCGGTTCTATCCAGGCTGAAAAGCTGGCGATCGAACAGATCAACGCCATGGGCGGTATTCTGGGCCGCAAGATTGAAATTATCCAGGAAGACGGTGCGTCTGACTGGCCAACTTTCGCAGAAAAAGCGAAGAAACTGCTGGAAAAAGACAAAGTGGCTGCTGTGATGGGCTGCTGGACGTCTGCTTCACGTAAAGCGGCTTTGCCAGTGTTTGAAAAAGACAATGGCTTGTTGTTCTACCCAACCTTCTACGAAGGTCTGGAGCAATCCAAAAACGTGTTCTACACCGGTCAAGAAGCGACACAACAAATTCTGGCAGGGTTGGACTGGATCGCTAAAGAGAAAAAAGCCAAGACTTTCTACCTGATTGGTTCTGACTACATCTGGCCACGTACCTCCATGAAGATTGCACGTAAGCACATCGAGCAACACTTGCATGGCACCGTAGTAGGTGAGGAGTACATCGCTTTGGGCGATACCCAGTTCGGTTCTGTGATCAACAAAATCAAACTGAAAAAACCTGACGTGATCTACGCAGCGGTGGTGGGCGGTAGTAACGTGGCATGGTTCAAACAATTGAACGCTGCCGGTTTGAACTCCAGCAAACAAACCATGTTGACCATCTCCGTGACCGAAGACGAAGTGTTGGGTATTGGTGGTGAAAACCTGGCTGGTTTCTACTCTGCGATGAAATACTTCCAGTCTCAAGACAATGAGGCTAACAAGAAATTTGTAGAGGCGTTCAAAAAACGCTGGGGTGAGAAGTCTGTGATCGGCGACGTGACACAAGCTGCTTACCTGGGTCCATGGTTGTACAAGGCAGCCGTTGAGCGTGCAGGTAGCTTCGATGTAGACAAAGTGCAAGCAGCATTGCCAGGCTACACTTTCAAAGATGCACCAGAAGGTCCTGTTACTGTGGAAGCCAACCACCACCTGACCACCAAACTGCGTATTGGTCAGTGGGGTAAAGATGGCCAGGCCAAAGTGGTATACACCTCTGATTACATCAAACCTGATCCATTTCCAAAAGGCTATCAATAAGCTAGTCCTCTCGTAAATGCTTAAGCGGTAGCCGGTTACTCCGGCTACCGTTTGGCGCAAACAGCATTCAAGTTGTAAACAATTTCAAGCAGTCAGCAATTTTGAGAAGTTGCATTTTAAGGAGACCGATATGTTTGGTTATTCGATGGCAGATATAGGCAATATTGTGGTGATGCAAGGCTTTTCCGGCCTGAGCATGTTTACAGTGTTGCTACTCATGGCACTGGGTCTCGCGATTATTTTCGGGCAGATGGGTGTGATTAACATGGCGCATGGTGAGTTTATGACCATCGGTGCCTATACCACAGTCATGCTATCCAAGGTGGCTGCCACTTACGGCTTCACCAATTACTATTTTTTGTTTGCCATCCTCATTGCGTTCGGGCTGGCATTCGCGGTCGGCTATGTTGTTGAATACGGCATGATCCGGCACCTGTACAAGCGGCCACTGGATACCTTGCTGGCGACCTGGGGGCTAAGCCTAGTCATGCAGCAGATCTTCCGCTCCACCTTTGGCGCCAAAGAGGTGAGTGCCGAGTTGCCTGAGTGGATGTTGGGCTCTTTCAAGCCGACGCCAGACATTGATATCCCGATCAACGGTGTTTTTGTGATGGCCCTGGCTGCGCTGGTGACCCTCGGTGTCTATATGTTTATGTATAAATCACGCTGGGGCCTACGTGTGCGTGCCACGGTGCAGAACCGTACCATGGCGGGTGCAGTGGGCATTAACACTGCAAAAGTCGACCGTGTTACTTTTGCCTTGGGTTGCGGCATTGCCGGGATCGCGGGCGCTGCGTTTACCACGATTGCTTCTACCGGCCCAACCACGGGTACGCTCTACATCGTAGACAGCTTTATGGTGGTGGTGTTTGGCGGTGCAGCCAGCATTGTGGGGACGATTGCCTCAGCCTTCGGCATCGCCCAGGCGCAATCTATCCTGCAGTTCTTTATGACTAGCTCCATGGGTAAAGTGTCCACGCTGCTTGCCATCGTCACAATCTTGATGATGAAACCTGAAGGTTTGTTTGCCTCCAAACTGCGTAAATAACAGATACGGCAACGTGTGAGCATGCTTCTCACGCGTTGCCATAAGTAAATAGACGTATTAGTACTTTGTATCTGTCGCACTAGAATCAACGCATCAATAGAGGAGATTTTTGATGACATTATGGGAAAAAATGAAAGCCAGTCCTGTGCTGGGTGGTAAGGAAGGCGTGATAGGCCTGGCTGCGCTGGCCGCCCTGATCTTCGTCGTGTTGCCACTGGGGGTAGATATTTTCCGCCTCAACCTGATTGGTAAATACCTGACCTACGCCTTTGTCGCCGTCGGCCTGGTGATGTTATGGGGGCATGGCGGTATTTTGAGTCTGGGCCAGGGTATCTTCTTCGGTCTGGGGGGCTATGCGATGGCGATGTTCCTCAAGCTGGAAGCGTCCGATCCAGAAACCACTAAAATCCAGTCTACGCCAGGCATTCCTGACTTTATGGACTGGAACCAGCTCACGGCCTTGCCATGGTTTTGGGAGCCGTTCAAAAGCCTACCCTTCACGCTGATTGCCGTACTCACCGTGCCAGCCATCTTTGCCTACATCATCGGTTATGCCATGTTCAAGCGTCGTGTGGGTGGGGTATATTTCTCCATCATCACGCAAGCGATTGCGCTGATCCTGAGTATTCTGATTGTTGGTCAGCAAGGCTATACCGGTGGTGTGAACGGCATGACAGACCTGCGTACCATGTTGGGCTGGGATATTCGCACCGATTCTGCGAAATATATCCTGTACTACGTGAATGGTTTGTTGCTGTTCGGGGCGATCTTCCTGTCCAAATACATCATGAGCAGCAAGTTCGGTATGTTGTTGCTAGCCATGCGTGACAAAGAAGAGCGGGTGCGTTTCTCTGGTTACGACGTTTCCAACTTTAAAATCTTTATCTTCTGCCTGGCGGCGATGATGTCTGCCGTTGGTGGTGCAATGTTTACCTTGCAAGTGGGCTTTATGTCACCGTCCTTTGTCGGTATTGTGCCTTCGATTGAAATGGTGATTTTCTGTGCCGTGGGTGGGCGTGCCTCGCTGATTGGCGCCGTATATGGCACCTTGCTGGTTAACTACGGTAAAACCGTGTTTTCAGAAACCTATCCAGAGTTGTGGTTGTTCCTCATGGGTGGCCTGTTTATCTCTGTGGTGATGTTCTTCCCGAATGGCCTGGCTGGTATCTGGGACAACCTGGCGACCAAATATGGCTGGTTCAAAGACAAGGCTGACGCAAAAAAGCCTGAGGTAAGTACTTCTGAGGTAGAAGCACAAGCAGTACTTACCGAATCTTCAACCACGGGCGCCGTAACCTCTACCGAAGCGGGCGTCAAGAAAACATCACGTAAGAAAGCGGCGGCCAGCACTGATCAGCCGTCCGCGATCGAAAGCAATAAAATGAGAGGAGCAGAAGCATGAGTAATACCGACTTCGTCTTGGCAGTAGAAGACCTGACCGTCTCCTTCGATGGCTTTAAAGCGGTGGATAGCCTCACCATGTATATCGACAAAAACGAACTGCGTGTGCTGGTGGGGCCTAACGGCGCCGGCAAGACCACGGTGCTGGACCTGATTTGCGGTAAAACCAAATCCACAGCCGGTTCAATCAAGTTTAAAAACACTGAATTGACCAAGCTGTCCGAGCACGAAATTGTGCGTTCCGGCGTCGGCCGCAAGTTTCAGAACCCGTCCATTTATGAAAACCTGACGGTTTACCAAAACCTGGAAGTGTCTTACCCCAAAGGCCGCGGCGTGTTTGGCAGCCTGACCTTCAAACGGACACAAGAGGTGGAAGACCGTGTACGCAAAGTGGCGGCAGACATCATGTTGACCGAGTTTCTTGAGATGGAATCTGCCTTGCTCAGTCACGGCCAGAAACAATGGCTGGAAATCGGCATGTTGCTCATGCAAGAGCCTGAGCTGTTGATGCTGGATGAACCTGTGGCAGGCATGAGCGCCAAGGAGCGCGACCAGACCGCCGATTTGCTCAACCGCATCTGCCAGAACCGCTCGGTGATTGTGATCGAGCACGATATGGAGTTTGTGAAGAAAATTGCGCACAAGGTGACTGTGCTGCATCAGGGCAAAATCCTCGCCGAGGGGCCGATGGAGAAAGTCCAGGCAGACGAAAAAGTCATTGAAGTGTATTTAGGACATTAATTGGATTAGGCCATTCAAGGAGCACAGCATGTTTGAAATTGAAAATTTGCAGGTGAGTTATGGCCAAAGTCAGGTCATTCATGGCCTGAATTTCAAAGCCAACAAAAACGAAACACTGGCCATCATGGGCCGCAACGGCATGGGCAAAACCACGCTGTTCAAATCACTGATGGGCATTTTGCCAAGCAAAGCCAGTAAAGCCACCGTTGATG
Source organism: Methylophilus sp. VKM B-3414 (assembly GCF_032248435.1). NCBI lineage: Bacteria > Pseudomonadati > Pseudomonadota > Betaproteobacteria > Nitrosomonadales > Methylophilaceae > Methylophilus > Methylophilus sp. VKM B-3414. Next base: position 158,425 of record NZ_JAVTLI010000007.1, on the reverse strand, counting down.
GGGTCGATCTGCAAGGCTCAGCTACCCATGAACGCGTCATGAAGGGGCTGGCCTATGTGCCACAAGGCCGCTGGATTTTTCCTAATATGACCGTGCAGGAAAACATTGAAACCGGTCTCGAAAAATCGGCTTCAGGCGAGATCCCGGATGATATTTTTGCGCTGTTCCCGGTGTTGCATGAAATGCGTAAACGCAAGGGCGGTAACCTGTCTGGTGGTCAGCAGCAGCAATTGGCGATTGCCCGTGCGCTGGTGACCAATCCAAAAGTATTACTGCTGGATGAGCCGACCGAAGGGATTCAACCGTCCATCATCAAGGACATCGCCAAGGTCCTCAACGAAATCCGCAAAATGCGTGAAATCACCATCATCGTCTCCGAGCAGGTGTTGAGCTTCACCATGGAAGTGGCAGACCGCATTATCGTCATTGATAAAGGCCGTTTTATCCATGAGGATACGCGCGACAACGTGGATGCAGCTAAGGTAAAAAGTTATTTGTCTGTATAAGTGCTTTTTTAGCCACAGAGGACACGGCGTCCACAGAGCAAAACGAATTTGCAGTTCCTCTGTACGCACTGTGTCCTCTGTGGCAAGCATTAAAAAGTAATATTCCTGATTTGTCTGTGGCATGATGCCGTTATGGATGATTTAAAGCATACGCCACCATCGCTAGCGCAAACGATCGCAACAAAACACTGGCAAGCCCGATTAGAGCTTGGCTTTGCTAAGCGTGAAGCACGTTCTTACCTGGCACACCGCTTACATAAAGGCCCGTTGGTGGTGCAAAAAAGCCTGCATCCTGAAGGCGAAGCTGTCTGTCATGCAGTCATTGTGCATCCGCCTGGCGGGGTCGCAGGGGGCGATGCGCTGCATTTGCAAGTGCACGTGGGGGAGGGCGCAAACGCCTTGTTGACCACCCCCGGCGCTGGCAAGTGGTATAAGGCCAATGGCACGATCGCCACACAAACGCTGCATTTTCAGCTGGCGTCCGGCAGTGGCCTCGAGTGGCTGCCGCAAGAAAATATCCTGTTTGATGCCGCTGAAGTTGGTTTTAATGCCGAGATTGATCTGGCGGGCGATGCCACCCTTGCGGCCTGGGACATCGTCTGTTTGGGCCGTCAGGCGCAGCAGGAGGTCTGGCAGACCGGCGCCTATCAGCTCAATCAGCGCATCCGTCGCGATGGCCGCTTGATCTGGAATGAGCGTGCCCGCATGCACGGCAATGACCGCTTAAAAAGCAGCCCTGTTGGCCTGGGTGGCTCGGTGGTGTTCGGTACTTTTCTGGTGTGTGCCGGGGCCGTGCCCGCAGAGGTGCTGCAAGCTTGTCGCGAGATTACTTTGCCTGATGCCAATACTGGTGTGACCGCCTTGCCAGAGGTGTTATGTATCCGTTATGTTGGCCAGGCTTCACAGCAGGCCAGGCAGTATTTTGAGCAGTGCTGGCAGTTACTGCGGCCATGGTATTATCAAAAAGACGCAGTCAGACCGCGGATTTGGAATACATAAGCTGCGTGCACAAAAATATAGTCAGAGAACAATCCTATGGAATTAACTCCCAGAGAAAAAGACAAGTTATTGATATTTACCGCGGCCTTGCTGGCTGAACGGCGCAAGGCGCGTGGCTTGAAACTGAATTATCCTGAGGCGGTGGCATTTATTTCCGCCGCCATTATGGAAGGTGCGCGTGACGGTAAAACCGTGGCCGAGCTGATGAGCTATGGCACCACGCTATTGAACCGCGATGAGGTGATGGAAGGCGTGCCGGAAATGATCCCGGATATACAAATCGAAGCCACCTTCCCAGACGGTACCAAGCTGGTGACGGTGCATCATCCGATTCCCTAATAGATACAAAAAATTAAACCGCCGATAAACGCCGATGCACGCCGATAAAATCAATATCATCTTTGGCCAGCACTGGTTTTGGAGTGGTGGGTTTGTGTAAACACCCTGTCGAAACCGGATGCACAAAATATCGGCGTTTATCTGCGTATATCGGCGGTAAAAAAAGGTATTAAGAATGCATATTAAAAACGAGGAAAGCATATGATTCCCGGCGAAATGCAGGTCGCAGCAGGCGACATCGAATTAAATGTTGGGCGTGAAACGGTCACGCTGGATGTGGCCAATACCGGTGACCGGCCGATTCAGGTCGGGTCGCATTACCATTTTTATGAGACCAACGATGCCTTGTCGTTTGATCGGGCGCTGGCTTATGGTTATCGCTTGAATATTGCGGCGGGCACTGCGGTGCGGTTTGAGCCGGGGCAGACCCGTACCGTGCAATTGGTCAAACTGGCGGGTGCGCGCAAAGTGTATGGCTTTGCTGGCCGCGTAATGGGCGCCTTAAAGTAGGGAGTAGCAATGACAGTGAAAATGGATAAACGCGCATACGCGGAAATGTTTGGCCCCACCGTGGGGGACAAGGTCAGGCTGGCCGACACCGAGCTGTGGGTAGAAGTCGAACAGGATTTCACCATTTATGGTGAAGAGGTCAAGTTTGGTGGCGGCAAAGTCATCCGTGACGGCATGGGCCAAGGCCAGGGGCTGGCCGCCGAAGTGGCAGATACCGTCATCACCAACGCGCTGATTATCGACCACTGGGGCATCGTCAAGGCCGACATCGGCATCAAGGGCGGTTATATTTCTGCCATCGGTAAAGCCGGTAACCCGGATATCCAACCTGGGGTGACCATTGCCATAGGTGCGGGCACCGAGGTGATTGCCGGCGAAGGCATGATCATCACGGCCGGCGGCATTGATACCCATATCCACTTTATTTGCCCGCAACAGATTGAAGAAGCCCTGATGTCTGGCGTCACCACCATGATAGGCGGCGGCACCGGGCCTGCGACCGGCACCTTTGCGACTACCTGTACGCCCGGCCCCTGGCACATTCACCGTATGTTGCAGTCAGCCGATGCTTTCCCCATGAACCTGGGCTTTTTAGGCAAGGGCAATGCCAGCCTGCCTGAACCGCTCAGAGAGCAAGTACGCGCCGGGGTCATCGGCCTCAAGTTGCATGAAGACTGGGGCACCACGCCCGCCGCGATTGATAACTGCCTGAGTGTGGCGGATGAAATGGATATCCAGGTTGCGATCCACTCCGATACCCTGAATGAGTCCGGCTTTGTTGAGACCACCATAGGCGCGTTCAAGGGCCGCACCATCCATACCTTCCATACCGAAGGCGCGGGCGGTGGCCATGCGCCAGATATTATCAAGGCGGCCAGCCAGCCTAATGTGCTGCCATCCTCTACAAACCCGACGCGGCCATTTACCGTCAACACTATAGATGAGCATCTGGATATGCTCATGGTGTGTCACCATCTGGACCCGGCGATTGCCGAGGATATTGCCTTTGCCGAAAGCCGTATCCGCCGTGAGACCATCGCTGCCGAAGATATTTTTCATGACCTGGGCGCATTTTCCATGATGTCATCCGACTCGCAAGCCATGGGCCGTGTCGGTGAAGTGATTATCCGCACCTGGCAAACTGCGCACAAAATGAAAATCCAGCGCGGGCCATTGGCTGAAGATGCGGCGGGCAACGACAACTTCCGCGTCAAACGCTATATCGCCAAATACACCATTAACCCGGCGCTGACACATGGTATCAGTCATGTGGTCGGCTCGGTCGAGGTCGGCAAACTGGCTGATCTGGTGGTGTGGAAACCCGCCTTCTTTGGCGTGAAGCCATTTACGATTATTAAAGGCGGTATGATTGCGGCCGCGGCCATGGGCGACCCGAATGCGTCTATCCCGACGCCTCAGCCCGTGCATTACCGCCCTATGTTTGGTGCCTATGGCGGCGGTCTCAAAACTGCCCTGACCTTTGTCTCGCAAGCCGCGCTCGAAAATCCTGAAATTAAAGCGCTCGGCCTGCAAAAGCCACTGGTAGCGGTCAAAGGCACGCGCGACGTCAAAAAGGCTGACATGGTGCATAACACCTGGATGCCCAAGATAGATGTGGACCCGGAAACCTATGAAGTGCTGGCAGACGGGATGCCGCTGGTGTGTGAGCCGGCGGAGGTGCTGCCAATGGCGCAGCGGTACTTCTTGTTTTAATCAATGGCTGTGCAGGCATATTGATTGTGATTGAAATTAAAAAATGATTCATTTAACCGAACGCATCGCCCTCAGTGGCCATATTGACGACACGCTGGAGCTGCCGTTTGACCAGCGCCAGAAAAGCCGTTTGCGCGTGACCCTGGCTTCAGGCCGTGAAGCGGCGCTGTTTTTATCGCGCGGCCTGATTCTGCGCGGGGGCGATTTGATCCAGTCTGAAGACGGCAGTGTGGTGGTGCAGATCGTGGCGGCGCAGGAGCCGGTGTATAACGTGATTGCACCGACGCCACGTGACTTGATGCGCGCGGCTTACCACTTGGGCAACAGGCACGTGCCGCTACAAATTGGTGATGGCTGGCTACGGCTGGAGCAGGATTATGTGTTGCGCGACATGTTGCTTGGGCTGGGTATGCAAGTGAGCGAAGTCCAGGCACCGTTTGAGCCGGAAGCTGGCGCCTATGGTGGCGGTCACCGGCATGGGCATGATGAGGACAGTTTGCAAGCGTTGCGCCCACGCGTGAAAAGCGGGCAGGGCAGCGAATGAGTGTCAGCCCGTTAAACGCGAGCCTGGCCCTCAGCCGCTTGCTGCAGCTGGCCAGCCCGTTGCTGCCGGTGGGGGCTTATTGTTACTCGCAGGGGCTGGAGTGGGCGATTGAATCCGGCCAGGTCAAAGATGTGCCGAGCGCACAAGCCTGGATAGGCGATAGCTTGCAGGTGTATCAGGCGCGTTTCGAGTTGCCCGTGCTCTACCGCTTGTATCAAGCCTGGCAAGCCGATGACCTGGCGCAAGTGCAGGCATGGGATGATTTTTACCAGGCGGGCCGTGATACCGCCGAAGGCTATGCTGAAACCCGGCAAATGGGCTATTCACTGCGTCGCCTGCTGTCCGAGCTCAAAGACACGCCACTTGCGTTGGTGGCAAAACTCAACACCCTGACGAGCCCGGCATTCCCCACCATGTATGCCGCCATCGCCCAACACTGGCAGATTGCGCCAGAGCACATGCTGCATGGCTACGCCTGGGGCTGGTGTGAAAATCAGGCCAGCGCCGCCATGAAAACCGTGCCACTGGGCCAAGTGGCCGGGCAGACCATTTTACTGGCGCTGGGCGAACAGCTGCCGCAAGTGGTCGCCAGCGCCATGGCCCTGCAAGATGAAGAGATGAGTAACTTTAATCCATTGCTGAGTATCGCGGGCTGTTTGCACGAGACCCAGTACAGCCGTTTGTTCAGGTCATAACCTGTTTGTTAAAGAGCGTTTAACCCATGATGAAAATACATACCCAATTTGATAGCCCCATGCCTGAAGTCACCGAGTTCAAAGAGCCGTTGCGCGTGGGCATTGGTGGCCCGGTGGGCTCCGGCAAAACCGCGCTGACCCTGGCGCTGTGCCAGCGTTTGCGCGAGGTATATAACATTGCCGTGGTCACCAACGATATTTACACCAAAGAAGATGCCGAATTTTTAACCCGCAACGAAGCGCTGGTGCCAGAACGCATCATTGGCGTCGAAACCGGCGGTTGCCCACATACGGCCATCCGTGAAGACGCCTCCATGAACCTCGAAGCGGTGATGCAACTCAGCAAACGTTTTCAGACGCTGGATATTGTGTTTGTCGAAAGCGGTGGCGATAACCTGGCCGCCACCTTCAGCCCCGAATTGTCCGACCTCACCATTTATGTGATTGATGTCGCCGCCGGTGAAAAAATCCCGCGCAAAGGTGGCCCCGGCATTACCAAGTCTGACCTGCTCGTGATCAACAAGATAGACCTGGCGCCTATGGTGGGCGCCTCTCTGGAAGTGATGGACCGTGACGCCAAGAAGATGCGCGGCGAGAAACCGTTTATTTTCAGCAACCTGAAGACGGGGCAGGGATTAGAAGAAATTGTCAGGTTCATCGAAAAACAAGGCCTGATGCTTTAATCAAGCAAATGCTATGCGTCCGTGGCGGTGTTGCGCGGGCTTGCCATACTAGTTTGTACTGTCTGCGCCCGCACGCCTTGCCACAAACGCATATCATTCGCTTGAACACTTGAAGGTAGTTCATCTTGAATTGGGTTGAAATACCAAATGCAGACTAAAGTGGTTTAGACCACAAGTATCCCGAAATTAAAACGGAGAAGATTCAATGAAAAAAAGTATTCTTTTATTTTTAGGTGCGCTCGCAGCTTCAACCAGCGCGGTTGCCCATCCGGGCCATGGCTTGGAGTCTGGCTTTGCCGCTGGCTTCATGCATCCATTCAGTGGCTGGGATCATCTGCTGGTGATGTTCGCGCTGGGGATCTGGGCGGCACGCCGTCCGGCCGCACAAGGTTGGCAGTTGCCTGTGCTGTTTGTGACTGTGATGGCAGCCTCTGCTTCATTCGCCATGGCCTCGCTGCCGGTTGCATTGGCTGAAACCCTGGTGGCGGCCAGTGTGATAGTCATGGGCTTGTTACTGGTTAGCGATTTAAAAGTGAACCGCGCCGTGCAAATCGGTGTTGTCAGCATCGCTGCAGCTGCACATGGCTATTTGCATGGCATGGAAATTGGCAACCAGTGGTCAGGCCTGGCGGGCATGGTGCTGGCTACCGCTGTGCTTCATGGCTTGGGCTGGGTGTTGGGTCGCCAGACCAATCCGCAACTGCAAAAAGCCACGCAATTACTGGGCGGCTTGATGCTGGGCTTGGGCGCTGTGTGGATGTTGGCTTAAAACAGGTTGATTACGCGCTAATATCTGCAAGCGCACGAATAAAGTCGTCGTCAAATTGATTTAGCGCTTCCATCAGCCTATCCCCTCTGTTAGGTTTGATGGGGTGTATCACCAGATCACCATTGTCTGCACGGCTTATTTCAACTTGTTGAACATCTAATTGGAAAGCTCGTGGAATGTGCACGGCCTGGCTATTCCCATTATTAAAAACACGCGTTTTTAAGGTTTGCATAAACGTTCCCCTCGTTAATTTAACTGTGTACAAGAGATTGTATGTATTTTAAAAGCGGGTGGAGATAATGCAACCTCTGGTTGTAAGAGACTAGTCTAGGTTTTTTGTCGCCGCTGAATCTCCTGGCCGAGATGAAAATCTGCAAAGTAATTGAAGTAACATAGCGCATCCATAAAATACATGCATTGTGATGACACCCACCCCAGCGCCCGACGACACTCTCGCTCAACTCAAGGCAGGCAAACTTCAAGGGGCTAAACAGCTCAAATTAAGTGCGCAGTTAACGCAGTTCCCCGCTGAGATTTTTGACGTAGCCGATAGCCTGGAAATCCTGGACTTGTCCGGCAATGCGCTCACTGACTTGCCTAGTGATTTAAGCAGCCTGAAAAAACTGCGCATTCTGTTTTGCTCAAACAACCAGTTTACGCACCTGCCAGAAGTGCTGGGCCAATGCGAAAACCTAAGCATGATTGGTTTTAAAGCCAACCAGATCAAACACATCCCGGAAGCCGCCATCCCCACCCACACCTTACGCTGGTTTATCGTCACCGATAACGCATTAAGTAGGGTGCCTCATGCCTTGGGTGAGTGCAGCAAACTGCAAAAACTCATGCTGGCAGGTAACCAGCTCATCAGCTTGCCCGCCAGTCTGGCAAATTGTCATGCACTGGAGTTATTGCGGATGTCTGCTAACCAGTTTGAGACCTTGCCCGAATTTTTATTTGATCTCCCCAAACTCACCTGGCTCGCCTATGCCGGCAACCCGTTTTGCAACGCCATCGAGCAAGCGTTAATCAGCCAACATCCCATGCAGCACATCGACTGGCAAACCCTCACGCTGCAACAGGTCTTAGGCGAGGGTGCCTCTGGTGTTACCTACCAGGCGGTAATGCAAGACAAAAACATGCATGAATCTGTGGCAGTCAAGCTCTTCAAAAGTGGGCTCACCAGCGACGGCCTGCCACGCTGTGAAATGCACGCCAGTATGCTGGCAGGCGAGCACCCGAATTTAGTCGGTGTTAAAGGCGTGATCCACCATCATCCGCAAGCTGTGCAAGGATTGGTCATGCCTTTGCTGGACGCCGCTTTAAAAGTGCTGGCCAAGCCGCCCAGCTATGAGAGCTGCACACGGGATGTGTACGCTGATGACCTCACCTTCACGCCAGAGCAAGCACAAATGATTTTGAACGGCGTTACTCAAGCCGCAGAACACTTGCATGCCCATGGTCTTATGCACGGCGATTTATACGCACACAATATTTTGTGGGGCGCTGAAAAAGTGGTGTTAAGTGATTTGGGTGGTGCGTCATTTTTACCTGTAGATAACCCAGCACTTACGCAAAAAATACTGCAACTGGAGGCTAGGGCACTAGCGGTGTTGGCTGAGGAGTTGGCAGCGGTTGTGAGAAAAAGCGGTGATTCATAATATAGCCAGAACCCCGCTGAGATTTAATTAGGTTATTCAGAAAGCTTTTAGTGAGTGGATGATTGACTAATCAACCTATCCAATGCAATTTGTAATGCTCGGTCATCAAACAGTCTATTTTTGCGAGCACCCGCCTCAGCGCCCCCGGCCCATTTCTTAAGACCTTCACGAATAGATTGCACGTTAGGGCTAATCTGTTCCTTAAACAGTAACCAGTCTACGGTCGCCAAAAGCTCCATCCCATAGGGGGATTCAAAGCCATCGATTAATGACTCAGTGTAATTGAGCGCTTGCAGATATTCCTTCGCCTCAGTCTGCAAGTAAGTTTGTACAACCGTTTTATGATTGTCCTCAAACCAAATTACATCAAGCTTATCTGCATCAGCGATGCGTTTCTCGCAATGCAGATAGCTACCATCCAAACCATTCAACAAATGGGTTAGATTTTGAGCATAAGGGCCGTAAATATGTGCTTTGAAATTTAACTTGAGTGGATTGCTCTCTGGGTTAAATCGCTCAATCGCCCGTTCCATAAACCAGGCAAGCTTTTGTACTTCCAGCAGGCTGCACTCCATCCCCAACACCCAATAGCGCCGAATGAGCTCGGCAATCAGTGCCCGCGCTGGCGTTAGCTCTTTTACCCCTTCACGTTTTGCAACATTTTGATATTGTTGGCTTGGTTCAAATACCAGAATATCAATAGGTAAATCACCTAAAGCCTGTTCGATTTGTGGCCGCACTTCTAACCAGTTGAGTCCACCATTTCCCGCACCTAATGGAGGAATCGCAATCGAGTGGACATCATGCTCGACAATGAATCTGCGTAAATCATGCAAACCATCAACAACCCACTCCATTTTAGAGTCAGCACGCCAATGTTGTTTGGTTGGGAAGTTAACGATCCATCTAGGGCCGTCAAGCTCGTTCACCTCAGTGACAAACATCTTGCCCGTTTGTACCAGACCCGCTTTGCATGCTTTGGCGTATTGCTGAAAGTTATAGTCAAAGCGCTCTTTAAACATCAAAGCAATCCCCTTGCCCATGACGCCCACAGTATTCACTGTGTTCACCAGTGCATCGACTTTTGCTTCTAGTAAATTACCTTGAGTAAACTTAATCATTCAAAAATACCATTTTGGTAAAACGCGCACATCAAGTGCAATCCCTGATTTTGTAACATGTTTATCCAGCCAGGCCTTTACCGTATCTTTGTAGCAAATCACCCCTAATAAACCTGTAACAGGCAAATGTTGATAGATAAGGGCTTCAGCCTGATAGCGTTCAATCTGCTCTGGATCATCTGGATTACGCTGAAAATTACGTGCCCTCAATAAAGGCCAGTCAATACGATGTAAATCTGATAAATTGTTCGAAAATTTTGCGAGACTTGTATAAGCATGCCTGTCACTAAACACGAATGGTACACCCAATTTGTTAACCTTGTGTAGACTGGACACTAATATACAAATATCTTCTTTCTCGCGTTTATTTACACCACTTCGACCAGTAAATATGTTGTACATCATTGGTGAAAATGGCGTGAAATAAAACGGTACATAATCGCTTAGAGTGCCGCCAGGTGCCACTTCTACACGTCTACTAGCTCTCCTGTTAATCAAGTCCGCATGGCCAATTGAAACAAAGTTAGGGTCAAACTCTGGTGAGTTTCGACAATACAAACCATTGCTTAATATCCAAGGTAAATTATCCCTGTGGACGATACGCCAGATAAAGGCATTTTCAGGATTAAGTTTTGTATAGTTGTAAGCCATCTAGATTAAATTTTGAAAAGCTCATTAATCTGATCAGTAACACTTCTGCCACAATCATCCTGCGAGACAGCCATTAAATATAATCTCTTGTTACCACTGCCTTTGGCCCATTGCTCACCAACGGCATTTTTTTCGCGGGAGTCATCATTGGTTTCATATGGCTCACCTTTGTATTCAATTAACGCAATCGCGCCATTAGTGAGTTCCACTACAAAGTCCGGGTAAAAATAATCATCTGAAGTAGGCAGCCAAAACGAGTGTTGACGTTGCTGGGGAATATTTCTAATCCAGTATTTAACGTTAGCATTTAAATCAATGGCTTGCGCACACAAAAACTCTTCTGAAAGCTTGCCGCTGTTTGTTTTTTCTTTTAAGTCGTCAATCTGGGCGTAAAAGTGCTTTTGAAACTCATAGCTGCCACGGTAGGGTTTCCTAACTGGGTAAATGCCAGATTTAAATTCAAACTGATTGAATGGGTCTGCAACAGGGGCGACAGCCATTTTGCTGAAGAGGTCACCTTGAAAGGCTTTTTTTCTTGCCAATACATATAGCCTGTCAATCTCGTCATTGATTGCGCGAACCAGTTGAAACTGTGCGCGTACCAAAGCAGTCAGGCTAAATTTCCTGTCGTGCAGCAGGTGTGCAATGAGCTTAAGTAAGTAGGCTCTGAGTCGTGCTTGGGTTAGACCACTTCGTCTAGTTTTTCTGTCCAGCCATTCCACCAGTTCGTTTTCAGTGATTGATGTGCTCATGGCGTCAAAGGCTAGTTGTGCCGCATCAATATGCTTGTAGCTTACCTTTTCGCCTTTCATATCTATTTCAAAAGAGTTTGCAGTTTCTATGATGTTGAAATTGGCTAGCTGTACCTGAAAATCCAGCAAGTCCCATTCATACGCGTCTTCTATGATTTCTTGATCTAAGACTTGCCAGTCGCCATCAATATCAAGGCAAAGTTGCGGAATCAAGGCGAATTTTGCATTCCAGTTTTCAGCAGCATGGCTGGCTTGTCTTGACGCTCTTGCTTCATTAAACGCCTCTTGTGCGGCTTGCTGCGCTTTGAGGGGCGCACTTTTTACAATTGAGTTTTCAATTTGCTTAAAGGTCTCAATATCAGTGCCTTTTGCGATGAATACGGTAGCGCCCTGAGAGTTTGGCAGGACTTTAATAGCCTGCTTCACTTCCTCTGAAAAAAAAGTCGTATCCGGAACATGAGACAAGCTGACACTGACTGCTGGTGTGATGGGCGTTTGATAGCCAGGTTGAAGTGGCGCATCTAAATCTAAGCCTGGTTGAACAACCAAGTCAGCTTCCCACTTATTGAAGCCCATGTTTTCCACCATGCGGTCTTTTAAAGTTGCAGCTGCTTGCGCTACATTTTCAGCAATCACGTGCGCATAAGCTTTGTTTAAAGGTTCAGATTGTCTAGCCCGTGCATAAGGCATCCGCAACACGCGCCCAAGCAATTGTTCAACATCTTTGGCAGAGTTCATATTCTGCAAACTCGCCAACACATACGCAAAAGAACAATCCCAGCCTTCTTTGAGTGCTTCAACCGTTATCACCACACGCACAGGGCAATCACGTGCAAATAAATCCACACCCTCCAAGTCTTTCACTGAGCCAGTAGCCACAGCTATTTCAACTTGTGGCACATGCTCTTGGCTGAGTAAATGCGCTTTTACAGCTTCAATATTGGCTTCGCCGTTTTTATCCTGCGCTTGCACCAGCAAAATTGGTCGAATATAGTCCGCCTCTTTTTGCGCTTCCAGCTCTAACTTCTTACGTTGCAATAAAGCATCGCGTAAGCAGGCCTGCCACCCATCCGGATGCTCAGTCAGCACCACAGGTAACTTGATCATTTCAGCCGTTTTTAACTCGGCAGCAGAGACGTGATAAATCACATTGCTGTCTTGAGGTGTGGCGGTCAGCTCCACAATACATTTAGGGTTAAGGCGGGCAAAGGTTTCAAACGAAAGCTTGCTCTTGGCGTTGTGCGCTTCATCCAGAATAATCATCGGGTTAAGCATGGCCAGCCAATTAGCCAATGAATGTTTCACGCGACCAATATCGGCTTGCGTCAAATAAGGCTGTTCGACAAGGGTTTCAGCCGTCACTTTTTCCAGTTGCGCTTCAAGCTGTGGTGGCAAGTTGGCAAAGTGTGGACTTAGTTCCTCAAAAAACGCATACACATTCCGCTTTTCGGTTTTGCTGATCCTAAACGCTTGTATGGTCGTCACAATCACAATGCAGCTTTTGCCTACATCATGGCGGTTAATCGTTTGCAAACTCTCCAAATCGCAAACTTTAATACGGTCTTGATACTTTGTCGCCAAGGCTTGGCGATAAGGATGGGCAACATCACTCAGCGCTTTGAGCGTTTGCTGCCTAATCATGTCGCTAGGCACCAGCCACAACACTACTGGCGCATTGGTGTTGAGATAATTATCTGCACAGACGCCAATGCTATGGGCCGCCAGCACCGTTTTACCTCCGCCAGTTGGCACGCGCAAGCACACACTGGGCACGCCCGCCAGTTTGCTTTTATAAGGTAGTGACGTTGCAGCCTCAAATGCCACTTTAGGGCCCTGACTTTGGCAATCGACTAAGAAGCTTTGTAGAGCACTCAATGCATCTTTTTGATATTGTTTTAAGATAAATGCCATGATGTTTATTGATTACCCTACTTATTAGATACGCTCGTGTAATTCGTATGGGATTTGTTTAAAGCTGATATTGAGTAAAGCCAGTTTGCCATCGCTGATGCGGCTTGCCTCACCAAAAATCACTTTTTTACCCGCATGCGGATGTACTGACTCCAGGTAAGCCAATACCGGATTGGTCAACACATTTCCACCGTTCGGGCGACGGTCACCTAAAATTCCGTTATAGAGCAGATAGTAGGCTACCCCTTCATGTTCACCAATAAATGGCGTAGATTGTTCAGACGCTTGTGCAGCAATTGCTGTTTTGGTCTCAAGAAGCCAGATATAAGCGGCAAGTGCTTTAAAACGGACATTGGGTGAAATATGCCCACGTTCATCAAAGACAGCCTCGCCTAGTGTGTAAAAACTAAAACCACCGCCACCCTGCCAATTGACGCTTGAGCTAATCCCGCCTTGTTCGCCTTCAATTACCTTTTGTAGTCTGGGGATGCAATGGGTTTGCGCATGGTCTCCCATTTCAACGCCAATGTACCTTCGTCCCATTTTATGGGCTACAGCAGCTGTTGTCCCGCTCCCTAAAAATGAATCAAGGATTAAGTCGTCATCGGAAGATGCTAAATAAATTATTCGTTCGAGCAATCTCTCTGGTTTTGGCGTAGAGAAAGCATTCTCGCCAAAAAAAATTTTTTGTTCTTTACGTGATTCGTCATTATGTCCGGCCTCATCATGAGGCCACCAAGAAATTGGCACTACTCCTTGTTGAACCTCTTTAAGGTAGCGTTTTAATTGCGGAGCACCTTTTCCATCTTTCCCCCAAAATACTCTACGCTCTGAAATTAAAGACTGCATTTTTTCTTTACTAGTCATCCAACATCTACCTGCTGGCGGCCAATAGCTTTTACCCGTAGTTGGATTGATTATTTCATAGTCATAATTTTCAGAGTATGTCTTAACACTTAAATTATCAGTACGCCATGGACCCCTACCGTCATAATCATCGTACTTATAGAGAGAGTTTTGTTTCTCAGTTCTGGGTAACAGATTTCGCAAAAACTTATCAGACTTCCGATAAACAAGAACATGATCGTGAGAGTCAGGAATGCCACTAGCATCACTTGCTGAAGTGTATTTCTTTTGCCAGACAATATTTCTGACAAAGTTATTTCTTCCAAAAACTTCGTCTAACAAAACTTTAAGATAATGTGATTCTCGATCATCAATTGTTACCCAAATACTGCCTTCGTTCGATAGCAACTCCCTCAACAAAACCAATCGCGGATACATCATCGACAACCATTGCGAATGTTCCAGCTTGTCATCGTAATGCTCAAAAGCACTGCCAGTGTTGTAAGGTGGATCAATAAAAATACATTTCACCTTGCCGGTATAAAACGGTAAAAGCGCCTTGAGCGCTTGCAGGTTATCGCCTTGAATGATCAGATTCTGTTGTGCGGCTCGTGCATCCCCAAAGGTTTTTTCAAGTTGCAGCAGGTGATAAGGCACGTTCGCAGCACTAGAGACAGCTTGATTTTTATTGACCCAATCTAAGAATGGCATGGATGAACCTGATGTTTTTCTGAATTGTAATTTTTTAAAGCCAAAGTTTAACACTCATGCCGCTAAATCTCATTAAGTCTCCAAGTTTGGTGGGAAACCTGATAGCTCAATGAGATTTATATCTGTTCTAATGACAGATCAATCTTCTTTGGTCTGATCTCAGCCATTTGCGTCCGCGCTGTACGTCAATTAACGTAGTGATTGCATGAGCCAACTCTCCTAGTATATGCTCGGGGAAAGCTGGCCTTGTTCCCCGCTTGGCTATTGATACTAAGGATTGTTGATTGTCTAACCCGTCCGTAACCGGATTTACCACCGAACCAGAGACCCCTACACGCGCTGAGCCGATTCAGCGGATCGTGAAAATTCGTCGAGACTATAACAGTTGGGTGGCGAATGAAACCATTGAGGATTATGCCTTGCGCTATACGCCGCGGGCGTTTCGTAAGTGGTCTATTCTGCGGGTCTCTAATACGGCGCTGGGGGCGATTTCGTTTTTGGTGCTGGAGGCGATTGGCGGCACCATTACCATCAACTATGGCTTTCAGAACGCCTTGTGGGCGATTATGGCGGTGGGCCTGATTATCTTTTTAACCGGGTTGCCGATCAGTTATTACGCGGCCAAGTATGGCCTGGATATGGACCTGCTGACGCGCGGGGCGGGCTTTGGCTATATTGGCTCGACCATCTCGTCGTTTATTTATGCCTCGTTCACCTTTATCCTGTTTTCGCTGGAAGCGGCGATTATGGGCTATGCGCTCGAATTGTATTTTCATTTGCCGCTTTATCTGGGTTATCTGGTCAGTGCGTTGATTGTGATTCCGCTGGTGACGCATGGGGTGACGCTGATCAGCCGCATTCAGATGATCACGCAGCCGCTGTGGATTGCGCTGATGCTGCTGCCCTTTTTTGCGATTTTCAAGATGGATCCGGGTGTGATTGACCGGCTCAGCCATTTTGCCGGGATCTCGCCTGAGGGCGGGCATTTTAACTGGGTGATGTTTGGTGCGGCGACGGCGGTGGGCGTGGCGTTGATCCCGCAGATTGGCGAGCAGGTGGACTTTTTGCGCTTTATGCCGATGCGCAATAAAGAAAACTACTGGCGCTGGAATTTGGGCGTGCTGATGGCTGGGCCGGGCTGGGTGGTGCTGGGCATGCTCAAAATGCTGGCGGGGGCCTTGCTGGCTTATCTGGTGTTTAACCGCGATATGCCTTTAAGTTCGGCGGTGAATCCGACGCATATGTACTGGATAGGCTTTGAGCATGTGTTTAGCAACCACCATGTGGCGCTGGCGGTGACTGCGCTATTTGTCTGTGTGTCGCAGCTCAAGGTGAATATGACCAATGCCTATGCCGGATCGCTGGCGTGGTCTAACTTTTTTGCCCGGCTGACGCATAGCCACCCTGGCCGCATTGTGTGGGTGGCGTTTAACGTGATGATTGCCATTGTGCTGATGGAGCTCAATGTGTTCCAGGCGCTGGAAGAGATTTTAGGCCTGTATGCCAATGTGGCGATTGCCTGGATTGCGGCGGTGGTGGCGGATCTGGTGATCAATAAACCGTTAGGGCTCAGCCCCAAGGGCATCGAGTTCAGACGCGCTTATTTGTATGACATTAACCCGGTGGGTGTGGGCGCCATGTTTATTGCCTCGGCGGTGTCGATTGCGGCGTACACCGGGGCGATGGGCGTGGTGGCGCAGTCATTCTCTACGTTTATTTCGTTGATCACTGCATTGGTGATGTCACCGCTGATTGCCTGGTGGACCCAGGGCAAGTATTACCTGGCCAGACCGCGGCCCAAGTATTTGCAGCCGACCAAGACCCAGCGCTGCGTGATTTGCGAGCGTGAATATGAAATGAATGACATGGCGCATTGTCCGGCGTATGGCGGGGCCATTTGCTCGTTATGCTGCTGCCTCGATGCACGCTGCCATGACGCGTGCAAGCCGCAAGCGCGGCTCAGTGCGCAGTGGGAGGCGTTAAACAAACGCTTTTTGCCGCAGCGCTTGTGGCCACACCTGAATGGCGGCGTGGCGCATTTTCTGTTGTTGATGGTGATTGCCGTGGTGCTGTTTGGTGCCACCATTGGCCTGATTTACCTGCATGATGCCTTGACCATTGGCCGCGAATATCCCGAGTTGATGCGTCACTTCAGGTTGGGCTATTTGAAGATTTTTGTCGCCTTGCTGTTTTTGGGCGGCATTGTCGCCTGGTGGCTGGTGCTGACCTCGGCTAGCCGCCGGGTGGCACAGGAAGAGTCCAACCGGCAAACCGGCTTGTTGCTTGAAGAGATCGAGTCGCACAAAAAAACCGATGCCCAGCTACAAAAGGCGCGCCGACTGGCGGAAGAGGCCAACCAGGCCAAGAGCCGCTACATTACCGGTATTAGCCATGAGTTGCGCACACCGCTCAACAGTATTCTGGGCTATGCACAGTTGCTCACTAACGATGCCAGCATCCCCGAGCACCGCAAGCAGGCGATTAAAACCATCAGCCGCGGCGGCGAGCATTTGCTGTCATTGATCGAAAGTACGCTGGACATTGCGCGCATTGAAAGCGGCAAAATGACCTTTGATGTCAAACCGCTGCATTTCCCCGAGTTTATCGACCAGATTGTCAGCATGTTTGAGATTCAGGCGCAAAACAAAGGCCTGGCATTTATTTTTGAAAAGCAAGGCAACCTGCCCGAGTACGTGCGGGCAGACCATAAGCGCCTGATGCAGATTCTGGTCAATATTGTCGGTAACGCGGTCAAGTTTACCAGCAAGGGCAGTGTGACATTCAAGGTGAGTTATGCGCGCGAGATTGCGCAAATTGATATTGCCGACACCGGGCCGGGTATCGCCCCTAATGAGGTGGAAAAAATCTTTGAGCCGTTTGAGCGCGGTAGCGCGGCCGATGTGGTTGGCATAGGCGGCACCGGCCTGGGCCTGACCATTAGCAAGTTGTTGACGCAGTTAATGGGTGGCGAAATGCAGTTTGAGAGCGTGCTCGGCCACGGCACGCGCTTTGAAATTCGCCTGTTCTTGCCGCAGATCCGTGAAACTGCGCATCTCCCCAAGAAAACGGTGCGCCAGCGCCTGGGTTATGAAGGGCCGGTGAAAACCATCCTGGTGGTGGATAATGAAGAGGTGGACCGCGAGTTGTTGCGCAACACCTTGCAGCCGCTGGGCTTTATTGTGCATGAGGCCGCCAATGGCCAGGCCTGCGTCAATCAATACCAGATGCTTAAGGCGGATGCGATTTTAATGGACTTGGCGATGCCGGTGATGGATGGTTGGGAGGCTGCCTACATCATCCGCCAGGTGCATCACGCACAGTTGCCGATTGCGATTGTGTCGGCCAATGCCTATGACCGTAACCTGGATAATCAGGCCAAGATTCCGGCGCGCGACTTTTTTGTGAAGCCGGTGAACCTCGAAGAGGTGCTGGACTGGATAGGCCATCAGTTAAACCTGACCTGGCGCTATGAAGCTAGCCAGGGCACTGCACCGGCGTTAGCCGCCCCTGTGCTGGCGCCGCAAGCGAGTGCTGAGGCTGCGGCCACGCCTGCGGAAGCGATTCCGCAGGTATTACTGGATAACCTGGTGCAGTTTGCCCGCATGGGCTATGTCAAAGGCGTGCGCGAGGTGCTGGCCACACTGAGCCGCGAGCATCCGCAACATCAAACATTTATTTACGCACTGCAACAGGCCATGGAACGCTTTGATTTTGCTAAACTGCTGCGCTTGATTGAGGAGTATGCCAAATGACCAGTCCCAGCCATACCGTGTTAATTGTGGATGATGTGCCAGAAAACCTGGCCTATCTGCACGACGCGCTGGATGAGTCCGGTTATCAGGTGCTGGTGGCCAACTCTGGCGAGATGGCCTTGCAAATCGCGCACCTGATGCAGCCGCAAGTGATTTTCATGGATGCCATGATGCCCGGGATGGACGGCTTTGCCACCTGCCGGCGGATTAAAGCTGCGGCAGAAACCCAGCATATCCCGGTCATCTTTATGACCGGCTTGACCGAAGTGGAGCACGTGACCATGGCGTTTGATGCTGGTGGCGTGGATTATGTCACCAAGCCGGTCAGGCCGGCAGAAGTGTTGGCCCGCCTCAAGGCGCATGTGCAAAATGCCACCAGAATGCATCAGGCCACCTCGGCGCTGGATGCGTTTGGTCAGGCGACCATTGCCATCTTGCCCGGCGACAAGCGCCTGATATGGCAAACCCCGCTGGCCAAGCAATATCTGGAGCAATACTTTGCAGAGTGGGCCGCCAAAGAGGCTTATCATGCCGTGCAAACCTTGCCGCCCATGATTTACCAATGGCTGGAAAACTGTGTGCAACAGTTATCCGAAGGCCAGTCCATGCAGACGCTGAATGTGAATCAGGGCAACGCCCGCCTGAGCCTGACTGTGGCTAATACCAGCGAAGAGCAATGGGTGGTAGTGTTGCGCGAGTATTCTGACGAGGCGCAGATCGAGTCCTTGGGCAAGCTGTTTCAACTCACCAAGCGTGAATCCGAGGTGTTGTACTGGACGGTAAAAGGCAAAACCAACAAGGATGTGGGCGAAATTTTAGGCACCAGCCCGCGCACGATCAACAAACATCTTGAGCATGTGTTCCAGAAGCTGGGGGTTGAAACCAGAACTGCAGCTGCTTCGCTGGTCGCCTCAAAAATCAAGTTTTAGCGGGCTGGCAGGCGAGTCATCGTTGCCAGCCGCATGCCGGCTCAATATCAGAAGTTGTAGATAAGACCCACCGTACCGACGTTGGTATCAAAGCCTTTACTGCCCCCACCAGTGACATCCACTTCTGCTCGGTAGTGATCCCAGCCTACGCGCATGGACAAGGTTTTGTCGTAGTGATATTCCATACCCAGGCCATAGGTGGTCCCGGTGTGTGTTGCATCGTTATAGGCGCTCAAGCCAGAGGAGACTTTGCTTTTGGTGGCGGCGACACCGAGTTTGCCATAAAAATCAAAGGAATCATTGAGGGGTATGCTGCCCACAGCCGTCAAGCTGAGTGCATCGGCCTTGGCGCTGCCGCTGAGGTTATCCGTCACCTTACCTATCCCGGTATATTGGCCTTCGACAGCAATATATTGATTGAATCGATAGCCGCCGACGACACCAGCGATCGCCTGGTTCTCCTTGTCCACGCCATTTGGCGTGCTGAGGTTGTTGTTGGCTACACCGACATTAAAGCCGCCATAAAAGCCTTCGGCATGCCCAAGCAGCGGGGCTGTCAGCAATAGGCTGCTGACCAACAGATTGAAAACAGATTGACGCATCAGTGCTTCTCCAAGTGACGTTATTTCAAATACGGTTATTTCAGTTTGCTTTGTGCCAGGCGCAGGCCTTCTTCAATCTCCTGCTTGCGGCCAGCATCGGCATCTTCGCGGCCGGGGCGGGCAGGGGCTTGCAGGGCTTTCTGGTAGTAGGTCACGGCCTGGCTGTAGTCGCCTTGGGCACGTAAAAAGTCTGCATAGAAATAGTTGCTGTCTATGCCGGTCGGGTTCAGTTGCAGTGCTTTCTCCAGATACTCGCGGCCTTTTTTCTTGTCACCAAAGCCAATCGGCCAGCCAGGGACGCGGAAGTAGAGCGAGCCCAGTGTGGTATATGCGGAGCCATGCAGCGCTTGCGGGTTGGTTTTGATGCTGGCCAGCAACAGGTCGCGGGCTTGTTCAGCCGCTTTCAAGGCATTCACCGGATGCAGTGGCCCCATGCTCTTCGCGTAACCGCTTAACACGATCGCCTCCCAGATCATGGCTTCATTGGCGTCAGGATGCTGGGTCGTGAGTTGATGGGCTTGCTCGGTCAGGGCTTTGAAGGCGGGTTCTTGCTGGTCTTTGCTTGTTTGATAGGTCGCTTTGGCCCAGGCATGCTGCAGCGTGGCCAGTTCGTTGTCTAACATTTCATCGGCAAAAGCAGCACTGGTCAGCAATGCCAGGCAGGTATAGATCATCCAGCGTTTCACAATCACTCCTCGTAAATTATTGAATTAAATGCAGTTGAGTCATCCCATTTTTGCAAAAACGATGCCAGTCTGCGCCGCTGATTGAATAGGTATAAAAATCAAACAGTTGCTGTTTTGTCCTCGCGCGCTTGAAAGCTGGCTGTAAGCTAGGGTGCGCGAACTCTGCTTTTTTTGCAGGGTCGGACAGCGTGACACTGCAAAAAATGCATGCTAAGGTCCTCTTTCTTGTTAGCCCACTCAAGCCATCCACCCCATGTCCCTGCACCTGTTGCCACATTCTTTTGAAGCCTTGTCCCAGCGGTATGGGGAGCGCTACAAATGGATGGTGTTATTGATCATTGGCGTCGGCACGATGGCGGGGGTGTTATGTACGTCCAGCTTTAACGTGGCGGTGCCAGCGTTGACGCGCACGTTTCATTTGGGGCAGGATCATGTGCAGTGGGCCATGACGGCATTTTTGGCGGCGATGACCATAGGCATGTTGCCTGCCGCCTGGTGGTTGCAGCGCTTTGGCTTGCGGCGCGTGTTTATGTGGACGCTGTGGCTGTTGGTGGCGGCCAGCGTGGCAGGTTTTTATGCGCACAGCTTTGTGCATATGGTGATTGCGCGGCTGCTGCAAGGGCTGGCTGCAGGCGTGTTGCAGCCGCTGGGGGTGATGGCGCTCATGCGTCTGTTCCCACCAGACATTCAGGGACGCGCGTCGGGGATCCTCATCGTCGGCATTGCGTTTACGCCTGCTATCGCGCCCTCTATCAGTGGCTGGTTGCTGGATCAGTTTGGCTGGCAGGCGATTTTTCTGCTTGGCGTGCCGTTTGCGCTGATTGCCCTGCTGTGTGCCTGGCGATGGTTACCTGCGCCCAGGCAGCAGCCGGTCAATGCGTTTGACTGGGCGGGCCTGGGCTGGTTGTCGGCGGCGACCATCGGCTTGATTGAGTTTGTCTCCAGCTTGCATCACAGTGGGCTGTTTGCGCCATGGACCTTGGGGCAGGCCTTGCTCACGGTAGGGTCGCTGCTTTGTTATATGCGGCATGCCCGGCAATTACCGCATGCCATCATACAGCTGCATCTGTTCCAGCGGCCCACCTTTAGCCGCGGCACCTTAGTGGCCTTTGCCTATGGCTTTGGCCTGTATGCCTCCACTTATCTGATCCCGGTATTTTTACAAAATGCCATGGCCTTTTCGGCCACAGAGGCTGGGGTGTTGCTGTTGCCTTCAGGCATGGCCCTGGTGTTGACCATCCCGATCGCTGGCCGGATGGCTGATCAACTGTCTCCACGGCGGATTACGCTGGCTGGCCTGGTCATTTTCGGCGCATCTTTTATTGTATTTGCCGTGGCCGCCGATCAGGTGCGCTACTGGGAAATTGTTGCAGCGACCATTGTGGGCCGCATTGGTCTTGGCCTGATTTTGCCGGCATTAAATCTGGCCACCTTGCATGAAATGGAGCCGCAGCATTTGGGCCAGTCTTCGGTGGTGGTCAGTTATGCCCGCCAGTTAGGCGGCGTGGTAGGGGTGGCCATGATGGCGGTATTTATGGAGTGGCGTGAGCGTATTTATGGACAGCTGCCGCCGGGTATTTTCGAGGCCTATGCCCAAGGCTTCTTGCTGCTATCTGCCGTGATTGTGTTGGCGATCATGGTGGCACTGGGCATGCAGGACCGCAAGCGCTAACGACATAAACCTTTACAGGATCAGGCGCCAGACTTGCATGCCTGACGGTTGAAAACCATGTTTTCTGTAAAAGTGCTGGCCAGCCTGATTATCCTGGTCGGTGAGCAGGGTCAAGCGCTGGATCGCCTGCTGGCGCGCGTGCGCAATCGCAAAAGTCAGCAATTGCGAGCCAATGCCCAGGCCGCGACAGGTCTGATCGACCACCATATCTTCGAGCAATGCCACGCGGCCGCCTAATGCGGTCGAAATCGTAAACAGCAGGCTTACCATCGCAATCACTTGCCCTTGTTGCCGTGCTACTAAAATATGGCCGATGTTAGGGTGTTGCAGAATGTGGCTCAAGCCTTGCTGCTGGGCAGCGTGGTCAGGGGAGAATTCGTGTTCCTGGGCAAACAGTTGCGCGAGCAGCGCGCATAAGGCGGGCAGGTCAGCCAGGGTGGCAGGTTCAAACTGAAGGGTGGCATGGGCTGTCATGCGCGTGTGCTTTCATGACAGCCGAACATGCAATGTGTCTTAACCCTTATTTTTCAACAAAGGCTTTTTCAATCACGTAGTCACCCAGTTCGCCGATGCGCGGCGAGACTTTGAAACCACGCTTGTCCAGCATGGCGGCCGTGTCGACCAGCATGGCCGGGCTACCGCAGATCATGGCGCGGTCCGTTTCCGGATTCAATGGCGGCAAGCCAATATCGGTAAACAGTTTGCCATTTTCCACCAGGTCTGTCAGGCGGCCCATGTTTTTAAATGGCTCGCGTGTGACAGTGGGGTAGTAGATCAGCTTGTTACGCACTTCTTCGCCAAAAAACTCGTTATTCGGCAGTTCTTTGGTGATGAAGTCTTCGTAGGCCAGTTCGTTCACGTAACGCACGCCGTGAATCAGGATGACTTTTTCAAAGCGATCATACACTTCGATGTCCTGGATCAGGCTCATGAACGGCGCCAGGCCGGTGCCGGTAGAGAAGAAATACAGATTTTTACCAGGCTTGAGGTCTGAGGTAATCAGTGTGCCGGTCGGTTTGCGGCTCACCAGCAAAGGGTCGCCCACTTTCAGGTGTTGCAGGCGTGAGGTCAGCGGGCCGTTCGGCACCTTGATACTGAAAAACTCCAGATGCTCTTCGTAGTTGGGGCTGGCGATACTGTAAGCACGGGTCAATGGCAGGCCATCGACTTCGAGGCCGATCATCACAAACTGGCCGTTTTCAAAGCGCAGGCCAGGGTCTCGCGTGGTTTTGAAGCTGAACAGGGTGTCGTTCCAGTGATGCACGCTCAACACCGTTTCGGTGGAATATTTTTTACTCATGAGATGAACAGGTTTCTGAATTCAAAAGGTTAATTGGTAAACACTTAATTATAACGCAGCCGTCAATTGCGGCACGGCTTCAAACAAATCTGCCACCAGGCCGTAGTCGGCAATCTTGAAGATTTGCGCTTCTGGATCCTGATTGATGGCGACCACGACTTTACTGTCTTTCATGCCATAGGCATGCTGGATGGCGCCGGAAATACCAACGGCGATGTACAGCTCTGGGGCGACCACTACACCGGTTTGGCCGACTTGCAGGTCGTTGGGGGCGTAGCCGGAATCGACCGCGGCACGGCTGGCACCAATGGCGGCATGCAGTTTATCTGCTAGCGGGGCCAGCACGTCTTTAAATGCATCCGCACTGCCCAGCGCACGGCCACCAGAGACCACTACTTTAGCGGCGGCCAATGGGGGGCGCTCGGATTTGTTAAAGGCTTCTGCCAACCAGCGGCTGCCTTCTGGTGCAGCTGGCACAGTCACCGATTGAATGGCAGCATTGGCGCCAGTCGCAGCGGCAGAGAACTTGCTGCCACGCACGGTGAGTACTTGTTTGGCATCACTGCTTTGTACCGTTGCCAGCACGTTACCGGCGTAAATGCCACGCACATAGGTGTTGCTATTCACGATCTCGAGCACGTCAGACAGCATGTTGACATCGAGCAGGGCGGCGATACGTGGCATGACGTTTTTGCTGAAAGCGCTGTGCGCAGCCAGCACCACGCTGTAATTGGCCGCCAACGGCACAACCAGCGCAGCCAGGTGTTCAGCGGTCGGGTGTTGCAGTGCGGCATCGGTCGCAACCAGCACGGTGCTGACGCCTTGCAAAGCGGCGGCTTGTGCTGCCAGGCCGTCAGCTTGTGCAGCAGCAATCAATACATCCACTGGTTGCTGCCAGTGTTGGGCCGCAGTCACGGCGCGTGCCACTTGTTCGTTTAAATGTTGACCGTCGTGTTCGGCAATAATCAATGTTCTCATGGCAGCAGTCCCTCGTGCGTACGCAGTTTGCTCAATAATTCATTCACGTCTTTCACCATCACGCCGGCTGGGCGCTCTGGTGGGGCGGCGACCTTCAGTTGTTGCACACTATGGGTGAGTGACAGATTGAGCGAATCAAGCGGGAGGGTCTCAATGGGTTTTTTTCTGGCCATCATGAGGTTGGGCAGTTTGACGTAGCGTGGCTCGTTCAGGCGCAGGTCAGCAGTAATCACAGCTGGCAGGCTCACGGACAAGGTTTGCGTGCCGCCATCAATCTCGCGCACCACGGTCGCCTGATGATCGGCAATGGTGATCTGCGAGGCATACGTAGCTTGTGGCAGGTTGAGCAGGGCCGCCAGCATTTGGCCGGTCTGGCCGGCATCATCATCAATGGCTTGCTTGCCCAGCAGGATCAAGGCAGGCTGTTCACGCTCGACCACGGCTTTGAGCACCTTGGCGACGGCCAGCGGGGCCAGGCTGTTTGCTGTTTCAACCAGCGTCACACGGTCCACGCCCATGGCCAGGGCATGGCGCAAGATATCCTGATGCGTCGCGGCACCAATGGTGACGGCGACGATTTCTGTGACAATGCCTTTTTCTTTGAGGCGGATGGCTTCTTCGATGGCGTTTTCATCAAAGGGATTGACTCCCATTTTGACGCCCTCGATATCCACATCCGAACCGTCCGCTTTGACGCGGACTTGAATGTTATAATCAACGACCCGTTTGATCGCTACCAATGCTTTCATAAAACGTTTGCCTTTGTTGGGGGTATTTACTCGTAACCGGGCATTTTAAGCCAGCTTGTAATATTTATTAAATTGATTATTATAATATTATATATCTATTCTGTAGATTGATTTTGACGCGGCGCAACTCTCGGCCACGCAGCCCCCTCCATGAAATACACCCTCAGGCAACTGGAAATCTTTGTCGCGATTAGCCGCACTGGCAGTGTCTCCCGTGCCTGCGACCAGTTGGCCTTGTCGCAATCAGCCGCCAGCACCGCCCTGATCGAGCTGGAAAAACAGTTTGATATCCAGTTGTTTGACCGGGTCGGCAAGTCTTTGCGCATCAATGAAGCCGGGCAGCAGCTGTTACCCAAGGCGGTCGAATTGCTGGACCGCGCGCGTGAAATCGAGCGCATGCTGCAGGGGCAGCAGGGCTACGGCCATCTCAAGATTGGCGCGACGCTGACCGTGGGCAATTATCTGGTCACCTTGCTGGTGGCCAAGTTTTTGCAGCAGTATCCGCAAAGCCACATCCAGTTGCAGGTGCAGAACACACGTACCATCGTCGAGCAGATTGCCAATCACACACTGGATTTGGGTATGATAGAAGGCGAGTGCAATCATCCCGATATTGCGGTGGCGCCCTGGATTGCCGATGAGCTGGTCATTTTTGCCGCGCCCACGCATCCGTTGGCACTGTGGGCGCAAAGCGGCAAACCCATCCACAAAGCGGATTTACTGCTACAGCCCTGGATCGTGCGCGAGAAGGGCTCAGGCACGCGCGAGACCTTTGACCGCGCCTTTAAACAGGATTATTCAAAACTCAATATTACGCTGGAGCTGGAACATACCGAGGCGATAAAGCGCGCGGTAGAATCGGGCCTTGGCATTGGCTGTATTTCGCGGCTGGCCCTCAAGGATGCATTCAGGCGCGGCAGCCTGGTGCCGATTGAGAACCACGGCTTGCAATTTCACCGCAATTTTTATTTTTTATGGCACAGGCAAAAATACCAGACCGGTGGCATTCGACAGTTTCTGGCGTTCTGCCAGGCGTTTACCCAAGGGGCGACGCGTAGCGACCTGATCGATATCCCGGCCATTGCCTGACGAAGGAGCAAAGATGGAAAGAGATGTCATGGAGTACGATGTGCTGGTTGTGGGGGCGGGCCCGGCGGGCTTGTCCGCAGCCATCCGTCTCAAACAACTGGCGCAGGCGCAAGGCCAGGAGCTGGGCGTGTGTGTCCTGGAAAAAGGCGCCGAAGTCGGTAGCCATATTTTCTCTGGTGCCGTGCTGGACCCGAAAGCCCTGCAGGAGTTGTTCCCTGACTGGCAGGCCTTGGGCGCGCCGCTCAATACCGCCGTCGATAAAGATACCTTTGTGGTGCTGGGTGAAGAAAATGCCTGGGCCATGCCGGAGTGGTCACTGCCGCCCTTGATGCGCAACCATGGCAATTACATTATCAGTCTGGGAGAAGTCTGCCGCTGGTTGGCGACGCAGGCAGAAGCACTGGGCGTAGAAATCTATACCGGGTTCTCTGCACAAGCCCCCAGTTATGACGATCAAGGCTGCATGACTGGCGTGATTACCGGCGATATGGGCCTGGACAAGCAAGGTAACCCGACCGCCAACTACACCCCAGGCATCGAAATCCGCGCCAAATACACGCTGGTGGCCGAGGGGACACGTGGCTCACTGACCAAGCAGCTTGAAGCCCGTTATGGCTTGCGGGCAACGTCCAGCCCTGCCAAATACGGCATCGGCTTTAAAGAGGTTTGGCGTGTCAAACCCGAGTTGCATCAAAAAGGCCTGATCGAGCATACCTTGGGCTGGCCACTGGATGCCAGCACCGGTGGCGGTGGCTTTATTTATCACCATGGCGAAAACCTGGTGTCCGTGGGCTATGTGGTGCATCTGGATTACCGCAATCCGTATTTGTCCCCCTTTGACGTGTTTCAGACCTATAAAACCCATCCCAAGCTCAAGGCCTTGCTGCAAGACGGTAAACGCTTGAGCTATGGGGCGCGTGCCATTTCAGAGGGCGGGATACAGTCCTTGCCGGAAATGGCTTTCCCCGGCGGGGCCTTGCTGGGCTGCAGTGCAGGGCTGGTCAATGTGCCCAAAATCAAGGGCACGCATTACGCCATGAAGTCCGGCATGCTGGCGGCGGAAGCCGTGTTTGATGCCATCGCACAAGGCAGTCCCGAAGTGTTGAGTGCTTATCCGCAAAAACTGCGTGCGTCCTGGGTCTGGCAAGAATTGTCTGCGGTGCGCAACGTCAAGCCTTATTTGTCCCGCTTTGGCACCTGGGGCGGCACCGCATTGGGCGGCGTCGAAATGTGGCTGTCCAGTTGGGGCGTGACCTTGCCGTGGACGCTCAAGCATGGCAGCGCAGACCATGCGACTTTGGCCGAGGCTGCCAATAGCCGTCCGCCCGTGTATGCCAAACCGGATGGCGTGTTGACCTTTGATAAACTGAGCTCGGTCAGCTTATGCAATATTTCGCATGACCATCAACAACCGTGCCATTTGAAACTGGGCGTGGCGGATAGGGCCGTGCGTGTGAATCTGCCAAAATATGCCGGCCCAGAACAGCGCTATTGCCCGGCAGGTGTGTATGAGTTTGTGGAGCAGGCCGGAGAAAAGGCCTTGCAGATCAACGCGCAGAATTGCATCCATTGCAAAACCTGTGACATTAAAGACCCAACGCAGAATATTAATTGGGTACCGCCGGAAGGGGGCAGTGGGCCGAATTATGTTTCGCAGTAATTGGCGAAGCTACCTTACCTGAATGGATCCTTGGATGGCTTATACGAGATGAAGTGTGGTGGGGGCGGGTAGGGTAGGTAACTCATCTAGTAACGTTTCTTTTCGCCTGTAGGCGAGTTACTTTCTGTTGCTTGCCCCACAGAAAGTAACCACAACTAACGGAGTGTTGCGGCGTAGGCTAACCTTTAGGTTAAGCCACAAAGTGGCGGCCGTAGCCAAAGAGGAGGGCACCCAGCCATCACGGCCTGACGGCTCCCTTGCGTTGCTCGGTAAAGTGGGCTGCCATCAAACTCGCCCTGGCGGCTTGCACAAACCGCAAGCCACTGCGGAACTCAAACAGTTGATGGCAGAAAACTCCCACTTCACCTGCGCTACTCAGCGTGATGGAATGGGATTTATCTCGTCAAAGTCACACTGTTCAAGTTTGAACGGTTGGAAAACACCAATTTTTTTATTCAATCCACTGATCGTTGCGCTCATCTGGTGTTTGGGTCCCCATCTGCCGCGCCGAGTAGCGCAGACAAAATAAGATGAAGCGAGCGGCTGTTCGAATCCCGCGGTGGCCTGCGATGTGTGCAGGCCGCTAGGATGAGTTCTGCGAGCGCTTATTTTGGTGAGCAACGCAGGAAACAAGCGGAAGCTGGGGTGCACTTTCTTTTGGTTACTTTATCTTTGTGCAAGCAAAGAAAAGTAACTCGCCGAGAGGCGAAATGAATGAAACATCTATCTTGGCTGTACTCAAGAGCGACACTAAATCGTAACTAACCAAACGCAACTTAGCCCAAGAAAAAATTTAATTATTCACGGAAGGGCTGTGTCAGGCTCTGGAGCTATTAACCGAGTGAGTGATATTGCTATTTCTTCTGCGTCAGCGCAATAAATGCGGCAATCCACCCAATCGCAGTAGTACACAGCAAGATCAGCCCACCCACATGAACCAGATGAAAAGCCAACTGAAAATGGCTTTGATAGTTGTTAGCCAGCAATTGCACCGGCTGCCGCAGGTTCCAGACAATGGCAAATAAGAGTGCGACGGCAATCAGGCCGCCGCCCAGGCCATAGGCGCCGCCCATATACAAAAACGGGCGCCGGATAAAGCTATGCGTGGCGCCGATCAGGCGGCTGACTTCAATCTCGGCTTCATGCGTGAGAACCTGCATGCGCACGGTGTTGCTGATGACGGTAATCATGGCAATGCCGAGCAGACTGGCAAAAATAATGGCAATGCGTTTGCCCAGTAGCAGCATGGAGTGCAGGCGTTCTATCCACACGCTATCAATGACGATTTCATCGACTTCTGGCCGGGTTTGCAGCAGGGTTTGTACCGGTTTGACGGTGGCAGGTTGGGTATCCGTCAAGGTAATGAACACGGCATCTGGTAGCGGGTTTTGCGGCAAATCGACTAGCAAGTTTTTTTGCGAAAACTGCTGGGACAGTTGCTCGATAGCATCTTCTTTGGAGACATAACGCACTTCTTTGACCTGTGGCAGGCCTTGTGTATCGTTGATTAGGCGTTGAATCAGGTTGCTGGAGGTCGCCGGTTTGAAAAAGACGCTGATTTGCGCATCCTGCTTGATGGCGCCAGACATGTCCTGCAAGTTATCCAGCGCGACAAACAGCAGGCCGGGCAGGGTGACGGTAATACCGATCACCATGCAGATAATCAGGGTATTGAGCCAGTGATTTTTTAAACGCTGCAAGACCAGGTCTAAGGCCAGCGTGTGTTGGTTAAGCCAGTTTTTCATGCACTCATTCTCATAACATGGCCGTCTGTGCAGGCAGGGTGCTAATGGTTTGGTGGTCAATGTGCAGTGTACGGTAAGCGATGCTGCTGACTTGGGCGACATCGTGCATGGCAATCACCACGGTCACGCCCACTTCATTAAAGGCTTTGAGTAACTGCATGATTTCAAGCGAGGCCGTCTGATCAAGGCCGCCGGTCGGTTCATCGGCAATGACAATCGAGGGGCGGCTGACCACAGCGCGCGCAATGGCGAGCCGTTGTTGCTCGCCGCCGGACAAGGTGATCGGCATGGCTTTTTCTTTATTGAGCAGGCCGACTTTATCCAGCGCTGCGCGTACGCGGCGAGCAGCCTCTTCGCCGGTGATGCCCTGGATGCTGAGCGGCAAGGCCACGTTGTCAAAGCTGTTGCGGTCGTAGAGCAGTTTGTGGTCCTGAAACACCAGGCCAAAACGGCGACGCAAATAGGGCACGGCATTGGGATGCAGTTTGCCGATATCCTGCTGATTAATCAGAATTTGGCCGCTAGAAGGCGCTTCAATGCCCGCCATCAATTTAAGCAGGGTGCTTTTGCCTGCGCCAGAGTGGCCGGTGACGAGCACGAAATCGCCTTTGTCTATATTGAAGCTGACCTGGCGGAACAGGTGTGCGCTATTGGGGTAGCGCATGCTGACGTTTTTAAACACAATCATGGCTAGTCATCAATCAAGGCGTCGATAAAGTCATGGGCGTCAAACGGGCGCAGGTCATCAATACTTTCCCCCACGCCAATAAAACGCACCGGAATCTTACTTGCCGATTGCTGGCTCAGGTGCGCAATCGCGGCAATGACGCCGCCTTTGGCGGTGCCATCCAGCTTGGTTAAGGCCAGTCCGGTGACACCAAGCGCCTCGTTAAAGGCTTTTAACTGGTTGACCGCGTTTTGGCCGGTGTTGGCATCCAGCACCAGCAAAATTTCGTGTGGCGCACCGGGCAAGGCTTTGTCGATGACACGCTGCACTTTTTTAATCTCATCCATCAGGTGCAGTTGCGTGGGCAAGCGGCCTGCGGTATCGGCGATGACCACGTCGATTTTTCTGGCCATGGCCGAGTTCACCGCATCGTAAATCACTGCCGCCGGGTCGCCACTCTCTGAGGCAATGACGTGCACATCGTTGCGCTCGCCCCACACCTGCAACTGTTCACGGGCAGCGGCCCTAAACGTATCCCCTGCGGCAATCAGCACGCTTTTGCCCTGGGCCTGCAAATACTTGGCCAGTTTGCCAATAGTGGTGGTTTTGCCAGCGCCATTCACGCCGACCATCATCATCACAAATGGCTGGTGATCCTTGACCTCTAGCGGCACTTGCAAGGGCGTCAGCAGGTCAAGCAGCGTGTCTTTCAACGCCTGTTTCAGTGCAATGGTGTCTTGCAGATCATGCTTTTTGACACGGCTGCGCAGTTGTTCGAGCAGGTGCTGGGTGGCACTTACGCCGACATCCGAAGTTAGCAGGATGGTTTCGAGTTCTTCGTAAATGTCTTCATCAATCTTGCCACCGCCAAACAAGGCGCTTAACTGCCCGCCCAGCTGCTGACGGGTTTTGGCCAGCCCGTTTTTGAGACGCTGCGCCCAGCTGAGGCTGGTCGGTTCAGGTTGGGCAGGCGTCGCTGGCTCGGATTTTTTGGCGAAAGGATTAAACATGGCAATCTAAAACTCTGTAATATGACTATTTTAAGCCGAATCGACGTTTCCCGCCACGTCAAGCTGAGCACTTGAGTCGCCAGGCCTCCGAACTTAGTCCGCGCTGTGTCGGTCACATGCATGGCGATACACATCAAGCTAAAAACAACCTATTCATCATTCATAAAGTCAGATATGAAAAAATCTTATTCTTTTGCGCGCTTGCCACGATTGGGGCTGTGCCTGGTCCTGTTGATGAGCGCTCATGCCGCGCAAGCACAGGCAGAGATTGCGCAGAAAACCCTTAAAAACGGACTCAAAGTCATTGTGCAGGAAGACCATCGAGCGCCCGTCGTTGTCTCGCAAGTCTGGTATCGCGCCGGTTCGCTGGATGAAGTCAATGGCAAAACCGGCGTCGCCCATGTGCTGGAACACATGATGTTTAAAGGCACGCAAAAAGTCCCGGCCGGGCAGTTTTCCCGCCAGATTGCGGCTGCGGGCGGTAAAGAAAACGCCTTTACCAGCAAAGATTACACCTGTTATTTCCAGCAACTGGAAAAATCCAGATTGCCGCTGGCCTTTACGCTGGAAGCAGACCGCATGGCCCATTTGCAGATTACCGATGCCGAGTTTGCCAAAGAGATTGAGGTGGTGAAAGAGGAACGCCGCTGGCGTACTGAAGACAAGCCGCAATCACGTGTCAACGAACAATTTGAATCTTCGGTCTATCGTGCCCATCCTTATGGCCGCCCGGTGGTCGGCTTTATGAATGATCTTGAAAATATGACTGCTGATGATGCCCGTGAGTGGTACCGCACCTGGTATGCGCCGAATAATGCCACAGTGGTGGTGGTCGGTGACGTCAAGGCGCAGGAGGTGTTTGCGCTGGCTGAAAAAAACTTTGGCAAACTGGCGGCCAAGCCTTTACCTGTGCGTAAGCCACAGGTGGAGCCCGCCCAGATTGGTGAGCGCCGGGCGATTGTGAAGGCGCCAGCCAAGCTGCCCTTTTTTGTGATGGGGTTTCACGCGCCCGCGCTCAAAAATGCGGCGGCTTACAGCGAGCAGGACTGGGAGCCTTATGCGCTTGAAGTGTTGTCCAGCATTCTGAGTGGCAATGATGCGTCACGCCTCAACCAGAAACTGGTGCGTGAGCAGGCGATTGCGCTTGAAATTGACACGGGGTATGACAGTACCAACCGCGGTCAAACCTCGACATTTGAGGTGGCGGCCTCGCCAAGTGAAGGCGTCTCGCAAGAGGCGCTGATCAAGGCGATCTGGGCACAAATTGAAGAAGTCAAAAACAATGGCGTCACGCTGGCTGAGCTGCATCGAGTGAAAGCCGCGGTCATTGCCGCCGATGTCTACAAACGTGACTCCATGTTTTATCAGGCCATGCAGATCGGCCAGCTGGAAACCATGCATTACCCTTTATCTTTGCTGCAAACCAATGCGTCACGCGTACAGGCGGTCACCTCTGAACAAGTGCAGGCCGTGGCTAAAAAATATCTGGTCGCAGACCAAATGACGCTGGTCAGCCTAGACCCACAACCGATGGATCCTAACCAGAAGCCCGCCGGTCGGCCGCATCAACATTAATCCGTTCTTTGAACGTTTGATTTGGGAATTTCATGAAAGTCGTTACTTTATTTAAACACAGGGTATTCAACACCGTCTTGTTGATCAGCCTGCTACAAGGCTATGCCAGCCTTGCATGCGCCGCACTGAATATTCAGCACTGGACCACCGCGGAGGGCAGCGAAGTCTATTTTGTTGAAAATCATGCCTTGCCCATGATGGATGTCAGCATCAATTTTCGTGCAGGCAGCGCTTATGACCAGCCAGACAGCAGTGGTGCCGCCGCGTTAACCCATCATGTGATGGGCATGGCCGCGGGCGGGTTGGCAGAGGAAACGCTGACTAACCGCTTTGCCGATGTGGGTGCGGTGTTGGGCGGCAGTTTTGATGCAGACCGCGCCAGCTTTAAGTTGCGTACTTTGACCAGCGAACAGCAGGCCGCACTGGACGCGTTTACGCTGGTGTTACACCAGCCGGATTTTCCTGAAGCCGTCGTGAGCCGTGAGCAAACCCGTATTGTGGCCGCGCTGCAAGAGGCCGAAACGGAGCCGGATAGCATTGCGCAAAAAGCCTTTATGCAGGCGGTGTACGGCATGCATCCTTATAGCCTGGATCAAAACGGTGAAGTGGGTACGGTGCCATCGCTGACGGTGAGCCAGTTGCGGCAGTTTTATCAAAGCCACTATACGGCAAAGTCTGCCGTGATCGCCCTGATGGGGGATCTGACCCCGGATCAGGCCCGGCAAATTGCGCAGCGTCTGAGCGCCGGCCTGCCAGCAGGACCTGCGGTGGCCGATATCCCAGCCGTGCCAGCGTTGTCTGCGCCTAAACTGAAAAAAGTGCCGCATCCTGCCATGCAGGCACACATCCTGGTTGGCCAGCCTGGCAATAAGCGCGGCGATGCAGATTTCTTTGCGCTGTATGTGGGTAACTATATTTTGGGCGGCGGTGGCTTTGTGTCACGTCTGACCGAGGAAGTCCGTGAAAAGCGCGGTCTGGCGTATAGCGTGTATAGCTACTTTATGCCCATGAGTCAGTTGGGACCGTTCCAGATCGGGCTGCAAACCAAAAAAGAGCAAAGTGAAGAAGCGCTCAAACTGGTGATGGCCACCGTACAGAAATTTGTCGATCAAGGCGTGACAGAAAAGGAACTGGCTGCGGCCAAGGATAACCTGATTGGTGGTTTTCCCATGCGTATAGACAGTAATAGCAAGATTCTGGAGTACCTGAACATGATCGGCTTTTACAAGTTGCAGCTGGATTACCTGGATAGCTTTAATGACAAGGTCGCAGCTGTCACTGTGCAACAGGTGAATGATGCGTTCAAGCGCCGCATCCATCCTGAGCATTTTGCCACCGTGATCGTTGGTGCGGAATAACAAAAAAGCCGGCAGTTTGCCGGCTTTTGCTTTTCTGTCTGATGCGGTGAGCGGAGGCAGATTAAGCCATGCGCTTTTTTCTCGCCAGCCAGTAGTATAAAAAGGCCCCCAGCAGGTTTAAAAAGAAAATCACCAGAAACCACACCAGCTTGTCTTCACTTTGATTGGCCAGGCAATCAATCAGCATCCATACCCAAAACAGTGACAGCGCCAGCGCGATCACGCCGCCCAGCAGACCAAAGCCAAATAAAAACTCCATAGCAATATTCCTTGATGAATTAACGAAATCATAACACGATGACTTGGGTGCACCCTCGGTTTAGCGCAGGCTATGGGTAGTCGGGATGCAAAATCTGGGATAATGCTGCTTTATTTATTCGAATCAACCACCGCTCATGAATCAGGTACGATTGAATGCCGGGAAATGGCGTAGCCGTGTGCTCAAGTTTCCCGATGCCGAAGGGCTACGCCCGACGCCAGACCGCGTGCGGCAAACCGTCTTTAACTGGCTGGGCCAGGACTTGACAGGCAAAACCTGCCTGGATTTGTTTGCGGGGACCGGCGCCCTGGGGTTTGAAGCGCTGTCTCGCAATGCCAAAGCGGTCACCATGCTCGAATTGGCCAAAGCGCCTTATGCAGCTTTGTGCCAGAACCAGCGTTTGCTGGAGGCGACCCAGGCCCGCATCCAGCAAATGGATGCCAGAACTTTTCTGAGCAGCAATCAACAGCCGTTTGACGTGATTTTTTGTGACCCGCCGTATCGCCAGGACTGGCTGGCGCAATTGTTGCCCGTGCTGCCCAGACATTTGGCGCCTGAAGGCTGGCTATATGTTGAGGCCGAATATGCGTTAAAATCCGATGCATGCTGGCAGGTGGTCAAATCGGGCAAAGCGGGTCAGGTCTATTTTCACCTGCTGCAACCCGCGTCAGCCGATGCGGCTGCTGGCACGGATTAAGGCAATCAAGTCAGCGGCAGCCAGCAACGACACAACGATGATTACGGAAGCAAGCGATGAGTAAAACCAGAATTGCCGTCTATCCAGGCACCTTTGATCCCATCACCCTGGGGCATGAGGATATTGTGCGCAGGGCGGCCAAGCTGTTTGACCAGGTGATTGTGGCGGTGGCTGGCAGCACCAGCAAACAAACTTTGTTCAGCCTGCAAGAGCGGGTTGCGCTGGCAGAGTCGGTGTTTGCAGGCGATAACATCCGTGTGGTCGGCTTTGACGGCTTGCTCATGCAGTTTGTGCAGGCGCAGGGCGGGCAGATGGTGATCCGTGGCCTGCGTGCGGCCAGTGACTTTGAATATGAGTTTCAGTTGGCGGGCATGAACCGCAAGCTCTATCCCAAACTGGAAACGCTGTTCATGACCCCGGCGGAAGAGTTCATGTTTATTTCCTCCAGCCTGGTGCGTGAAGTGGCGCGCCTGGGAGGCGATGTGAACCAGTTTGTCTCACCTGGCGTCGAACGGGCAATCAAGCAAAAACTGGCGATCACCTGAGTGATGGCGCCTCTGTAGCGATGTAAAGAAAATCATGGCTTTATTTATTACCGATGAATGTATTAACTGCGATGTGTGTGAGCCCGTGTGCCCGAATGAAGCCATCTCGCAAGGCGCAGAAATTTATGAAATCAACCCCGACTTGTGTACCGAGTGCGTCGGCCATTACGATAAACCGCAATGTCAGCAGGTCTGCCCGATCAGCTGCATTCCGCTAGACCCTGAGCGGCGCGAAACCAAGGAGCAATTGCTGGAGAAATATCAGCGCATCGTTGCCACGCGGGGTTAAGCCGAGTGGACCGGTTACGTCCACAACAGATTAAAAAAATCAGAGATCAAGGAGACATCAATGCGGATTTTACATACCATGTTGCGCGTGGGCGATATGCAACGTTCCATCGACTTTTATACTGGCGTACTGGGCATGAAATTAATCCGTACCCAGGATTATCCTGACGGCGAGTTTACACTGGCGTTTGTCGGCTATGGTAACGAGTACGACCACACCGTGCTGGAGCTCACCTACAACTACGGCAAAACCAATTATGACATGGGCACCGCCTATGGTCATATGGCGATTGAGGTGGACGATGCCTATCAAGCGTGTGAGCTGGTCAAGGCCAAGGGCGGCAAAGTGGTGCGCGAGGCGGGGCCGATGAAACACGGTACCATCGTCATTGCCTTTATCGAAGACCCGGATGGCTATAAAATCGAATTCATCCAGA
Source organism: Methylophilus sp. VKM B-3414 (assembly GCF_032248435.1). Taxonomy (NCBI): domain Bacteria; kingdom Pseudomonadati; phylum Pseudomonadota; class Betaproteobacteria; order Nitrosomonadales; family Methylophilaceae; genus Methylophilus; species Methylophilus sp. VKM B-3414. Next base: position 122,019 of record NZ_JAVTLI010000007.1, on the reverse strand, counting down.
AGGGGACGATTGAATACCCCAAGCATGTCTAACCGGACATTGTTATTGCAGGCAGTGAGGCTGGCGCAAGCCGGAGACTGGCATGGCGCACATCAGATTGCGCAGGTGTACAGTGATCCCACTGCCAACTGGATACATGCGGTATTGCATAAAATAGAAGGTGACCGTTGGAATAGTGAATACTGGTATGCCAGAACCGGCGGTCATCAGTATGCAGATTTTGACAGCGACAGTGCGGCAGAGCTCGACGCGATTGCCCGCTGGCTGACGCCAGAATAGCGCTTATTTACTTGTGCTCTTCGTCGCTGCCCTGGCGACCCGTCGTAAAAATGCCCCACAGTGATTGCGTAAACAAGCCGATCACGGTCCCAAACAGAAATAGTAGCAAGCCGATGATCAGGCACATCAGCAGCAAAAAGCCATCCTGCAGCCAAACGCTCTGCGCGGCCAACGATTGCCAGACGGACAGGATTTGTGCCATCCAATGATCGAGATTGATGCATTTCATCTGTCTATTATGCCTCAGGAAACCGAGTGTGATGCATAGTCGTAGCGTCTTTGCTAGTGCAAATTTCCGCAAAAAATCCATCAAACTCTGCGGCCTTGCCGTTTCAGGGGCTGATGGAAAGTCTGCGTTCAACGCGACTGTTGCCGATGTGATTCGAGGCCCAAATCGGTGCACCGGTTTGCCTGTTGGCAGTGCATGGGAGTCACTTCGTATAAGGCACTTGAATTTCGTTTCTTCCAATACGCTGATTTTAAAGTAAAAAAATCTTTTTTTTAGATGGCCTGCTTGTTGCTAGGGATAACCTAAGCTAGAGGAGAGGCATCATGATAAAAAAACTTGCAGCCGACGCCATGCTAACGGCGGAAATGCGGCTGTCCAACAATATTCAGTTGTTAGGTGATTTACTTGATCAGGCCATTCTGGAGGTGGAGGGCGAAGCGGTTGCGCAGAAAATTGCCGCCATCCGGCAAGCCGCATTGCGTTTTCACCAGAATCATGACCAGCAGGCTTCTTTAGATCTTGAGCAGTTGCTCGCTGACCTGAGTCTGGAGCATACGGTGCGCGTAGTGCGTGCACTGGCTTATTTCAAGCATCTGGTGAATTTGGCCGAAGATCTTTACGGACAGGAGCTCGGCCATTGCCAGCAAAATACACCTGCGCCTGGCATGCTGTCGCACACGCTGGCACAAATCAAGGCTTCCGGCATCGCGCCGCAAAAAATCCAGCAACTGTTGCAGGACGCGTTGATCTCACCGGTACTGACCGCGCATCCGACCGAGGTGCAGCGTAAAAGTGTGCTAGACATTGAGCAACTGATTGCGGAGTTGCTGGGACAGCGTGGGCACATGGTGTCTGAGCGCCAACTGGCGCGCAACAAGCTGTTATTGCAAGGCGCGGTGTCGGCCTTGTGGCAAACCCGCATGATGCGCTACTCCAAGCTCAGTGTACTCAATGAGATTGAAAACGCACTGACCTATTACGAAAGTACCTTCTTACATGTGATCCCTGAAATCCTGCAGGATATCGAGCGCGACCTGGCAGATTGGCTGCCCGGCATGGACTTGCCAGGTATTTTGCGCATGGGTAGCTGGATTGGTGGCGACCGTGACGGCAACCCGTTTGTGAATGGCACCACCTTGCGCGATAGTGTGCGCCTGCAGGCCACCACTTTGTTCAAGTTCTATCTGCAAGAGCTGGCCGCGCTCAAGCGCGAGCTGGCTGTGTCCACGCGCGTGGTTGGTGTGGATGAGGCAGTGTTGGCCTTGGCGAAAGCTTCGCGCGACCAGTCATCGCATCGCCTGGATGAACCCTACCGGCTCGCGCTCAATGGCGTGCATGACCGTTTGCTGGTGACCGCCAGCCATTTGCTACCCGATGCCAGCTGGAGTTTGCCGGAAGAAGTCGGCAACGAGCCTTACGAAGATCCTGAGGCCTTGCTGCACCCCTTGCAGACCATTGCCGACTCTTTGCGCCATCACCATGGCGAGGCCTTGATTTATCCGCGGCTGGGCAAGTTGATTAAAGCCATAGTCACGTTTGGGTTTCATTTGGCCACCGTGGATATCCGCCAGTCCTCTGACGTGCATGAAGCGGTGATTAGCGAGCTGTTACATAAGGCGGGCTACGATTTTGACTACGCCAGTTTTAACGAGGAAGAGAAAATCGGCCTTTTGCTCGAAGAACTGAAGCAACCGCGCCTGCTGTTTTCGCCTTTCCAGCAATATTCCGAGCTGGTGCACAAGGAAATCGGCGTGCTGGAAGCCGTACGTGAGGTGCGCCAGCGCTTTGGTGAGCATGCGGTACGCCAGTATATTATTTCGCACACTGAAACCTTGTCTGACCTGCTGGAAGTGGCCTTGCTGCAACGTGAGGCTGGCTTGTTGCGCGGCGTGTGGGGCTCGGCCAATATCCAGGTCGATCTGAATATTGTGCCACTGTTTGAAACCATTGCCGACTTGCGCGACGCGCCCATGATCATGGGCAAATGGCTGAGCCTGATCGGCATCCGCCATGTGATCCGTTTCCAGGGCAATGAGCAGGAAGTCATGCTGGGCTACTCGGATAGCAACAAGGATGGCGGTTTTTTGACCTCGAACTGGGAGCTGTATAAAGCAGAAATTTCGCTGGTGGAACTGTTTAACCAGGCCAACGTCAAGTTGCGCCTGTTCCACGGCCGCGGCGGCACGGTTGGCCGCGGCGGCGGCCCGACCTATCAGGCCATCATGGCGCAACCCATCGGCACCGTCGATGGCCAGATTCGCCTGACCGAACAGGGCGAAATCATCTCCACGCGTTATGCAGACCCGGTGGTCGGCCGCCAGCATCTGGAAACCCTGATTGCGGCGACGCTGGATGCCACCTTGTTCCCGGCCGACCAGCTGGAGCCCGCCAAACGGCGTGCGTTTGAAAGCGTGATGGAAGCCCTCTCAGCCACGGCGATGACCAGCTACCGTAGCCTGGTTTATGAAACCCCGGGCTTTGCCGATTACTTTTTCAATACCACGCCGATTGAGGAAATTGCCGGACTCAATCTGGGTAGCCGGCCCGCCGCGCGCAAATCGACGCGACGGATTGAGGATTTAAGGGCGATTCCGTGGGGATTCTCATGGGGGCAGTGCCGCTTGCTGCTGCCAGGCTGGTATGGTCTGGGCAGCGCCATTCACCAGTTTTTAGCGCACGACCCAGCCTTGAAGCAGGCGCGTCTGGAAATGTTGCTGGAGATGCAGGCACACTGGCCGCTGTTTAATACCCTGATCAACAACGTCGATATGGTGCTGGCCAAAACCGACCTGATCGTGGCCCGCCATTATGCCCATTTGCTGGCCGACAAAGCCTTGCGCGAAGAAATTTTCAGCCGCATTGCGCATGAACACAAGCTGACCACCGACGCGGTCAATCTGCTGCTGGGCACCACGCAACGTCTGGCCACTCAGCCGGTCATCGCCAAGTCCATTCGCGACCGCTTGCCCTATCTGGATCCGCTCAATCACTTGCAGGTGGAAATGATACAGCGTTACCGCAATGGCGAAACCGATGAAAAACTCAAGTGGGCCATTCCGCTGACCATTAATGGCATTGCTACCAGTTTGCGCAATACAGGTTAAGGCCTGATAGGCAGATACAACGCAGGACAAGCTGGGCTTGTCCTGCGGGGCGCCTCTGCTTAGACAATGATGCTAAAACGCCAAGCGTTGCATCATGCTAAGTGGGTATGGCGCAGGCCTTAGTGGCGGTGTTTGTCTTCCCAGGCTTTGAGCTGTTTCTCGGCTTCATCCTTGGTGATGCCATAGCGTTCCTGGATTTTGCCTGCGACCTGGTCGCGTTTGCCTTCGATTACATCCAAGTCATCGTTGGTCAGTTTTCCCCATTGTTCTTTGACTTTGCCTTTAAGCTGCTTCCAGTTGCCTTCAAAAATGTCTTTGTTCATCTCGAGTCTCCTATGATTACATTCTTGATTTAGATCGTTGTGTCAGTCGGTGTGCATGCCATCGACCTGAGTGCATCTTAAAGGCAAGCTTGCCCGGGTTCAGTCGGCCATGCCCGCATTTTTGGGTCGGATTTGGCTGACAAGCTATTGAGGCGCGCCTGGGTTGAGCAGCGCTTTCAATGTGGGCAGGTATCGCGATGCCATTAAAAGCTGTTAAGATGCGGCCATGAAGAATGACACCTTTTTCAGCGCGCTCGCGCGGCGCCTGCCTTATGAGTTTTGGATAGGCTGGCGCTATACACGCGCCAAACGCAACAATCACTTTATTTCGTTTATCTCCCTCACCAGCATGATAGGCATTGCCCTCGGTGTGATGGCCCTGATTGTCGTGTTGTCGGTCATGAACGGCTTTCAGGATGAGCTCAGAAAGCGTATTTTAGGCGTGGCTTCGCATATTGAAGTGCGTAGTTTTGAAGCCGGGTTGCCAGACTGGCAGCATTTGCAGCAGCAGATAGAACAGATTCCGGCCAAGGCGGTTGCCAGCCCTATCACCGGTGTGGCGCCTTACATCATGGCGCAAGGCATGTTGACGCATGACGAAGCGGTGCAGGGCTTGCTGATTCGTGGCGTGTTACCTTCACAGGAAGGCAAAGTCTCTGACCTGGCAACCCAGATGAAAATTGGCAAGCTGACCGATTTGCAGCCAGGCCAATTCAATATTGTATTGGGGGCAGACCTGGCGCTGGCGCTGGGCGTGCGTGTTGGCGACAAGGTGGTGTTGATGGCGCCGCAAGGGCAGGTGACTCCGGCGGGACTGGTGCCTCGCATCAAGCAATTTACTGTGGCTGGGATTTTTCAGGTTGGCATGTATGAGTATGATGCGGGCCTGGCCTTGATTCATTTGGACGATGCGGCCAAGCTCTACCGGCTGGGTGATCAGGTTTCTGGCTTGCGCCTCAAGCTGGATGACTTGTTTATGGCCGACCGCGTCAGCCGCGAGCTGATACAGGCACTGGGACCCAACTATTACGTCACTGACTGGACCCAGCAACATGCCAATTTCTTTAAGGCGATCCAGCTCGAAAAACGAGTGATGTTTATTATCCTGGCGCTGATCGTGGCGGTGGCAGCATTTAATATTGTCTCTACACTGGTGATGGCGGTGACTGACAAACGTGCAGATATTGCCATCCTGCGCACCATGGGCGCAACCCCGCAAAGCATACGCAAAATGTTTGTCGTGCAAGGCGCGATGATAGGCATTATCGGCACCTTGTCGGGGGCGGTGCTGGGCGTGTTGCTGGCCCTCAATATCGAGACCGTGGTGCCCTGGATTGAACATACTTTTAATGTGCAGTTTTTGTCCAAAGACGTCTACTACATCAGTGATTTGCCTTCCAAGCTGATGTGGTCGGATGTGTCGGCGATTGTGGGCCTGTCTATCCTGCTCAGTCTGGTCGCGACCTTGTATCCCAGTGCCCGTGCGGCGAGTATGAATCCGGCGGAGGCCTTGCGTTATGAGTAATTGGGTATTGCAGTGCCAGGGCTTGGCCAAGCGGTATGAAGAGTTGGATACCTCGGTGCTGACCGGGGTCGACTTGCAACTGGCGGCAGGTGATCATGTGGCGATTGTTGGCGCTTCGGGCAGTGGTAAAAGTACCTTGTTGCATTTGCTGGGCGGTCTGGACGCGCCTACGCATGGCGAGGTGCAGTGGTTGGGCAAGCCGTTAACCAGGCTCTCCGAAGCTGAAAAAAGTGCCATGCGTAACCAGTATCTGGGCTTTGTCTATCAGTTTCATCACTTGCTGCCCGAGTTCAGTGCGTTGGAAAATGTGGCCATGCCGCTATTGATTCGTCGCATGCCACGGGCACAGGCGCTGGAACAGGCTGCACATTATTTGACGCAGGTCGGTCTGGCGCATCGTCTGCAACATACCCCTGGTGAGTTGTCAGGCGGTGAGCGTCAGCGCGCGGCCCTGGCCCGTGCATTAGTCACGCAGCCACGCTGCATATTGGCCGATGAACCAACCGGCAACCTGGACCGGCAAACGGCACAACAAGTGTTTGAGTTACTGTTGCAGATCCAGGCGCAACAGGGCACTGCGCTGGTGGTCGTCACCCATGATCTGTCGCTGGCGGCACGCATGCATCAGCAATATCGTTTGCAGGATGGGCGCTTGCAACCCCTGTTGCCGGACGCACAAGGACTGGCTGACGAGTAGCCGTCATGTTGCCGGGCGCCACACTGGGATTATTATTCGGTGTCTGGCTGTTTCAGCAACAAGCGCAATTATGGTCGCGCCCGGTTTGGCTGGGCTGGCTAGCAGCCTTGGGACTGGTCGCGCTACTGGCGAACAGTCTTCATATTGGGGGTGTCAGGCTAACCTCAGCGGTTCGCCTTTTTTGCCGTCGGCTTGGCTGTATTTTGCTCGTGGCTGCCATCGGCTTTGCCTGGGCGCAGGCGCGCGCGGCCTGGCGCTTGCAAACGGCGCTGCCTCAGGCGTGTGAACAACAGCCACTCAAGATTCAAGCTGTGATTGTGAGCGTGCCAGCGCGCGATGCACGAGGCCAGCATGTGGATGTTGCCGTTGAGCGCACCTTCAACGCACATTGCCCGTTGCCCCCCAGGCTGCGCTTACACCTCTACGAGCAGTCATATCGTCATGCCCCGGCCACGCCGCGTAATGTCTTACCGTTATTACAAGCAGGAGAGCGCTGGCAATTCACCGTCAAGCTCAAACGTCCCCATGCCACGCGCAATCCGCATGGTTTTGATTATGCTGCCTGGTGCCTGGCCAACCAGATTGGCGCAGCGGGTTCTATAGTCTCCAAAGCACCGATGCGCAAGCTGCAAGCCATGGTCTGGCAACCCGCTGCCATGGTTGCGCGCTGGCGAGCGCTGGTGGGGGCGCGAATCCAGCAGGTGCTGGGAACCAGCCCGGCCAGTGGCGTCCTGCGCGCTTTGGTTATCGGTGATGATAGCCAGATCTCGCGTGCGGACTGGCAATTGTTTGTCGATACCGGGATTAATCATTTAATCAGTATTTCTGGCCTGCATATTACGATGCTGGCTGGCCTCGGTTATTTATTGACGGGCTGGGTGTGGCGAAAGCAACCGCGCTGGGCGCTATATGTGCCCTCCACACTGGCGGCCCGGGTGGGTGGGGCGTTAGTGGCGGTGGTTTATTCCGCCCTGGCCGGATTTTCCATTCCGACACAGCGTACCTTATGGATGTTGCTGACCATGCTAGGTATGCTGAGTCTGCGCCGCCAATTCCCTTTTTCCTGGATACTCAGTGTGGCACTCTGGGTGGTCGTCGTGCTGGATCCCTGGGCGGTGCTGGCGCCGGGCTTCTGGTTGTCTTTTGGCGCAGTGGCCTTGCTCGCTTTTGGCATGGGCGGACGCTTGCATCCTCCGAGTGCCTGGCGGGCCGCGGTGCATACACAGAGCATGATTACGCTGGTCTTTGTGCCTATCCTGATCCTCTTGTTTAACCAGGTGTCTCTGGTGTCCCCGTTTGCCAATGCTCTGGCGATTCCACTGGTTAGCCTGGGCGTGGTGCCACTGGCGATTGCCGGCGCTATGTTGCCGGTGGATGCCTTGTTAATGCTGGCAGCACAGTTGTGGCAGGGACTGGCCTGGCTATTACATTGGTTCAGCCAGTTATCCTGGGCAGTCTGGTATCTGCCTACACCGTCACTGTCTGCCTGGCTGCTGGCAATGTTAGGCATGCTGGTGTTGCTGTTACCCAAAGGCTGGCCATTACGCTGGTTTGGGCTGCTACTCTGGTTGCCTTTATGCTTGCCTGCCCCGTCAGTGCTCAAGCCAGGGGACATGCGCGTCACTGTGCTGGATATCGGCCAGGGCTTGAGTGTGCTGGTGCAAACGGCTAGCCATGCCATGCTTTACGATGCGGGGCCGGTCTATCATGAAGACAGTGATGCCGGTCAACGGATTGTGCTGCCTTATTTGCGCCACTTGGGCCTGTCCCGGCTGGATTTGGCGGTGGTCTCGCATGACGATAATGATCATGTCGGTGGCATGGCCTCGGTGTTGGCTGGCGTGCCAGCCACACGCTTGTTAAGCTCACTGGGCGCAGACGCGACTTTTTTTGCGCAACTGCAGGCGATTCCGCAGGCGGCAAGCATGCCACATCTTGCTTGCCAGGCCGGACAGCATTGGCAATGGGACCAGGTCAGTTTCAAGGTGCTTTATCCTTTGGCGCAACCAGAAACTCCCCTTAAAGATAACGATAAAAGCTGTGTGATTCAGGTGATCTCTGCCCATGGCAGTCTGTTATTGACAGGGGATATCGAACAATATGGTGAGCAACGGTTGCTGGAACAGTCTGGAAAAAATCTGGCTTCTACGGTGATGACCATGCCGCATCATGGCAGCAAAACCTCCTCCAGTCCTGCGTTTGTCCAGGCGGTAAAACCCAGCATCGCGATTGCCACGGTGGGCTATCTTAACCGGTTCGGCCACCCCAAGCAGGCGGTGTTATCACGCTACGAAGCGATAGACAGTCAACGCTACCGCTCAGATCAACATGGCGCGGTGATGCTGGATTTTACACAGGGCAATCACCCAACGGTCTTAACCTGGCGCCAGGTTGAGCCGCATTATTGGGATTGACTGCCTCTGCGATCGCCCACAATGCGCAAAAGCGGTTTTGTAACCGCTTAGATACCGCACAAAACTTGCCCTTAGGGCAGGTTAACGCTAAAGTAGCGGAAGTTTAAAAAAACCATTGGAGTCATCACTGTGTGGGAAATTATTTTAGCGGCCGGTTGGCCAATCTGGCCTCTGGTTATCGCTTCTGTGATCTCGTTTGCCATTATTGTCGAGCGATTCTGGGCCTTGAGAGCTTCAGTTGTCACCCCGGACCAGTTATTGCCTGAAGTGCAAAACTGGTTAAAGCAGGGCGGCGTGACACGTGAAACCTTAAGCCGTCTCGAAGCACACTCTTTACTTGGTCGCGTTTTTGCCAGTGCGTTGGCGAATATGGGGCACTCACGTGAGGTTACCAAAGAAGCGATTGAAGAAACCGGCCGTGCGGTTGCACACAAGCTGGAACAATACCTGCCCACCCTGGGGACCATTGCCACTGTAGCGCCTTTGCTGGGGCTGCTGGGGACGGTGATCGGGATGGTCGAGCTGTTTGGTTCATTCACGAACAGTGGTCACGATGTGGCACAGTTTGCGCGCGGCATTTCGGTGGCCTTGTACAACACGGCGGCCGGGATTGTGGTGGCGGTGCCCTCGATGATTGCCTATCGTTATTTCAAGAGCAAAGTGGACGGTTTTCTGGTGGATATGGAGCAGCAAGCCGTTAAACTGGTAGAAATCATCCACGGCGACCGCGGATAAGCATTTTGCGACAGGATAAAAAAAGGCAGTCTCATGAACTTTAAACGTGGTAGCCGCGACGAAGAGCTCGAAATCAACTTTATTCCGTTGATTGACGTGTTGCTGGTGATTATTATTTTCCTGATCGTGAGTGCAACCTTTTCACGTACCAGTGAGTTGCAGATTAACTTGCCGACCGCGGATGCCAATGCCCCTCAAGAAAAACCATTGACAATTACCGTGGAGGTCGATGCCAGCGGCCGTTGCCTGGTGAATGGCAAAGAAGCGAATGGCGCCGTGGTGTCTGATTTGTCAGCCGCCTTGATCGAAGCAGGCAAGGCCGGTCCGGCAGACAAAGAGCCGACCATTATCATTAATGCCGATGGCAAGGCCTCGCACCAGTCTGTGGTGAATATTATGGAAGCCTCCCGGATGGCGAATTACACACACATCACCTTTGCCACACAGGTAAACAGCCACTAATGTGTGGTGGCTGTTTGTGAGCTGTCCCGTTTAGTGCCAGGCAAGCCCGTTGTGACCGACGGGCTTGCTTGTTTTTAAGTAATCAGAGAACCCGCATGGCCCGCAAACAAAAAGTCGATTTACCTAAAATCGTCAATCCCAAACTGTTATACAAGCGCCTGTTTTTATATGCCTGGCGTTACAAGTTTTATTTTCTGGTCTCCATGGTGGCAACCACCGTGTTGTCGCTCAGTAACACCGCTTTTCTGGCCCTGATTAAAAAAGTCACCGATGAAGGCTTTGTCCAGCATTCGGTGCAGGAAGCATTTACTTTGCCGCTGATGCTGGTTGGCTTAATGGTCGTTCGTGCCGTGGCTTCATTCTTCTCGATTTACTGCTTGCGCGCTGTGACCAGGCTAGTGGTCGAAGTGATGCGCAAACAGGTGTTTGCCAAGCTGATGTTGTTGCCGGTCAGTTTTTTTGACATGCATTCCAATGGCTCGCTGGTGTCCAAGATGACCTATGACGCCGAGCGGCTATCGATTGTCGTCACGCGTTCAGCCCATAACGTAGTACGGGATATCCTGACTGTGATAGGCCTGATTGCTTACATGCTGTATCTGGACTGGAAACTGACCCTGGTATTTGCGCTGGTGACGCCGCTGATGGGGCTGTATTTATCCAAGACTACGCCCAAACTGCGCGCAAATGCCAAACGGGTACAGCAAGCCGTTGGCGAGATTACCAAAACAGCGGAAGAGGCGATTGCCGCGCAGCGTATTGTCAAAATTTTTGGCGCACAAAATTTTGAGAACACGCGCTTTGGCGATGTGGTCGGTAAAAACCGCCAGCTCGAATTGCGCAGTGCGCGTATCTCGGGGCTTAACAGCTTTGTGATTGAGGTGTTGTCGGCGCTGGCTTTAGGGCTGGTGGTCTATTATGCCCTGGGACAATTTACGGTAGGCGAGTTTGCCGCGTTTATCGGCGCATTGATGATGCTGATTGCACCGATCAAACACATCACTTCGGCTAACGAGGACTTGCAAGTGGGCCTGGCGGCGGCGCAGAGTATTTTTGAGGTGCTGGATTTGGCATCCGAAGAGGATCATGGCCATCATCGGATTGGCCGCGCGCAGGGCGATCTGGTATTTAAAGACGTGACCTTGCGTTATCCGCAGGCCAAACACAACGCGCTGGACCACATTAATGCCACGATACGCGCTGGCGAGAAAGTGGCGCTGGTTGGTCGTTCTGGCAGTGGCAAAACCACACTGGTCAATTTGCTGCCACGCTTCTATGGGCTGCAAGAAGGCAGCATTTTGCTGGATGGCGTGGATATCCGCGAGTATGGCCTGGAGAACTTGCGCGAACAGTTTTCACTGGTCAGTCAGGATATCGTCTTGTTTAACGACACCATTTACAACAATATTGCCTATGGTGCCTTGCGCGAGGCGACTGAGGCCGAAGTCATTGCCGCGGCAAAAGCGGCTAATGCCTGGGAGTTTATCGAGCACATGCCGCAAGGCCTGCAAAGTGAAATCGGTGACCGGGGTGTCCGTTTGTCCGGCGGGCAGCGCCAGCGCCTGGCGATTGCACGTGCCATTTTAAAAGATGCGCCGGTGTTACTGCTGGATGAGGCGACGTCTGCCTTGGACAGTGAGTCCGAGCTACATGTACAGATGGCGCTGGATCGCTTAATGCAAAACCGCACGACGATCGTGATTGCGCACCGCTTGAGTACCGTAGAGAACGCAGACCGGATTCTGGTCATGGATCAGGGCAGAATCATCGAAACTGGATCGCATACCAGCCTGCTGGCACAAAGCGGGTATTACAGCCGGCTGTATCACAAGCAGTTTCAAGACGACTGATGTTGCGGCATTGGTTTGAAAAACAGTGGCAGGGGATGGGATGGGCGCAAGCCTTGCTGCTGCCGTTGTCCATGCTGTTTGCGGTATTGTCTGGCTTGCGGCGCCTGTTTTACCAGGTGGGGTTGTTGAGCAGCCAGGCCTTGCCTGTGCCGGTGGTGGTGGTCGGCAATCTCTCTGTAGGTGGGGTCGGTAAAACGCCGGTGGTGATTTATTTGGCGCAGCAGCTGCTTGCCGCTGGCTACCGTCCCGGGATTTTGAGCCGCGGCTATGGCGGACAACACACCGGCGAGGTGACGCCTGACAGCCTGCCGCAGTCACTGGGCGATGAGCCGGTGTTAATTGCCGGGCGCACTGGCTGTCCGATCTGGGTCGATGCCAACCGTGTGGCAGGCGGTCTAGCCTTGCTGCAGGCGCATCCTGAAGTCAATGTGATTCTGTGTGATGATGGCTTGCAGCATTATGCGCTTCAGCGGGATATCGAAATTGCCGTTGTGCAGCGGCCACTCGGTATCGGCAATGGTCACTTACTCCCTGCCGGGCCGTTGCGTGAGCGATTGCGTCGTTTGCAAACCGTGGATATCATCGTAGAAAGTGGTCAGGTCCCTGCCGGCCCCTGGCCAGTGGCGCATTATGTCGTTGGCCTGGAAGTGGGCCGCTGGACCTCAGTCACAGACCTGAATACGCATCTGTCGAATGCCGAGTTGCAGCAGCGGGCATTGGTTGCAATTGCCGGCATCGGTCACCCACAACGGTTTTTTAATACCGTCTCCAATCTGGGCATTACCTGTGAAACCGTCGCCTTTGCCGACCACCATGCTTACCGCAAGGAAGACTTCCTGCCGTTTAAACAAAAAACCATACTGATGACAGAAAAAGATGCCGTAAAATGTCAGCATCTGGGATTAACCAACGCCTGGTATTTGCCAGTCAGTGCGCAAATCACGCCGCTTGGTGATCATCCTTCCCTGACGGAAAACGTCATCAGACGTTTGCAACAATGCAAAGGAAATAGGCATGAATCCTAAACTCTTGGAAATTCTGGTGTGTCCGGTAACCAAAGGACCGCTGGTGTATGACAAACAAAAGCAGGAGCTGGTGTCCAAAGGGGCTCGCCTGGCTTATCCGGTACGCGATGGCATCCCGGTCATGCTCGAAGACGAAGCACGTCGCCTGGAAGAGCACGAATACGCTGAATAACCATGTTTAAAGTTGTTGTTCCAGCCCGTTTTGCCAGTACCCGGCTACCGGGCAAACCCTTGCTTGATCTTGCCGGTAAACCCATGGTGGTTCGCGTGGCTGAGCAGGCAGCCAAAAGCCTGGCCAATCAGGTGGTCGTGGCCACCGATCATGCGCAGATTCTGCAAGCTGTCGCGCAGCACCAGATCACTGCAGTGATGACGCGGGCCGATCATGTTTCTGGCACAGACCGCATTGCTGAAGTGGTGCAAACCATGCAATGGCCTGAGGACACCATCGTCGTCAATGTGCAGGGCGACGAGCCTTTGATTGATCCGGTGCTGATCAACGAGGTGGCCCAGACCTTGGCCAATGATGAACAGGCGGTGATGTCTACCGCGTGCCATGCCATTCATGACGAGACGGTTTTCACAAATCCGAATGTGGTCAAGGTGGTATTCAATGCCAAGCAGCGCGCGCTGTACTTTAGTCGCGCGGCGATTCCATTTGCACGGGACACGGCAGATCGCCAGCAGCCCCTCACCGCATATCGTCACATTGGCATTTATGCCTATCGTGTCAGCTTTTTGAAGCAATATGCCAGCTTGCCAGTCACCACGCTGGAAAGCATTGAAAGCCTGGAACAATTGCGCGTGCTGTATCATGGCTACCAGATCGCCGTTAGCGTGACTGATCACGCGCCTGCCAGCGGCGTGGATACACCCGAAGACCTGGCGGCTGTCAGGCAGATTTTTGCTAGTAACGACTAAAAATAAAAAGCCTCACTTAAGTGAGGCTTTTTATTTTGCGCTAACTGATAAATTAGCTGTTTTTCTGACGACGAAAGGCAATCAGACCCATCATCGCCAAGCCAGCGAACATCATGCCGTAAGTTTCTGGCTCTGGAACAGGGACAGTAATTGGGTTGATGGTATAGCTACCTTCGTAACGGCCACCACCGATCAGGTTAAATTGTAAAGTGTAGTTCCCTGCAGCCAGGTTCGAAACACTGAAAGTCCATCTTGTCAAATCAGAGCCAATCAGGATAGGCGTGATAATCGGTGCCCATGTGAAGGTATCATCTGAATCGCTAATCAGGGTGACACCTTGGTAAAGGCCTGAATTGACTTCATTTAACAGTCGGAACTCTGGATCCAGAACGCCTGTTAAGTCAAAGCTGCCAGCAGTGTATGAAATATTCACTTTAGCTGTTTTTGCAAGACTGCTTCCTGACAAGTCAGTGCCACTAAAATTGGTTGTCGTGGCAGTTGCAAATGCTGATGTGCTCACTAACAATGATGCTGCGACTAAAATATTTTTTAACATATTCGTATCCCCTAATGAATTAATTAACAATTTCTGGGAGCGATTATGACAATATCAATCGTGCAAGCATATAGCCCGTTAGGGTCATCGGACTATCGGGCGTTTAAAAACGGAGTCAAGTACGGAATATAAAGTAGACTGCCCCCATCATACATAAGCCTGCCCACAGGTAATCCCACTTGAGTGGCTGCTGCATGTACATGACGGCAAACGGGACGAATATCACCAGTGTGATGACTTCTTGCAGAATTTTGAGTTGCGCCAGGTTGAGTTGGGTAAAGCCAATCCGGTTGGCTGGTACCTGAAAACAATATTCAATCAGGGCGATGCCCCAACTGACCAGAATGGCGATCCAAAGCGGTTTTTGATGCAGGTCTTTCAGGTGACCATACCAGGCAAACAACATGAACAAGTTGGCTGTGGAAAGAAGCAGGATGGTTTTAATCAGTGTGAAAGACATGCAACATCAGGCAAGAAAGGGTGACTTGGGAAAAGTCACCGGATCATTGAAAAAAGCTTAAATGGCGGCTTCGCCAGTTTCACCAGTACGGATACGGATCACTTGTTCGACGGAAGAGACAAAAATCTTGCCATCACCGATTTTACCGGTATGGGCGGCCTTGATAATGGCTTCGATCGCACTTTCTACCATGTCTGATCCTAGAATCACTTCAATTTTGATTTTTGGCAGAAAGTCGACGACATATTCTGCGCCACGATATAACTCGGTGTGACCTTTCTGGCGACCAAATCCCTTGACTTCGGTGACTGTCAGTCCATTGACGCCAATCGCAGATAACGCCTCACGCACTTCGTCCAGTTTAAAAGGCTTAATAACGGCTTCTACTTTTTTCATATGTGCTCCGTGGATAAATCTCTCAATGGCATTTTACGCAAGCAGTGCTTTTTATACAAATGTCCTGTGCATGCCTCACAAGGCCTTGCGTGTCGCGCACTTAAAATGACAGGTTACAGGTGATCGGGTAGCGACGGTCCTTGCCAAAGCCGCGCTCTGTAATCCTGACACCCACTGCCGCTTGCCGCCGCTTGTATTCATTGCGATCAATCAGGCGAGTCACGCGCTGCACATCACTGGCGGTATACCCCATTTCGATGATACGCGCGATGCTCAGGTCTTTTTCGACGTAGGCTTCCATGATGGCATCCAAGACCTCATAGGGCGGTAAGCTGTCCTGGTCGGTCTGGTTTTCTCTGAGCTCGGCGCTAGGGGCACGTGTGATAATCCGTTCAGGGATCACCCGGCTCAGGCCATTGCGGTAGGTTGCCAGCTTGTAAACCAGGGTTTTGGGTACATCCTTGATCAAGGCAAAGCCACCCGCCATATCACCGTATAAGGTGCTGTAGCCGACAGCGGTTTCTGACTTGTTGCCGGTGGTGAGCACCAGGCTGCCAAACTTGTTACTGATGGCCATCAGTAGCATGCCACGGATGCGGGCCTGCAGGTTTTCTTCGGTGGTATCAAAAGACTTGCCGGAAAACTCCTCAGACAAGGTCGCACAAAATCCTTCAAATAGCGGTTTGATGGGTAATACGCTGTACTCAACCTCAACCAGTTGTGCCATTTCAGCGGCATCTGCCACGCTGATGCCGGCGGTAAATTCAGAGGGCATCATCACTGCTTTGACGCGCGTTTTACCCAGTGCATCCACGGCGATGGCGAGTGTGAGGGCGGAATCTATGCCACCGGACAGTCCCAGCACCACCCCGGGGAATTTGTTTTTATTGACATAGTCACGCAGACCCAGTACCAGCGCTTTGTATACGGCGGCTTCGGTGCCCAACGGCGCCGTAATATCGGTGGCCAAAGGGGTCGTGCCGTCTATGGTCAGGTAAGCCATCCCGGCTTCAAACATTGGCAGCTCTTGCACCAGTTCTCCCAACCGGTTCATGCTAAAAGACGCGCCATCAAACACCAGTTCGTCCTGGCCGCCGACCATATTGGCATAGACCATGGGTAGCCCGGTTTCACGGATGCGGTCGCGCAATACCTGGTAACGTGTCTGTTGTTTGTGCAGATGGTAAGGTGAGGCATTGATCGTCAGCAGCACTTGTGCCGAAGCCTGCAGGGCCTGCAGGGCAGGGCCTGACTCCCAGCTATCCGCACAGATCAGCACGCCATAGCGTACGCCATGCCATTCAAACACCACGGGCAATTGACCTGCCTCAAAATAGCGCTCTTCATCAAAGACGCTGTAGTTGGGCAAGTGGTGTTTATGATAGGTCGCCTGTATCCTGCCAGAATGGATCACCGAAGCCGCGTTATAGCGTTTGCCTGCCACTTCATCAGGATGTCCAACAATGACTGCCATGTCGTGAGGCAGGTGCTGCACCAGCCAACTGAGTGCCTGCGTGTTGGCGTGATAAAAATCCTGCCTGAACAGCAAATCTTCTGGAGGGTAGCCGCATAAAGCCAGTTCCGGCGTTAGCAAGAGGCGTGCACCTGCTCGATAAGCCTCTTCGGCTTGCGCCAGAATGTGTTCCGCATTTTGCTGCATGGCACCGACCATGCAGTTCATTTGAGCAATTGCAAGTTTCATCTGCTTTTCATTCAGGATGGGCTGCAGGGCTTAATACTTGCCACCCGCAGCCTTGATCAGTTCTACCATGGCCGGGTTTTGGCCTTTGAGGGCATAGACATAAGCGGTCAAACCGTATTGATCACGTGTTTTGACATTGGCCTCATGTTCAAGCAGCAATCGCGCCATTTCCGGCGCATTGTTGCTCACCGCCAGGTGCAGCAAGGGCGTGCCTTCGCTGTCTTTCTGGTTGGCATCTGCTTCATGCTCAAGCAGTGTTTTGGCTGCTTCAAGCTGATTTTTCTTCACCGCCCAGGTCAGTGCTGTCCAGCCATGCTCATCTTCCTCATCCACTTTGGCACCATGTTCTGCCAAATAGGTCACGGCGGCGGCATGGCCCTCTCGGGCGGCAATCATGAGCGCAGTGGTGCCCAGCTTGTCTTTGAGATTGGCGTCAGCGCCTTTGGTTAATACCGTGGTAATGGTGGGTACATCACCACTTTTGGCCGCATACATGAGCACAGTTTTCCCATCCGAAGACCGCACATTAGCATCAAAACCACGCGCGATAATCAGGCCCACCAGTTCGCTGTAGCCGGAGGTGGCCGCCAGGCCGAGGGCGCTCCAGCCGGCCGGGTCACGGGCTTTAACATCGGCACCTTTTTCCATCAGCATTTTGGCGGCATCCAGATTATTTTTCTTGGCCGCAAACATGAGTGCTGTCCAGCCACCCTGATCTTTGGCATTAATGTCGGCGCCACCGGCTAACAACTCGCGGATCACTTCCGCCTGGTTTTTACGGGCGGCATACATGATGGGCGTCAGTTTGTCGCCATCGGTGACATTCGGGTTGGCGCCGCTTTTTAACAAGGCTTTGACCGTGGCCAGGTCGCCTTTGGCGGCGGCAATGAGCAGGTAAGACACTTCATCATCGCGAAAAGGCGCGCTGTCCTCGGCCATCTGTTTTTTGCTGGCGGCCTCCGCAGACAGGCCAGGCCAGGTGAGGCCAATCAGCAGTACGCTGCTAACAATGATGCCTGTCCAGCGATGGTGAGCCTGTAAGCAACGATACATGCCAGTTCCTTTATGCGTTTGCGCGTTGAATGGCCGCGAGGACGGCCTCACCCAGACCAGCAGGGGAGGCTGCAACAACACAGCCAGCTGATTCCAGGGCGGCAATCTTGTCTTCTGCACGGCCAGAACCACCGGAAATAATTGCCCCGGCATGGCCCATACGTTTGCCTTTAGGGGCGGTTAAGCCGGCAATATAAGCAGCGACCGGTTTGGTGACATGGTGTTTGATGTAGTCAGCCGCTGCCTCTTCATCACTGCCACCGATTTCACCAACCATGATGATCGCCTCTGTTTCCGCGTCTTTCTGAAAGAGTTCCAGGCATTCAATAAAGTTCAAGCCTTTGATCGGGTCGCCACCAATGCCGACACAGGTGGTCTGGCCCAGGCCCAGGGCCGTGGTCTGATGGACAGCCTCGTAAGTCAGGGTGCCAGAGCGTGACACGACGCCGACCTTGCCACGTTTGTGGATGCTGCCCGGCATAATGCCGATTTTGCATTCATCAGGCGTGATCACGCCTGGGCAGTTAGGGCCGATCAGTTTGGTGCCATTGGCGCGCAGCGCCGCTTTGACATTGAGCATGTCCAGAGCCGGAATGCCTTCGGTGATACAGACAATGAGCTCAATGCCTGCATCTGCGGCTTCCAGAATGGAGTCAGCTGCAAATGGCGGCGGCACGTAAATCACGCTGGCATTGGCCTCGGTCTCCTTCACGGCTTCGCGCATGGTATTGAATACGGGCAGCTCCAGATGGCGCTGACCCCCTTTGCCTGGCGTCACGCCACCCACCATTTTGGTGCCATAAGCCAGCGCTTGTTCGGAATGAAACGTTCCTTGTTTGCCGGTAAAGCCCTGGCACAATACTTTGGTATCTTTATTGACTAAAATCGCCATGACTACACACCCTTGTTCACTGCGTTGACTGCTTGCTGGGCGGCATCGGTCAGCCCTTCTGCAGAAATAATATTCAGGCCACTCTCACGCAGCATCTGCTTGCCCAATGCGACATTGGTCCCTTCCAGCCGCACCACGACCGGAATGGTCATGCCCACCTCTCTGACTGCAGTGATAATGCCGGTGGCAATGATGTCGCAACGCATGATGCCGCCAAAAATATTGACCAGAATCGCTTTCACATTAGCGTCAGCCAGGATGATTTTGAAGGCCTTGGTCACGGTCTCAGCTGTGGCGCCGCCGCCGACATCCAGAAAGTTGGCAGGCATGCCGCCATGCAGCTTGATCAAGTCCATGGTTGCCATGGCCAGGCCAGCGCCGTTCACCATGCAACCAATGTTGCCATTTAAGGCAATGTAATTGAGGCCGCTATGGTGAGCCTCCGCTTCTTTGGCATCGTCTTGTGACCAGTCACGGATCTCTGCAAACGGTTTTTGACGGTAAAGTGCGTTGTCATCTACCGTCATTTTGCAATCCAGCGCCACCAGTTTTCCTTCAGCGGTTACAATCAGCGGGTTAATTTCGAGCAGTGACAAGTCATTGTCTTTAAACAATTTGTACAGGCCTTTGGCCAGCTTGGTAAACGCGCCAATCTGGTCACCACTCAGGCCCAAGCCAAACGCCAGGTTGCGCGCCTGAAAGTCCACCAGTCCATTTAGCGGGTCACAGACTTCCTGCAGGATTTTTTCTGGCTGGGTGGCCGCAATCTCTTCAATATCCATGCCGCCTGCGCTGGAAGCGACCATAACCACGCGTTCCAGCGTGCGGTCTACCAGCATCGAAAGATAAAGCTCACGTGCAATCGGCAGGGTTTGCTCCACCAGCACCTGATGCACGGGTTGGCCATCAGGCGCATTTTGGTAAGTCACCAAATGCTTGCCAAGCAGGCTACCTGCCACGGTTTGCGCTTCTAATGCAGATTTAACCACTTTGACGCCACCCGCTTTGCCGCGACCGCCGGCATGCACCTGGGCCTTGACCACCCAGGCTTCACCGCCCAGTTCTTTGGTGGCTGCCGCAGCGGCTTCTTCGGATTGAACGACCAGGCCAGCCGGTGTGGCCAAACCATATTTTTGCAGGAGTTGTTTGGCTTGGTATTCGTGCAGATTCATGAAAATTCAGAGGTTTTGATAGTTAAGCATCTATTTTCGCGCAAATACCCTATCAAGGCTAGACTGCAAATAAAAAAACCGCACAACTGTGCGGTTTTTTAAACGTATTTAACGCGATAGCGTTAACCAATGCGATGCTTATAAGTCCTGCGCCCAGGCATTGCCGTAGACTTTGCCATTGCGGGACAGTACCAGCATTTGATACATGCTGATCACCCACATGTAACTGGAGGCCAGGCTGTAGCCAATGCCACCGATAATCGTTAACCAGGCAAAGTGTGGTGACAACTTGGTCAGCCACCACGACATCACGTCCATAATCAGAAAAGCAAACGGGAAGGCGATGGCAATGATTTTGGCAGGTTTAGGCACATTCACGGCAAAACTGAAAATCAGGCCGATAAAAAAGAAAATGAAACTGATGCCAAACAGGTGTATATGCGATACCCGCGTCAGGCCGCTGATCGTTGCGCCCTCATTCACCTCTGCGCGCGCCTTAACTTCATCATAGTTGTTAAAGTTGGGGATGCCGGGGATGTTGCTGTGGCACATGACGCAATGCTGCGCAAACACCTGCTTGAAGTGTGATTCCCATTGGTCTTGTGGCGCGCCTTGTTGCGCCCATTTGATAATGTCCTGGCGGACCTCCAGGGGGGCCTTGTCCGACATGGAGCCATTGAGCTTGCTCGCCAGTTTGGTGCCACTGCGGTCGCCGTAATAACTGTAGACAATATCGTTCACTGACAAGCCGAATTTGCCATCGGCCATACCGTGCGTGAGCATGATTTGCAGGCCAGCCATACACAGGCCGACGCCAATCACGAGCAGATAACCAATAAACAGGGCTTTAAGCGGTAAGGGCAGGTTAGGCAGGTTCAGCCATGGCAGCGTTTGTGCGTCTTGTTTCATTGTAATCCCTAGGGTGTTGAGTTTAACCAGTTTTAATTTTTGCCAAGCATATCATTGCCAGGGGCAATCCAAAAACAGAAATACTCCCAAAAAAGCACGCTTATCAATGCGATGCAAGGGCAACTGCTATAATCCAGTTTTTTAATCGACGGTAGTGATCATGCGTTTAGTGGTTCAAGGGCCGGCCATCACCATGGCTCATCTTTCCCATCTTCATGGCCTGGTGGGCGGGCATGCGCAGTTTATGCAAGTGGGCGAACATGCCTACTATTTGCCGGTGCCAGAAGCGGATTATCTGGAAGTGAAGGCTTTTTGCGCCAGTCAGCAGATAGACTGCGCGCTGGTGCAAGACACTCATAGGCTGCAACACATGGGCTTGTGCGTCATGGATATGGACTCCACCCTGATCTCCATTGAATGCATTGATGAAATTGCCGACATGATGAACCTCAAACCGCAGGTCGCCGAGATCACCGAAGCCGCCATGCGTGGCGAGCTGGATTTTTCTGCCAGCCTGCGTAAACGTGTGGCCTTGCTCAAAGGCCTGCCAGCGACCGCATTGCAACGCGTGATTGATGAGCGCCTTCGTTTTAATCCCGGCGCGCAAGCCTGGATCAATACCTGCAAGCAACACGGCATCAAAACCATGGTCGTCTCTGGCGGCTTTACCTTTTTTGCCAACCATGTCCAACAGACCTTGGGGCTGGATTACGCGGTCTCCAACACGCTGGAAATCATAGACGGCAAACTCACCGGCCAGGTCCTTGGTGAGATCGTCGATGCCCAGCGCAAAGCCGATGAACTCACTAAACTGCGTGATCAGTTGGGCCTGTCGGCCGCACAAACGATTGCGATTGGTGACGGTGCCAACGACCTCAAAATGATGGCGGTTGCCGCGGTGGGCGTGGCTTATCACGCCAAACCAGTGGTGCAACAGCAAGCCATGTATGCGCTCAATGTAGTGGGGCTGGATGGCGTAGCGAGCTTGCTATCGGTCTAACTCATCTGCACGGTTGCTCCATGATTCCAGAATTCTGCTCTCGAGTCATCGCCACCTAACATAAAGCATTCAAGGGTGGCTTGGGCGCTTTTTATTTAGCCAAATGAGGCCTGCGCTTGTCCACAGGCGATGCCTTGAGTTTTTTGATGATGCGATTTGTCGCGTATTGAATGCTTTTCGGGATAAATGCTTAAATAAATATTTGATTTATTTTGGTTTTTTTGAAAATAATATTTGCTATTGTGGTGCATAAAGCGCATAGTGGTTGCACGCGACGTTCAAGCATTGTTGTTTTCTCTGGTGGTATCTTCTGGTTCTCTCGTTAATCCCGCTTACTTGTGCCTCGCCCTCCAAGGGGTTTCCCTTTCATTTTTTACAAAGGATTTAGATATGGCTACAGGTATTGTCAAATGGTTTAACGATGCAAAAGGTTTTGGTTTTATTACTCCAGATCAGGGTGGCGATGATTTGTTCGCTCACTTTTCCGAGATTCAATCAGCAGGTTTTAAAAGCCTGGCGGATAACCAGCGCGTTTCATACAACGAAACGACTGGCCCTAAAGGCAAACAAGCTTCTGCGATTCAGGTGATTGCATAGTCACGCCTGACTAAGTGGCGCAGTAAAAAGCCCGGTTTCGGGCTTTTTTCATTATTGAAAAAGGAATCGCATGGCTAAAGAAGAATTGATTGAAATGCAGGGCGCAGTGACTGAAGTGTTGCCGGATGCGCGTTATCGCGTGACGCTGGACAATGGGCATCAGTTGACTGCCTACACCGGCGGCAAAATGCGCAAGCACAAAATACGTATTTTGGCGGGCGATAAAATCACCATCGAAATGTCGCCTTACGACATGGGCAAGGGACGCATTACGTTCAGGCATCTGCCGCCCAGAAGACCTGCTTGAGTCATCTGCTGCTCTTTTCGGCGTGCAGTTGATCTTGCTCAGCTAGAAAAAAAGCCCCTTGCGGGGCTTTTATCGTTGATGGCATCACGCTGATCGCGCTTAGTAGTCCATCTCAGGCATCGCAGGCGTTTTTTTGTCCTCTTTGGGCAATTCGGCCACGGTCGCATCGGTGGTCAAAATCAGCCCGGCAATCGAGGCGGCATTTTGCAGCGCGGTGCGAGTCACTTTGGTGGGGTCGACCACACCGGTTTCCACCATATCCACATATTCACCTGTCGCGGCGTTGTAGCCGGTGTTACCCGTTGCCTCAAGCACTTTGGTGATGACCACAGAAGGCTCTTCTCCGGCATTTTTCACAATCGCGCGCAAGGGTTCTTCGATTGCGCGCAACACGATGCGGATACCAGCATCCTGATCATCATTATCCCCCTTGAGGGCACCGATACGGCTGCGAGCCCGCAGTAAAGCCACACCGCCGCCAGGGACGATGCCTTCTTCCACCGCAGCGCGGGTTGCATGCAGGGCGTCATCGACACGGTCTTTTTTCTCTTTCATTTCGACTTCGGTGGCCGCACCGATTTTAATCACGGCGACACCACCAGCCAGTTTGGCCACGCGCTCTTGCAGTTTTTCCTTGTCGTAGTCAGAAGTGGTCTCCTGAATTTGGGTTTGAATAGACTGCACACGGGCTTTAATCTTGGCTTGGTCGCCAGCGCCATCAATTATCACGGTGTTTTCTTTGTGTATCTCAACTCGTTTTGCACGGCCCAAATGCTCGATGCTGACTTTCTCCAGTTGCATGCCGGTTTCTTCTGAGACGACGGTGGCCCCGGTCAGGATGGCAATGTCTTCTAGCATGGCTTTGCGACGATCACCAAAGCCTGGCGCTTTGACGGCAGCTACTTTAAGGATGCCACGCATGCTGTTGACGACCAGTGTCGCCAGCGCTTCGCCTTCCACGTCTTCGGCAATGATCAGCAAAGGCTTGTTGGTTTTGGCTACGTTTTCCAGCGTCGGCAACAAGTCGCGGATATTGCTGATTTTCTTGTCATACAACAAAATCATCGGCTCATCCAGCGCCGCCACCTGTTTGTCCGGATTGTTCACAAAATAGGGGCTGATGTAGCCGCGGTCAAATTGCATGCCTTCCACCACATCCAACTCATTTTGCAGTGACTTGCCTTCTTCTACCGTAATCACGCCCTCCTTGCCAACTTTTTCCATAGCATCGGCGATGATCTGACCAATGGCGGTATCCGAGTTGGCAGAAATAGAGCCTACCTGGGCAATCTCTCTATTGGTGGTGATGGCTTTAGACATCACTTTGAGCTCATCCACCAACGCAGCCACCGCTTTGTCTATGCCGCGTTTGAGGTCCATCGGGTTCATGCCTGAGGCCACCGACTTCATGCCTTCTTGCACTATCGCCTGCGCCAGTACGGTGGCGGTAGTCGTACCGTCACCTGCGACATCCGCGGTTTTAGACGCGACTTGCTTCACCATTTGCGCGCCCATGTTCTCCAACTTGTCTTGCAACTCGATTTCTTTGGCGACCGAAACACCATCTTTGGTAATCACCGGGGCGCCAAAACTGCGCTCCAGCACCACATTGCGGCCTTTGGGGCCCAGGGTGACCTTGACCGCATCGGCTAGGATATTCACGCCTTTTACAATTTTTTGACGGGCGTGGTCATGAAACTTCACATCTTTAGCTGCCATTGTTCAATTCTCCTTTCTCTCTTAGCAACAAAGTGATTAAGCGACTTTTTTGAGATCGGCAGAGGCGGGTTCAATCACACCGAGAATGTCTTCTTCGCGCATGA
The DNA here is from genome assembly GCF_032248435.1 of Methylophilus sp. VKM B-3414. NCBI lineage: Bacteria > Pseudomonadati > Pseudomonadota > Betaproteobacteria > Nitrosomonadales > Methylophilaceae > Methylophilus > Methylophilus sp. VKM B-3414. Next base: position 97,588 of record NZ_JAVTLI010000007.1, on the reverse strand, counting down.
CTAATACCTCTTCGCCATTGAGTTTGACTGTTTGTCCGGCATATTTGCCAAATAAGACATGGTCACCAACCTTCACTGCCAGTGCTCTCAGGCTGCCATCTTGAAGGGACTTGCCGCTCCCGACAGCGATGACTTCGCCTTGCTCGGGTTTTTCTGCAGCCGTGTCTGGGATCACAATGCCGGAAGCGGTCGTACGTTGTTGTTCGACTCGCTTGACTATGACGCGGTCATACAGGGGACGAATATTCATGTTCAATTCTCCTTAGCGAATAAGTTCAACAAAAACCACCACTGGAGACGTTTGCAGACGCAACTGGCAATCATGCCTCCAGTGGCGAAAAGGTATCAGCAGAGTTGCTGATACCGTGAAAATAGGGATGCGCAAAAAAATTTCAAGAGGGCTAGAGCGCTCTTTTTTTGACTAGAAACTGATTCACCAATTGGCTGATTTCAAACTTGCGGAAATGTTTTTTGATCGTGACTGCATAGAAATTCTCAAAAATCCCTTCCAGTTGCGTGAAGGATTTGAGCACACCATTTTTTAACTCGTCTTTAACCACCACCTCCGGCATGACGGTGAGTGCCCGGCTGTCGCGCGCTAACAGCCGCAACATCGCCATGTCATTCGCTTCGGCCACGATGTGAGGTTCCAGGTGATGCAAGGCGCACAAGCCATCAAAGGCCGCCCGAATCGGGCTGTCCTGATTGGGCAAAATCCAGTTGTACTCCGCATATTTGGCCGAAAATCCGTGTTTGATCTCAATCTCTGCCGGGCCGATCACACTGATGGGTTGCCGGTCTAGCAGAATACACTCCCATAACTGGTCAGTATTGCCTCTCACTTCGATATTGGTGAGCGCCAGGTCTATCTGGTGATTCGAAAGCGCATTGAGCAAGTTGGTTTGACCGCTGGCAGAAATTTCGAGTTTGATCTCCGAGTGATTCAGTAACGGCTCCACAAAGCTCTCGATGAAGTTTCTGGACATGGTAGAGAGCACACCAATCCGCAACGTTTGACTCTCAGACGCAATGCCTTTTCTCAGCAGGTTTTCGAGTTCTATGCCTTTGGTAAAAATCGAATCTGCATAGGAAAACGCCAAATTACCGAACTCCGTCAACACCAGTTTACGCCCTTGTCGTAAAAACAATGCGCAGTCCAGGCTTTCTTCCAGTTGTCTGATCTGTGAAGACAGCGCGGATTGCGAGATATGCAATTTTTCTGCTGCCCTGGTCAAGCTACCCACTTTCACGATATGCCAAAAATATTGCAAGTGATGATAATTGAGTCTCGCCATATATAAATAAAATAGAACATAAAATTAATATTTATATATTTTACCTAATTAAAATCATCCGTCAAAATCTGCATCACCCGCTATTTAGTTTTTTAATATTGTTAGATAGGTGAAATGGTGATGATGAAGCGGCTTGAAATTGATGGTCGAACAGTGACGGTTTATCCCAAGAACATAGAAATAAATGGTGAGGAGGTGGTCACCCAGGGCGAAATTCTAATTGAATTACTGCCTGAAGTCTGGGCGCCAATAGAGGGTGAGCCGACGACAAGCGCGTCGGTGCAAGAGGTGGTCACCCAACAATCTGTAGCGATTGATGGGCCTACCTCCGGTTAATCTTTATCTTCTATTAAAGTGTATTTTATGTTCTGTTTTATCAATGTATTTTTTGGTCATGAAAGGCCGTGTTAATGGACGTTGTCATTTATTTTGCACTGGTACCCGGAGCCATCATGTGGCTGGCTGGGCTGCTGAGTGGAGTACTACCCTGGCAACATGACCGTGGCTGGCAACTGTTTAAGCGTCTGCTCAGCGTGGCGCTTGTGGCGGCAGGTATATCCGCCGCAGCCGTGTGTCTGCATGTCCAGTCGTTGCCTGGCAATTTTTTCAGTGCGTTTGGCATTGCTGTGTCCCCTCTGCAGGCGCTGTTGGCTTGTTTGGTGCAATTGCTGGGGTGGGCGATCGGACATTTTTCTGCCAGATACCTCGAAGGTGAGGCCAATCAGAAAAGCTTTGTCACCGCTTTAAGCCTGGTCCTTGCCAGTGTGCATGTGCTGCTGATTGCTGATCACTGGTTGTTGTTTGTCGCGGCATGGTCAGCCATTGGCGTGTGTTTAAAGCACTTGCTGTGTTTTTATGCAGACCGGCCGTTTGCACTGTTGGCTTCGCACAAAAAGACCGTGGCGGATGTGTTGGCGGATAGTCTGTTGCTGCTGACGGCCATGATCGCCTATGTTGAAACCGGAAGCGTACAGATTTCAGTCTTTCTTTCACATGTCAGCATGCATGGCTTGTCGCAGCTCAGTAGCTGGTGTGCCATGCTGCTGGTGGCGGTGGTCATTTTAAAAACGGCATTACTGCCAGTGCATGGCTGGTTAATCCAGGTGATGGAAGCACCGACGCCTGTTTCTGCCTTGTTACATGCCGGTGTGGTGAACCTGTCTGGTTATGTTTTGATCCGCTTTGCCCCCTTGTTCGAACAGGCAACACTGGCCAGACATGTATTGTTAGCGGTTGGGCTGGTGACATGCCTGTTTGCCTCGCTGGTCATGTTTACCCGGGTCAGTATCAAGGTCAGGCTGGCATGGTCCACCGTGGCACAAATGGGCTTCATGATAGTGGAATGCGCGCTGGGGCTATACACCTTTGCGGCGCTGCACCTGATCGGACACTCGATTTACAAGGCTTATGCCTTTTTGTCCGCCGCCGACATTGTCACACACACACGCTTGCAGCAGATGGCGGGTAAAGCGGCCTTTGCCAAGTTGAGCATGTTGCTTGCCCCGGTGTTGACCATGTTGATTGTGTTCGGGGTACAGGCGGTCTCGGGGACCCAGCTGTGGCCAGCCTGGTGGAGCCTGATACTGGCGCTGGCCTGGGCTCCAGTGTTGTGGCAGCAGGTCGGGCAGGCAGTGACTCTGCGCCTGCAACTGCAAGCCCTGCTATTTGGCAGTGTGCTTGCCATGGGGTTGACCGCCGTTAGTGTGGTGTTTCACCTGCTTCCCCTCGGGATACACGATCAGCCTTCCCCTACGGGCGGATGGATAAGTGTGCTGGCCATGCTCATGCTGTACCTTGCCACGACCATGATCCAGCAGATGCCTGCGCGGTTGGCTGTGCTGCATCGCTCAGTCTATGCCGGGTTTTATCTGGATGAGTTTTACACGCGATGGGTCTTGCGTTTATGGCCGGTTAGTTGGGGCAAAAGCACGCATGCCAATGACTAGGCGCGCTTCTGAAATGAATGGATAAGGAACCAAAAGATGTTTTTTATTGAAGACCAAGTATTCCCAGGGCGTCACCATGGGCAAACACAGTCTATCCGTGAGCAGGTGATAGACCAGGCCTGCCAGCGTGCGTGCGACAGTATTGCGCCTACCTGGCCGCTGGATCAGTCGATTGCAGTAAACCCGCATTGGAATAGAGTCCACTTGCCAGTGAGGACTGTAGCGGCACGCATGGCTGTGCTAGGCGATCTGCAAGTGTTTCCGGCCAGAAGTCATCTGTTACATGCCTGGCAGCAAGGACGCATGTCTGCACAGGACTTAACCCAGGCCATGACACAACTCGGGCTCAGGCAGACCACGATTGCAGAGGCAGTGGTCCTGTTATCGGCGCCGCTTGCCATTACCCAATTACCGCTACTGATAGATGTGCTCGATGACGATGCCCAGCGGTTTCAGCGCTTGACCTGGCGCGATGCGATTACGCATCAGGTCAGCCAGACTTGTGCCGCGTATTTTGACCGGGACCAGTCAGACTGGCAGCCTGAGCGTGCAGGTGGCTTGTACCAGTTCTGGCGTGACATGATCGTGCATGACCATGGCATCGGTGTGTTGATGGGCTTGCCCAACATCCACCAGTTTCTGGATTATTTGCCACGCAATCGCCAACAGGCTGAACGCTGGGTGGTCGAGGCGCTGGGCCTGGATGAGGCCGTGCTGGCCGATTATTTTGAGGCGGTATTGCTCACGGTGAATGGCTGGGCATCCTGGTGTGCTTATCTGGATTGGCAAGCCAGATTACAAGGCCAGAGTGATGACAGCTTGCGTGATTTGCTGGCGATTCGGTTGGCATGGGGCGTGATTTTAATGCAATGCAAAGGCCTCAATGCAACCAACAGCGCCATTAGGGTCATCCAGCAAAAATGGCAGCATGTGGCTGAAAAGATTCAAGCTGCAGAACAGGCATTGCAAGTGGATGAGGTCTGGCAGCTGGCACTGGAAATCGGTTATCAGCGCCAGCTGGCGCAACAACTGAGCCAGGTGCCGGAGGCTGCAATACCGACACCCAGGCCACTGATTCAGGCCGCATTTTGTATTGATGTACGCAGTGAACCGATCCGGCGGGCAATAGAATCATTGTCACCCAATATACAAACGCTGGGCGCGGCGGGCTTTTTTGGCTTGCCAATTGCCTATCAGCCTTTTGCTTCCGACTATCAGCGTCCACAGTTGCCGGGCCTGCTGGCCCCTAGCTTAACTGTCCGTGATCAAGTCCTTGTCGGTTCAGAGACGGTGAGCGAAGTGGCACAGGCCGGTAGCAAAGCGCTACAGCTAAAAGTCGGCCAAAAGCGGCTCAGCAATTTTATGCTGTCTGGCCAGGTCAGCCGACTGAGCAAATATCCTGGAGCGGCCTTTTCGCTGGTAGAGAGCGCGGGCCCACTGTTTTTGAAACCCTTGTTAGCCATGATCAAGCCGCAATTGCATGCCCGCAGTTCGCTTGATCAACATGGCTTGCCGAAAAAATACCGCGCATTGACCCGGCCTCAGTTACAAGCGGTGAGCGTGGTCGAAAAAGCCGAGCTTGCTGCGCGGGTACTCAACAGTTTAGGCCTGACCAGCGGATTGGCGCCCCTGGTATTACTGGTGGGGCATGCCAGCCAGAGCAAAAACAATGCACATGCCTCCAGCCTCGATTGCGGCGCATGTTGTGGACAGTCTGGCGAGGTAAACACGCGTGCCTTGGCTGCCATGCTCAATGATGCCGAGGTGAGGGCACAGCTGGCAAGTATGGGCATGGCGATCCCCGCCGAAACCTGGTTTGTTGCCGCCTTGCACAACACTACCACACAAGCGTTGCAAGGCTTTGATCTTGATCTGCTGCCAGCCGCAACGCACACTCGCTGGCAGCAGGCGGCTGAGCTGTTTACCGCTGCTGGTGAAATTGTACGGGCACAGTTAGCCTCTACCTCAATGCAGTCAACAAAAGCCATCGATGCCGGTCGTTTGTTCAAAGCTTTTCGCCAGCGTGCCAATGACGCTGCGCAGACCCGGCCGGAATGGGGCTTGGCCAACAATGCGGCATTTATTCTGGCCCCCCGGGCGCGTACCAGACATTTGAATTTGGCCGGGCGGGCATTTTTGCATGAGTATGATGCGGCGGCGGATATTGAAGGGGCGTTATTGGAACAACTGATGACGGCCCCCATGCTGGTGACGCACTGGATTAACTGGCAGTACCATGCCTCGACCTGTGAGCCAGTCAAGCTTGGGAGTGGAAACAAGCTGTTACATAACGTCGTCGGTGGCCGCATCGGCGTGTTTGAAGGCAACGGCGGTGACCTCAGAATCGGTCTCTCAAAACAGTCATTGCATGATGGCCAGCAGTGGATGCATGAACCGCTCCGCTTGACGGTGGTGATTGTGGCAAGCCGCAGACAGATTGACCAGATTATCGGCAGGCATGCGGTCATTAACCATCTGGTCAACCATGGCTGGTTACATCTGTGGTGTGAAGAGGATGGGCAACGTTGGCGGTATGTTGCCGGGCAATGGCAGGCACTGGATTTTGCTGAAATGACGCAGCCCGTTTGAGTCAGTCTTCATCTTGTCAGTATGCATGCCTGAGGTCGTTTACTAAAGACCGGTGATGGATGCATGCTGGCAAGTGAGTGATTTTTTAGCTATCTTGGGTCAGGTGAGCGAGCCAGGCTAAAACAGTCTTCAGCCACGGTTGGCAGCCCTTCAAACAAGGGCTTGGCAAAATAATAGCCTTGAAACAGGTCGATGCCAAAATCGACCAGTACCGTGAGTTCAGCGCGGGTCTCGACGCCCTCTGAAATCACCTCGATATTGAGTCCGCGACACACATCCAGGATGCTTTTCACAATCAGTTGTTTGGTTTTATTCTGGTCTATGTCGCGGATCAGGTTCATGTCCAGCTTGATAATGTCTGGCTGCCATTCAGCCAGTAAGTTCAGGCCAGAATAACCCGCGCCAAAATCATCAATCGCGGTCAGAAATTGATGTTTCTTGTATTCGGTAAAAATGTTTTTTAAATGCGCATGGTCGGTGATTTTTTCTGCCTCTGTCACCTCAAACATGATGCGCTTTTTATCAAAACCGAGTTCATCACACACGGCGAGAGTGGATTGAATACAGTTTTCAGGGTTGTAGACTGCGTTTGGTAAAAAATTGATGGACAGAATCTGGTCAAAATGTAACTGATTGGCGAGCCTGATGGCTTTTGAGCGGATGGTTTGATCAAAGCTATGGATACTGGAGGCGTCAATTTGATCCAGAATGAACGCCGCGGGCTGGTTTTCCAGGCCACGTACCAATGTTTCATATCCCCAAATCCGTTTGCGCTCGAAGGCAATAATGGGTTGAAACGCCATTGAAAAGTCTATCCCCAGGTGTTGAGGATTGCATTTTCCACATTGCATTTAGGGTTCTCCTGTACGCAGTCACCAGCTTCTTGCTACCTGATGGGATGCGGTCGTTCCAGCTAGGCGATGAAACTCAAAAATAAATTTAATACTTTAGGGATATTAATACGCACCGTTGCAGCTTGATCAGTTGAAAAGCATTATATTTGATGCTCATATAATTCAACAAAGCTTGTATATGTATGCTTTGTTGATCCGCTCACGATAATTCCTACGCACTGCAATCCCCATTCAAATAGGCGAGCTCAATATCGGTGAAGCCGGCAAGTTTGCGTGCTGCAAGATTGAAGGGTGGGCGCAGTTTGGGCGCATGGTATTGTTGGCGCAATTGTTCAAAGGTATCCACCAGGTCGAGCTGGCGTTGATCACACAAATAGCCAAACCAGCGATTGCCTATCGCGACATGACCGATTTCATCGCGCAGGATAATATCGAGGATGGCGGCGGCGGCCTGGTCGCCAGCTTGTAACAGTTTTTGTTTGAGCGGTGGGGTGGCATCCAGGCCACGGGCTTCCATGGTGCGTGGAACGAGCGCCATGCGGGCCAGGACATCGGCCTGGGTTTTTTCGACCATCTCCCACAGGCTGTTGTGACCATCAAAATTGCCATAATCAAAGCCCAGCTGCTGCAGATGTTGGCGCAGTAGCGAAAAATGATAAGCCTCTTCTTTGGCCACTTGCAGCCAGTCGCGGTAATACGCTTCAGGCATGTCGGCGAAGCGCCAGACCGCATCCAGGGCCAGGTTGATGGCATTAAATTCGATATGCGCCAATGCATGAATCAAGGCGGCGCGGCCTTCGGCCGTGTTCATGGCTCGGCGCTGCACTTTGGCCGGCGCCACCAGCGCCGGGCGTTCAGGCCGGCCGGGAATACTCTGGTCGTCTGCGGATAATGCCTGCTGTGGCCAGATTTTCAGCGCGCCAGTGAGGCAGGCTTGCCACAGGGCAGCGACCTCAAGACATTTTTGTTGCGGGTCCCTTAGGGTCAGGGTTTGCAGGGCGCGGGTTCTCAGGCAGTCGTTCGTCATAGCGTTCGAATTTTACCGTGAATTGGCTGCCAATGTGACCACTGACAGGATGTGCCAGCCCCGGAGTGACTGTGATGCTGGCGTTATGATGTTCGGCAATTTCGGCCACGATAGCGAGCCCCAGGCCGCAGCCATTGCCCTGATTCGGGTCCAGCCGGTGAAAACGCTCAAAAACCAGGGTGGTTTGATCGGCAGGAATGCCAATGCCACTGTCTGCCACTTCCAGCACCAGAAATTTTCCCGCTTGCGATAATCGGATCTGCAACAGGCCTTGTTTGGGGGTGTATTGAATGGCGTTTTCCAGCAGGTTGTTTAAGAGTTCAGAGAGCATGAGCGCATCGCCCAGCACCTGATCCTGCTGGGTTTCAATCATGACATCGAGCTCTAACTGTTTGTTACTGGCTGGCCCAATCCAGCGCGCACATTCATCTGAAATGATTTTGGTGAGTGACACTGGCTGAAATTGCAGCTGCGAAACAGCAGCATCGGTTCTGGCCATGGTCAACAGCCGCTGTATCAGGTGTGACAAGCGGGTGGTGCTGCGCAGCATGTAATTAAGCGGCTCTTGAATGGCCTCAGGCGGCTGGCTGCGCAAGGCCAGTTCAGCCTGGGTTTGCAGCCCGGCAATCGGTGTGCGCAACTGGTGTGAGGCATCGGCAATAAATTGCTGCTGCTGTTGCAAGCCTGCCTTGACCCGTGCGAGCAGCGCATTCATCGCTTGCAGCAAGGGTTGCAGTTCGTTTGGCGTCGCTTGCGTATCCAGCGCGCTCAGGTCACGGTAAGAGCGTTGGTGCAAAGATTCCCTGAGGTCTTGCAAGGGTTTGAGGGCAAAATAAATGCCCAACTCAATCACAATGGCAGCCAACAGCATCATGAGCACTTGCGGCAACAGCATTTCTTCGACCATTTCGGCCACCATGGCATCCCGTTTGCCCGTGGTCTCGGCCATGCTGATCAGAATGTTGCGCGCATTGGCCGCCTCGCTCTCTGGCAGGCCAAAGGTCACGGCGCGGATCGCTTCGCCCTTGTAGTGGCTGTTATAGTAAACCTGCTGGTTGCCCGCAGGCAGTTGCTTGGGTAAGGGTAAATGCGCTTCGCCAAACACCAGTTTACCCTTGGGGTCGCTGATTTTGATGTAAATGTGATCGCCTTCGTTATAGCTGAGCAAATGGCTGGCGACCTCGGGGATCTCAATTTTGACTTGGTTGTGGCTGTCAATAATCACCTCATCTGCCAGCGCGAGCACAGTCCGCAACAAGGCCTGGTCGTAGGCCTGTGTGGCGTAGAGCAGGGCGCGCGAGTAAGACAAGGCGGCAGAAACGCCCAGCACAACCAGCATGGGCAGCAACAGCCACAAGCGCAGCTGGCTTTTGAGCGAAAGCGGGGGCATCATGGTCTGCTCACCCTTTAGGACTGCGCATGTTGTTCGGCTTCCAGCATATAGCCCAAGCCGCGCACTGTGCGGATATTGGCGCCACTGGGCTCAATTTTTTTGCGCAGACGATGGATATACACTTCAATGGCATTATCGCCGAGTGTTTCATCCCAGTTGCATAACGATTCCATGATTTGCTCTTTGGCAATAATTTTACCCATGCGCATCATCAAGGTTTCTAGCAAATGCAGTTCGCGTGCAGACAGGGTGACTGGTTGGTCATTGATGGTCGCCAGTTTGTTGGCGACATCCAGTTTCAAGTTGCCGCATTGCAGTGGCAGGTTATTGCCCAGCTTGCTGCGGCGGATCAGGGCACGCACCCGCGCTTCGAGTTCTTCAAGGTGGAACGGCTTGGTGAGAAAATCATCGGCGCCGATATCGAGCGCTTGTACGCGTGTCGCGACATCTTCTCGCGCGGTTAAAATGAGGACGGCAATCGGGTTGGCTTGCTGGCGCAGGTGCGACAATATCGTCATTCCGTCCATGGTGGGCAAGCCTAAATCCAGAATCACCAAATCATATACATCATCATTAATTGCCCGTAGAGCTTGCTTGCCGTCTGTCACGTGGTCAACGGCATATTCCGCTTGCGTCAATGCACGTACCAGACCGTTTGCAATCACCAAATCATCTTCCACTATTAATAGACGCATCGCTTTCACCTGCTGGTTTGAATACGCTCAGTTTACCTCAATGCAAGCCGGATTGACGGGTTGTAAGCTTGGTGCAAGGCGCGCGTAAGTTAGCTGTAAGGCCCGAGGCGTATCGTGTGAATCGTTGACAGCGCAGAAGTAAAGACGCTGACCAAGAAACACCAAGGATCAAAGGGTTGGAACCTGATAAGGAGTGATCATGAAAAAACGCATGTTGCTGATCATAGGAATGACAGGATATTTACTTTCGATGCCCGTGTGGGCGGGGACAAATCCCTCACCACATGACCAGGTAGAAATGCAAAGGCATCTGAAAATCGCCAAACACGCTGGTGCGCAGCCAGCGGTCAGTTCCCAAAAGGAGATTGACAAAAAAACTGCGCAAACCAAGTAACTGTGAAGTTGCCTAAGCGCGCTGAATTCCCTGCAGCGTCGTTTAGGCAATCAGCGGTTTCGTGTGTATCCTCTCACTTTAACCACGCTCTGCGTGGTTTTTTTTGCCTGTTGCAACCCACAAAAATGCCAGGCCACGGCCTGGTATCTCTGCTGATTAGCGCAAAGGAAGAATATCCAGTTCGCCTGCTTTCATATCCGGCACTAGCAGATGATGGTCATCCTGGCTAAGCGCGATGTCGGCTGCAGATTGGTAACCTTGCTTGATCAAGGTAACTTTATGTTGTGCATCCACCTTGAAAATCTTGCCGGATTTCCAGTCGCTGACATAAATCGTGCCATTGGCCTGCCTGACCAGGCCATCACCGCCGCCAAATCCGCGTGCCATCTCTTGCAGTGATTTGCCTGCCAGGTCGTAGCTGTATAGCACCCCCGAGGTAAAGTCGACCAAAAGCAGGTGTTCGCCCTTGGCATCGGCCAGCAAACCATTTGGCGCCAAAATGCGCTCATCGATCTTGCCATCCAGCAGCAGGGTTACCTGGCGTTGCGGGGTCACTTTGTAAACGGCACCACCTTTTCCTGTGCCCAAAATGTCGCCGCTATCGCTGATATACAGATTGCCATTGGCATCTGCCGCCAGATCGTTGAGGAATTGTGGCGGTTTGGTGAACTCGTTGGCAGATAAAAACACTTCTGCAACCGCGCCTGGCTGATTGAGCGCGACGCGCAGTACCCGCGTTTTGTCCGCAATATACAAGTCATTGGCAATGATCACCAGGCCTTTGGGGTCATCCAGCCCTTGCACCAGGACGGAGGACTGACCATGGTCCAGTACACGGATTTGCCCGTCGCCATCCTGGCCAAAGCCATTGATTTCTGACACATAAATTTTGCCATCGGCCGCTTGTACGACGGACTCGGGCGTCAGCAGACCTTTGACCGGCTCCAGGGGGTGCGCATGGCTGGCCAGGCTGGTCAGGGTTAGGCTGCTGGCCAACAGCCATTGTATCCATGACGGTGTGTTCGAGATGAATGATTGCATATTTTCTTTCTAGAACAGCGCCTTAGGTTGTGACAGCGTATCAATGCTGTTGCACAAGGCTTGGTAGGTTTGAACGGGCGCAGCTACGACAGAGGGCTCATAAGCCGGGTTTTGCTGGATTTTCTGGATCACTTGCTCAAATGCCTGCTGGTAGGACTGGCGGGCAAAATTCTCTACATTGTAGGTCAGCCAGCCACGCGACTGGCCTTCGCCTTTCACCGTCATCAGTGGTTTGCCTAGCGCGCTATCCGCAGCCGGGGTGTTATAAACTCTGGCCGTGATCTCGCTGTAAAACACGCCAGTTTGCGGATTATAAAACATATTGGGTTCGATCACGACCAATGCCTGGCCTTGTGCTTCGGCTTGGCAGCTGGAGGTGGTGTAATGTTGTGCCTGAAAGCTGTTCAAGCCAACCGACTCTGCAATTTCAGCGCGATTGTGCCAGTAAACTAAATAGGGGTTGAGCAAACGCACCGGATGCTGGTAAAAAGACTCTGGCACCTGAATGACCAATGAAGGCTGGGCACCGGCCTGGGTGACAGGCGTCAAAGCCAGGCACAGGGCGCCGCTTAAATACGTTAAAAGACGTTTCATTTCAATCTCCTCAAACAATTCACCCAGACCAGAACGGGTCTGTGGCATAAATTTTTTATTGCAGCGTTTTCTCACGGATACGGTAAATCCAGCCGGTCAGGTCATCACTCACATAGAGCCAGCCATCCGTGCCGACGATCACGTCTACCGGTCGGCCCCAGGCCTGATTGTCTTGCAGCCAACCCTCAATGAATGGGACGGTTGCGACAGGTTGTTGGTTCCTGAATTGTACACGCAGCAAGGCGTAGCCGCTGGGCTGTTTGCGGTTCCATGAACCGTGCAGCGCGACAATGGCATCCTCACGCATTTCTGCGGGAAGCCGGCTGTGCTGCAAAAAAGTGATGCCTATCGGTGTGCTGTGGGCGGGGAGTAGCAGGGCGGGCGCCTGCGATTGTTGGCAGGCTGCTGCGGCGCCTGGCATATTTGGATCTGCAAACAGCTTGCCCGCCTGTGCCGGATCGCCCCAGCAATAGGGCCAGCCATAGGATGTCCCGCCTTCAATCTGGTTCAAGTGCTCTGGTGGCAGGTCATCATCAACGGCGCCATGAGCATGGCTGCTGCGATTGTCGGCACCATTGTTGGTGGCAAACAGCGCACCTGTTTGTGGATGCCAGGTGAACCCCTGCGTGTTACGCAGTCCGGTCGCCCAGACCGCGCTTTGGGCATGCCAGCCCAGCGTGACCAGCGCACCGGCAGGGCGGCCATCTGCGGCAAAGCGCAGTAATGTGGCGCGTAGCGGGTTGTCTTCCACACAGACATTACAGCTGGAGCCCACGTTGACAAAGACATAGCCATCTGGCGACACCTTGACCGTTTTGAGGGTGTGGCCGCCACTGGGCAAGTTTCGGATAAATGGCTGTGGCGGCCCCCAATGGCTGTCTTGCCAGGGCAATTTCACCACGCCGGTTTGCTCCGCAACCAGCAGGTCTTTTCCTAGCAGGGTGAGGCCTTGCGGAGCATTGAGTCCTTGTGCAATCACCTCGGCATGACCCGTTTGGTCTAGCCTCAGAATACGGCCAGTGTCCGCCAGACTCACCAGTAACTGACCTTGCGAATCCAGCGCCAGCATGCGAGGCATGCCCCAGGCGCTCACATCACTAAAGCGCTCAATTTGCAGTCCGGCAGGCGCCTTGAGATTGCGCAGGGCGTCTGTCGCCAGAGGTTGCGCGGTGGCAGTATGCAAACCGGTTGCCATGCCCAGGCCGATCAGCATCAGGCCAGCCAATAGTGACTGCTGTTCTCTGACAGCACTGAGCACGGCAGTCATCATGTCAACGTATCTGCCCAGATATTCTGCGCCCAGGCCTGGGCATATTCCCCTTCCTGCACGCTGGCCTTGGCTGAAACGCCGCCGCCCTCTGCAGACACCATGCTTTTCTTAACAGGGTCATAACGATAAACATTGGCGACATGCATGGCCTGCTGGTCATCGACAAAGCTGTAGCAGGTATTGGCAAACACCGGCAGTGGATTGGGCGCGTGACCGGTTTGCATGGCGATGATGGCTGCGGCACACACCTTTGCATGTGAGGTCGCCATATGGGCGGATTTGGGCAAGCCAGCAGAAATACTGTCACCGATAATATGCATGTCCGGTTGCAGCGTAGAGGCATAGGTGACAAAGTCCACCTCACACCAGCGTTGATCCACATTGACCAGCCCAGCCACTTGCGCAACCTTGCCTGCCAGCTGTGGCGGGATGACATTCAGGACATCGGCCTTGACTGATTCAAAGTCAGTTTTGACTGTTTTGCTCACCGGATCCAGCTGCAGAATGGTACTGTTGTTGTGGTATTCAATCAGGTCTTTATACACCCCCTGAAAACTCTGCAAAAACAAGCCTTTTTTCGACACGATATCGGCATTGGCATCCAGAATAACGACTTTGCTACGCGGTTTGTGTTGTTTGAAGTAATGCGCCACCTGGCAAGCGCGCTCATAGGGGCCGGGCGGGCAGCGATAAGGGCCGGGCGGGATGGTCATCACAAATACGCCGCCATCCGGCATCTGCTCCAGTTGCTGCCGTAATTGCAAAGTTTGCAGGCCAGCTTTCCAGGCATGAGGGATGTCGGTCACTGGCGTGGTCATGCCGGTGATGCTTGCGTAATTGAAATCAACGCCGGGGGCCAGAACCAGGCGGTCATAATGCAGATGACCGCGCGTCAGCTGTACTTGTTTGTTGGTCAGATCAACACTGGTGACCGTGTCTTGTACCCAGTCGATGCCATGCTGTTTGCGTGACAACGCATAGCTAAAACTCAAATCGTCCAGTGTGCGGCTGCCGCCCAGGACCAGATTGCTTTGCGGGCAGGAAATGAACTGTGGATTCGGTTCGATCACAGTGACTTTAAGATTGCCCATGCTCCAGTCGCGTAAATATTTGGCGGCCGTGAGCCCTGCAAAGCCTGCACCAACCACGACAATATGGCCAAGCGGTGGTTTACTCGCGCGTGCAAACGCAGGCAGACCATAAAAGGCCAGACCGCCATAGACGATGGAACGTACAAATTGTCTGCGGCCATTGGGCGTCAGGGGGGCTTGTTCAAATGCGGCGGTCATCACTGTCTCCCTAAAAAAGATTGCTTGGGCAAGGCGGGAGGCGTCTGTCTGGGTTGTTGTGCAAAATAGGTCGCCAAGTCCGCAATCTCTTCTGTTGTGAGTCCTTTGGCATGATGGTGCATCACCGTCGCGCTGACCGAGCCGTCTTTAAAGCCCTGCATGCGCTGGATAAAATAGGCTTGATTGAGCGCAGCCAGTGTCGCTGTGCCGCCCAGGCTGTTGCCGGCCGGGCCATGGCAGGCGGCACAAGATGCTGCCAGCGTTCGGATCGCCTGCGGGTCTTGCGCATACGCGCAGAGGCCGGCGCAGGCAAGATAAATGAAAAACACACTGCTGAATAATGACTTCATGCTACCCCCGTCACACATGATGAATTTGAGCTCACATTATTCTGAATGGGCATGGTGATGTGAGTGACTGCGGTTACACAGCGGATGCCATGATCACCCATACTGGCACCTGACCCGCAAACAAAAAAACGGCCATGAAACTCATGACCGTTTTTATCAACACCCTCTCGCCAGTTCGAGGATTAGAAGCATTTTTCTTCCTGGCAGCCATCATCTTTGGTGCCTAACTGGGTCAGTAAATCTACCATTTTCTGGTTATTTTCTTCTCTGAAGTAACGAATCAACGAAACATCGCCTTTGAGTTTCTTGTTCACATCTGCGCCTGCAGAGGCCAGATATTTCATGGTTTCAGTATCGCCAATAAATGCGGCCATATGAAACGCGGTATTGCGGCTGGCCGGATGCACATAGTTCAGATCCGCCCCTTTGGAAACCAGGTATTTCACCACATCCAGTTTGCCTTTGGATGCGGACATTTGCAGGGGTTCCCAGGCAAAGAACTTCTGGTTGACCAATGAAGGGTCAGCTTCGACAAACTTTTTCACGACTTTGATATTGCCACCCGTCAGCGCCTCGGTAAACTCCATATATTCATCATCGGTCAATGCAAACGCTTGCAAGGCAAATGACAGTGAACACAAGGCCAGTAAAAACTTAATTGATTTCATAATCTCTCCAAACACCTGATTTTCATTTTTTAAAAATAACCACTTTTTTGGCCTCGTGAAGTCGCCGGTAACGGCCGGTCGACTCCGCTTAACCTACAAACTTGCGTGCGTTTCTGAACATGCGCATCCAGGGGCCATCTTCCTGCCAGCCATCTGGCCGCCAGGAATGCTGTACCGCTCTAAACACACGTTCAGGATGTGGCATCATGATGCTGAAACGACCATCTTGCGTAGTAAACCCGGTCAAGCCCTGAGGCGAACCATTCGGGTTAAACGGGTAAACTTCGGTCGCTTGCGCAGCATGGTCCACATAACGCACGGTTGCCAGTTGCTGTTGTAGCACACTTGTGACCGCGCCCGCATCAGTAAATTCCGTAAACCCTTCGCCATGTGCCACAGCAATCGGCATGCGGCTGCCTGCCATGCCGTCAAAGAAGATAGACGGCGAGGTCAGAATCTCGACCAGGGCAACGCGTGCTTCAAACTGTTCGGACTTGTTGCGCACAAAGTGCGGCCAGTGCGCAGCCCCTGGAATAATGCTGTGCAGGTTACTCATCATCTGGCAACCATTACAGACGCCCAGTGCAAAGGTGTCTGCACGGTTAAAGAAGGCGCTAAATTCATCGCGTGCACGCGCGTTGAACAGGATGGACTTGGCCCAGCCTTCGCCTGCACCAAGCACGTCCCCATAAGAGAAGCCACCGCAAGCCACCAAGCCTGCGAAATCCTTGAGTGCCACACGGCCGCTGATGATGTCGCTCATATGCACATCGACGCTGTTAAAACCTGCGCGGTCGAACGCAGCCGCCATTTCGGTTTGGCCGTTGACACCTTGCTCACGCAAAATCGCCATGTTGGGGCGTTTGCCGGTGTTGATATACGGTGCCGCAATATTGTCATTGAGGTCAAAAGTCAGCTGCGCATGCAAGCCGGCATCGTCGGCATTCAGGATGCAGTCATATTCCTGTTGGGCACAGGCCGGGTTATCACGCAGGCTCTGCATGCGGTAAGTGGTTTCAGACCACATGCGGTGCAGGTCTATGCGTGATGCCTGGTAGCGTGCTTGTTTAAGCGCGATGACAATGTCCTGGCCCGCAGTGACTTGGCCGATGGCGTGCACACAGTCACCCAACTGCTGTTGCAATTGCTGGACGATGGTTGCCGTATCGCTGGCGCGTACTTGCAGAACTGCCCCCAATTCTTCGTTAAACAGCAGGGCAATGTTGTCGCCAGCCAGGGCGCTGAGGTCAAGATTGAGGCCACAATGGCCGGCAAACGCCATTTCTGCCAGTGTGACAAACAGGCCACCATCTGAGCGGTCATGATAAGCCAGTAGTTTGCCTTCGTGATTCAGTTGCTGGATCGCGGCAAAAAATGCTTTCAGTTGTGCCGGTTGGTCGACATCGGGCACGCTGTTGCCTAACTGTTGATAGACTTGAGCCAAAGCCGAGCCGCCCATGCGGTTTTTGCCATTGCCCAGGTCGATCAGGATCAGTTGGCTGTCGCCGAGATCAGTGCGCAGTTGCGGCGTCAGGGTTTTACGCACATCTGGCGTATTGGCAAAGGCAGAGATTACTAGTGAGATGGGGGCTGTGACCGCTTTGTTTTCACCTTGATCTTGCCAGACCGTTTTCATACTCATGGAGTCTTTGCCGACCGGGATGCTGATGCCGAGCGCCGGACATAATTCCATGCCCACGGTTTTCACGGTGGCATACAGCGCGGCATCTTCACCGGCATGACCGGCAGGCGCCATCCAGTTAGCGGACAGCTTGAGGTTGCCAATGTCACTGATTGCGGCGGCGGCAATGTTGGTGATGGCTTCACCAATGGCCATGCGGCCGGAAGCCGGTGCGTCGATCAGCGCCAAGGGTGCCTTTTCACCGATGGCAAATGCCTCGCCGATATTGGTTTCAAACCCGGCACAGGTCACCGCCACGTTGCTCACGGGCACTTGCCACGGGCCGACCATTTGATCGCGGGCGATGAGGCCGGTCACGCTACGGTCACCAATGGTAATCAGGAAGGTTTTATCTGCCACACCCGGTAAGCGCAGTACACGCGACACGGCATCATGCAATACCACGTTGCCGGTATCAAACGCTGGTAGCGTCTTGTTCACGGATTTGACGTCACGCAGCATTTTTGGGGGTTTGCCTAGCAGAACAGACAGATCCATATCCACCGGCTTATTATCAAAATGACGGTCTTCCACCGTCAGATGACGTTCTTCCGTGGTGACGCCGACGACGGCAAACGGACAACGTTCGCGCTCACAAATTGCTTCAAATAAGGGCAACTGGTCTTGCGTGACGGCTAGAACATAGCGCTCTTGCGCTTCGTTGCTCCACAGTTCGCGCGGACTCATGCCAGGCTCTTCATTATGCACATCACGCAACTGGAACACGGCGCCGACTTTGGCATCATTGACCAGCTCAGGGAAGGCGTTGGAAATACCACCGGCACCCACGTCGTGTATGCTCAAAATCGGGTTGTTATCGCCCATTTGCCAGCAACGATCAATCACCTCTTGCGCACGGCGTTGCAACTCCGGGTTGCCGCGTTGCACAGAGTCAAAGTCCAGGTTTTCCGTGTTGGCGCCAGTATCCATACTGGAGGCCGCGCCCCCACCCAGGCCAATCAACATGGCCGGCCCGCCCAGTTGAATCAGGGCTGAGCCGGGGGGAATGCTGTTTTTATGGCTGTGGCTGTCAGAGATATTGCCGACCCCACCTGCCAGCATGATCGGCTTGTGATAGCCACGCATTTCGCGCTTGCCATCGGCAGTAGGCGTTTCGAGTTCAAAGGTACGGAAGTAACCGGCAATATTGGGGCGGCCAAATTCGTTGTTATAAGCGGCCCCGCCTAAAGGACCGTCTATCATGATTTGCAACGGGCTGGCGATACGGCCAGGTTTGCCATAATTGGTTTCCCAAGGCTGTTTAAAGTCAGGCAGGTTCAGGTTAGAGACCGAGAAGCCGGTCAAGCCTGCTTTCGGTTTAGAGCCTATGCCGGTGGCGCCTTCATCACGGATTTCACCGCCTGCACCAGTCGCTGCCCCGGCAAAGGGTGAAATGGCAGTGGGGTGGTTATGCGTTTCCACCTTCATCAGGTAATGCATGTCGTCTTCGACAAACTGGTAGCTGTGATCGGCTGCCGGATAAAAACGCTTGGTTTTCTGGCCTTGTACAATTGAGCTGTTGTCAGAGTAGGCAACCACTGTGTTGCCAGGATTGAGTTTGTGTGTGTTGCGGATCATGTTGAACAGCGACAACTCTTGCTGTACGCCATCAATCACCCAGTCGGCATTGAAAATCTTGTGGCGGCAATGCTCGGAGTTGGCTTGCGCGAACATCATGAGTTCGACATCGGTCGGGTTGCGGCCCATTTTGCGGTAGTTTTCCAGCAGGTAATCCACCTCGTCTGGCGATAAGGCCAAACCCATCTCGCTATTGGCAGCTTCAAGCGCCGCTTTGCCGCCAGCTAAAATATCCACACTGGATAAAGGTTTAGGGTCGGCATGGTGGTAGAGTTTTTCTGCATCCGCCAGCTGGTAGACCACCGTTTCTGTCATGCGGTCCTGGATGGCAGTGCGCAAGGCTTGCTTCTCAGCTTCGGTCAATGCCTGTCCGTTCGCAGTGGTCACGTAATAGGCAATGCCACGCTCCAGACGCAGCAGATGACTCAAGCCACAGTTGTGCGCAATATCCGTCGCGCGTGAGGCCCAGGGCGAAATCGTGCCTATCCTCGGAATCACCAGCAGCAACTCGCCTGTCGGGGACTCGATATCCGTGTGCGGTCCGTAAGTCAGAATCTGGCGCAGGGTGTCTTGCTCGCTCACGCTCAAGGCGGACTCGCTAAACGCAAAGTGCACGAATTCGGTGTAAATATGGGCGATATTCGGTGCGCTGGCTTTGAGGGCGCGATACAGTTTATCGAGACGGAATTGAGAGAGGGCGGCGCTGCCGCGCAGGCTAAGGAATTGCGCTTGACTAGACATGAGGCGGTTGGATTTTTCAATGAAAATTCAAACCGCCATTTTAACAGAAAGCGCGTCTGATATCGAATGCGCCAAAGTGCCTGCCCAAATAAAAACCGCAACCATGCGGTTGCTGTTTGACTGATTGCGGGGACGATAAAAAATTAGTCTTTGCCGATTTCGTAGACTTCTTCTTCGGTTTCCCCAATTTTGCCGGTCACTGCGTCGACTTCGACTTCAATTTCCTTGCCGTTGGCTTGCTTGATATCAAACTCATAGACAGGGTTGCCGTTTTCAAGCTCATATTCGATGCTTTCCACGTCACCTGGATATTTGTCCAGCGCAGTTTTCTTGGCTTGTTCCATCGTCACTTTGGCTTTGGATTTGAATTCGTCGCTGTTAGGGTCAACATCCACTTCTTCTTCAAATACCTTGCCAGTTTTGGCTTCACATTCTACTTCCCATTCTTTGCCATCTGTACCGACAATGTCGAACTCATAAATGGCACCACGGCCTTTTTCAATCTCGGCTTCCAATGAGACGACTTTGCCCGGATGTTTGGCCAATGCGGCTTTCATGCATTTTTCCATCGGACCATTATGACTGTGGTTGTTAGCCTGTGCAGACAAGCTGAATAAAGCGGCAACGGCTGCAATCACTAAAGACTTGTTCATGGGTAGAGTCTCCTTATTTTTAAGTGGAAGATTCACTTTAACATAGATTATATTTTCCTGTTTCTGTTTGAAATCAAGAAATTTCAATAGCCAAGTGCACGAGCCGTTTGGTAAAAGGCAAAGCTGACCAGCCATGCCAGCATCAGGGACCAAGCCAAAGACAGCCACATAAAACCGCTGCTTTTACTTTCGGATTTAAGTGTGGCGATGGTCGACAGGCAGGGCGTATAAATCAGTGTAAACAGCATAAAGCTCATGCCTTGTACCCAGTCGATATTGCTGGCAATTTGTTGGCTAAGCGCATCCCCTTGCAGGCCATAAATCACGGCCAGCGAGCCGACCACGATTTCCTTGGCAACAAAACCAAAAATCAGGGCAATCGCCAGTTGGGTGTCAATGCCAATGGGGTCCAGCACGGGCGCGAAAAAGCGGCCTATGCTCCCGGCCCAGGTTTCAGGGCTGGCTGGCGTGGCAGAAAAAGGTAAATGCGTGAGTAGCCAGACCAGCACCACACCAATCACAATAAATTTGGTGGCGCGTGCCAGAAAATGTTTTACCTCTTGCCAGCCGCGCATCCAGATTTGTTGCGGGGTAGGGAAGCGATAAGGCGGCAGCTCAAGCACAAACGGCTCGCGGCTTTGAAAGCTGCGTTTGAACAGGACCGCCGTGATAAAAATGGTGGCAAAACTGACCAGATATAGCGAAAACAGGACCAACGCGGCTTGTGACGGCGGGAACAGAATGGCGATGATAAATAAAAATACCTGTAATCTGGCTGAGCACAGTGACAGCGGTATCGTCAGCATGGTCAGTAAACGCATGGGGCGGCTGCGCATGACGCGAGTGCCCATGAGTGCGGGCACATTGCAGCCAAACCCCATCAGCATCATGACAAAGCCGCGGCCATCCAGTCCCATTTTGGCCATCAGCGTATCCATCAGGAAAGCCGCGCGTGAGAGATAGCCGCTGTCTTCTACCATGCTCATGACCAGGAAAAACAGCACAATAATGGGCACAAAAGCGGCCACCGTACTAAAACCGGTATACAAGCCGTCCAGCAACAGTCCGTTTAGCCAGCCCGGCAAGAAGGCCAAAGCTGGTTCCAGCGCCTGGCTACGCAGCGTGTCAAACAGCCAGCCCATGCCTTCTTGCAAAGGTGCGCCTACACTGAAAATAAACTGGAACAGCAAAAATACGGACAGCAAAAACAACGGCAGCCCGAACCAGGGATGGAGCAGAACCTTATCGAGACGGTCGGTGAGTGTGTGGTTCAGTTGAATAGGAAACTGCACGCTCTGATCGATTATGTGGTGCATTTCCTGCTCAATGGCATTCTCGAGTTCGAGCTTGCGGGCAATACTGTCAGGCGAGGTCAGATTAGGGTGCTGCAGCATGGTCTCTGCCGCCAGCTGTAGCGCTTCCGGGCAGCCTTGCCCGTACTTGGCGCTAATGGTACGCACAGGCATGCCTAACTGCTTGCTCATGGCCTGGGTGTTGATGGTGATGCCGGCCCGTTTGGCCTCATCCTCCATATTGAGCAACAGGACTGCAGGCAAGCCCAAGGCACGGATTTGCAAGGCGAGTGAAAGCTGGCGGTCGATTTGCGCACTGTTGAGGATAATCAGCACCAGATCAATCTGGTGATGGCTCAGGAAATGCCTGACCACGTGTTCATCATCAGAAAAGCCGTGCAAATCATACAGGCCGGGTAAATCGATCAGCTCGGCAATATGTCCCCCCAGCAGCAGCTTGGCGCTCATCAGGTCGACCGTGATGCCAGGCCAGTTGCCGACGCGCGCAGACGCACCACTCAGGCGGTTAAACAGGGTGGATTTGCCGGTATTCGGCATCCCAAGTAAGGCGACACGTTTCATACGGCAGGGGAGTCTAACAGGTCAACGGGGTGTAAATGAATGGCACTGGCATCGTGCAGGCGGATGATCACATCCGTGGAGCCGATACGGACATGTAACGGCCCATTAAACGAGGCCTGTCTGATCACCTCTATGCGCTTACCGCTACGAAATCCAAGGGCATTCAGGCGTTGGGCCAATGCTTGCTCTGCATGAATGCGGTCTACGATGGCAGTCTGCCCTGGTTTCAGTGCGTCTAGATGCATGGTTGCGTTCAAATGAGAATAATTCTTGATTGTAGCTTAGAATGACAATGAAGGAAATTGTTCATTCGATCTTTTCTCAAGTTGCGCGCTCAATCGCGACATCCATCACACACAACAAAAAAGCCAGCAATGGCTGGCTTTTTGCAGACTCAGAACGAATCCGGCTTATTTTTTCTCAAGGCCGCTCACGTCAATTTTGGCTTTGTCTTTGAGGCTCAACATGTATTTTTCGAGTTTACGTTGTTGAATGGTGCGCTCAAGACCTTCCTGAACTTTATCATAAGCAGGCGCTTGCAGTGCACGGGTGTCTACCAGCTTGATCACATGCCAGCCAAACTGTGACTGCACTGGCTCAGGTGTGGTTTCGCCTTTTTTCAAGGCAACCAAGGCTTCAGCAAAAGGCTTGACCATGCCAGCTGGTGAGAACCAGCCCAGATCGCCCCCTTTGTCTTTGGAGCCTGGGTCCAGAGATTTTTCCTTGGCCACTTTGGCAAAGTCAGTCCCTTTTTTCAGGTCAGCAATAATAGCTTTGGCTTCGGCTTCTGTTTTCACCAGAATATGGCGGGCGTTGTACTCTTTGTCACCCAGTTCTTTTTTGTATTGCTCGTAAGCTTCTTTTTTCTCGGCATCAGTCACAGGATTTTTCTTGATGAAATCACCCAGGAAAGCATTCACTAGTAACTTGCGACGAGCCAATTCTTCACTGACCACAAAGTCAGGCAATTTATCGATGCCGGCTTTTTGCGCTTCCTGATAGGCCAATTCAGAGCCAACCAGTTCATTCACCACGGCTGCTTTCATGCCATCGTTGGCTTTTTGGCCTGTACGCGCTTCAGCATCCTTGAGGATAAACTCTACCCAGGATTTCTTGATCGGTTTGCCATTGACGGTGGCTACCGCGTCGGCATCCGCCGCATACACATGTGGCATTGCGCTTAAGCAAGCAATTGCCAACAATACTTTCAAAAATTTCATGCAATATCCTTAAAATAACGTTTTGAATTAGGTGCGATATTAAAAAACAGGATTGTTTCAAATAAATGACTCATCGGTCGATAAGGCTGTAATACTGAGCGCGTGGATGCGATGAGGCATTAAATCTTGCAAACATTGATATACCATGCGATGGCGCATTATCTGTGATTTTCCTGAAAATAGCGAGCTTTTTACCGTGATGGTAAAGTGTCCGCCGCCAGTATTTCCTGCATGTCCCCGGTGCAAATCACTGTCATCCTGAATCTCGATGTGTTCCGGTGTCAGGCTTTGCAACCGCTGCTCTATTTCAGCGCGCAGCATCACGGCAAAGTCTTTCTAAACGGTTTAACGGTCACTTGACCATAGACGCCTGCATGCTTAAACGGATCGTCATTGGCCCAGTCTGTGGCCGCCTGTAATGAGTCAAATTCAGCGACAATCAGGCTACCACTAAAGCCCGCTTCACCAGGGTCTACGCTGTCTATGGCTGGCAACGGGCCTGCTAAAACCAGGCGGCCCTCGTTTTGCAATTGTTGCAATCTGGCCAGATGCGGCGGGCGATGTTGCAGCCGCAATGGCAAGCTGTTCGGGGTGTCCTGTGCGTAAATCATGTAAAGCATGGTGGCATTCTTTCGCTGCGGCAGTCGATAAAGTCTGGCTAAACATTTAGTCAGGCGGGCGGCTGATTTTGTTCAACCCAATGCGCTCTTAGCGCAAAGACTTGCACGATCATAAAGATAAACATAAGGCTGGTGGCCCCAAACAACTTGAAGTTGACCCAGTCGTCTTCGCTGTAGTGAAAGGCAACGTAGAGGTTCAATATGCCCATGCCGATTAAAAAGGCAATCCAGTAGAGATTTAGCTTGTCCCAGGTGGCAGCAGGCGGCGACATCATTTTGCCCAGCATGCGCTCAATCAGGTTGCGCTTGAAGGCATAGCGACTGAAAAGCAGGGCCAGTGCCCCAATCCAATAGATGGCAGTCGGCTTCCACATGATGTAGGTTTTGTCATGCAGCAGCAAAGTGATACCACCGAGAACGGTAATCACGGCGCCGTTGATGGCCAGCATCTTGTCTATTTTGCCGCGTTTTAGCCAGATCACGCCGATCAGCAAGAGCGTACTGATCATGGCGACCGCGGTGGCTGCAAAGATGCCTGCTTTTTTATAAGCGATAAAGAACAGGATGACGGGGAGTAAATCAGTGATGATTTGCATGCTTGGCTTCAGTACGCTGAATTCTTGCTATCTGTGAGGGCACTATTTTGCTATGATTCTTGTCATAAAGTAAAGTTTATATGTAGACAATCCTGTCCCCGCACAACAGCGTAGTCTCTCTCATTCAATATGTCCGTTCCGATAGATTTGCATTGCCACTCCACACTCTCAGATGGCCTGCTCTCGCCAGAGGAGCTGGTTGCCCACGCCGCGAGCAAAGGCGTGCGTGTGCTGGCGCTGACGGACCATGACGAAGTCGGCGGCCTGGCGCGCGCACGGATTGCCGCTGAGCAGCATGGCATTACACTGGTGAATGGTGTCGAAATCTCGGTGACCTGGAAAAAGCGGACCTTGCATATCGTTGGCTTGCGCATTGATGCGAGCGACCCGCAATTAATCACCGCCTTTCAGCAAGTACATGCGGCGCGCGATACGCGTGCCCGGCAAATGGCCGAAGGCTTGGCCAAGGCTGGTATTGCTGGCGCCTACGAAGGTGCGAAGCAGATTGCGGGAAATAGTGTAATGACGCGCAGTCATTTTGCCCAGTTTATTGTCAAGCAAGGGCATGCTAAAAACATCAAGTCTGTCTTTAAAAAATATATGGTCAAAGGCAAGCCGGGGTTTGTTAACCATGAATGGATGAGTCTGGAACAAGCAGTGACCTTGATTCGCCAGGCTGGCGGTGTCGCCGTGCTGGCACACCCTGGCCGTTATGATCTGGGCTTCGTCAATATGCATTTGCTATTGCACGAGTTCAGGGGCTACGGCGGACAGGCCATAGAAGTCGTGACTGGTAGCCATCAGCCGCCGCAGTTCGATCAGTTCGCAAAACTGGCCCATCGCTTTGACTTGAAGGCATCTCAAGGCTCTGACTATCATGGCCCAGGACTTTCGTTCATGGAAATGGGCCGCTTGCCCGCCTTACCGGCCAATTGTGTCCCCCTCTGGCAGGATTGGCCCGAGGCAAGTCTGCTGCAGTAGTGCTTGATGGCCCAGTACTTTATTATTCATGCGCAAAACCCGCAGGCGCGGTTGATTCAACAAGCGGTACAGCTGTTGAAGCAGGGCGGTATTCTGGCTTGTCCGACTGACTCCAGTTATGCCTTGGTGTGCCTGATGGAGTTCAAGGACGCGCAAACACGCATCCGCCGGTTGCGTGGTGTGGATGATGATCACCCCTTTACGCTGATCTGCCGTGATCTAGCCGAGATTGGCACCTATGCCAAAGTGAACAATAGCCAGTTTCGGCTACTTAAAGCCTTGACCCCAGGCGCTTATACCTTTTTGCTTGAGGCTAGCAGAGAAGTGCCGCGCCGCCTGCATCACCCCAAACGTAGCACCATCGGTTTGCGTGTGCCCAAGCATATTGTGACGCAAACCTTGCTGGAAGCGCTGGATTCGCCCATGCTGAGCATGACCTTGCAATTACCCGGTGACGAGGCGCCCCTCTCGGTCGGATGGGAGATTCGGGAAGCGCTGGAACACCAGATTGATGCTGTGATTGACAGTGATATCGTGCACGTGGGGCCCACCACGGTGCTGGATTTGACCGAAGATCCGCCGTCGCTGGTTCGGGCAGGTGTCGCGCCCTGGCCTTAATGTTGTCTGAAAGCTATTTGCATGGAAGAACTGACCGTTGTACAAAAAATTGCTGCCTACGCACTGCCTATCCTGTTTGCGATTACCGTGCATGAAGCTGCTCACGGTTACGCTGCCAAATATTTTGGTGACTTGACCGCAGAGCGCATGGGCAGGATTACGCTCAATCCCTTCAAACATATTGACCCTATTGGCACCATTTTATTGCCTGCCATCAGCATTATGTTTGGCGGCATCCTGTTTGGCTGGGCAAAACCGGTGCCCGTGAATTTTGGCCAGTTACGCCGTCCCAAGCAGGATATGCTATGGGTGGCCCTGGCCGGCCCCGCGTCGAATTTTGTCATGGCATTGCTTTGGGGCTTGGTGTTGGCGAGGGTGGGACAATTTCCAGACGCTGCCCAGGCGTATGTGTCGCAAATGAGTCTTGCAGGTGTACAGATCAATCTGGTGTTGCTGGTGCTTAACCTGTTTCCACTGCCACCGCTGGACGGTGGCCGTATTGCGGTGAGCTTATTGCCCATGTCCGCGGCGATCAAATTTGCCCAGCTCGAGCGTTACGGCATGCTGATACTGATTGCACTCCTGTTTACCGGTATTTTGGGGATAGTGCTGTCGCCGGTACTGCGCTTTTTTCAGCATTTGCTCACTGTGTTGGTGTTCTAACAGCGAGCCCAACTTGGTTGATTCGTTGCGGCTTGAGTCGCTGCCTCTGCCTTTCAAGCCTGAGTTAAATCAGGTATTGATCATTAATCTTGGCTATATTTTTAAGCCACAGTGGACTCAGAGGGCACAATAGCCAAATCGACTCGCTTTGGGAGTAAATTCAACGTTTCAGCCGTCATGACAACGCTCACATTAATGCTTGATCGCGTCCAGCGTTAGCTTGGTTGGTACCAAAGCGCGCTCTGCTTTTGCGGCCACTGGCGGTGCGAGGGCGATGCGATCCTGGCTTAGGCCTGCGGCCAGCAATTGCTGCTGAATTGCGTTTGCCCGTGATTTGGCTAAGGCCTGTAAGTCCGCTTCTGAAACCGGGATACTGGTCGTCAAGGTCTCTTGTGCCTGTTCATAAAATCCGGCCGGTGTTTTTTCCAGCTTTGAAGCAAGCCGCTTTAGCAGGCCTTTGTTGGTTAAGCGGTCATGCAAGGCCTTGAGCGCAGATTGCACTTTGGGGTTGTTGAGGTCTATCGGTCCGGGTGTCTGGTCTGCCTTCAGTACGATGCCCATTTCCGCAGCCACTTGCTTACGCAGGCTGCTTTCCTGCAGGGCGCGCGTATCTGCAGCGATATCGTAAGCAGGCACCACACCCAGCTTCAATTGCTGGCGTTTGTTAAGTGCGCTGCTCACTGCTTGCAGTTTTTCCTGCTCAGGCGGGGATAAAGCCGCCGTACCGGGATCAAACACAATGGCCTCCAGCTTTTCACTGCTGCCAAACAGCTTACCCAAGGCGCTAAATGGTGCTGTCACGATTTTGGTCAGAATGTTGGTAAAGGCTTTCCAGACAATCCCGCCTATGCTGAACTTGGGGTCATCCAGGCTGCCACTGACTGGCAGGTCGAGGTCAATGACGCCATTGCTGTCTTCAAGAATGGCAATCGCCAGATCCAGGGGGAGGTTGGCGGCATCCTTGCTGTCTACGCGCTCGCCCAAGGTCAGTTTGTGAATAACGAATTTGTTTTCTCCAGCCAGCTTGCGCTGCTTGATCTTGTATTCGAGATCGACAGACAGCTTGCCTGAGGTGATCTTGCGCCCGGCAAATTTGCCGGAATAGGGGGTTAGCCGGTTCATTTCCAGATTAGTGAACGCCAGTTTAAGGTCGGTAAATTCGCCGGTGTTAAATGGCTGCAAGCTGCCACGGATGCGGGCAGCGCCATAGTCATCCACCTTGCCATCCATCTCTACCTGGGCTGTGGAAGCCGGGTTGCTCGAAATGCCGTTAATCACCCCGCCCAGATTGTTAATATGCGTGCCAAATGGCTGCGGCAATGACAAGTCGGCAAAGTCCAGTTCGGCATTGTTGATCCGCACACTGTCTATATTGACCGGAAAATCACTCTGTTTACTTGCGTTTGCCGCCGCGGTTGCTGCGCTTGTACTGGTCGATGTTGTTGCATTGCCATTGCTCGCAGGCGGATGGTCAGAAGCGGGCGCAGTACGCATGAGCTTGCTTACGTTCAGGCTGCGATCGGCAGCAATCATAAACTTGGTCTGCGGTTGGCTCACACTCAAGGTGTCGATTTGCAATTTGTTCGGTGCCACTGATAGCGATACACCGTCTGCCTGTAAGGTTTGCCAGCGCAAGAATGGTTGCTGGCTTTCTTCCTCAATAATCGAGAGCTGGTTGACGGTGAAACCGCCATCAAAGCGGGTTGTGCCTTGCGAGGATTGTTGTAACCTGCCTTCTAAACCGACTGCGCCATCTTCCAGTTTGAGTAAGGCGACTTGTGCTAGGTAGGGCGCAAAGGGTTTTAAAGATAACTGACTGAGCTGTGTTTGCAGGTCTGCTTTAAACGGGGCCGCCGCGATCTTGCCTTGCAGATTCAATTGACCGCCTTGTTTGACCTTGAAGCCAGCCTTGACTGGGAGCCAGCGTGTCAGATTCTGGTTCAAGTCAGTCAGCGAGAGTTGACCATCGGTCACATCCAGGATCATGGGGCTTGAGGTCGATTGATCCTCAATATGCACCTCAGCCTGCTGCAAGGCTAGTTGTTTGAGGTGATAGGTCCAGGCAGTTTTCTGCGTTGTCGCGGTGGGTGAAGTCGCCGTGTTCTTGGGGGCTTCTGCCGGGACTGTTGCGAGCAGGGTTTGCCAGTTCAAGCGCTGGTCGGCCTGGCGAATCACCGAGGTTTTCAGACCGCTTAACTGGATCGCCGCGACCTCAGCTTTTTGTTGCGCCAGCGCCAGATGTACTTTGCCTACCGATAGCTTGCCAAGTTGTGCCAGCGTTTGTTTATCCGATTGCAGCGCGAGTTGGCTGGCATCCAGTTGCATGTTACTGAGCGTCAGGTCTTCAGCATGATCCAAGGCCAATTGCAGATTCATGTCGCCTACAGTTGCCTGCAGCGGTTTGGCAAACTGGTGGCTGGTATAGGTCAGGTGCCAGTGCGCGAGAGCTATTTCGTCAATGTTCAAATGGAACGGCTTACTTTCAGCTATTTTCGCTGTTTGCTCGGCTGTGGGTTGGGTGGTTGACGTATTTTTTGCGACGATTGGTTCGAAGCTCTGTTGCCAATCCAGCAAGCCAGAGGCCAGCTGCGTGGCGGATAATTGTCCCTGATTGAGATGGACGAGCCCGATCTTTGCACGACGGTCAGCCAGGTTGAAACTGGCGTGTTCCAGCGCCAGTTCAGGCAGGCTGAGCAAGGTTTGCTGGCCATGCTGTACCTGCGCCTGTTGCAGATGAACATCCAGATTTTCAAACTGAAGCTGTGCTTGTTTATCCAGCGTGAAACTGAGACTGGGCAGTGACAGCTGGCTGCTGGCCATTGAGACGACCGCTTGCGGCTTTTGTAGCTTGAGCTGATTCAGGGTCATGTCGATACCATGACCCTGCAGGCTGAGTTGCGCAGCAGGAAGTAGCGTCAGCTGTTTGGTGGTGACCGTGAATGAGGCCCAGCTAAGTTTGTCCGCTGGCGCCACTGTCGCCCCCAAGTCCTCAATGCGCAGCTGGACATCACTGAGCTGCAGCTTTGGTTGTTGCTGATGCATGGAAAATGCATAGTTCAACTGACCAGAAAAAGCCCCGGTCTCAACTTTAACGGGCAGCGCCGCTGTGTTGACCCACTGCATCACCTTGGCAATTTGTAACGCCTCAATCGCCAGTTGCCCTTGCGATGCGAGGGGATTGACGCCGAAATTACCTTTCCACTTCACGGTGCCGCCCTGATAGGGCAGTTTTGCCGCGATCAGGTAGTCGCCGCGGTCTTGGGGCAGGGTAGAAAAGCCTTCCAGTTCAAAATCCAGCGGCTTGAGGGAGGCACGCAAAGGCTGGTCGTGCTGTGCATCCAGGTATTCAATATTGCCCTGGCTCAGGATGATTTTTTCAATGATGACTCGGGGCAGGTCCTGATCTGGCGGCGAGGGGTTTTCATTGAGTTTGGCGATCAGGTCTGCCCAGTTGAGTTTACCTTGTTTGGAGACCATCACATTCACATGTGGGCCTGTCAACTGGATCTGCTTGAGTTTCCATGCCCATTTAAACAGTCCGCTGGCCTCAAGATCGACCACTAGTCGGTCAAACGCAGCCAAGGGCGCGCCTTGCTGATCAGTGAGTGAGAGTTTTTCGATGGTGGTGGTCAAGCTGAAGGGGTCAAATGTGACCTTGTCGACGCTAGCTTTGCTGGCCAGCTGTGTTTCGGCAACCCAGGGCAACAGCCATTTGGCCAGCGGGTTCAAAGCCAGCCAGGCAAACAGCAGGTAAAAAACCACCAGTCCGGCGACGATCCTCAACGGTACTGACAATGCGATTTGCGCCAGTCGGCCCGACTGAGGCAGGCGAAAACGAGAAGAATAGGAACGCAAGCGATTGAGCATAGGCGATAATTTAGCAGAATTTAAATGTTTATAGCGTGATCGCGACTGGCCTGGGCAAATCTTGAGCCAAATCAGAGGGCTGGTGAGGTGAAGGTGACATGGTCATCTGTTTTCATGTATGCTTAAGTCATCTCGTTATACAGGGTGCTGTTTTCAGCAGTAAATATGGCTTCGGAGCCGGATAAGTTTTCACATAAACCCTCTCTTCTAGAACGATTAAGTCATTTTCTGTTGCGTGAGCCAGAAGATCGAGAGCAGCTTGTTGAATTGCTGCATGGCGCTTATGAAAACCACCTGATGGATGGCGATTCACTGGCCATGATCGAAGGTGTTTTGCAAGTCAGTGAAATGCAAGTGCGCGACATCATGATTCCGCGTTCGCAAATGGATGTGATTGATATCGCTCAACCGCCAGACAGCTTCCTGCCGTTTGTGATTGAAACGGCACACTCCCGCTTCCCCGTGATTGAAGACAACAAAAATGATGTGATCGGCATCCTGCTGGCCAAAGACCTGCTTCGTTACTATGCAAATGAGTCGTTTGAACTGCGCGACATGTTGCGTCCGGCCGTGTTTATCCCCGAATCCAAGCGCCTGAATGTATTGCTCAAGGAGTTTCGCAGCAACCGCAATCATATTGCCATTGTGGTGGATGAATACGGCGGTGTGGCGGGCATGGTGACCATTGAAGACGTGCTGGAGCAGATTGTTGGGGATATTGAAGACGAATATGATGACGACGAAGGCGAGGGCAATATTATCCAGCAGGCGCCGGGTAAATACCGTGTCAAAGCCTTGACTGAAATCCCTGAGTTTAATGAAGCCATTGGCACCACGTTTAGTGACGAAGAGTTTTCAACCGTGGGTGGGCTGGTGGTCAACCATTTTGGTCATTTGCCCAAGCGCGGCGAGCATATCCGCATTCAAAATCTGAGTGTGACCGTGGTGCATGCTGACAGCCGTCGTGTACATGTGTTATTGATAGAGCTATTGCCAGAAGAAGCCTATCCTATTGAGTCGGTCTAGGCCACAGCGCCGCCGCCAGCCTATGCGTAGCGGCTGCAAATGGAACCTAATGATCGTTTTGATTGCCTGAGTGTTTGAACATAAGGAGAGTGATGATGAGAGCACAAACTTGGTTGCACGGGGTGTTGGCAGTTGGATTGTTATCAGTGAGCAGTGCATTATGGGCAGGGGCGACGCCAGGGATCGCTACGACGGGAGCGATTCCAGAAGACGAGCAGGCCTTTGTGGATAAAGTCGGCAAGATGAGCCGGGCCGAATTGATTGCATTGCTGGGCGAACCTGCCCGCGCAGAAGATGTGAAACTCAAGGACAGTGGACGGGTGGTTGCCTCCATCTGGCATTATCACAACATCAACAAGGATGCGAAGGGGGCTTACTACCCAACGACCGAGCTGGATATTGTGGAAGACCAGGTTAGCGTGGTGGTGTTTTTGAATAATGATGGGTCTGACGCCAGCAGTGGTCAAACCTACGAAGTGCCTAATCCCAATCCGGCAGGCATTTAATTCTTTATTGCGGGATCAAACACAAAGGGCGCTCAGGCGCCCTTTGTTTTTTTAACCCCGATAAACCCTGATTTAATTGATTATTTTTTCAGGCTATCACGGATTTCGCGCAGTAGCACAATATCTTCGGGGGTCGGCGCAGGTGCGGCAGGGGCCGGTTCATCCGCGGTTTTCAGGCGGTTCATGAATTTCACCATCTGGAAAATAATAAATGCCAGGATAATAAAGTTGAGCACGATGGTCAGAAAGTTGCCGTAGGCCAGCACTGCACCCAGTTTTTTGGCTTCTGCCAATGCCAGGTCAGCCGATTGGCCGTTAAGGGGCACATATAAATTGCTAAAATCAAAGCCGCCAAAAATCTTGCCGACCACGGGCATGATGACATCATCTACCAGCGAGGCCACAATTTTGCCAAAGGCCCCACCAATAATGACACCGACTGCCAGGTCCATGACATTGCCTTTAAGGGCGAACTGCTTGAATTCTGAAATGACGCTCATGACTTCTCCCACCATTGTTATTAAAGATTAAGATTGTAAAGGGCACTTTTATAAATTCAAGTCGCAAAGCAAGACGAGGTGCGATTAAAAAAGGAGATGCAGTCTCTGGTTGCGAGGGCAGGATATTTTTTTATAAACAACACCATATGAAGATGTTAGTGGTTTCAAGAGGCCCCGCGTGAAACGCAGGCTCGCTAATTGAATTTATAGAAGTGCCCTAAAGCGACTATAGGCAATGAGGGATGTGCTTGTCAATGCTTGGGTTAAACGCCAGGTGATGGGCCGCTGGTGCGAGAGGCCTGTGATATATTGCCGGAATTGTGTTTTTGTTGGATGAATGATTGATGCAAGTGTGTCACAGTGTGCGCGAGTTACGCGCTTTTTTAGCCCGTCATCCGCAAGCAAAGGTGGGCTTTGTCCCGACGATGGGCAATTTGCATGCAGGACATTGCCAATTAGTGACGCAGGCCAAGCAGCTCGCGGAGATTGTGGTGGTGAGTATCTTTGTCAATCCCTTGCAGTTTGGGGTGAACGAAGATTTTGGCAACTATCCACGCACCTTGGCGGCAGACTGTGAACAGTTGGAAGCGGTAGGGGCGGACGTGGTATTTGCGCCTACCGTCACTGAAATGTACCCGGATTTTGATGGGCAGGATTTGCGGCAAGCCGTTGTGATACAACCGCCCGCACTGGCCAATGAATTATGCGGGGCCAGCCGGCCCGGGCATTTTGTCGGCGTGGCAACGGTGGTCGCCAAGCTGTTTAATATGGTGCAGCCGCAGGTGGCCGTGTTCGGCAAAAAAGATTACCAGCAATTGATGGTGATCCGCACGCTGGTGCGGCAACTCAATTTTAACGTCGAGATTGTGGCGGGCGAGACTGTGCGCGAGCCTTCTGGCCTGGCCATGAGTTCTCGCAATGGCTATCTTTCTGCCACAGAAAAAACACAGGCAGCGCAACTTTATCAGCAACTGCAGCGCATCAAGCAGGCGTTGCTGGCAGGCCAGCGGGATTATGCAAGCTTGTGTGAACAGGCGGTGGCTGGGTTAAACCAGCAAGGCTGGCAGGTCGATTATGTAGACATTCGCAGGCAAACAGACCTGACCTTGCCCGATGCGAATGACCAGGCCTGGGTGATTCTGGCGGCTGCCAAGCTTGGTGGGACGCGCCTGATTGATAATTGCGAAGTGAGTCTGTAGACCAAATGCGCCACTTCTAACCATAAATTTATTTTGCGCTAAGCCCTTGATAACTTTATAATTACGTCCTTTTCCGCGCGAGCGGGTGTTCGAGTTAAGGAACGCAATGCAAAGAACCATGTTGAAATCAAAGCTGCATCGGGTACGTGTGACGCATAGTGAGTTGCACTATGAAGGCAGCTGTGCGATTGATGAGGCCTTGCTGGAAGCGGCCAATATTCATGAGTATGAGCAAATCCAGATTTACAACATCAACAATGGTGAGCGTTTTACCACCTATGCGATTCGTGCTGAGCGCCATTCCGGCGTGATCTCTGTCAATGGCGCGGCGGCCCACAAAGCCGATCCTGACGACTTGATTATTATTGCCAGCTACTCGCAATATACAGAAGCTGAATTGGCAAATTACCATCCACAACTGGTTTATGTCGATGCGCAGAACCGCATCGTCCAACAGAAAAACCATATTCCAGCGCAAGCTGCCTGAATTTGAAACCCTCTATGCAACCAAATACTTCATTAATGTCTCTTGAAGACATGAAACTGGCCGTTGTTGACGCGCTGGAAGACATCAAAGCCTTTGATATCACGGTGATGGACGTGCGCGACATGACCGCCATGACCAGTTACATGATCGTCGCCAGCGGCAATTCCACCCGCCAATGCAAAGCCATTGCGGACAATGTGCGCGAAAAGCTTAAAGAAAAAGGCATGGATGCGCGTGGTATTGAAGGCGAAAAAGAAGGCGAATGGGTGCTGGTCGACTTGGGCGACATTGTCGTGCATGTGATGGTGCCTGCTACACGAGCCTATTACAATATCGAGCAGCTGTGGAGCGAGTCACAGTCTCGCCGCGCCGCCTCGGCCGCCTGATTCTGACGCAAGGTCATTCTTTTTATCCCGCATGAAACTCAATATCATCTCGGTCGGCCACAAAATGCCCGACTGGGTGGAGTCTGCCTGCGCGGAATACCTTAAGCGCATGCCGCGCGAACTTGAGACGCGCATCATTGAAATTAAGCCTGACAAGCGCGCTTCGGGCAAAAACAGTGAAGTGGTCCAAGAAGCTGAAGCCAAGCGCATTCTCGACGTGGTCGGTAAAGACTATCTGGTGGCACTGGATGAGCGTGGGCAGGCTGTCACCACCTTGCAACTGGCCGATAAACTCAAATCCTGGCAGGAAATGGGGCGCGATGTGGCTTTGGTCATAGGCGGTGCTGACGGTTTGCATCCGCAATTGAAAACTCAGGCGCAATGGTTATTTAGTCTATCTAAGCTCACGATGCCGCATGGCATGGTCAGAGTGATGCTGACCGAGCAACTTTATCGTGCGCATACGGTTCTAAGCAATCATCCTTACCACCGAGAATAAGAATGTCCAATGCCCTGGTCTGGCTGCGTCGCGATTTGCGCGACCATGATCATGCTGCCCTCTATCACGCACTCAAACAACATGCGCAAGTCTATCTCGCATTTGTTTTTGATACTGAAATCCTGGATGCCCTGACCGATAAAGCCGACCGCCGGGTCGAGTTTATCTGGGAAAGCGCACGTGAACTCAAGCAGGCGCTGCAAGCAAGAGGTGCGGATCTGATTGTGTTGCATGGCGCTGCCAGGGAAGAGATTCCTGCCTTGGCAACACGCCTGAAAGTCTCTGCCGTCTATGCAAATCGTGATTATGAGCCCACCGCGATTGCGCGTGATGAGGCCGTCAGACAATCCCTGGCGGCTTTAGGTCAGTCACTGTTTTTGTTTAAAGATCAGGTCTTGTTTGAACAAGACGAGATCCTGACACAGGCTGGTAAGCCTTATGGCGTCTTTACACCCTACAAGAATGCCCACCTGGCAAAACTCAGCCCTTTTTATCTGCAAGCGTATCCAACTGACAAGTATCTCGGTCAACTGGCGCTACTGCCGCCGCAAGCGATGCCCACTTTGGCATCACTTGGGTTTGAGGAGACTAATCTGAAAGCCATGCGTTTGCCGACCGGGATGGCTGGTGCGCAGCAGCTGTTTAATGACTTTCTGCAGCGGATCAGCCAGTATCACGATGCGCGCAATTTTCCTGCCATCAAGGGCGTGTCTTACCTGTCGGTACATTTGCGTTTTGGCACCATTTCAATCCGCCAATTGGCGCATGCGGCCTGGCAATTGACGCAGACCGGCAATGAAGGCGCGGCCATCTGGCTCAATGAGCTCATCTGGCGCGATTTTTATTTCCAGGTTTTGTATCATCGGCCAGACTTGCAGCAGGGCACGGCTTTTAAGGCTGAATATGAGGGGTTGGCTTTCCTCAATCACCAGCCCTGGTTTGAGGCCTGGTGCGCTGGCCAAACCGGTTTCCCGATCGTGGATGCGGCCATGCGGCAGTTGAACCAGACCGGCTATATGCATAACCGGTTACGCATGATTGTCGCCAGTTTTCTGGTCAAGGATTTGCTCATCGACTGGCGATGGGGTGAGCAATATTTCGCACAAAAGCTGATCGATTTTGACTTTGCGGCCAACAATGGTGGCTGGCAGTGGGCGGCCTCCACCGGTTGCGATGCGCAACCGTATTTCAGGATCTTCAATCCACAGTCGCAATCTGAAAAGTTTGATCCGCAAGGCAAATTTATCCGCAAATATGTACCAGAATTGGCCTCCCTGAGTGATGACCAAATTCATGCGCCATGGGCAGCGAAATATCACAAGCAAAGCTTATTTAATCAAGGCGTTGCATTGAGTTATCCTCGGCCTGTTGTAGATCACGCAATACAGCGGGAACAGGCGTTGCGCCTATACAAAAATAATGTGAAGCCCAAATGACATTTGAGGTAGAATGAAGAACATTTTAATCGGGATTGGGGCGGAGTCTGGATCAAGGCAAAACACAGCCAGTTGGTGGCTGTATCTCAGATATCTTTGTCAAACGCGCTTTAGTTTTTAAAAAGTGATTCCGTTAAGAGTAAGCATTGCTTGGTGATTAAATGCTATTGCAAGATAAAAAACATGCAGTGTTGGGGATACAAAAAATTTAATACGCCTGAACAGCTTCTGAAATAATGACGAATATGAAAAAATTAAGAGCGATAGTACTGATTGCAACACTGGCAAGTGTGTCTGGCTGTGCAACAACCAATAAAGATCCGCTTGAAGGCCTCAACCGTGGCATCTACAAATTTAATGATGTTGCGGATCGCTATGCGATGAAGCCGGTAGCAAAAGCCTACAAAGCCGTCGCCCCTTCGCCGGTACGTACTGGCATCAGCAACTTCTTCAGTAACCTGGGCACCTTGACCACGGTGGTCAATGATCTGTTGCAATTGAAGTTTGCCCAGGCATTCAGTGATGCAGGTCGCTTTGTGATCAATACCACCTTTGGGGTGGTTGGCTTGATTGATGTGGCCAGTATGGACAATATTCCCAAACACCAGGAAGATTTTGGTCAAACCCTGGGCTATTGGGGCATGGGGTCGGGTGCCTATCTGGTGCTGCCAATTTTGGGGCCAAGTACGGTGCGGGATGCCAGCGGGTTGGCGATTGATACCGTGACTTCTGACCCGATTCAATATTTGCACAATATTGGCCAGGTTCGTACTTATTATCAGGTGCGTGCGGTGCAGTTGCTGGATAAGCGTACACAATTGCTTGATGCGACTGATCTCGTCGATAATGCGTCGATTGATCCTTATGCCTTCATGCGTGATGCTTATTTGCAGCGCCGTGCCAGCTTGATTCAGGATGGCTTGGTGCCTCAGGAATTGCTGCAAGACGAGTTTGAGCCCGCTGACGAAGATGTGCCGGCCAAACCAGCGGCGTCTTCCTCTAACAATGGTGAAACCGTATTGCTGCAGTCAGTTACCTCTGTGGATCAGGCTGAGCCCGGCAATATGGCTGCGGTCGTCGTGTCTGAGAGTCAAGCCGTAGAATCAATCGCTGCACCGACATTGGATGAGGTCGACGCCTTAGCCTTTGAGGCGACTGCGCAACCTGAAGAGGTTTTGCCGCCATTACTCGAGCAAACGAGCGAAACTGGCGACGAAATGCCTGTGGTTGAAAAAGAGGCGGCAGAGGTCGTGGCTGCCATAGATGAAACGCTGATGGCATTACCGGCTGAGACTGCACCACAGTAATCCTGTCTGGAAATATAAAAAAGGCTTTGCATTTGCAAAGCCTTTTTTATTGGTGACAACTTGTTTACTGATGGTAATTGGGATGAGCGAACAAGTTTATTCGGATGAGGCGACGGTCATGCGCTCTATCAAAATAGAACCCGTCAGTTTTGAACTGTTGGGAATCACGTCATTACCAATGGCGACGATACTTTTCAGCATGTCTTTCATGTTGCTGGCGATGGTGATTTCTTCGACCGGGTGCACAATGACGCCGTTCTCAACCCAATAGCCAGACGCACCGCGTGAGTAGTCGCCAGTCACCATATTCAGGCCATGCCCCAGTAACTCCGTCACCAGCAGCCCCGTGCCCAGTGTTTGCAGCAGCTGTTCAAAGGACTGACCAGTGGATCGGACCAGAATATTGTGTGCGCCACCGGCATTGCCTGTGGTTTTGAGTCCCAGCTTGCGGGCGGAGTAGCTGCCCAATAAATAGCCTTGCAGGACGCCATTCTCGACCAGTGTTCTGGTTTGGCAAGCGACGCCTTCACTATCAAAGGCACTACTGGCCGCCCCTTTGAGCAGAAATGGATGATCTTCAATCTGTAACAGCGGGCTGGCGATGGTTTGGCCCAGGCTATCAAGCAGGAAAGAGGATTTTCGATACAGGTTGCCACCAGAAATGGCACTCATGAGGGTACCAATCAGGCCACTGGCCAGCGGTGCTTCAAACAGTACCGGGTATTGCCCGGTTTTGATCGGGCGCGCACCCAGTCGCCTGGCGGTACGTTCACCAGCGATCTGGCCCACCTGTTCAGGGCTGGCCAGGTCTAGTGCATCGCGGGCACTGCTATACCAGTAGTCGCGTTGCATTAGGCCATCGGCCTCGGCAATCACCGAGCAACTGATACTATGACGTGAACTGGCATAGCCCCCGATAAACCCGTGACTGTTGGCATAGGCGAAGGCGCCGCTTTGCGTATAGACACTGGCTCCCTCGCTGTTACTGATTCTGTGATCTACTGCCAGTGCCGCGCTTTCGCAACGTTTGGCCAGCGCCAGCGCTGCATCGACATCGACTTGCCAGGGATGATGCAGAGACAGGTCAGGAAACGAGGTTGCCATCAAGTCAGCGTCAGCCAGGCCACAGAAGGGGTCCTGCGCCGTATACTTGGCGATATTGCAGGCCGCTTCAACCGTATCACGCAAGGCTTGCGGACTCAGGTCTGAGGTGCTGGCATAGCCTTTTTGCTGACCAAAGTAGACCGTGACCGAGCAGCCCTTATCGCGGTTATACTCAATAT
The DNA here is from genome assembly GCF_032248435.1 of Methylophilus sp. VKM B-3414. Lineage (NCBI taxonomy): Bacteria > Pseudomonadati > Pseudomonadota > Betaproteobacteria > Nitrosomonadales > Methylophilaceae > Methylophilus > Methylophilus sp. VKM B-3414. The sequence goes on along the minus strand of NZ_JAVTLI010000007.1, from coordinate 58,462 downwards.
TTTCAGTCTCACCCTGGCGCGCAGACACACTCTGACCCATGCCAAAACTGACTTCGGTTTCGGCGCTGCTGGCACCGGCTGTTTGCGTCAAACGAATAATGTCTTGGGCGATTTGTTGTAGTTGTTCTGCTTGCATGCTGGCTTGCTTGTTTTTAGCTTGGCGATTAAAGCTGTTATCATACCGTGATTTGGCAGAGATTGCTTTTAACATGACATCTGAAACCTTTGATGATTCCCAACCCAGTAAAACCCGCCTCAAGGCTGAGGCGGATGCCGCGCAGGACATTGGCCGACAACTGGTGGCGCTCCCCAAGGATAAACTGAAAAAACTGGCGCTGGAAGAATCCCTGATGGATGCGATTGCCGAAGCCAAGCGCATTACCTCGAATGGTGCCATCCGTCGTCAAATGCAATATATCGGGCGCCTGATGCGTGAAACAGATTTGGCCCCGATTGTTGAGCAGTTGCAAAAGTGGGAAGGCAAGCATCAGGAAGAAAATGCCCGCTTTCACCAAATGGAACGGTGGCGGTCACGCTTGCTCGAAGACAGCAAGGCAATCGAATTATTTATTGCTGAATATCCGCAGACCCCTGTGCAGCAAATGCGTACCTTGATCCGCAATGCGAATAAGGAGCATGCTGCCGGCAAGCCGCCTAAAAGCAGCCGCGAATTATTTAAAATAATCCGCGAATTGATGGAAGGTGTGGCGGTAGAGGATGACTTGCAGGCGATAGCGGGTACTGAGGAAGACGAGTTGGATGAAGATTGAACGTGATTGGCGGTCGCCAACACAGCTTGATCATGCTGACATAAGCAGCTTTTGAAAAGGGGGACAAGTATGCACACCACACCAATAGATATCGAACTCGACCTGATGGGCCTGGACAGTCCGTTGCCCATGCTGAAAACCATCGAAAAACTGGAGCAGTTGTTGCCCGGTCAGGTGTTGTCCGTGAAAACGACCTCTGCGGGCAGCGAACAGAATATCCGCAACGTGATTAATCATCACCCGGTCAAGTTGTTGTCTGTGCACAAAGAAGGCGGTGTCTTTCACTTTTTGATCCAGAAAGAAACCACTCTGGCGGCTGACTAGTCAATGAGCGGGTATGGCATTGGGCTCCGGGCTTCGGCTGACCCGCTCCAACACACGGCGCGCGCCGTGTGTTTAATGATCTGTATTGGTTTTCTTAGGGGGTAACAAGAACTTGCCTGGCTGGCGATACAGTGCACTTAACAATTCCAGCCAAAAAGCCTTCCAGTGGCGATAGCGCACTTTTCGTGACTTCATTGCAACGTAGATTGCCAGGCCGAAACTGGTAATGAGGTTGATGGTGCCGACCAGGGCAATGCCCAAAATGGTGGTGCCCACAATGTATTGGCTGACCTGAAAATCAAGCGCCGGGAACGAGTAACCGGCAAAAGCCGCAACAAAGGTCACGTGACGGATATCGAGCGGCAATCCCAGCATGACCCCCAGCCCTGAGGCAAATCCCAACAGGCAACCAAAGTAAAAATTCCCCGCCAGTGCGCCCAGGTTATGACGAATATAGTCGGTAATGCGCCCCAGACGTTCTTTGCCCAGCAAGGACTGCAACCAGCCCAAATGTTGCAGGCGTTCTGGAATCCGGTTGTAGGCGGCCAGGTTGTCGTGGTAGCCGGCAATCAGGCCTGACAAAAACAAACATACCCCGGCGACTGCCGCATAAAGTGCGGTCAGGCTGATCAGCGGGTTGTTGTTGTCCAGCAGGCTATGTGCTTTTTCGCTGCCAATAAAGTGATGGCCAGTGCTTTGCATAAACAGCCAGTCAATAAGTATGGCCACCGGAATCACCACCACCACGTTGCCTAAAATCGCAATCGTCTGGCTGCTCGTAGTTTGTGCCACGATATTGATCAGATTGTGGATGTTTTTGCTGTCGTGGCCATGGTCATCTATGGTTGAAGCAATGGTTGCAGCGGTCATCGCCGGCTGCTTGGTGGCCACCGTGAAGTGCAACAGGTGAATGATGACAAAGCCCAGGCCATAATTGAGGCTAAACAAAATGGCCTCGGTCAGCGGTGGCAGGTGATAGCTGGCAATCATGATTTTAAACATCGCCATAAAGGCAATGATGAGGCCCGCGCCCATGGCTGAGCCCATGAGCTTGAAATATTCACCGCGATGTTGCGCAATGTAATGCTCGCCGGTATGGCTGGCATTTTCAGTGACGCGCAAGGCCAGCAATTCCGTATTTTGGCGCCAGTAATCCGACAGGTTATTTTTCTTGCATTCGGCATCCACCAGCTGTTTCAGCAAGCTGGTGATTGACTGGCTCACATCATGCTTGAGAATGAGCCCATGCAGAATGTCTACCACCAGTTGCATGCGCTGAATCTGTTGCAAAATTCTTTGCATCAGCGCCGTCAGCGAGATGCTGGTCCCGGTTTTGGCATTCGCCTTGCGGATTTCATAGGTCAGTTGCTCGCAACGCTTGAGCACACTGTAGAGATGTTGCACATCTTCAGCCTGGATGCTGCCCAGCGCCAAAAACTTTTGAATTTCAATATTTTGCGTGATAAAGGGCGAGCTGTTTGATTCGAGATCTTCATGCTGCAAAATCAGCTCGGGATCCAAGCCAGATGCCGAGAGCCTGAAAGACAGCACTTGCAGGGCATCCTTGAGCTCCTGGATGCAGTTTTGCTGCAATTGCCAGTCGCCTCGGCTGATGTCCAATGTCTGCATAAAGTCTCGCCAGACCTGGTCGGGCATGCCGGTGACCCAGTCAGCATCATCGTTTTGATGAAAAATCTGGCCAAACACATCCTTGAGATATTTAGGGTCGGGTACGTCTGGCAGGATTTTATGCGAAAGCCGACGATAAATTTCGGTAAAAAAACCGAGGTCTGATTGAATGCCGTGGTCTGAATACAGCGATATCACGCTCTTTTCGTTGAGCAGTCTCAGCACGCTGTTGCGCAATAACAAGGCAAACTGTGGATGCTGTTGCAGCAGGAAGCACAAGGCCTGCAAGGCATTGCTCGCACTTTCAATATCCGAAGAGTCCTTAGGACGGATATTGTCGAACAACGCTCGAATAAACTGAATATCGTCAATATCACCGGCCGCTTCGCGGGCGGCCTGGTGGTCAAAAATCGGTTGAAACATGTAAAGCGCTTTCTTGGATGCTTGATTTGGCAAGGATAACACGCCAAACGTTTAGAGCTGCGCCTCTAGCGAGAGGGATTCACTTTGACGTTCCATCTCTAACTTAACCGCTTTGCCGCGGTATTTGCGCACGAGGGTGGAGAGCGTGGCTGCATCTTCTACTTTTTCCTGGTTGATGCTGAGTAGCTGATCGCCACGTTGCAGGCCTGCTTTTTCGGCAGACGAGCCATGAATCACGGCAATCACGCGCACGCCGGGGGTAGGCATGCGTTCACTCTCACCACCAGATTGTTTTTGCACCAGTTTGATCACATGGATGCCTAGTAAAGGAGGCGGCAGTTTTGCCCAGAAACTTGCGTAATAACGATATTTGCCCGGGCTGGCAGCCATGTCTTTTTCAGTCAGCGACTGACCTTTTTTCACGGCTTCCTTGATCATCTCCATCTTGGAGGCTGGCGAAGTGTTGCCCGCTTTTTTCACATAGACCAGAATGCTGTCGGCTTGGAGGCTACGGCCATGGTCTAGTGCCAGTTCTGGCGGGACTTCCCCCGCTTCAAAACTGCTAAAGCCCATCAAGTCATAGCCATCTTCGAGCATTCTGATGTTGTCGTCATCCCGGCGCACGCCACTGAGCAACTGCGGCTCAGGATTGGCTTGCAAGGAGTGCAGGTTCCCCTGGTTTTGTGCCTGGTAATGTGTGACGTAGGGGTTTTCTTCGGCAGAGACGCGTTGACTCGTGAGCATACAGGCAAGGGCCAAACACATGGACAACCACATGAGCCCGCCTAGGATGAGCGGACGTTTTAAGGGGGGGGAATGCCTGCTTGCATGCGCTTGGTTCATCTCGTTCTCCATGATCGATTGTCACATTGTAATGTTATGATGTATTGGTACATTAACACAGACCAACTTCTGATAGACCACGTTATGCAACAACAATTCACGCGTGTTGGACTTGTTTCCATCAGTGATCGCGCTTCGCAGGGCATTTATGAGGATAAGGGCATTCCATCGCTGACTGCGTGGTTGCAACAGGCGCTCACTTCGCCTTACCACGTCATCCCCCGGCTGATTGCCGATGAGCAGGCCACCATTGCCGAGACGCTCAGGCAATTGGTGGATGAAGAGGCCTGCCATCTGATTTTGACTACCGGTGGCACGGGTCCGGCCTTGCGCGATGTCACACCTGAAGCTACCTTATCGGTCGCTGATCGTGAGATGCCGGGCTTTGGCGAACAAATGCGCCAGATCAGTCTGAGGTTTGTGCCTACGGCGATTTTGTCGCGGCAAGTAGCAGTGATCCGTAAGCAATGCCTGATTATCAATTTGCCCGGGCAGCCAAAGTCTATACAGGAAACGCTGGAAGGCCTCAAAGATGGCGAAGGTAAAACGGTAGTGCCGGGCATCTTTGCGGCGGTGCCATATTGCCTGGACTTGCTGGCAACCCCTGATGCGCCCATGCCTTATCTGGAAACAGATGCACGCGTGGTTCAGGCGTTCAGGCCCAAGTCGACGCTAAAGCCCCAGGCTTGATCTCTTCATCTTCATTCAGGATACCCATGCGTTTTTCTCTGATTGCCAAAATCATCTTTATTGCCTGCTTGGCACTACTGACTTACCTGTTGCTGATAGAAATGGCGCCTGCCGAGCAGCGCTTTCCTTATCTGGACAAGATACAGCACATCGTCGCGTTTGGCGGTGTCACTTTTTGGGCAGGATTGGCCTATCCCGCCCGGCAACAATGGCTGATGCTCGGCTTGTTGATTTATGGAGGTCTCATGGAGGTGCTACAGGGGCTGCTCACCGTGACCCGTCAGCCCAGCGTCTATGACTGGCTGGCTGATAGCGTGGGTATCTTGCTGGCATGGGGCGTTGTCATCTTGTGTCTGCGCTGGTGGCAGCATCGCCGTGGCTGAATTTGATCTGATTGCCCAATATTTTACCAGGCAAGCAGCGGTTGATCTGGGGGTAGGGGATGACGCTGCGCTAGTTAGCGTGCGTCCAGGCTATCAATTGGCGGTTTCGGCCGATATGTCGGTTTCAGGCACGCATTTTTTTGCCGAGGCACAGCCCTTTGCCATTGGTTGGAAGTCGATGGCAGTGAATATCAGTGATATGGCGGCGATGGGGGCCGAGCCTAAATGGGCCACGCTGTCCATCGCATTGCCAGAGGTGGATCATCCGTGGTTACGCCAATTCAGTGACGGCCTGTTTGCCTGTGCGGATGCCTTTGGCGTTGCTTTGATCGGCGGCGATACCACCCGCGGCCCACTCAATATCGCCATTAACATCCTGGGCGAAGTGCCTCTTGGCCAGGCCTTGCAACGTAATGGCGCCAGGGCGGGGGAGGATATCTGGGTCAGTGGTTGTTTAGGGCAGGCGGCACTATGGCTACAACACCGTTTAGGGCATCTGCCTCTGCATGCCGATGATATTGCGATGCTCGCCACTGCCATGCATCATCCGCAGCCAAGAGTGCGTCTGGGCTTGGCCTTGCGAGGCATGGCAAGCGCTGCACTCGATATTTCGGATGGTTTGCTGGCCGATTTGGGGCATATTTTGCAGGCCTCCAGGGTTGGCGCTGAACTGGATTGGCGCGCGTTGCCGTTGCCACGACTGAAAACGCCAATAGACGAAGAGACAATGCAGAAAGCCGTGCTGGCAGGCGGGGATGATTATGAATTATGTTTTACTGCCGCTCCCCAGCACCGGGAGGCGCTGCTGGCCTTGTCGCAGCAATTGAATCTGCCGCTGAGTCGCATTGGTAAAACTACTGCCAGCCCCGGTTTAACCGTGCTGAACGGCAATGTGTCTCTGGATATTGCAAAGAAAGGATATCAGCATTTTGGCTAAGCATAGTCAGTCATCGTTACCGAGTTGGCGGCTGCTGTGGTCACACCCGCTGCATTGTCTGAGTTTGGGTCTGGGCACGGGTTTGTCACCCAAAGCACCGGGTACCGTGGGCACGCTGCTGGGCTTTCCCTTGTACTGGCTGTTGATGCATTTACCTTTAACCCAGCAATGGCTTGCTTTGGCCGCACTTTTCTTGCTGGGCGTCTGGTGCTGCGCGTTTACCGGACGTGCGCTCGGGGTCAGTGACCACGGTGCGATTGTCTGGGATGAAGTTGTGGCTATGGCTGCGGTTTTGGTCACGGTCCCCTCGGGGTTCGGCTGGGGAGCGGCTGCATTTGCACTGTTTCGACTGTTTGATATCTGGAAGCCGTTCCCGATCAGCTGGGTGGATCAGCGCGTGAAAGGCGGCCTGGGGGTCATGCTGGATGATGTGCTGGCCGCGTTCATGGCAATAGTGGTACTGCAATCGTTACAAGGGATAATGTAATGCCCACCATGCTGGAACTCAGTGCAAGCCTGGGGCAGGCCTTACAGGCCAGAGGGTGGCAATTGGCGCTGGCCGAGTCTTGTACTGGCGGCCTGATTGCACAATCGATAACGGCAATTGCCGGAAGCTCAGCCTGGTTTGACCGCGGTTTTGTTACCTACAGCAACGCTGCCAAAATCGACATGTTGAGCGTCCCGACTGAATTGATAGACGAACATGGAGCTGTCAGCGAAGCGGTGGCACAGGCTATGGCCGTCAGCGCGTTAGAACACAGTTTGGCGAATATCAGTGGTGCGGTGACTGGCATTGCCGGGCCGGGCGGTGGGTCTGCTTACAAGCCGGTGGGGATGGTGTGTTTTGCCTGGGCTATCCGGCAGCCGGGGCCGCCTCATGTGCTGGTGCACACACGGTATTTTACCGGCGATCGCCAACAGATACGTGAACAGGCCGCCAGTTATTTATTGACGGCCCTGTTACGTAGTGTGACGTCAGAAGTGTGATCAATTAATCGTCGTGGTGGTGATGGTGGTGGTGACCACGTCCCCATCCGCCACCATAGTAGTTGCGCGGGCCATAGTTGTAACCGCCATAGCCACCATTGCCATAAGAGAACTGAATAAACCCGGGACCTGGTGGCGGTACTGGTGAGGAGTAGGTCACTGCAGGGGGGCTGTAGTAGTAACGGCTTTGTGGATGTGGGTAAATGACCACTGGTGGCGGTGCATAAACTACGGCAGGCGGCGCGTAGTAAGCGGGTGGGTAAGGGTTGCCTACCACCACGCCCACCGACCAGTTATCTTGTGCTTGCGCGCTGACTGCCGCGATACTCGCCAGCGTCAACGTCAGAATCAGTTTAAAGACTTTCATAAATGCTCCTCTAGCGGAAAACAAATGCATGCTCCCTGATCTATTAACGCAGTTGCCGGGTCGCGGTTGACAGCACCATTCACGCATGCAGCTACGCAATTGCCTCAAGCCAGTATGGCTGGGCATTTATTCATGGCAACGCCATTTCACTGATGGTCGATTTATGAAATAATTAGAGGTTATTGTTTGGATTATATCGCGTTTGTGCAAGCAACGCATTTTATCGCTAAAAGAAGGTAATCAGCATGGATGACAACAAAAGCAAAGCGCTCGCCGCCGCACTCTCTCAAATTGAAAAGCAGTTCGGCAAAGGTTCCATTATGCGCATGGGCGATGCTGATATCGGCGAAGACCTGCAAGTCGTTTCCACCGGTTCGTTGGGTCTGGATATCGCACTTGGCGTAGGTGGATTGCCACGCGGCCGCATTGTGGAGATTTATGGCCCGGAGTCTTCCGGTAAAACCACCTTGACCCTGCAAGTGATTGCCGAAATGCAAAAATTAGGCGGCACCGCTGCTTTTATTGATGCGGAGCATGCGCTAGACCCGCAATACGCCTCTAAATTAGGCGTGAATGTGCCTGATTTGCTGATTTCGCAACCCGATACTGGCGAACAAGCCTTGGAAATTGCCGACATGCTGGTACGTTCCGGCTCAGTGGATATTGTGGTGGTCGACTCGGTGGCGGCGTTGACGCCACGCGCTGAGATTGAAGGTGAAATGGGCGACAGCCACATGGGCTTGCAGGCGCGCTTGATGTCACAAGCCTTGCGTAAACTCACCGGCAATATCAAACGTACCAATACGCTGGTCATCTTCATTAACCAGATTCGGATGAAAATTGGTGTCATGTTTGGCAACCCGGAAACGACAACCGGCGGTAACGCGCTGAAATTCTACGCCTCAGTGCGACTGGATATCCGCCGCACAGGCGCGATCAAGAAAGGTGACGAAGTCATTGGCTCCGAAACCAAAGTCAAAGTGATCAAAAACAAAGTCGCGCCACCATTTAAACAAGCCGAGTTTGACATTATGTATGGCGAAGGCATCTCGCGGTTGGGTGAGATTATTGAGTTGGGCGTGAACCTTAAAATGGTGGAAAAAGCCGGCGCATGGTTTAGCTATAACGGCGAAAAAATCGGTCAAGGCAAAGAAAACGCCAAAGAGTTCTTGCGTGAGCATCCAGAAATCGCAGCGGAAATTGAAGCGAAAATTCGCGCCAATGCCAAAGTGCTGGCGGATATTCTGCCTTCAGCACGCGGCGAGGATGATTAAGGTTTTTGCGAGCCTGCGTGAGGCGCGCTTTTGACGTTTGGTTTTTCTCTGTGAGCGCTACTCGCGCTGAGGCCTAAAAATTCGATGGCTAATCTGGAAAAAACCTTACGCCAACGCGCTTTAGAATACTTGGCCAAGCGTGAGTATTCATACGCGGAGTTGGGGCAAAAGCTAAAGGCCTATGCCGAAGAAGCAGATGACCTCCCGGCTTTGTTGGAAGATTTTAAACAGCGCGGCTGGTTGAGTGACGCCAGATTCACCGAGCAATTGGTCCATGCCCGTAAAGCCAAATTTGGCAGTGTGCGTGTCGCCAACGAGTTACGTGAAAAAGGGGTAGACGATACGTTGATTGCAGAAGCGGTTGCAGGTCTGCAGGACAATGAAGTTGCACGCGCTAGCGAAGTCTGGCGCAAAAAATTTAAAGCGGCCCCGACAACACGCGAGGAGTGGGCAAAACAGGCCCGCTTCTTACAGAGTCGGGGTTTTACGTTTGATGTAATTAAACACATTTTGAATAGACACGCAGAAGATGACAGTTAAGTACGGGCAAAAACCTTCCAGCAAACAAATCCGCCAGGCCTTCCTGGATTTCTTTGCTTCCAAAGGCCACCAAGTGGTAGCTTCCAGTTCACTGGTGCCGCATGGTGACCCCACCTTGCTGTTTACCAATGCGGGTATGAACCAGTTTAAAGACGTGTTCCTCGGCTTTGACAAGCGTGCCTATACGCGTGCGGCGACCGCACAAAAATGTGTACGCGCCGGTGGTAAGCACAACGATCTTGAGAATGTGGGCTATACCGCGCGTCACCATACCTTCTTCGAGATGCTGGGTAACTTCAGTTTTGGGGATTACTTCAAGCGCGATGCCATTACCTTTGCCTGGGAACTGTTGACTGAAGTCTACGCTTTACCCAAAGAGCGCCTGATGGTGACCGTGTACGCGGAGGATGACGAAGCTTACGAGATCTGGAACAAAGAAGTGGGCGTCCCTGCTGACAAGATTGTCCGTATTGGGGACAACAAGGGTGCGCGTTATGCCTCAGATAACTTTTGGATGATGGGCGACACCGGTCCTTGCGGCCCCTGTACCGAAATTTTTTATGACCACGGTGCGCATATTCCAGGCGGCCCTCCAGGCTCGCCCGATGAAGATGGAGACCGCTTTATCGAAATCTGGAATAACGTGTTCATGCAGTTCAACCGCGATGAAGCGGGGGTGATGCATCCGTTGCCTAAGCCATCGGTCGACACCGGCATGGGCTTGGAGCGTATTTCTGCCGTGTTGCAAGGCGTGCATGCCAACTACGAAATTGATCTATTCCAGGCGTTGATTAAAGCCGCCGCGCGCGAAACCAATACGGCTGATCTGGAGAGTCCATCACTCAAGGTTCTTGCGGATCATATCCGCGCCTGTAGCTTCCTGATTGCCGATGGCGTGATCCCAGGCAATGAAGGCCGTGGCTATGTGTTGCGCCGCATTATTCGCCGTGCGATTCGTCATGGATACAAACTGGGTTGTCGTGCTGCTTTCTTCCATAAGCTGGTACCAGATCTGGTGGCTGAAATGGGTGAGGCTTACCCTGAGTTGACCAGCAACCAGGCGCGAGTGGCCGAGGTGCTCAAGCAGGAGGAAGACCGTTTCTTCGAAACGATAGAGAACGGCATGCAAATTCTGGAAGCCGAACTGGCGACCAAGCCCGCCGTGTTCAACGGCGATCTCGCTTTCAAACTGCACGATACCTTTGGTTTCCCGCTGGACCTCACCGCCGACATCTGCCGCGAACGTGGCGTGACGGTGGATACCGCTGGCTTTGATGCGGCCATGGCGCGCCAAAAAGAGCAGGCGCGTGCGGCGGGCAAGTTCAAAATGGCGCTCAATCTTGAATATGACGGCGCTGCGACCACATTCCACGGTTATGACGAGCTGGAAACCGCTGCCAAAGTCCTGGCGTTATATAAAGATGGCAGTGCTGTACAAACACTGAATGAAGGTGACCTCGGCGTGGTTGTGCTTGACCATACACCGTTTTATGCTGAATCCGGTGGCCAGATTGGCGATAGCGGAGAGCTCAAGTCTGCCAACGGTATTTTTGCCGTAGAAGATACACAAAAAATTCAGGCAGCCGTGTTCGGCCATCATGGCGTACTCAAAACCGGGTCTTTGTCTGTAGGGGATGCGTTGGCGGCTAAAGTCAATCTGCAGGCGCGCGCCAGTACCATGCGTAATCACTCGGCAACGCATCTGATGCACAAGGCCTTGCGTGAAGTGCTTGGTGAGCATGTGCAGCAAAAAGGTAGCCTGGTCGATACGGAAAAAACCCGTTTTGACTTTGTGCATAATGCGCCGATGACTGATGATGAGATTGCCAGGGTAGAAGCGTTGGTCAATGCCGAGATTTTAGCCAATGCGGCGACACAAGCGCGCTTGATGGATATTGAGTCTGCGCAAAAAACGGGCGCCATGATGCTGTTTGGCGAGAAATATGGCGATGAAGTGCGCGTGCTGGATATCGGCTCTTCGCGCGAGTTGTGTGGCGGTACCCATGTCAGCCGCACTGGTGATATTGGACTGTTTAAAATTACCTCCGAGAGTGGCGTGGCGGCAGGCGTACGCCGTGTCGAAGCCACCACGGGCGAGGGCGCGTTGAAGCTGGTGCAATCCCAGCAATCGCTGATTAATCAGGTTGCAGGCGAGCTCAAAGCCCCCGCGCATGAAGTTCCTGCCAAAATTGCGCAAGTGATGGATCACGTCAAGTCACTCGAAAAAGAGTTGGCGCGTTTGAAATCCAAACTCGCCTCTTCACAAGGCGACGATCTGGCGACGCAAGCCCTGGAAGTCAATGGCGTTAAAGTATTGGCTGCTGCCTTGGACGGTGCAGATGCCAATGCCTTGCGCGAGACCATGGATAAACTCAAGGATAAACTCAAATCTGCCGTCATTGTTTTGGCGAGCGTGGCAGAGGGCAAGGTCAGTCTGGCTGCGGGCGTGACTGCTGACTTGACTGGCAAAGTCAAGGCGGGCGAGCTGGTGAATCATGTTGCAGGCCAGGTGGGTGGTAAGGGTGGTGGCAAGCCAGACATGGCCATGGCCGGCGGCACTGAACCCGCAAATCTGCCACAGGCACTGGCGAGCGTCAAAGCCTGGGCAGAAGCTAAACTAAATTAACTCAATTGATTAACAGAGCAAAATAATGGCATTAATCGTACAAAAATATGGTGGCACCTCAGTCGCCAATCCCGAGCGTATCCGCAATGTGGCGCGTCGTGTGGCACGTTACAAGGCCATGGGCCATCAAGTGGTGGTCGTGGTGTCAGCCATGTCAGGTGAAACCAATCGCCTGATTTCACTGGCCAAGGAAATCATGCCGGATCCAGATCCGCGCGAGCTGGATGTGATGGTGTCTACCGGTGAGCAGGTCACCATAGGCATGACCGCTCTGGCGCTGATGGAGCTTGGCATCAAGGCCAAGAGCTATACCGGCACCCAGGTGAAAATCCTCACGGATGATGCGTTTACCAAAGCGCGTATTCTGGACATTGACCAGCACAACCTGAAACAAGACCTCGATGACGGCTATGTCTGTGTGGTCGCCGGTTTTCAGGGCGTGGATGCCCACGGCAACATCACCACGCTGGGCCGTGGCGGCTCCGATACGACAGGTGTAGCCTTGGCAGCAGCGCTCAAGGCCGATGAATGTCAGATTTATACCGATGTGGATGGTGTGTATACCACTGACCCGCGTGTGGTGCCAGAAGCGCGCCGGCTGGAAAAAATCACCTTTGAAGAAATGCTCGAACTGGCCTCGCAAGGCTCCAAAGTACTGCAAATCCGCTCGGTTGAGTTTGCTGGCAAATACAAGGTTAAGTTACGTGTGCTCTCCAGCTTTGAAGAAGAGGGTGACGGCACGCTGATTACATTCGAAGAAAATGAGGAAAACATGGAAGATCCAATTATCTCCGGCATCGCTTTTAACCGCGATGAGGCGAAAATTACCGTAGCAGGCGTGCCTGATAAGCCAGGGATTGCTTATCAGATTCTTGGTCCTGTTGCCGATGCCAACATTGATGTGGATATGATTATCCAGAACGTGGGCGCAGACGGCACGACAGACTTCACGTTCACCGTACACAAAAACGAAATGAACAAGGCGCTGACAATTCTGCGCGACAAGGTTCAAGGCCATATTCAGGCACGTGAAGTGACTGGTGACGATAAGATCGCAAAAGTGTCTGTCGTAGGTGTAGGGATGCGTTCGCATGTTGGTATCGCTAGCCAGATGTTCCGTACATTGGCTGAAGAGGGCATCAATATTCAAATGATCTCTACCAGTGAAATCAAGATCGCAGTGGTGATCGAAGAGAAGTATATGGAACTGGCTGTGCGCGTGTTACATAAGGCGTTTGGCCTGGAAAACGCATAATCGCAAACGCACGAATAAAGAAATAAAACATTCTTCTTTTTTGCGTTGATTTTTGAAGGGTTTTCACGTAGTATGGCGCCCTTCAATGCAGTAGCAATACTGCAAAGAAAACAGCAGCTGCTGTGTTGGTATTATTAAGGCGTCATTGTTTTAATAAGGTGAGCTGGCCGAGTGGTCGAAGGCACTTCCCTGCTAAGGAAGCATACGGGCTTAAACCTGTATCGAGGGTTCGAATCCCTCGCTCACCGCCAAATACCTAGGTTTAACGATTCAAGGGTTTGGTAAATTAGGGTGTCATCGTTGCTTGGACCCCTCCACAAAGCTGAAACTTATGTTATAATGCTGTTTTTGTTGCAAAGCAACAAACCTTGGCGCCCGTAGCTCAGTTGGATAGAGTATTTGGCTACGAACCAAAGGGTCGGGCGTTCGAATCGCTCCGGGCGCGCCAAAAATAAAAGCCTTGTTTCTTTCCGAGAAACAAGGCTTTTTTCTTTTATTGATCCCTGTTCAACATTACATTTCTTAAAGCTCATCAGTGCGTTGATACATCGCTGATACGCGCTGAACATAGCGATGATGATGGCGGTATGATATGCTTCAGCTTTTCATTTAATTGGTGTTTCAGTGTCTCTTCAGGCTTGTTTGGCGCGGATTGCAGGCGATATGCAGCAGGTGGATGCCGTTATTCGCCAGTCTTTGTCATCCCAAGTTCCGCTGATTAATCAAATTTCGGAATACATCATTCATAGTGGTGGCAAACGCTTGCGTCCGACATTGGTGTTGATGGCAGCTGATCTGGCCGGGCGTGTAACACCGGACCACCATGCTCTGGCAGCCATTGTCGAATTTATTCATACAGCCACTTTATTGCATGATGATGTGGTTGATGCTTCTGAACTGCGTCGAGGCAAATCTACCGCCAATCATGTGTATGGCAATCCTGCCAGCGTGCTGGTCGGCGATTTTCTGTATTCACGTTCCTTTCAGATGATGGTCAGGCTGCAAAACATGCGTGTGATGGAAATCCTGGCCGATGCCACCAATGTGATTTCCGAAGGCGAAGTGCTACAGTTGCTCAATGTGCGCAATATTGGTGTTAGCGAGCAGGATTACTTGCAGGTCATTCATTTTAAAACCGCCAAGCTGTTTGAAGCGGCGACCCGCCTGGGAGCGGTGCAGTGTCAGGCCAGCGTCGCGCAAGAAGAGGGACTGGCCAAGTATGGCATGCACTTGGGTACGGCCTTTCAGCTCATAGATGATGTGCTGGATTTAACCGGTGACAGCGAAAAAATTGGCAAAACCCTGGGCAATGACCTGGCCGAGGGAAAAGTGACCTTACCAATGTTGTATGCCATCCAGCAAGCGCCAACCGCGCAAGCGGACTTGGTCAAGCAGGCCTTGTTAGAAGGGCAGGTCACCCAGCTAGATGCCGTGCTGGAGATTTTGCATGCCGTGAAGGCATTTGATTATGTACGCGCCGTGGCGCAAAAAGAAGCAGAACAGGCCTGTGAAGCACTGGCCATTTTTGAACTGACGCCCGCCAAACAGGCTTTGCTGGATTTGGCCCAGTTTTCGGTCAACCGGCAACATTAAGGTGTCGCCTGCTTGTACGCAGGCGACACCACCTAAAAGATACCGGCTGAACCAAACACCGGGTTAATTCAGGGCGATAGGCTCGCCACTCATGTGGTAGTAGCTGAGTCGCGCGCAGTCGTTGGTCGCATGGGTCAATGCACCATCAAACAAGGATTTTCCATTGACATCGACGACGGCATAGCCGTTGTGATACAAGGTCACCTCTGCCTGCAGGTCGCTCTCTGCTGACGCCATCGCTTTTTGCAAACGATGATGATTCGAAGAGCGCATCGCAAAGCTTACGCAGTTTTCCTCTTCTTCTTCACTGTAGACTTCCCAGTGTGATTGTCCGGTCAGTTTGGTGAGCCATCCAGGTAAATCGACTTCTACTCGACAAATCACTGGCTCATCCCAAGCAGGATGCTCAACCTCGTTCAACTCAACTTCGGTTGGCGATGTAAATTTGATTTGATCAGACATAGGCAACTTCCTTCTATAGATAACAGATGCCACTTCACACAGACGCAAACCACTCAAGTTGCTGTGTCATGACCATCTTACACATAAATGGTGACTTGCAAACAGTTTTCAAGCCAGAAGAATGCGCTTTTAAAGCAGTTTTGCACTTTGTCAGCCTTGCCTATGGGCATCAACGATGAGATGATGCAGCAACCTTATCTTTGTTATCGGCATCATGCACGAAATCCTTGAACCTGTTTTAAGTCTGCTGCGCACGCAGCCTCATGCCCTGCAAGCCGCCTGTCTGGTATTTGGTTTGCTAGTTGGCAGCTTTCTCAATGTAGTGATTCATCGTCTGCCCAAAATGATGGAGCGTGAATGGCAGGCAAGCTGTCTCGATTTGCAGGGGCAAGAGGTGCCTGATCACCCCAAATACAATCTTGTGGTGCCGCGTTCGACCTGCCCGCATTGCGGACACCAGATTACGGCACTCGAGAATATTCCTGTGATCAGCTATCTATTCTTACGCGGACGCTGTAAAGCCTGTCATGCGCCGATTTCAATGCGTTATCCGTTGGTTGAATTGCTGACCGGCGGCCTGTCGGTTGCGGTGGCTGTGCAATATGGCTATAGCCATTTGACCTTGTTTGCACTGGCATTTGTATTTGCGCTGGTCGCATTGACCTTTATTGATTTTGATACGCAACTGTTGCCTGATGACATTACCTTGCCGCTGTTGTGGCTGGGGCTGTTGCTTAACCTCAAAGATGGGTTTACCGATCTCTCGTCAGCCGTGATCGGCGCCATGGCCGGTTATCTGGTGTTGTGGGCGGTCTACTGGCTGTTTAAACTCGTGACAGGCAAGGAGGGCATGGGGTACGGTGATTTCAAGCTGCTGGCTGCGATCGGTGCCTGGTTCGGCTGGCAACTGCTGCCCGCGGTCATTTTATTGAGCTCGGTGGTCGGTAGTGTGATCGGCATCGGCTTGATTCTGCTCAAAGGCAAAACCCGCCAAACTGCGATTCCTTTTGGTCCCTTTTTAGCCCTGGGCGGCATCGCAGCCCTGTTTTATGGGCAAACTCTGGCCGCTTATTATTTAGTGCCTTAACGGGAGCAGCACATGGCAAAAGTGGTGGCCGTGACCGGCGGTATCGGCAGTGGTAAAAGCGAGGCGTGTGCAGCATTTTCTGCCTTAGGCGTGCCTGTGGTGGATCTGGACCACATTGCGCACGCCATGAGTGAACCCGGCAGTCCGGCCATGCAAGCGGTGCGGGCGGCTTTTGGTGACCACATGTTTGAGGCAGATGGACGTCTCAGCCGGGCAACACTGCGCGCGCACGTGTTTGAGCACCCAGAGGCCCTCGAACAACTGAATCAGATCATGCACCCGGCGATCCGTGCTGAGGCCGTACAGCAAATTGCCCAGTATGCCAGTCATCCGTATGTGATTCTGGCGATCCCATTACTGGTCGAGAGCCGCGAGGATTGGTCCATGATAGATCATGTACTGGTGATCGATTGCGATGAGGAGACGCAATTGCAGCGGGTCATGCAACGCAGTCAGCTCTCTGCCGAAATGGCACAAGCCATCATGGCGTCGCAAAGTCCGCGAGAGGCGCGGCTAGCGATGGCGGATACCGTGATTGAAAACCAGCTGACACTCGCCGATTTACAGCAAAAAGTGCTGCAATTTCACAAAAATTTCTCTAAAACTTGCCTCTGAGTTAAAAGGGTTTCATAATCAAACTTTTATTGCATACTTTTCAAGTATCAGCTGACAGAAAAGGCTGCCGTGTCGAGCTACGAATTTCCATTTAACGAGCGCATCAGAACCTATCTTCGTCTTGAAGACCTGTTCAACAAGATGCTGCATCACATTGCCATTGGTCACGAGGTCAGTCATCATGTGGCGCTGATTTCCATGCTGCAAGTGTTGGATGTCATTGATCGTGGTGATCTCAAGGTAGATTTGCTGCAAGAGCTGGACCGTCATAAAGTCCAGCTTTCCCTGCTGCAACACAATCCCAATATCGACCAAGAGGCGCTCGAAAGCACCGTAAACAATCTGGAGCGTTGCGCCACCACCCTGCGAGCCGATCATCAAAAGCTCGGCCAAACCTTGCGCGACAATGACTGGCTCATGAGCGTCAAGCAGCGGACCAGTATTCCAGGCGGTGTCTGCGAGTTTGACTTGCCCTCATACCGTCACTGGCTTTACCTGAGTGTAGAGCGCCGCAAGCAAGATTTTACACAGTGGTTATCCCGCTTGATGCCGATGTACGAAGCCATCAGCCTGATTATGCAGTTGTTGCGTGGCAGTGGGCAGGTGTTATCCCTGGTTGCACATCATGGCGCCTATCAGCAACAGCTTTCTGGACACAAACCTGCCCAATTGTTGCGCATTGAAATTGACCATGAAGAATGCTTCCCGGAAGTCAGTGCCAACAAATATGCGATCAACATCCGCTTTCAAAAGCTGGACTTTGTGCAACGCCCCAAAGGCTGTGAACAGGATATCCCATTCAAGATGATCGTCTGCAACTTTACCGGAGCCAGTCACAATTGACGCAAGTGGCAGTTAAACCCCGCAAAGTGGCGTGTCCGTCATGTGGCGAGACCACCGAATACTCGCCGGCGAATGCATTCCGGCCTTTTTGTAGCGAACGCTGCAAACTGATGGACCTGGGCGACTGGGCTTCGGAAAAGTTTCGCATCCCCGATAGCACGCCGCCAGACTTATACGAGCCAGAATAATCTGAGACTGGATTTAAGTATGCAAACAAAATACCTCTGCCTGAAACTGCTCGCGAGCTTGTGCCTGTTAGCCTCCACGGCCTTTGCACATGCAGAAGTCAAACTCACCGATGCCTGGGTACGTGCCTCCAATCCAGGCCAGTCCGTCGGAGCCGCCTACCTCACGCTCACCAGCCCGCAAGACGTCACTCTGGTTTACATTGAAACCGAGCGTGCAGAGAGCGTAGAAATGCACAGCATGACCATGCAAAACGGTGTCATGAAAATGCGCAGTATGGAAGCGTTGCCTGTCCCTGCGGGCAAGCCCGTCAAGCTGGCGCCAGGTGGATTGCATTTGATGCTGTTTGAATTGCCCACGCCATTTAAAGCTGGCGAGCAGGTGAAATTCAGACTGTGCTTTAAAGATAAGCAGGGAAAAATCACTGATCAATTTATTACCATGCCGGTCAAGGCCGTCCCATAATCACTTTCTTGTCGATCATTGAACTACCCGCAACAGTCAGCATCTGCTGGCTGTTTTGTTTTATACGATAGGAAGATGGGCGCGCGCAAATTGCAAATATCTCGGCAGAGCAGTGCCAGATTTAGTTTGAAAACGTCCGCAAAAACAACGCCTCCACCTCAGCCCTTGCCCAAGGCGTTCTGCGCAAAAACTTCAGGCTAGATTTAACTGAAGGGTCATTTTTAAAACAGTTGATATTAACCCTTGTCGCCAGCGCCTCCCAGCCGTAATGCGCCACTAATTGTTCAACCACTTCTGCAAGAGTGATACCGTGCAATGGATTGTTCGGTTGTTCTGTGTTCATTTGAAAAAAAAGCCATATCAAGATCAGTCGATAGCCCCATGGTAGCACTTTATGTGTTTAATCCCTTAATAACCTTATTTTGAATGCAACTAGTTGCATCAGAGCTTAACTGCCAGCGTTGATGTGTAGCGGGTGGGACCCGCCGGACGTGCCTGATTATTTCTAGGGGGCTGATAATGCCGACTAACGAATGATGCCCCGACGCGCGTCTTTCATCAGGGTCCGGGCCAATCATGCCCAATATGACCGGTTGTAGTACTACAGTCTTTCACCTTCTCGCTCAATACTGGCTACAGCAAAGAATACTTATGCGCTGAAAAACTTAAAACACACAAAACATTGCATATTAGGTATAGCTTAAAATGGGGAAGCCTTTGTAAGCCCAAGTTAACCAGCGCCGGAGCGCGTAGCACGTAGGGTACCAACTGGGCCATAAAAATGCCGAAGGCATTGCCAATGTTGGCGTCCGTGTTGAACCGCCAGTTAGCCATTCGGCTCATCAACAGTTATCTTTTTTATAAATGACTCAACGTCAACGGGTTTTGATGTGGCAGCCTTGTAGGCTAATTTTGCCGTCCAAATGGCGGCCGAAATTGCACCAAATATAAACAGGGCTTTCCATGTCGCACCTGCAATACCAAAGGCATCCGAAAAGCTGGCCGTCACTAGGGTAAGTAGCATAGACACAAGGATGCCGGCTGGCCCTAACCAAGCGTCGCGAACACTTCTGTGCGACATGTGATCGGTGTATGCAAGCCTGATTTTGTCAACGCTGATTATTACCAGATTCTGGCTTAATACTTTGATTAGCTTTGTGTTATTTTTTACGTCATTAAGTATTTGATCGTTGTCGTTTGCTCGAAAGGCTTGATCTAAGGTGGTTGTGTCATTCTTGTTGTTTATATTTTGCTCGAGGTCATTTTGTATTTTATCGTTGGCTGACATTTCAATCTCCTTCGAAATGCTTGAAACGCCTCGAGTCGAAATGGTAGATGACGAAATCCCCTTCCTCATCAATAAAGCCGCCTAATAAATCGAGCGGTTCACGGTAGTAGGCGGAGCCTGCGTTATCGGTGTTGCTGATGATGGGGGTTGCAAGGTGCTCAATTACAATGGCGGGGGTCCCATTTTTTGGCATCTTTTTGTTGCGCATCCCATCTTTCCAGACGACCAGGTCGCCCGGTTTGAACCTGTTCGCGTTGCTTGCGTACTCAAAGTGTAGATTTTTGAGTTTTTTAATGAGGTCAGCAGTCGGCTCGACCTCTCGGCGGCTTCTGCTTGCAAGAAGAGCCCTAATTAGCTCCTCTTTGGATATTTCTTCTCTTTCTGCCATATGTTTCCTCTTCTCAGTGTTGATAAGTGATTGGCTAACGTTTGACATAAGGGACGCACTTTAGCGCGTCCCGCTTGATGGGTGGGTTAGCCTGATGAGATAAATTGTTAAGCATTTTTTGATTCGTCGCGTTCAATTAATTCATCAATTACATTTGCATATTTGGGTGTTTTGAGCGGATGAATTTCAAAGAAAAACTCAGCTATTTCAACCTTTATGTCAACTACAGCGTCTTCACCGAAGATGCCCCCAGATTTTTGGCTATATTTCCATCGATGTTTTATTAACGATGCATCAGGGTGTTGAATTTTAATAAGTCCAATTTGCTTATAAATCCAATCAATAGCAGCGTCACTATCACTAAACCTTAAAGCGCCAGAAACTTCAAAGGGGCCAACGTCGTATGACTCACCTGCACTTGAGGTAACGTGAACATATGAATAATTTTTTGTTATTTCCATGGTTATTCCCTGTTAGGTGGCTAACGTTTGAAGTAATGGGCTGGCGACAATGGCGGCTCAACCCTCGTTATTAATAAACATTTCATAAAAGCTCTTTTTCGCCAGTCCTGCTTGACTGAGGGGTTAGGCATATTATTCTTAACTTGATGGTTTTGTGAGCTTAGCTAAAAACCAAACTATAAAGGAAAAATGAATGGACATAATAATGATGAAAGCAATTGGGTTTTCGCAATAACTAACAGTAGATGAAGTGCCTTTGCCAAATGCGATAACAGTTTGAGTTAATAGACCAAAAACAAAACCAATGGCATTTAAAAAAACGACAGCAACCCATAAAATACCAATTGAGTTAAACGAATGCTTAAAAACTTTCAGCTAGCGTCTCATTTGGATCAACAATCATTCGTAATGCCTAAAGTAATGTAGACACCGAAATCGGCGTATAACTTAGCATTAACATTTGTTTTCTTTTGTTGATTATTCAAGTAACTTAGTGTTTATATTCGTTTTTTATTGGTCAATTTACATGACTGGTTCACATTTGCAACAGAAAACACACCCACCAAAGTTACCAACGTTAATGCGTGAAAAGATACGTCTTAATCATCACAGTATTCGTACGGAAACGCAATATTTACAATAGGCATAGCGGTACATTTTCTTTCATCACAAGCGGCATCCAAAAGAGATGGGTGGCAAAGAAGTTGAAGCTTTTTTATCTCATCTGGCGGTTGAGGGGAATGTTTCTGCCAGTACACAAAATCAGGCACTATCTGCTTTGTTGTTTTGTATCAGGGTGTTCTAGCACTTTGGATGCCATGCCTTGTTAAATATCTATCTTTTTTGCCAAATCACACGTTGCATGGCAATGCCGCGCGCACCACAGGATTGCGCCTGCGATGCATGTTCAAAATGCATCCCACCTAGTGCATACACTGGAATTTCAAGCCCATTTAACATTTCACCAAATTGCTCCCAGCCTAGTCCAGTTGCTTCAGGGTGACTTTTTGTCGGTAGCACAGGGGAGAGCATTGCAAAGTGTAGTTGTAATGATTGTGCTTGCGCTAACTCTACGCGGTTATGGCAAGAGGCACCTACTAACAAGTTATCCGGTTTTTGTGTGAGCGCGATCAGGCGCTGGCTATTTAAATGCACACCTTGGTAGCCGATTTGCAATGCTTGTTCTGGGCTGCCGTTGAGCAGGCAGCGGCAGTCGTAAGGCGCACATAGCTGTAATACTTCCTCGCTCAATTTGGCGAGGGCTGCGTCATCAAGCTGTGATTCGCGTATTTGCAGCAATTGCAGGCCTTGGTCGAGCTGCTGCTTTAACGCTTGCAAGAATGTATGTTCACCCATTTCCTGGAGATTGCTGATGGCATACACCGGCGGCAGGCTGAGGGCTTGCATGATCGGTGCATTGGCAGGCAGCACCGGGCTGACGTTGAGTGTGCGTGGGTGCTGCCAGGCAAACTGCTGACCTTCTCGTGCTTGTAGTTCGCCTTGCCAGGCATGCACAAAGAAAAAGTGCAGCAACACGGTTTTGGCTTCGGCGTCATGCGTGGCCGGGTAGTCGTAGCGGCGTTTGATCCAGGGTTGAATCTGGGTGGGGGTAATGCCGAGTTCCTCTTGCGATTCTCGGATCAAGGCATTTTCTGGTGTTTCGCCAGATTCGATTTTGCCGCCTGGGAATTCCCACCAGCCAGCCCAGCCTTTGCCGTTGGGACGGCTGGCGAGCAGGTATTCGCCATTGGGGCGGATCAGAATAGCGACGGCGACTTGGACGAGTTTTGTCATGGCTCAGGATTTCAGTTGCAGTTGGCCTGCGTAGTCTTTGGCAAACTGGTAGGCGACACGGCCGCTGCGGGCGCCACGCGTATGGTAAAACTGCAGGGCGGCATGACGGGCTGTCTCATCCATCGTGATGCCAAAGGTGTGCAGCCAGTGGGCGGCAATATTGAGATATTCGTCCTGGTCAAAACTGTAAAACGAGAGCCATAAACCAAAGCGCTCTGCCAGCGAGGTTTTTTCGTCTATGGTGTCGTTCTGGCGGATTTCGCCGCTATCTACAATCGGTTGATTGTCAGACATATATTCCGGCATCAGGTTTTTGCGGTTAGACGTGGCGTAGACCAGCAGGTTGGACGAGGCGTTTTCAATCGAGCCATCGAGGATGACTTTAAGGGCTTTATAGCCGATGTCGTTGGCTTCAAAGGTGAGGTCATCACAAAAAATAATAAACTTTTCCGGGCGTTGGCGTATCAATTGAGTGATTTGTGGCAAGTCTGTGAGGTCTTGTTTTTCGACTTCTATCAGACGCAAGCCCTCACTGGCGTAAGTGTTGAGCACGGCCTTTACTAGCGAGGATTTACCGGTGCCGCGTGCGCCTGTCAGCAACACGTGGTTGGCGGGCAGGCCTTGAAGAAACTGGCGCGTATTGCGCACCACCTCATTTTTTTGCCGGTCTATAAAGCGGATATCGTCCAGCAGAATCTGGTGTGGATGCTCGACGGCTTGTAACTGGCCTTGTCCGTTGTGCTTGACCCAGCGCCAGGCCACGGCTTGCCAGTCTGGCTCAGCAGGTGGGGTGGGCAACAGGTGCTCAAGTCTTGTAATCAGTTGGTCGGCGCGCTGTATCAGCTGTTCGATGGCATTCATGGCGAGGCTGCAAGTGTGAAACGAGAAGGTATTGTACACAAAGCGGCCGGGGCTAGCGAAACTTGCAAAGTCTCGCTAAACCGGGGTTGGAATAAGCCATAATAGCGTTTTAATGATTGGCAGCCCAAGTTGGTGCTCAGCGCTGGATGTTTTGCATTTGATAAAGACAGAGAATGATGAACAATCGCAAGATTATTTTGGCCTCGCGTAGCCCACGCCGCGTCGAGTTACTGGCGCAATTGGGCGTAAGCTGCGACATCATGCCCGCGGATATTGATGAGTCGTGTTGGCCGGGAGAAGATCCTGCCCGGTATGTGCAGCGCCTGGCGCTAGCCAAGGCAAAAGCGATCCATGCAGAGCATGGTCACCGCGGGTTGCCGATTCTAGCGGCAGATACCACGGTCGCGCTAGGCAACGAGATATTGGGCAAGCCGGCGCATGCGGCGGAAGCGCTGGCTATGCTGACGCGGCTAAGTGGCAGCTTGCATGAGGTGCACACGGCGGTGGCGGTGATGCACGAGGGTAAAGCGCAGTGCTTGTTGAGTACCACGCGGGTGCATATGATGTCTGTACCATTGGCTGTGCTACAAGACTATGTGGCTTCTGGGGAGCCCATGGACAAGGCCGGGGCGTATGGCATTCAGGGCCGTGCCGGGGCCTGGATTGCGCGCATTGAGGGCAGTTATAGCGGGGTGATGGGTTTGCCGCTGCATGAAACGGCGCAGCTGCTGAACGCATGGTAAACTGCTATCAAAAAAATAGATTCGGGATTGGATAAGCACTATGTCGTTGGCACAGGAAGTATTGATTAACGTCACGCCGCAGGAAACGCGCGTGGCGATTCTGGAGCAGGGCATCGTCCAGGAGTTGCACATTGAACGCGCCTCTTCACTGGGGATTGTCGGTAATATTTATCGTGGCACTGTTGTGCGCGTGTTGCCTGGCATGCAATCTGCCTTTGTCGAGATCGGCCTGCCGCGTGCGGCCTTTTTGCATGCGGCCGATATCATGGAATGTCATACCGAGGAGGGCGCGGTGAAAACCGACCGCCCGATTCAGGAGGTGTTGCATGAAGGCCAGTCGATTATCGTCCAGGTGATTAAAGAGGCGATAGGCACCAAAGGCGCACGCCTGACCACTGAAATCAGCATTGCCGGCCGTTTTTTGGTCTATCTGCCTTACCAGAAGCATATCGGCGTATCGCAGCGCATTGATCACGAAGAAGAACGCGAGTTTTTGCGCAATCGGTTGCTCGGCTTGTTGCCTGAAGCACGCGAAGGTGGCTATATCATCCGAACCATGTCAGAAAACGCCACCGATCAGGAGTTGTTGGCCGACATCGAGTATTTGCGCAAAGTGTGGCAAAAAATCCAGACCGAGAGCACCAAGGTCGGTGAACGCTCGCTGATTTTTTATGACCTGAGTTTGCCGCGACGCATTTTGCGCGATGTGGTGTGTACCGAAACCACCAGCATCCGTGTCGATTCGCGCGAGATGTTTGAGCGGCTAAAAGAGTTTGCCGAGCTTTATGTTTCGCACGCGGTAAAACCGCTGACGCACTACAAAGGCGAACGCTCGCTGTTTGAGTTTTACGATATTGAAAACGAAATCGAAAAGGCGTTGGCGCGCAAGGTGGAGCTCAAATCAGGCGGTTACCTGATTTTTGACCAGACTGAGGCACTGACCACGGTGGATGTGAACACCGGCAGTTTTGTCAGTGGTAAAAACCTGTCTGATACCATTTTCAAAACCAATCTGGAGGCGGCGCAAGCGATTGCTCGTCAGCTACGCCTGCGTAACCTGGGCGGCATCATTATCATCGACTTTATTGATATGGATGAGGATGCACAACGTGCGGCAGTGCTGGAAGAGTTGCGCAGTGCTGTGACGCTGGACCGTGCGCGGATTAATGTGAACGGGTTTTCTGCCCTTGGGCTGGTGGAGCTCACGCGCAAACGGACGCGCGAGAGCCTGGCGCATTTGCTGTGTGAATCGTGTCAGGTTTGCCAGGGGCGTGGTGAGCTCAAGACCGCCCAGACCATTTGCTATGAAATCATGCGTGAGTTATTGCGTGAGTCCAAGCAGTTTAAAAATGCCAAAGAGTTCAAGATTCTGGCCTCGCCCGAGGTGATCAATATGCTGGGCGATGAAGAGTCACAAAGCCTGGCCAATCTGTCAGACTTTATCAAACGGCCGGTGTCGCTGCACCCGGATACGCAATACGGCCGCGAAGAGTTTGATATCGTTTGGGTCTAGAAAATTGTTGTTCTGGAGAGGACGGCCAGAGATAAGGCCGTCCGCGAGATGCGCAGCACTGCGTATGCGTGTTACAGCATGCCGCCCGCCAACCCTGGCAGCACGATACGGCTGAGCATTTGCAACAACAGCAAGGCGACCAGCGCGGAAAAATCGAATCCCTGAATCGAAGGCAAAACATTACGCAACGGATTGAGGATAGGCGCTGATAACTGGTTCAGCACGCCATAAATCGGGCTGTATGGATTGATCCAGCTTAAAATGGCCATGAGCAAAATGGCGTAAAAAAACACATCCAGCATTTGCCCCAGGACGGCGACAAAGGCCTGCCAGAACCAAAACACCGGGGACACTGGGGCGGCTACAAGCAAGGTCAGCAAGGCGAACAGAATTACTTGTACCAGCCAGGCCAGCAACAGGGTTGATAAATCCAGCTGTCGGGCAGGGGGAATCAGTTTGCGGGCAGGCTTGACCATAAAGTCAGTCAGCGCCATGGCCATTTGCCCCAGCGGATTCTGGAACGAGGTCCTTGTCCACTGCATTAAAAAACGCAATACCAGTAAAAAAGTCAGAATACCAAATACTGCATTCAGTAAAAAAGTTGTCATGTTTTGCAACATTATTGTGCTCCCAATTGATCGCCGAGTTCTTTGGCGCGGCGTGCTGCTTGTGCCGCGGCATGTTGCATCATGCCATGAATATCGTGCTCGCGCATACTGAGCAGGCCTTGTTCGGTAGTGCCGCCCTTGGAGGTCACTTGCTCACGCAGGGTCGCCACAGGGGTAGGGCTCGAGGCTGCGAGCAAGCTGGCGCCTTTGAATGTGGCCAGGCTGAGTTGTTGTGACTGGGCTTCGCTGAGTCCTAAAGCGACCCCTGCTGCGGTGAGTGCTTCTATCATCAAAAAAACATAAGCCGGGCCACTGCCTGAAATCGCGGTCACCGCATCCAGCTGGTCTTCAGCTTCTAGCCAAACCACTTCACCCGCCGCTTGCAACAACTGGTCGGCAACGTCACGCTGGCCCGCTGAGACGGCTGGCAGGGCATAAGCGCCAGTAATGCCCGCCTGAATTTGCGCAGGCGTATTGGGCATGGTGCGAATCAGCGTCTGGTAGCCGTCTAACCAGCGGCACAAGTCGCCAGTGCGGATGCCGGCGGCAACTGAGATCACCAATTGTGATTGTAAGTAGGGAGCCAGCGAGTCGGCCACCGCCTGCAATTGCTGTGGTTTGACCGCCAGCACCACAACTTCAGCCGCCAGTGAGGCTTCCGACAGCGCCGCGCTGGTTTGCACGCCTAATTTGGCTTGTAGCGCGGCATGTTTGCTGGTGTCTGGGTCAATCACGGTAATGTGCGACATGGCAAAGCCTCGTTGTTGCAGGCCTATCATCAGGGCTTGTGCCATATTGCCGCCGCCAATAAAGGCGATGCGGGTGGCTGACAGTGATTGCATGGTATTCAAGTTCCTTCTTTAAACTGAGTCGTTATCGGGTTTGCGCGGGCGGGCGGGCGCCAAAAATGGCTGTGCCGATGCGCACCAGCGTCGCACCTTCGGCAATGGCTGCGGCAAAGTCACCACTCATGCCAATGGAGAGGGTATCCAGCTGCAAGTCATGCGCATTCAGGTGATCAAACAGGGCCCGTACCTGCCGAAATTGGTCACGTTGCTGGTCTAAATCTTCCACGGGGGCCGGAATCGCCATCAGGCCACGCAAATGCAAGCGCGGTAACTGCCTGATATTTAAAGCCAGATCTAGCACCTCTTGAGCGCTGGCACCACTTTTGCTTGATTCCTGGCTGATATTGACTTGCAGGCAAATATTCAAAGGCGCCATGTCTGCAGGGCGCGCGTCAGACAAGCGTTGTGCAATTTTAAGGCGGTCCACCGAATGCACCCAATCGAAATGCGCGGCAATCGGCTGTGTTTTGTTGCTTTGAATCGGGCCAATAAAATGCCATGCTATTGCACAGTCTTGCAGTTGCTGTTGCTTGGCGAGGGCCTCTTGCAGATAGTTTTCACCAAAAACGGTTTGTCCGGCCTGGTAGGCCTCCCTGAGGGCAGATGCCGGTTGTGCCTTGCTGACCGCACAGAGGGTCACGCTTTGTTTGGCTTGGTAACTTTCACATGCCTGTGCCAATTGTTGGCGTATCAGGGCCAGATTGTCAGCGATATCAGTCATGGGAGGCAATACAGTGCAGGGTCGCGGTAAAAAATAACATTATATAAATAATCACTGGAGTGGATTGTGGATATTTCAGATTTATTGGCATTTTCAGTTAAAAACAAAGCCTCGGACTTGCATTTGTCTGCCGGCTTGCCACCGATGATACGCGTGCATGGCGATGTGCGTAAAATCAACTTGCCAGCCATGGATCATGCCGAAGTACATAACATGTTGTACGACATCATGAATGACAGCCAGCGCAAAGTGTATGAAGAAAAGCTGGAATGCGATTTTTCATTCGAGATCCCTGATCTGGCGCGTTTCCGGGTGAATGCGTTTAACCATCAACGCGGTGCCGGTGCGGTATTCCGTACCATTCCAAGCAAGGTGCTGACGCTGGAAGAGCTTAACGCACCACGTGTGTTCAAAGATTTGGCCGATACGCCGCGAGGCATTGTGCTGGTGACCGGGCCGACCGGTTCCGGTAAATCGACCACACTGGCGGCGATGATTGATTACATCAATGAATCCCAGATGTCGCATATCCTGACCGTAGAAGACCCGATCGAATTTGTGCATACCTCGAAAAAATCATTGATTAACCAGCGTGAAGTCGGGCCGCATACCATGTCGTTTGAAAACGCGCTGCGTTCAGCCTTGCGTGAAGACCCGGATGTGATTCTGGTGGGTGAAATGCGTGACCTGGAAACGATCCGCCTGGCGCTGACTGCGGCCGAAACCGGTCACTTGGTGTTTGGGACCCTGCATACCAGCTCTGCGGCCAAGACCATAGACCGGGTGGTCGATGTGTTCCCGGCGGCAGAAAAAGAAATGGTGCGCTCCATGCTCTCAGAGTCTTTACGCGCAGTGATCTCGCAAACCCTGTGTAAAACCAAAGACGAGCAGGGCCGGGTGGCTGCGCATGAAATCATGATCGGAACCCCCGCCATCCGTAACCTGATTCGCGAAAACAAGATCGCGCAGATGTATTCGGCAATTCAGACGGGCCAAAGTGTGGGCATGCAAACGCTGGACCAGAATCTGCAAGATCTGGTGCGACGCAACGTCATCAGCGCCGATGAGGCGCGTACCAAAGCGGCTAACCGTGATGGCATTATCGGATAAATATTAAAGATGGATAGCAGCATGCAGACCGGTGCCGATCACGCGCAAACCGAGAAATTTATTAATGACCTGTTGAAGCTCATGGTCACGCGTAAAGCCTCGGATTTGTTTATTACCGCAGGCTTTCCGCCTGCCATGAAGATTGATGGTAAGTTGACGCCGATTACCACGCAAACCCTGAACACCCAGCAAACGGCCGAAATTGCGCGTACTGTCATGAATGACAAGCAGGCGCAAGAATTTAAAGAAACCATGGAGTGCAATTTTGCGATCAGCATGCCATCGGTGGGCCGTTTCCGCGTCAATGCCTTTGTGCAGCGCAGTGCCGTAGGTTTGGTGATTCGGGTGATCAATACCAATATCCCCAAATTTGATGATTTGAATTTGCCGCCCGTACTCAAGGATGTGGTGATGGCAAAGCGCGGCCTGATTATTTTTGTTGGCGGCACGGGCTCAGGTAAGTCGACCTCGATGGCCGCCATGCTGGGGCACCGCAATGAAAGCAGTTATGGGCACATTATCACCATTGAAGACCCGGTAGAGTTTGTGCATAGCCACCGCAATTGCATTGTCACCCAGCGCGAAGTGGGCGTGGATACGGACAACTGGCACGCCGCGCTCAAGAACACGCTACGTCAGGCACCTGATGTGATCATGATCGGTGAAATCCGCGACCGTGAAACCATGGATTACGCGATTGCCTTTTCTGAAACCGGCCACTTGTGTCTGGCCACCTTGCACGCCAACAGCACCAACCAGGCGCTGGACCGCATTATCAACTTTTTTCCCGAAGAGCGCCGGCAGCAATTGCTGATGGACCTGTCGCTCAACCTGCGCTGTATTGCCTCACAACGGTTGATTCCTAAAGTGGATGGCTCGGGCCGGGTGGCTGCCGTCGAAGTCCTGCTGCATTCACCGCTGATTTCAGACCTGATTTATAAAGGTGATGTACACGGTATTAAAGAAGTCATGGCCAAATCCCGAGAGCTTGGCATGCAGACCTTTGATCAGGCCTTGTTTGACCTGTTTGAAACCAGCCAGATCAGTTACGAAGACGCCTTGCGTAATGCCGACTCTGTCAACGACTTGCGACTCAAGTTTAAACTCAACAGCAAAGTCGCCAACCCGGAAAATCAGGAACGCAGCAAGATTTCGGATCTGGATATTTTGTAAACCTTATTCAACAGGCATGCCGGGTAGGCATCCGGCATGCATGCAGCACTCATCTTGTAAGCTGCACGGTTTCCTGTTGAAACACCAGATTGCCCTGCGTAATGGTGGCAGTGACCTTGCCGGTCAGGCTGTGATTCACAAATGGCGTATTCTTGCCCTGGCTGAGCAGGGCGCGACCATCTACGCGCCATTCCATTTCCGGGTCGTAAATCACTACGTCGGCCGTGGCACCCGTTTGCAAAGTGCCTGCATTAACACCCAGAATCCGCGCGGGGATTTGCGTGACTTTGGCCAGGGCTTGCAAGGGGGCCAGTTTGGCCTGCGCAGACCATTTCAAGGTCAGTGGCAGCAAGAGCTCAAGCGCTGAGGCACCAGGGTGCGACTCGGCAAACGGTAATGCTTTGGCGTCATCATCGACTGGCGTATGATCCGAACAAATTGCATCTAGCGTACCATCCAGCAAGCCAGCACGTAGTGCGTCACGGTCGCGTTGGGTGCGTACAGGCGGTTTCAGATGTACCATGCTGTCAAAAAAGCCGATATCCATATCGGTCAGGTGCAGGTGCTGGATGCTGACATCGGCCGTGACCACCATGCCGGCCTGTTTGGCTTGCCTGAGCAATTCAACCGATTCAGCCGTGGAGACCCGGGCGATATGCAATTTGGCGCCTGTGGCCTGGGCGATCCGCAGCATGGTTTGCAGCGCAATGCTTTCTGCCGCCGCCGGGATGCCTTTGAGCCCCAGTCTGGAGGCGACTTCGCCATCATGGGCGACCCCGTTTTTTGCCAGGTAAGGATCTTCTGCACGCATAAACAGCGTATAGCCGAAGGTTGCGGCATATTCAAACGCCCGCCACAAAACCTGGGTATCAACAATCGCTGTATCCGCCTGTGAAAAGCCCACACAACCTGCAGCGGTCAGGGCGAACATTTCTGTGAGTAAATGGCCTTCAAGTTGCCGTGTGACTGCGCCCAGTGGATAGACATGGGCGAGGGCATGCGATTTCGCTCGGTGCTTGAGCATCTCGACCAGGCCAGGCTCGTCCAGTACCGGGTCGGTATCTGGCGGGCAGGCCAGACTGGTGACGCCACCCGCCATGGCGGCGCGTAACTCACTTAGTAAGGTTGCTTTGTATTCGCTGCCCGGTTCTCGCAGGCGCGCACACAAATCCACCAGGCCAGGTAACACCCATTTGCCTTCGGCATCCAATGTCTGGTCTGGTTGGAAACCTTGGGGCGCTGCACCCATGCCAACAATCTTGCCTGCGCTGATATAAAGATCTTGCACCTGATCCAGCTGCTGGCTGGCATCTATCAAGCGGCCCTGTGTAATCAGGATATTCATGCGGCGTTGCCTCCTCCAAGAATTGCCATCACCGCCATGCGTACTGCAATCCCATACGTGACCTGTGGCAGGATCACGGATTGTTTGCCATCCGCCACTGCCGAATCAATTTCTACCCCCCGGTTCATCGGGCCCGGATGCATCACAATGGCATCCGGCTTGGCCAGTGCCAGGCGCTCAGGGGTCAAACCAAAGGTCTGGAAAAACTCCTGTGAGCTGGGTAACAAGGCGCCTGACATGCGCTCGTTTTGCAGGCGCAGCATCATGACGACGTCCACGTCCTTGAGACCTTGCTCCATATTGTGGAACACTTGCACGCCCAGCTTTTCCACATCGGCAGGCAACAGGGTGCGCGGTGCGATCACCCGGATTTCAGGGACGCCCAGCGTGGTCAGCGCATGGATTTCACTGCGGGCGACGCGCGAATGCAAGACGTCACCCACAATCGCCACGCGCAGGTTGTGCATCTCTGGCTTGTATTTGCGGATGGTGAATACATCCAGCAAGCCTTGGGTCGGGTGCGCATGGCGGCCATCGCCGGCATTGATCACGCTGATGTGTGGCGGCACGTGTTGCGCAATGAAATGCGCGGCACCGCTTTGCTGGTGACGGACCACAAACATATCCGCATGCATGGCAATCAGGT
This sequence comes from Methylophilus sp. VKM B-3414, assembly GCF_032248435.1. NCBI lineage: Bacteria > Pseudomonadati > Pseudomonadota > Betaproteobacteria > Nitrosomonadales > Methylophilaceae > Methylophilus > Methylophilus sp. VKM B-3414. The sequence continues at coordinate 26,664 of NZ_JAVTLI010000007.1, read as the reverse complement.
TGTTCACCGTATCAAGAATGGTCTCGCCTTTGGATTGTGAAGAGGTGCTGACATTGAGGTTGAGCACATCGGCCGACAGGCGTTTGGCGGCAATTTCAAATGTGGTGCGCGTACGCGTACTGTTTTCAAAAAAGATATTGCAGACGGTTTTGCCACGCAGCAGCGGCACTTTTTTCACTTCGCGTTCAGCAACGCCGACAAAGTTTTCGGCGGTGTCCAGAATATCGGTCAGGATGCGCTTGGGCAGACCTTCGATGCTTAGCAAGTGTTGCAGCTGGCCCTGGGCGTTGAGTTGCGGGTTATACATGGGCATCCACTCCATTCGCTGCCGTGGTGGCAATGCTCAGGTGCAGTTTGCCCTGAGTATTGATTGCCAGTTCAAACGATTGATTGGCCTGCAATGGCAGATCGGCGCCAGTCATATCGGGGCGGATCGGTAGTTGGGCACCACCACGGTTAATCAGTACCGCCAATTGCACCGAAGCCGGACGGCCGTAATCAAATAATTCATTCATGACGGCACGTGTGGTACGGCCGGTATAAAAAATGTCATCAATCAGGATGATGTGTTTGCCGTTTACATCAAATGGAATTTGCGCGGGCTGCGCAGCGGTTTTGAGGCCACGTTGCGCATAATCATCGCGATACATGGCTGCATCCAGCTTGCCATGCACAATGTCTTGCCCCAGCTCGGCCTGCAAGCGCTGCAACAATTTTTGCATGAGCCAGACGCCGCCCGTATAAATGCCAACCAGAGCCGTTTCCGCCTGAATACGCGGTTTGAGTTGAGCGTACAGATGATCAAGTAATTGTTCGGGATCAGGTAAAGTCATGAGTATCCAGTGCTACTTACGTGCATGATAAGCATCAAAATAAGATTGTAATATAGTTTGGGCGGCAACTTGATCCAGCATCTGCTTTTGCGCGCGGCCACGGATGCCTGCTTCGCGCAGGGATTGTGAGGCCTCCGCCGACGACAGGCGTTCATCCACCATCACCACCGGCAAGTTAAAGCGGCCCTCGAGACGCTGGGCAAACTTTTGCGCCAAGGCCGTCATGGCATGGGCCTCGCCATCCAGGGACATGGGGAGCCCAACCACCAGCAGCGCCGGTTGCCATTCTTTTAGCAAGGATTCAATTTGCGCAAACTTGGCGGCGTTGTCTTCAGCCTCTATGGTCAGCAGCGGGTGTGCCAGTTTGAGCAGGGTGTCACCGACGGCCACGCCGATGCGTTTTTCACCAAAATCAAACGCCAGCAGGGTGCCGGTGATATCGGGATAGCGACGCTGGGTGATCGGTAAATGGCTTTGGTTAAGTGGCTGTTTGCCAAGCCTGGTCGCATCAGGCATGCCCGGCAACCTCGGACAAGGTGGCAAAGTCCACTCCTAATTGCTGCATGGCCCAGAACAGCTTGTCATCGCTGGGTAATTTAAAAATCAACTTGTGCAGCTGGTGGTGATCAGCCAGTGGCAGGGTTAGCCAGGCGTTGGCCTGGATTTCCTGTTCCAGCTGACCGGCTCCCCAGCCAGTGTAGCCGAGCGCAATAAACATGTCTTGTGGCGCTTCATCACGGGCGGCGGCTTCGAGGATATCCTTGGATGAGGTCATGGCCAGCCTATCGGACAAGCCCATAGTGGTATTAAATTCAGTGGCTGGCGCATGCAGGACAAAGCCACGTTCTACCTGAACCGGCCCGCCAAAATGCACCGGGCGCGCCTGTTGTTGCGCAACATGGCACTCCATCTTCAGCTGTTCAAACAGGTCGCCCACATTCAGTTGCAAGGGATGGTTGAGGATCATGCCCATGGCGCCATCTTCGTCGTGATTGCAGATCAGGATCACGCTTTTGCTGAAGTAGGGGTCCTGCATGGCTGGCATGGCAATCAGGATTTGGCCGGTCAGGTCCAGACGGCTTGTCTGGTCATTCAAAGTCAGTTGCTCACTCATTGGGGATAGGCTTTATGGCTGCGTTTCATGCATGCGCTTCCTCAGCGCTCAAATATCCGGTAATTTCAAAACCAAAGCCATCCATGCTCGGCATTTTGCGCGGGGCAGCCATCAGGCGCATTTTTTTCACGCCAAGGTCGAGCAAGATTTGTGAGCCGATACCGTAATTACGTAATTCCTGATTGAGGACCAGTTTTTGGTCTGCCCGCAAAATACGGTCAGTCAGGCCGAGGCCATCTTCATCATGGTTGATGAGTACGATGACGCCGCACGCGGCCGTGCTGATGGTACGCATGGCCTGGAGCAGATTCCAGCTATGTGATTGGTGGCTGCTATCAAGCAGGTCTATCATCGACAGCGGCTCATGGACCCGCACCAGCACTTCATCACTTTGCTCAGGCTGGCCCTTGATCAGCACCAGATGGGTTTCCTGGGCAATGTGGTCGCGATAGGCGATGAGTCGCATCGTGCCAAACACGGTTTCTATTTCGCGTTCTGCGCTACGTTCTATCAGTCTTTCGTGTGCAGCACGATAGTGGATCAAGTCGGCAATGGTGCCGATTTTGATATTGTGCTCGGCGGCGACCTGCATCAGGTCTGGTAACCTTGCCATCTCGCCATCGTCTTTGAGGATTTCGCAGATGACGCTGGCGGGCTCACAGCCTGCCAGTTGCGCCAGGTCGCAGCCTGCCTCGGTATGGCCTGCGCGCACCAGTACACCGCCATTCATCGCCGATAACGGGAAAATATGCCCGGGACTAACAATGCTGCTTGCATTGGCCTGCTTGGCAATGGCGGCACGGATGGTGGTGGCGCGGTCTGCGGCCGAAATACCCGTGGTGACGCCCTCAGCAGCCTCAATCGAGACGGTAAAGTTGGTGCCCAGGCGCGTGCCATTTTTTTGCACCATAGGGGGCAGGTTTAATTGACGGCAACGCTGTTCGGTCAACGTCAGGCAGATCAGACCACGGCCATATTTGGCCATAAAATTGATATGCTCAGCGGTGACAAATTCTGCGGCGATGACAAAGTCACCTTCGTTTTCACGGTGTTCATCATCGACCAGAATCACCATTTTGCCAGCACGGATATCGGCAATAATGGCCTCGATAGGACTGATTTGCGCCGACATTATTCCTGCTCCCAAGCTTGCATCCGCTCGACATAGCGCGCAATCACGTCAATTTCAAGGTTCACCGGGTCGCCCGCTTTGGCATGCTGCATCATGGTGTGCTGCATGGTATGCGGGATCAAATTGATACTGACCTCATCCTGCTGAATCTCATTGACGGTGAGGCTGATGCCATTCACGCAGAGTGAGCCTTTTTTGGCAATGTATTTGCTGATGGCATGAGGCGCGCGCACTTTGAGTAGCCAGCATTCGCCGACGGACTCCAGTGCCGTGATGCTGCCTATACCATCCACATGCCCGGTCACCAGATGGCCGCCCAGACGGTCAGCCAGTCGCATGGCTTTTTCCAGGTTGACAGGCCCAGGTTGGCTTAGGCCGGTGGTGACCTCTAGCGTGACTTTGGATACCATGACCTGAAAGCTGCGTGAATTAAAGTCAGTGACGGTGAGGCAGACACCGTTGACGGCGATGCTGTCTCCCAACTGCACATCTTCCATCCCCAAAGACGGCGCTTCTATGCGTAATGCACAATCTTCGCCATGTGGAACGACTTCGGCAATCCTGCCGACGGTTTGAATAATCCCAGTAAACATGGTGTGATTTTATCAGTGCTGCATGCTAAAGTAATCACATTCCCGCAACATTTTTCATTCATACGGATAGAGGGTTTCTGTGCGCCTGGACGATTTGGAAGAAAGTCAGCATGTTGAAGACCGCCGCGGTGGCGGCTTTGGTGGGCGCAGTATCGGCATAGGCACCATTGCACTAGTGCTGGTCGCCATGTATTTTGGCGTCGATCCCCAGCTGGTGTTAAATCTGGCGCAGCAAGCCCAACCTGTGGCCGAGTCGCCGCAGCGTCCTGAGCAAAGCCAGGACCCCAAGGTGAAGTTTGTTTCTCAGGTGCTGTGGAGTACCGAGAAAATCTGGCAGCAACAGTTCTCCGCCAGTAGACGGCAATATACGGCGCCCAATCTGCAACTGTTTAGTGGCATGACCAGCACTGCGTGTGGTCAGGGGCAGTCGGCCATGGGGCCGTTTTATTGCCCGGCAGACCAAAAAGTCTATATTGATTTGAGTTTTTACCAGGAACTGCAAGACCGCTTTAAAGCGCCCGGTGATTTCGCACAGGCGTATGTGATTGCGCATGAGGTGGGGCACCACGTGCAAAATCTGCTGGGGACTTCAGCCAAGGTACAACAGGCCAGGCAACAGGCCGGGTCTGAGGCCGCATCCAATGCCTATTCGGTCAAACTAGAGCTACAGGCGGATTGCTATGCGGGTGTCTGGGCCTATTATGCTGATCAACAGTATCATGTGCTGGAAGCCGGCGATGTGGAAGAAGCGCTGCAGGCGGCAACGGCTATTGGCGATGATGCCTTGCAAAAGCAGGCGCAAGGCTATGTGGTGCCAGATAGTTTCACCCATGGCAGTTCTGCACAGCGGGTATATTGGTTCAAGCAAGGCTTGCAGTCTGGCGACCTTAATCAGTGCAATACCTTCAACAGTTAAGCATTCAATTAACCTTGAATATAAAAATAGTGTTAATAAGTAAAGAGAAATATGACAGAAGCAACAGTACTCAATGAGGATGCACATTTAATTGAAACAACGGTTTCCAGTGCGGTGATGGCGCAGGGGAAAATGCTCACCGTCCGCTACGATGAAGCACGCTTGCCAAACGGCGTGATCAGCGGTCGTGAGTATGTTGTGCACCCTGGAGCTGTCGTCGTAGTCGCTCTCACCGATGCCGGTGAAGTTGTACTAGAGCGCCAATTCCGCTATCCCCTCAAGCAGGTGTTTATAGAGTTGCCCGCTGGCAAGATCGATGCAGGTGAGCCGGTATTGACCACAGGCCAGCGTGAGTTGCTTGAAGAAACCGGTTATGCGGCCAAAAACTGGATCAAGCTGGGAATACAGCATCCTTGTATCGGCTATTCCAATGAGGTGATTCATATTTATCTGGCCACAGACCTCTCACTGGGCGATCATGCCAGAGATATCGACGAAGCGATGGACGTGATGGTCTGGCCGTTTGAACGCATTATGCAAGCGATTGAAGACGGTGAAATTACCGATAGCAAGACGATGTCCGCCATGCTGATGGCCGAGCGTTACTTGCGCAAGCATCCTCTGCCTGGCCTGGCGCGGTAAAGGGCCACGATGCGTGTTTTGCAGATAGGCTGTGGTGCATTGGGCAAGCTGATTGCCCAGGCGACCCTGGCCCAAGGGTATGCATTGACAATCGTCAGGCGCTCTCAGCAGTCTGTGCCTGACGGCGCAGCCGCCCTCTACCTGGATGTCGTCTCTGCAAATGGCCTGTCTGCCCTGGCAGACCAGGCCCCGGAAATCCTGCTGTATTGCCTGGCGCCCGTGGCAGGGCAGAGCTATCGGCAAACTTATGTCGATGGCTTGCGGCATGTGCTGGCCAATGTGGATCAGCGCGCGTTAAAGCATGTGTTTTTTATTTCGAGTACCAGTGTGTATGGCGAGCAGCAAGGGCAGTGGGTTGATGATGATACGCCTGCCATGCCGGCTGAAGAAAATGGCCAGACGATCCTGGCCGCCGAGCAATTGCTGGATGATTTGCCTTGCTCGCATACTGCGTTACGCGTGTCTGGCATTTACGGCCCGCAACGGCTTTACCTGCTCAAGTTGCTGCAAACCCCTGAGCGCTGGCCACAACATATCCAATGGACCAACCGTATTCATGAGTTGGACGTTGCGGGTGCGGTGGTGCATTTTTACTGCCAAATTGAACACGCACTGCCGTTGCCAGCGCATATTATTTTGACGGATGGTGCGCCAGTGCCACAACATGAGGTGTTGCAATGGCTGGCGCAGCAACTGCAGCGGCCAGCGCCTGTGACCCCGACCGGTGACTTGCAGCGCGGTAAACGGATTCGCAACCCGTTTTTGCAGCAATCTGGTTACCCGTTTTTATTTGCTGATTATCAGGCAGGCTATGCAGCCATACTCTCTAAAATGGATCATGTATAAAAAAAATATTCTCACACTGTTTCTTGGCTTGCTGCTGACAGCGCTTGGCCTGTCTGCACAGGCAGGTACGTCGCAAGAGGCGTCGCCGGAAGGCTTTCAGCCCTGGTTAACGGCATTGCGCCAGGAAGCATTAACGATGCAGATTGCGCCGGCCGCGGTTGACGCGACGCTAACAGGCGTCGTCTATTTGCCACGCGTGATTGAGCTTGACCGCAAGCAACCAGAATTCGTCACCAGTTTTTCTGCCTATGTGAACCGCCGCATTAATCCGCGTGTGGTGAGCAAGGGCAAACTCATGATGCAGGACTATGGTGGCGTTCTCTATGTGGTAGAAGAGTTGTATCAGGTGCCCAGGGATGTGCTGGTGGCCTTCTGGGGGTTGGAAACCAATTTTGGCGGATTTACCGGGGATATCCCGTTAGCGTCTGCCTTGGCGACCCTGTCATTTGAAGGGCGCCGCGCTGCGTTCTTTAAAAAAGAACTGCTGAACCTGATGCGTGTGGTCGAGCGTGATCAACGCTATGATAGTCCGGTGGTGGGATCATGGGCGGGCGCGACCGGGCATATGCAATTTATGCCATCCACTTTGCTCAAATATGGGGTGGATGCCGACGCGGATGGCAAGATTGATATCTGGGACTCTTATCCAGATATCTTCAGTTCTGCCGCCAATTATTTATTGCAGGCGGGCTGGCAGCCAGGCCAGCCCGTTAGCTTTCAGGTCGCCTTGCCTGCGGGCTTTGATTATAGCCAGGCGCAATGGCAACAGACCAAAGCTGTCAGTGAGTGGGTGAAAGCCGGAGTGGCGGGCGTTCCAGCCAGCGCACTGGCGTTGCCAAAAGCGTCGATTGTATTGCCTCAGGGCTTTGATGGTCCGGCATATATGGTATTCCCCAATTTTGACGTCATCATGCAATGGAACCGTTCCATTAATTATGCGCTGGCCGTGAGTTTGCTCAGCCAGCAGTTGCGTCAGGACAGTTATACCTTACAGCTGCCGCCTGAGCCACCTGCGCTAAGCTATCAGCAAATGTGGCTGTTGCAGGAGTCATTAAACGCGCAAGGGTTTGATTGTGGGGCCCCTGATGGCTTTCCAGGTGCCAAAACCCAGGCCGCGATCCGTCGATATCAAGCGAGTAAAGGGTTGCCACAAGATGGCTATGCAGGCGCCGAATTGTTTAGCCGTTTAACGACACCCGTGCAAACGGCACAGTAACTTAGCGTGTTTTAAACCAGCCCGTCACGCTCACTCTTGGCTGGATGGCGGGCAATACCTGGTGCCAGAATCTGGCGGATAAAAACAGCACGAGTCGGCCGCCTAGCGGCAAGATATCCAGATGTCTGGCATCTTGCTCCGGGGGCTGGTGATGTTCATCCAGATACAGGCGCAAGGCACCCCCTGCTTGTTCTGGCCAATCCTCGTTGAGATAGATAATTGCGGTCAAGCTGCGGACGCCGCTTGGTATTTGGGTGGCGTGTTGGCGGAACTGGTCGATGTGTGTGGCGTAGCCGTTGGAACCGGCAGGGTAGAGGGCAAAATGGGTTTCGTAAGTGGCCAGTCCCATCATCAGGTGACGATTTGCCATCTGTTGTACCTCAGCCATCAGGCTAAAGTAGGCTTGCAAGGCAGGGTTGGGGTCGTCAGCTTCCAGCCAGGCAATCCGGTCAGCACGAAGATTGGGATTGCTAATAGCGGCTTTACTCGTGCCCGCCTGATGCATCTGCCCTTGCTGGTCGCGCGCCAATGCCAGCGTGCGCAATGCGGCGATGGTGTCGGACGGCAAACATTGATCGATCAGGCAATATTGGTGTTCACTGAGGGACTCTACGAGCGTGTCAGTCAATGTAGTGATTGGTGCGCCCATGGGCAACTGAAAAATCTGCATGACAATATTATAAGCGTGATCCCATTGCCTAACGACTTGCTTTCGGATAGAATGCGCAACCTTATTGATTGCAGTCCATGTGATCAATCTTAAAATAGTCGCGTAGCTCAGCTGGTTAGAGCACCACCTTGACATGGTGGGGGTCGATGGTTCGAGTCCATTCGCGACTACCAAAATTCAAAAAGCCGTTATAATTAACGGCTTTTGTTGTTTTTATCAAATGCTTTGTATAGGCCTTGTTTCAAGGTTGTTCGCTAAAATTTTGACGGATCTGGCATGCCAAATATTCGATTACCCGATGGTTCTGTAAGACAGTTTGAACACGCTGTAACGGTGGCGGAGGTGGCTGCCAATATCGGCACCGGTTTGGCAAAAGCCGCGCTGGCTGGCAAGGTGACTTATCCCGGCCAGGAAGCAAAGCTGGTGGATACCAGTCATCAGATTGCGCAAGATGTTGAGCTGGCGATTATCACGGACAAGAACGAAGAGGGGCTGGAAATTATCCGCCACTCAACCGCACACTTGTTGGCCTATGCGGTAAAAGAGCTGTTCCCGGATGCACAGGTGACGATAGGTCCTGTCATTGAAAATGGCTTCTATTACGACTTTAGCTATAAGCGCCCATTTACGCCGGATGACCTGATGGCCATTGAGAAAAAAATGGCTGAATTGGCAAAGAAAGACGAAAAGGTCGAGCGCAAAGTGCTGCCGCGTGATGAAGCGGTGGCTTACTTCAAAAGCATTAACGAGCACTACAAAGCCGAGATCATTGCCAGCATTCCCAGCAATGAGGATGTTTCGCTGTATTCAGAAGGCGCGTTTACCGACTTGTGCCGTGGCCCGCACGTGCCGAATACCGGCAAGCTCAAGGCATTTAAATTGATGAAGCTGGCCGGCGCCTACTGGCGCGGTGACAGCAATAACGAAATGCTGCAACGTGTGTATGGCACTGCCTGGCGCAATAAAGAAGAGTTGGAAGCTTATCTGCATATGCTGGAAGAGGCTGAGAAGCGCGACCACCGCAAGCTCGGCAAGCAGCTCGATTTTTACCATATGCAGGAGGATGCGCCTGGGATGGTGTTCTGGCATCCGCGAGGCTGGGTCATCTGGCAAGAAGTCGAGCAGTACATGCGCGCCAAATTCAGGGAGTACGATTACCAGGAAGTACGTACGCCGACAGTACTGGACAAGACCCTGTGGGAAAAATCCGGTCACTGGCAAAACTACCGTGACAATATGTTTGTCACTCAGTCCGAAAACCGTGATTATGCCGTGAAGCCGATGAACTGCCCCGGTCATATCCAGATTTTCAACAGCAGTTTGCATAGCTACCGCGATTTACCGTTGCGGCTGGCAGAGTTTGGTTCTTGCCACCGTAACGAGCCGTCTGGTTCCTTGCATGGCTTGATGCGCGTGCGTGGCTTCACCCAAGATGATGCCCATATTTTCTGTATGGAATCGCAAGTCGAAGCCGAAGTGGCGGACTTTATCAAAATGTTGTACGAAGTCTATAAAGACTTTGGGTTTGACGATGTGATCGTTAAATTGTCTACCCGCCCAGAAAAGCGTGTGGGTACTGAAGAAGCGTGGGACATGGCAGAAAATGCCTTGGCTAACGCGATTAAGGCGAATGGCCTTGAGTTCGAGTATCAGCCGGGCGAAGGCGCTTTTTACGGCCCGAAAATTGAATTCACCCTCAAAGACTCGCTCGGACGGATGTGGCAATGTGGCACCATCCAGCTAGACCCAAACCTGCCAGAGCGCCTGGGCGCCGAGTATGTGGCTGAGGATAACACACGCCAGCGGCCTATCATGCTGCACCGTGCGATTGTGGGTTCCATGGAGCGTTTTTTAGGCATCTTGATCGAAAACTTTGCGGGTGCCATGCCGGTCTGGCTGTCGCCTGTGCAGGTCATGGTGCTTAATATTTCGGACAATCAAGCCGATTACGTGCGCCAAGTAGTTGAAAAAATGAAGAAAAATGGCATTCGATGCGATTTTGACTTGAGAAACGAGAAGATTACCTATAAAATACGCGAACATAGTTTGCAAAAATTGCCTTATCTGATTGTTGTTGGCGATAAGGAAATGCAAAATGGTCATGTGGCCGTACGTACCAGAAAAGGTGAAGATCTGGGTGCGATGTCGGTAGATGCGTTTGTTGCGCGTGTACAGCAAGACATCCAAAACCGGGTCTAATTTTTTAGGTGCCGTGCGGCTTTGTTTATTGTTAGGGGATTGTTATAGCTCAGGATAAAGATACACGCATTAATGGCGATATTACCGCGCCACAAGTGCGTCTGATTGGTGTAGATGGCGAACCGTTAGGCATTATGAGTCTCAAAGAGGCCTTTGCCAAAGCGGAAGAAGCTGATATTGATATTGTTGAAATTGCACCAAATGCTGCACCGCCCGTGTGCCGTTTGATGGATTATGGCAAATTCAAATACGCCGAGAGCAAGCGTCTACACGAGCAAAAACTCAAACAAAAACAGGTGCAGATCAAAGAAGTCAAATTTAGACCTGGCACCGATGATGGCGATTACAACATCAAGTTGCGTAACATTATTCGCTTTTTGGGCGATGGTGACAAAGCCAAGATTACTTTGCGCTTCCGTGGCCGTGAAATTACGCATCAGGAGTTCGGTTTGGCGCTGTTGAAGCGTCTGGAAGCGGATCTGGCTGAGCATGCAGCGGTGGAGCAATACCCGAAAATGGAAGGCCGTCAAATGGTGATGGTACTGGCGCCCGCTAAAAAGGTGCCACCGAAAAAAGCGGACAAGTCCGCAGAAGAATAAGTTTTTTGGAGTGATATGGCTAAATTGGCTGCCTACTCACTCTTTACTCAACCTCTAAGGAGACCAAAATGCCAAAGATGAAAACAAAGAGCAGCGCCAAAAAGCGCTTCAAGTTCTTGGGTAACGGCAAAGTGAAGCGTACACACTCTCACTTGCGCCACATCCTGACCAAGAAAACAACCAAGCAAAAACGTAAACTGCGCGGTACCGCAATTATTTCTGCGACCGACGTGAAACGCGTTCGCGCAATGATGCCAACACAATAAGGAGACCGACATGCCTAGAGTAAAACGTGGTGTCATCGCACGCGCAAAACACAAAAAAGTATTAAATGCTGCTAAAGGTTACCGTGGTCGTCGTAAGAACGTCTACCGTGTTGCCAAACAGGCGGTCATGAAAGCCGGTCAATATGCATACCGTGACCGTCGTCAGAAAAAACGTCAATTCCGCGCATTGTGGATTGCCCGTATTAACGCGGCAGCCCGTGAAGCTGGTTTGACCTACAGCCGTTTCATGAATGGCTTGAAAAAAGCTGCGGTTGAAGTTGACCGTAAAGTGCTGGCTGATCTGGCCGTGTTCGATAAAGCTGCTTTTGCCAAGTTTGTAGAATTGGCTAAAACAGGTTTAAGCGCCTAATCAGACCTACCAAAAAAAGAGGCTGCGGCCTCTTTTTTTATTTTAATGTTACTTAAACCCTAAAAGAATACCGACGATGGCTGATCTTAATCACTTAATCGCAGAAGCAGCACAGGACTTTGCCGCTTGTCATGATATCCCTGCACTGGAAAACGCCAAGGCCAAATTTTTGGGCAAGTCAGGCGCTATTACTGATGCACTGAAGGGCTTGGGCAAGTTGAGTGCCGAAGAACGTCCTGCAGCCGGGGCAGCGATTAATGTGGTCAAACAGGCGGTCGAGCAAGCCTTGAATGACCGCCGTGACAGTATTTTGGCCGCAGCCCAGGCCAAGCAGCTGGCGAGCGAAACCATTGATGTGACTTTGCCTGCGCGTGCGCAGTCTAAAGGGGGCCTGCATCCTGTGACGCTGACTTTGCGTCGTGTGGAAGAGCTGTTTCACTCTATCGGTTTTAGTGTGGCCGATGGCCCTGAAATTGAAACCGATTTTTATAATTTCACCGCTTTGAATATCCCTGACAACCACCCGGCGCGTGCCATGCACGATACGTTTTATGTGGAAACCGGTGGGGATAACATGGAATACGTGCTGCGTACACATACCTCGCCAGTACAAGTCCATTACATGCAAGACAATACACCTCCTTTAAAAATTATTGCGCCAGGGCGTGTGTATCGCGTGGACTCGGATGCGACACACTCACCGATGTTTCATCAGGTGGAAGGCTTGTGGGTAGATGAGCAGATCAGTTTTGCTAACCTAAAAGGCGTTGTGCAGGATTTCCTGCAAAAATTCTTTGAGCGCGACGATTTAACCGTCCGTTTCCGCCCGTCTTTCTTCCCGTTTACCGAGCCGTCAGCCGAAATGGATATGAGCTGGAATGGCGGTTGGCTGGAAATCGGTGGTTGCGGTATGGTGCATCCTGAAGTACTCAAGCACGTCAATATCGATAGCAGCAAATACCGTGGTTTTGCTTTTGGTTTGGGCGTCGAGCGCCTGGCCATGTTGCGTTATGGCGTCAATGATTTACGCCATTTCTTTAATAATGATCTGCGTTTTTTGCAGCAGTTCATCAAGTAATTTCAGCGCACGCGCACTTTAAACAGCAGAATTAAGACAAGGTAAGACAGATATGCAGTTCTCTGAACAATGGTTACGATCCATGGTGAATCCAGCGATGGATACCGAGCAGCTTGGTCATGCGCTAACGATGGCAGGCCTGGAGGTTGAAGCGCTCACGCCTGTTGCGCCAGCGTTTAGCCGCGTCGTTGTGGCCGAGATTTTGGAGGCGGCCAAACATCCAGACGCTGATCGCCTGCAAGTGTGCAAGGTGAAAGTCGGCGAGGAGACTTTGCAAATTGTCTGTGGTGCCCCTAATGCGCGTGCCGGTTTGAAAGCCCCATGTGCGCTGGTTGGCGCACAGTTACCAGAAAACAATGGGCAACCAGGCATTCAAATCAAGCAAGCCAAAGTACGTGGGGTTGAGTCTTTTGGCATGATGTGTTCTGCCAAAGAACTGGGCATTGCCACAGAAGCCAACGGCATTCTGGAGCTACCAGCAGACGCGCCGGTTGGTCAGGATATTCGTGAGTATCTGGATTTGAACGACCATGCCTACACGTTAAAGCTCACGCCTAACCGTGCAGACTGTCTGAGCATTGTCGGCATTGCACGCGATGTGGTCGCCATGACCGGCGCGCCAATGACTGCACCAACTGTTGCCCCTGCTGCGGTGACAGGGACACTGACCAAAAACGTGACGCTGCAAGCCAGTACGGCTTGCCTGGCCTATTATGGCCGGGTGATCGAAGGCGTGAATGCACAAGCTAAAACGCCAGACTGGATGGTCCGCCGCCTTGAGCGTAGTGGTATTCGTAGCATCAGTGCGCTGGTGGATATCACAAATTATATTTTGCTGGAGCAAGGGCAACCGTTGCATGCCTTTGACCTGAACCTGCTGCAAGGCGATATTCAGGTACGTTTTGCCCAGGCAGGTGAAAAACTGGTATTGCTTAATGACACAGAAGTCACCCTCAAAGGCGATGATTTGGTCATTGCAGACAGTAACGGCCCCGTGGCGTTGGCAGGCATCATGGGGGGTAACCCCAGCGCAGTCAGCGATACTACGCAAGCGATCTTTTTAGAAAGCGCATTCTTTACGCCAGATGTGATGGCTGGTAAAGCCCGTCGTTTGGGGTTGAGCACTGACTCCTCTTACCGTTTTGAGCGTGGCGTGGATTTTGGTAACACACTGAATGCCCTTGAACGTGCGACGGCATTGGTGCTCGAAATTTGTGGTGGCCAGGCCGCCGCCGTCACCGCAGTGACTGCCGACTTGCCGGTACGAAAGCAAGTCAGCTTGCGGTATGCCTACCTGCTGTCAGTGTTAGGCATAGAAATCAGCCTGGCGCGTGTAGGGCAGTTGCTCACACAATTGGGTTTCAGCTATACCGAAAGCAATGGTGTGTTCCAGGTCAATGCGCCTAGCTTCCGATTTGATATCGCGCGTGAAGAAGACCTGATTGAAGAAGTTGCCCGTTTGCATGGCTACGAGCATATCCCGGCACTGACCCCTGTGGCACCGCAAGGCATGCTGGCCTCGCCAGAAGCGCAGCGCAGCAAGCATTGGTTGCGCGATGTCATGGTTAATCAAGGCTATCAGGAAGTCGTCACCTACAGCTTTGTGGATGCAAGCTGGGAGCGTGATTTGTACGGGAATGAAGCACCGATTACACTTAAAAACCCGATTGCCAGCAATCTGAGCGTGATGCGCTCCGGTTTGTGGGGCGGTCTGCTGGATGCTCTGGACTACAACCTCAAGCGTCAGCAAACCCGTGCCATGCTGTTTGAGCTCGGTGCGCGCTATGAACAAGGTAACCAGGGCTTTATCGAAACATTGACATTGTCTGGCCTGATCTATGGCAGCGTCCAGCCAGAACAATGGGCGACAGAAGCCCGTGCTTTTGATTTTTATGATGCCAAGGCCCACGTCGAGTCGCTGTTCGCGCAAACCGTGCGTTTTGTGGTTGAGCAGCATCCCGCCTTACATCCAGGCCAGTCAGCACGCATTTATCTGGGCGATCAAGCTGTAGGCTGGCTAGGTAAATTGCATCCGCAATGGCAACAACAGTATGGCCTGACCAGCGCCTGTTATCTGTTTGAGCTTGATGCCGCCGCTGCGCTGGCGACGCAAGTGCCGGCGTATGGCGAGGTAAGCAAGTTCTTACCTGTACGCCGTGACCTTGCCGTGATTGTTGATCAAAATGTGTCAGCACAAACCATGATTGATGCCATTATTGCCGAGCAAATTCCGCAATTACAAACCCTAAAATTGTTTGATGTTTATCAAGGCAAAGGGGTGCCAGAAAACAAAAAAAGCCTTGCATTTCTTGTACTTATGCAAGATACTTGCAAGACAATGGTCGATGAGGAAGTCGATACCATCGTGGCGCGAATCCTCAATAACTGGTCATCCAATTTTGCTGCATCACTAAGATAGTATCACTTAGGGGCAACATCATTTAGGTAATTCATCAGGATAATGCCATTTAAATCATCATTGCATTACTCCAAGGATTAACAGTTGATACAACTCAAGCGTCATCTCGCATAATAAGAAGGTTCAGGGGATCGTTAATGACACTCACAAAAGCTGATTTAGCCGATTTGTTGTTTGAACAAGTCGGGCTGAACAAGCGCGAAGCCAAGGATATGGTAGAAGCGTTTTTTGAAGAAGTCCGGAATGCGCTAGAAGAAGGGGACAGCGTCAAACTATCCGGTTTCGGTAATTTTGAACTGCGTACCAAATCCGAGCGCCCAGGTCGTAACCCAAAAACCGGTGAAGAAATCCCGATTTCTGCACGCCGTGTGGTGACCTTTCATGCCAGCCAAAAATTGAAATTACGCGTAGAAGAACACTACGCAGAACATCCATTGCAAGCACAAGCCTGATCTGATTACACCCTATGCTAGAAACGCAAAAAGTGTCGTTGCCCCCCATTCCCGCCAAGCGCTACTTCACGATTGGTGAAGTCAGCGAACTATGCGGGGTGAAGCCACACGTCTTGCGTTACTGGGAACAAGAGTTCACTCAGCTCAAGCCTGTCAAACGTCGCGGCAATCGTCGCTATTACCAGCACCATGAAGTCCTGCTGATCCGTAAAATTCGCGAACTCCTATACGAGCAAGGCTTTACCATCAGTGGCGCCCGCAATCGCCTGGATGGTGTGGAAGAAAAAGCAGATAAACCGCGCAGCAACACCGAATCAGCGGTTTCAAGCAGTCCACAATCTCAGGGCTTGATGGCAGAAGAAATATCGCAATCCGCTATTGATGTGGCGGCGCTTAGAGAACAAATTCAACAAGTGCTGCAATTGCTCAAAGTGCCCGCATAAGCGCACAACGTAGCCATAAAAACCGCATATTCTGCTTAGCGAATATGCGGTTTTGCTTTATAATGCCACCTTCTTTTTCAAACGGTTTTATTGTTTGATTTTGAATATTCGGGGCGTAGCGCAGCCTGGTAGCGCACTTGCATGGGGTGCAAGGGGTCGCGAGTTCGAATCCCGCCGTCCCGACCAATAAAATCAGAGAGTTAGGCCGCCTTAATTGGCGGCCTTTTTCTTTTCTTTCGTTCATGCCCCCACATATGCCCCCACACCAAAGAATACTTTCTTTAAAGTCTGCTATAGGTTACTTTGTTGCGGCATATTCAGTCTTGTTTACCTCTAGCCACCTACAGGAATAAAACATCTTCTAGAAAAGTCCCGTATATTCCTAAAGCATTCAGTAAATCTTTCTCCAAAGCGTTCTATAACGCTACTCTCCGTTCTAAATTATTTCCCGAACTATCCTGCTTTAATTGATGTTTTTTAGGGGCTTGCCATCTATGGGAATAACAGTCGCGATTTTTGGTCAAGATTGATTTGTCTTGCCTAATTTAATCGAAAGTTATGAGAGCTTTCAAAGTGACTCAAGTTTTCCGGTTTTCAACTTTTTATCGGATACACATGACAAACAGATTAATTCGCCTTAAAGAGGTCATTAACTTAACGGGCAAATCAAGAAGCTCTATCTACGCAGATATTTCTGCTCTTAAATTCCCTAAACCAATTTCAATCGGTTCTCGGTCGGTTGCATGGCAACTCACAGCAATTGAGCAATGGATTCAATCGCGCATTGACCAATCAATATCAACATAGCACCAAGCACACGCACCAAATCATCATGCCCGCTAATGCGGGCTTTTTTGTATCTGTACATCCCATTCGAGAAAGCAACTATGAATAACTCTTTTAGTAACTTTTGTAATAACCCTAATTGTTGTGACGGGCAATGTGAGTGCCAAGGCAGACGCATGGCAAAAACAAGCTACCCTAGGTCATGCCCCAAGTTTGATACATGCAATGCGTCTGTATGCCCTTTGGATGCCAAATGGCAAAAAAGAAAACATATTAGTGGAGATAAGTGTTGTTTGTACCTGTTAGAGGCTGCGAAGCTCGATGCTAAAGCTAATTTTGCAGGTGCGGGGCTTGCTAATGTCTATGAGGCAATAGAAGCAGTTAAGCACGATATTTTATCCAGCTCAGCCAGCATCAAAAGAACATACACTAGGGCAGCCAGTACTGCCTCTAGGTTGCATCCAAAGTTCACCAAAGGGGATAACTGATGCGAATAGGTGCTGATAACTTATCGCTCCTGATATTTATATTGTGGGTGCTTTTCTATAACCTCTCGAAGCTATTCGGAATCAGCTAATGGCAAGAAATAAAAGATATAAAGATGCAGCCGATAAGCGTGATGGAGGGCAATTTTATGCCATACCTCACTCTGTGCTAAATGGCGCTGCATACTTATCCCTAAGTTCTCACGCAAGAATGCTGCTGTTTGATTTGATAGCGCAATACAAAGGTGATAACAACGGCGATTTCTGTGCTGCGTATAGCATGATGAAGCAACGCGGTTGGAAGTCTCAGCACACGTTACTAAATGCAAAGCGAGAACTGCTAGATGTTGGCCTAATTGAGGAGACACGCAAAGGGGCAAGACCAAACCTTGCAAGCCTTTACGCAGTCACATGGCTGGCACTTGATGACTGCAACGGAAAGTTAGACATAACACCAGCAGGCTTTCATCGTGGCGCTTACAAGCTCAAAGACCCAGCACCGCCAATGGGCAAAATTAAAGGCTTTAGTGCTTTAGCTGCATCAACACTGTGATAATTGCTGCACTAGCTGCATTAGGATTGAACAGAAAACAACGATTGTGCTGCACAAGATGCATCAATCATGACCGTTTTTAAGCCTTCCCTAATGCACTAGCTGCATACCTATCTAGAATTACCATATCTCATTGCAAGGCAATCTCTTCGGCACTTAGTACAAGCATTTTAACGAGCTACAGCACATTCAATAAGGCGAAGTTGTGAGTGATACGCTCTAGTCTAGTAGTCTCCAAGAGAGCCGCTTCACCATAACTAGCGTCAGAGTATTACTGCCCATTACCTAAGAGTAAAGCAGCAAATTTATGACCTAGAAAACGTGAACACACGCGCTCGTATATGTCTCTTTTGAACTGCCAGCTAGTAGCTCACTAAGGCGTAAGTATTAGTCTTTAACTCAGCAATTGACATGTAGCCAACATTTTCCGATATGGCTAAGATTGTTTGAACATCATCGACGAAAGGTATCAAAAATGTTAAACGCCAAAGAAGCAGCAGCCATACTAAGTGTCAGCATAAGATACCTGTACTCATTAGCACAAAGTGGAGCGATACCACACTATAGAATCGGAAAACGCACCTTACGGTTTGAGGAGGCTCAAATACTTGAGTACAAGGAGAGCTGTGCTGTTGCTGTAAGAGTACCAAAACAGACTGCCGTCGTTAATGTAAAAATTTCACTGCCGGAAGAGAAGTCTGAGCTACAACTATTTTTTGAGGAGTTTAAACGCGAACGAAAAAATAAACGGAAGAGATGAGGTAAGCACATCGCTGGTTAATGGGACAGGCTTCATGTACTATATTCTGCCGCAGTAACACCATAAAAATTAGATAGTAAACATGTCAGAAGAGCAGCGCCGCCAACTCCAGCAACAGCTTTGGAATATCGCCAACACACTCAGGGGCAAGATGAATGCCGATGAGTTTCGCGATTACATCTTAGGCTTTATCTTTTTCAAGTATCTCTCGGAGAAAATCCAGCGCCTTTGCGATAGTCAACTCGAGTCAGAAGGATTCAAGTTTATTGAGCTGAAAGAGACCCATCCACAGTATAAGGAATATATTGATGCACTTGAGCACGCAGCTTTAGATGCTCTTGGATATTTTTTAAAACCTACAGAGCTATTCAGTGCTATTGCAAAGAAAGGTAATAACCAGCTTGATACCCATGGCGAAGGTGATCAGCACAACTTTATACTAGATGATCTTACCCGGATCTTAAAGAACATTGAGCAAAGTACCCTAGGCACTGACAGTGCAGATGATTTTGTAAATCTGTTTGAAGACCTAGACCTTACATCATCGAAGCTAGGTAAAACGGTTAAAGAAAAAAATGAGATAGTCGCCAAGGTACTCTCACATCTTGATGCTATCGACTTCAATTTATCAGATACTGAAGGCGACGTGCTAGGTGATGCTTATGAGTATCTGATTGGGCAGTTTGCTAGTGGAGCAGGTAAAAAGGCAGGTGAGTTCTATACGCCGCAGCCAGTCTCTACCTTGCTTGCTAAAATAGTAACAGATGATAACAAGCTCATTCGTAGTATCTATGACGGTGCTTGTGGCAGTGGTTCTCTGCTTTTGCGAGTCAAGCGTGTGTACGACCCAAAAGGGGAAAAGAAGGTTAAGATTTATGGGCAGGAGCTTAATCGCACCACTTACAACTTATGCCGCATGAACATGATCATGCATGGCGTGCATTACGCTGACTTCGACATTAAGCAAGAAGACACTCTAGAGCACCCACAGCACATAGGTATGCACTTTGACGCCATTGTGGCCAATCCACCATTTTCAGCCCACTGGAACGCCAGTTCACTGATGATGAATGACGAGCGCTTCAGCCAATATGGCAAGCTAGCGCCTAGCACTAAGGCAGACCTGGCTTTTGTACAGCATATGCTGTATCACTTGTCAGAAGACGGCACTATGGCGATTATTTTGCCGCATGGTGTGCTGTTCCGTGGTGCGGCAGAAGGATATATCAGGCAATACCTCATTGAGCAGCTTAACGCACTGGATGCAGTGATTGGCCTGCCTGCCAATATCTTTTATGGCACGCCGATTCCCACCTGCGTATTGGTCGTAAAAAAGTGCCGAAAGCACCCGGATAACATCTTATTTATAGATGCCAGCCAGCATTTTGATAAAGCAAAAACACAAAATGTTTTACGACCTGAGCATATCCAAAAGATTGTCGATGCCTACAAAGCTAGAACCAATGAAGATAAATATTGCAAAGTAGCCAGCTTGGGCGACATTAAGGCGAATGACTATAACCTTAATATACCGCGTTATGTGGATACATTTGAGACTGAGGCCACCATAGACTTAACTGCCATTTCTGCTCAATTAGTCGAGTTGGATAAATCAAGCAGAGCCACCGACGAAACAATCGCCGCATTCTGCAAAGAATTAGGCATAACCCCACCTTTTGCAACTCAAGGGCAACAAGCATGAGCCTGCCTTCATTGAGATTTAAGGAGTTTGAAGGTAACGATTGGGAGTTAAAACGGCTAGATTCATTTCTAGAAAAGGCAAGCTACCCAGTAAAAGTTGAATCTAATGAACTTTATAGAGAAATAGGCATCCGCTCACACGGCAAGGGTATTTTTCACAAAGATCCAATAAAAGGCAGTGACATAGGCAATAAGCGAGTATTTTGGGTTCAACCAGAAGCCTTAGTGTTGAATATCGTTTTTGCATGGGAGCAAGCTTTAGCAGTGACCTCTGATGCTGAGAGGGGGTTTATTGCCTCTCACAGATTTCCAATGTATACCCCTAAAGCTAACAATTGCTATACACAATTCTTAAAGTATTTATTTCTAACTAAAAAAGGTAAATCCTATCTAGAGTTAGCTTCTCCAGGGGGTGCTGGACGAAACAAGACATTAGGCCAGAAAAACTTTGATGAACTTATTGTAAGATTGCCATCGTTAAAAGAACAAGCCAAAATCGCCAACTTCCTCATGGCAGTCGATAAAAAAATCGGCCAGCTTACGCAAAAGTACGAGCTACTAGCCCAATACAAAAAAGGCGTTCTGCAGCAAGTATTCAGCCAAAAAGTACGATTTAAGGATGACAATGGGCAAAATTATTCTGATTGGGAAAACTACCCGCTCAATGATGTACTTGTTAAGAACTCAAGCAAAAATAGAAACTGCGAATTTACACTTGTTCAAAGCGTTACTAACAAACATGGGTTTATAAACCAAGACGAGCTATTTGAAGGCAGAGTCATTGCGAGCAAAGATCTTTCTAATTATTACATTATCAAGAAAGGTGCCTTTGCTTATAACCCTTCTCGAATCGACGTCGGCTCTCTTGCTTATAAAGGCGATGATTTAATCTCCGTTGTTAGCCCTCTGTACGTAAGTTTTTACGCTAAACCTAATTTGATTGTTGATAGATTTTTACTCAACTGGTTTACTAGTCAGAATTTTAAGACCCAGATGAATAGCTCTTTCGAGGGTAGTGTTAGAAACACATTAAGCTATGATGCTCTTTCCAAAATTATTGTTAGCCTGCCCTGCCTGGAAGAGCAAACAAAAATTTCTGACCTCTTAAGTGTGATAGAGGACAAGCTCACGCACACACAAATCCAACTCGCAGCTGCCAAGCAATATAAGCAAGGCTTGTTACAGCAGATGTTTGTATAGGTTAGCACGATATGCCACTACAATCAGAATATGCTCTTGAAACCTCATTAATAAAACAACTTAATGGCATGGAATATGCCAGTGTTGTAATTGAAGATGAAACGGCTATGCTGGCTAATCTAAAGCGCCAGTTAGAGCTGCACAACAACGGCATTAAGCTGTCATCGAACGAGTTTGAACGGGTGCTCAACCACCTTAACACTGGCGGTATTTTTGAACGTGCCAAACTGCTGAGAGACCGCTATGAGCTCAAGCGTGACAATAATGAAACTGTTTATATTAGGTTTCTAAACAGCGACGACTGGTGCTTGAACGAGTTTCAAGTCACTAACCAAGTTAACATGCAGGGCAACCGCAAAAACCGCTATGACGTCACTTTGCTAATTAACGGACTACCCTTAGTTCAGATTGAGCTTAAACGCCGTGGCGCTGAGTTGAAAGTAGCATTTAACCAGATTAATCGCTACCAACATGATAGCTACGATGCCGGCTTTGGTTTATTTCAGTATGTGCAGTTATTCATCATTAGCAACGGGGTAAACACCAAGTACTTCTCTAACAATAAGCATCAGAGCTTTAAGCAGACGTTTTTTTGGACAGACAAGGAGAACAAGCGCTTATCTGACCTACACGAGTTTAGTGCCGAGTTTCTCAAACCCTGCCATATAGCTAAGATGATTACGCACTACATGGTGCTGACTGAAGAGAAAGTGATTAAGGTGCTAAGACCTTATCAGTTTTATGCGACTGAGGCGCTAGTTGATAGAGTAAAGAGTAGTTCAGAGAATGCTTATATCTGGCACACGACTGGCTCAGGTAAAACGCTGACATCCTTCAAGGCTAGTCAAATCATTATGCGCAACCCCAAGGTGCATAAGGTGATGTTTGTGGTAGACCGCAAAGACTTAGACTACCAAACAGCACGCGAGTTTAACGGCTTTAGCAAAGGTAGCGTGGATGAAACCACCGACACCCGCACGCTGGTGAAGCAGCTCACTGATGACAGTACCAAGCTGATACTCACCACCATACAAAAGCTTAATAACGCGATTATGCACCCGCAGCACTTAGCAAAGCTGGGTGACCTGCAAGATAAGAAGTTTGTGTTTATCTTTGATGAGTGCCACCGCAGCCAGTTTGGCGATACGCACCAGAACATCAAGAAGTTCTTTAGAAACGCGCAGATGTTTGGCTTTACGGGTACGCCGATATTTGCGGATAACGCAACTGGCAGCCTAGGTCACCAGAAGACCACCAAAGACTTGTTTGGTGATTGCCTGCATAAGTATGTGATTGTGGATGCTATCAAAGATGAGAACGTGTTGCGCTTTGCCGTGGAGTACGTGGGCAAGTACACACGTAAGGCCAGTGCCAATGAGTTAGACATCGCCACAGATACCGATATTGAGGTGGCGGGGCTAGATACCAAAGAGCTGTTGGATAGTTACCCTAGGCTAGAGAAAATAACTGACTATATCCTTACGCACCACGCGCACAAGACCAAGCAGCCAGACTTTACTGCGATGTTTTGTGTGAGCAGTGTAGAGACATTGATTAAATACTATGAACTATTCAAACAAAAGCAGGTTGGCCTAGTCAAGCCGCTAAAGGTTGCTACGATATTTAGCTACGCAGCGAATGAAGAAGATCCTAACGCCAATGGCTTAGTGAACGGCTTAATCCCCGAAGAGAACCCCATGCCTGAGGGGAAGATTAACACTTATAGCCGTGACAAACTGGATGGGTTCATTGCTGACTATAACGCGATGTTTGGCTGCAATTACAGCACCAGTGACAGCCTGTCGTTTTATAAATACTATCAAGACATCGCCAAGCGCGTACGCCAAGGCCAAGTGGATATTTTACTAGTAGTAAATATGTTCTTAACTGGCTTTGATAGCCCAAGACTGAATACCTTATACGTGGATAAGAACCTTAAGTATCATGGATTAGTACAGGCATTCTCACGCACCAACCGCATACTTAACGACAAGAAGTCTCAAGGCAATATCGTATGTTTTAGAAACCTTAAAGCCGCGACTGACGAGGCAATTGCACTTTTCTCGAATAAAGACGCAAAAGAGACAGTCCTGCTTGAGCCTTACGAGGATTACGTTAAACAGTTTAACGACGCCACCCTTGAGCTACTAAAGATAGCCCCTACGGTTAAGAGTGTAGATGCGCTGCCAGATGAGAATGCAGAGCTAGCATTTGCCACTGCATTTAGAGAGCTTATGCGTATTAAGAATGTACTCACTAGCTTTGCAGATTTTGATGAAGCTGACTTAGCGCTAGAGCCGCAAAAGTTTGAAGACTATAAGAGCAAGTATCTCGACCTGCATGACAAGGTTAAGAAACAAACCGAAGGTGAGAAGGCCTCCGTACTAGAAGACATCGACTTTGAACTCACTCTTATACATCGCGATGAAATCAATGTGGCGTACATACTTAATTTACTGGTAAGCCTCAACAAGCTACCACCAGAAGAAGCCAAAAAACGCCAAAAAGAGATTATCGACTTGGTTGCTGGTGAGATACAGCTACGTAGTAAACGTCAGCTTATCGAAGAGTTCATTGAGGACAACTTGCCTAAGCTCAAGCCCAATGAGGACGTGATAGGCGCTTTTGAGAGTTACTGGAACAATCACAAGCAAGCTGCTTTTCAGAAGCTATGCGAGGACGAGAACATCGTACCTGAGAAGTTTGCTAGGGTTCTCCAGACCTATGAATTCCAGAATCGCTTGCCTAGGGATGGTGAGATTGTAGAAGCCCTGAGCTTCAAGCCGAAAATCCTGGAGCGCAAAACAATCCTAGAGCGCGTAGCTGACAAAATACAAAACTTCATCACTACATTTGTAGAAGGCATGGGTGGAGTGTAGTTGGCTATTATGAAACTATCAAAAATTTTGTAGATTTGCGAGCACAGACTCGATGAGAGGGCGGGCAGTGGCGCCCCCTTGTACCCCTATAGAGCCTAAGTCGTTTGTTCTTGTCGCTCAAGCGGCAGCATGGGTCGCGGCATGGTTTGTTGATATAGGTATTACGTTATGATTATTGCTAGTGATTAGCTCCAGCCTTTCCCCTAATAGGCGCCATGCTTGTTGCTGCTCGGCAATCAAGGACTGGTGTTGATATGTCCGTTTCATTTTGTTTTGTTCGATGTGGTTTAGGCACTTTTCAATTACATCAGGCCTTACCCCGAGGTTGCCCATGATAGTAGCTCCCGTTCTACGTAGATCGTGAGGTGTCCATTTGCCTTCTGCTAGTTTAAGCGAGTCTGCGTGTTTGGATCTACCGCGCATTGGTTTTCTACCGTCAGCAAGCTGCCTGTCACCGAGTTGCTTTGTAATGCTCTTTTCGCATACGTGGTCAGTATTGATTGTATTAGGGAAAATCCACTTATCTGAGGTTCTGAGTGTTTTTAGCAGTTCGAACTGATTGATCGCAAAATCAGACAAGTAAATTGTATGTGCTTTACCGTTCTTACTGTTTTCGGCTGGAATTCTCCAAGTTCTAGACTCAAGATCAAGGTGCTGCCATTCCGATTTGCAGACCTCGCCAATGCGGCAGCAAGTAGATAACATAATCCAAATTGCACATTCAGTTGATTTAAGTAGGTGTCCATCAGGGAGTTTGGATTTAAGGTCTTTAATTTCGACCTCACTCAGGCATCTATCGCGGATAGTGTCTTTACCACCGATCTTGGCTTTGCGGATGCTAGAAGTCGGGTCGTTTTCGATGATGTCGCGATCTTGTGCGAATCTGAACATCTGTCGCATTGCGGAAAGCATTAGTTTTGCCATGCGATTCACTCCACGTGCCAAAAGTGCGTCCACTACCTTAATGATATGGGCTTTGCGGACATCCTCTACAGCCAGAGTGCCAAGTATGGGCAGCACGTCTTTTTCAAACATGCGCCGCATTTCTTTGCCTTGGTCTTTACGGTTGACTAGGTCAAGCTTTTCCCAGCGATCAAACAGTAGGTTTACGGTCATTCGCTGTTCGTTAGCCGTGAGTTTTGCTTTTAGTGCAGCTTGTGCTTGTTGGTTAAGCTCTTTCTCAATCTGCTTTTCTAGATTTGGGTCTTTGCCTATGCTGAGTAGGTCTGCTGCCCATTTTCTTCTATCTCGAATTTCTTTGATGGAGGCATGAGGGTAGACGCCAAGCCTAATTTCTTTTTGGGCTTTACCAACGCGATAGCGATAGCTAAAAGCAACCGAGACGCCGTTTTTATTTACTCTTACCTCTCCGCGAATATTGCCATCTTCGTAAAGGGTTCTTCCCTTGTCGGCACTAGTTAGTGCGTCAAGTTCTTTAATCGTAAGTTTTGCCATATGCCCCCACAGATGCCCCCACATAACAGTGGGCTGTTGGAGGATTGTACTGGACTATAACGGATTAATCAATTATATAATATATTGATTATTAATGAATAAATATTAATTTATAGAACGTTGTGGATTTTGTTGGATAGTGCTTTTTACTTATGGGGTGCAAGGGGTAGCGAGTTCGAATCCCGCCGTCCCGACCAATAAACAAGCCATTCGTGAGAGTGGCTTTTTTATTTACTGACCAGAACGTAACCAATTCGTAACCAGTTCCTCTTTCACTTCACTGTCGATAATGCCAGAAACGTTCTCAACATGTTGTGATAAATGACCAGGTGACAGGTGTGCATATTTCTGCACCATCTCCATATCAGCCCAGCCGCCTAACTCTTTTAAAACGTAAATCGGCGTGCCATTTTGCACATGCCAGCTTGCCCAAGTATGGCGTAAATCATGCCATCTGAAATCAACAATGCCAGCACGTTTTAAGGCGGCATGCCATGCCTTTGTGTTCACTTGCGTGATAGGCTTCCCACGGAACGTAAACACGTGCGTAGGGTGCTTAAATAACTCTTTACGCAGCACTTCAACCGCTTCACTTGACAAAGGGACAGGGATTGCCCGTTTACCCTTGGCTTGGTCTGCAGGAATCCATGCGCGCCTATCTTGCAAGTTCACCTGCGACCAAATTAATTTAGTGACATTGCTTTTGCGTAACCCTGTCGCTAACGAGAAACGAACCATCGCTTCCAAATGGGGCGGTAATTCATTTATTAATCTGGCCGCTTCTTCGGATGTTAAAAAGCGAATGCGAATTTTTGGTTCTGGCAGAGACCGTACTTTTACAGGTTTATCTATCCATTCCCAATCCAGCGCCGCACGTCTTAATACCCGACTGACGATTTGCATATAACGGTTAACTGTCCCGTTAGACACATTTCCCTCTTTTTTACGTATAGAAGTAATACGGTCTAGCAAGGCACGGTTAATGTCTGAATCGCCCCGGCTGCATTAGATACTTTTTAGCCTCATACTTGAGGTTAATAGGAGTATTAAATGAGCA
>NZ_JAVTLI010000006.1:0-170955 GCF_032248435.1 Methylophilus sp. VKM B-3414 | reverse complement strand
CGCTCCCGCAGAGTTTGAACGGCGGTATTTCGAGAGGCTCGAAAATATCTAGGCTAGCCGGGGCGATTCAGGCTCTTTAGCAATCTTTTTAACAATCTGTATTAAGTTGATATCTTTTTCACCTACTAATCCTACATTAGGGTGGTAGCGATAACCTGCATCTTCAGCTTCAACTTCTGCGAGTGAAAGTTTGGCATACTCTCTTGCCTTCTCAAACTCTTCGTTTCTACAGCAAATTGCAGCCATAACACCATAGTATCGGAAGCGTGAGCTTGCAAATGACAATATTAAATGCTCAGCATTCGCTTGGCTTAGTTTCTTTTCAGCTATCGACAGAAACTCGTCAAAATACTCTGGCATGCTGTACTCAACTGCAATCACTCCAAAAGTTAGCCATGCCCCAGTAAGATAATTGGGAAGTTTAACTTCACAGTTTATGGCATGTCTCAACTCTTCAATCGCCTGTCCCGGTTTACCAAGCTTTAACAGGCATGTAGCTCGCTGATGATGCACTTCTGCGAGATCAAAAGTTGTGGGATATTCGGATACAATTCGCTCAAGCAACTCGAATGCTGCGTTAATTTCACCAGCTTGCTCTAGATGTTCTGCTTGAATTCTAATTATTTGAGATCGTGAATCTGGATGCCGTGTACGTGAGAGCTTCTTCCAGAACTCCTCAGCATCAAGTTCACTCCATGTAGTCTTAGTGTACCAATCAGTACTGCTGGCCATATTCTATTGTTTCTTTTTTGAAATTCTTTTTAGTTTACCTCACGCAAAACAAAAAAGACCCAAGGCGTTAACCTTGAGTCTCTCTATAAATGGTGGCCCCTCTGTGAGTCGAACACAGCACCAACGGATTATGAGTCCGCTGCTCTAACCAAGCATGAGCTAAGGGGCCGGGAAGCGTGGGATTATAAACTAATCCTGACCGTTTTCTAAGAAGCTGCGCAGACGTTCCGAGCGGGTCGGGTGACGCAGTTTACGCAGGGCCTTGGCTTCGATCTGGCGGATACGTTCACGGGTGACATCAAACTGTTTGCCGACTTCTTCCAGCGTGTGGTCGGTGTTCATTTCGATACCAAAGCGCATACGCAATACTTTGGCCTCGCGTGGGGTGAGTGATTCCAGCACTTCACTGGTAGCGTCACGCAGGCTGGCGTAAACCGCTGCGTCCATTGGGGCCAGTGTGGTGTTGTCTTCAATAAAGTCGCCCAAGTGGCTGTCTTCGTCGTCACCAATCGGCGTTTCCATGGAGATCGGCTCTTTGCTGATTTTGAGGATTTTGCGGATTTTTTCTTCCGGCATATCCATTTTTTCAGCCAGAGTGGCAGGATCAGGCTCAAGACCAGTTTCTTGCAAGATCTGGCGGCTGATACGGTTCATCTTGTTGATGGTTTCGATCATGTGGACCGGAATACGGATGGTACGTGCCTGGTCAGCGATAGACCGGGTGATGGCCTGACGGATCCACCAAGTGGCATAAGTAGAGAATTTGTAACCACGGCGGTATTCAAACTTGTCCACGGCTTTCATCAGGCCGATGTTACCTTCCTGGATCAGATCGAGGAATTGCAGGCCACGGTTGGTGTACTTTTTAGCAATAGAGATCACCAGACGCAGGTTGGCCTCGATCATTTCGCGTTTGGCGCGACGGGCACGGGCTTCGCCAGTGGTCATTTGCTTGTTGATTTCACGCAACTCTTTAATTGGCAAGCCAACGCGGATTTGCAGATTTTGCAACCGCTCTTGCTGGTCCAGAATAGAGTGTCTAAAACGCTCTAAACGCTCACCGTAGGCAGGTTTACCTGCCAGCTCGTCATCCAGCCAGTTGAGGTTGATTTCGTTGCCAACAAAGCTCTTGATGAATTGCTGGCGGGGCATATTGGCTTTTTCTACGCAGAAATCCATGATTTTGCGTTCGTGCGTACGCACTTCTTCGACCATGTTACGCACTTGGTCGCACAAAGCTTCAACCTGTTTGGCAGAAAAGCGGAAAGCGGTCAGCTCGTCGAGCACTTGCTGATGCAAAGTCTTGTACTCGGCATCGTTGGTACCTTTAGCCTCGCGGATATTGTTCATTTTGGTATTGGCGGCACGAATCACGGCAAAGCGTGACAGGACCTCTTCTTTGAGTTTTGCCAAGGCCTCGGCCGAAAGCGCAGATGCTTTGGCATCGCTGTCTTCGTCCTCGTCTTCGTCTTCCTCGTCGGCGGCTTCCTCTTCTTCAGCATCCGCCACGGCCAAGGCGTCATCCAGACCGAGGTCGCTGTCGATCAAACCATCGACCAGCTCATCCACGCTCATTTCGTCTTTTTCGACTTTGTCCACCATCTCCAGCAATTGGGCGATGGTGGTTGGGCAGGCGGCAATCGCCTGCACCATATGCTTGAGGCCGTCCTCAATACGCTTGGCGATCTCAATCTCGCCTTCACGGGTCAACAGATCAACGGTACCCATTTCGCGCATGTACATACGCACGGGGTCAGTTGTACGCCCAAACTCTGAATCAACCGTAGCCAATGCCTGCTCTGCTTCTTCAGCGGCATCTTCATCTGTCACGGCAGGGGGTGCATCAGACATCAGCAACACTTCGGCGTCCGGGGCTTCTTCATACACCTGGATACCCATGTCGTTGATCATGCCGATAATGCTCTCGATCTGCTCGGAGTCTTGTACATCATCCGGCAGGTGGTCATTAATTTCGGCGTAGGTCAGGTAACCGCGCTCTTTACCTAATACAATCAGGGTTTTGAGGCGTGTACGACGTGCCTCGGCATCCATTGCCTGGGTGGCGGGGTCTTTGTGTGTTTCGACTTCGTTGATTCCGAGTTCTTTGTCTAAACTTTTATCTGCTTTGGGTCTGGCCATGGCCGATTCCACCTCTAAAATGATTGATGCCGAGTGCTGGCAAACGCTGCAGGCACATCACTCGATTTAACATTACGGGAAACCCTCTATTTTACCAGATTTTTGCACGTTTTTTAAGCATGCCCTCACGGTTTTTAGGGAATTACCGACTAGCGCTTGCTGGTTAATTGCCGCAAGGCTTCACGCTCTGCTTCAGACAACATTGAAAATGGCTTTTCAGTTAACTGCCCCAACAGGGAATTTTCACGTGCAGTGACCGCCATGTCTGATAATTGGGTACATGCCCCCTCAAATTCAAGCGTAAAGTCCAGGCTTTCATCCAACAAAGACAACTCGCGCTGCAATTGGTGTCGTAGCGACTCAGAAATATAGGGCGCAATCATCTGCAACAGCACCACAGGACGAGACTCAGGCTTGGCAATCGCTGCCTTCAACACCACGCGCAACATCTGCGCCTCATCACTCTCACCCGCCACCTGCTCGAGTAGCGCGGCCTGCGCCCATTGTGGCCGCATGAGCAACATCAACGCCAAACGCAGATGCAAAGATAACGGCGTACGCGAGCGTTGACGCACGGCTTTTTCCTTGGCTTTGGCGGTATTCGGCAATTTCAGCATGCGCTGCATTTCGCCTTGCGCCAGGCCGGTCATCTCGGCAACCTTTTTACGCAACAGCATGGCATAACGCGGCGCCTGAATTTGCTTAAGAATGGGCTCGGCGTCATTCAAGAATTGCACTTTATCCTCTTGCGAGGCCAGCGGGTTATGCTCACTTAAATGCTGAATGATATATTGCGACAAGGGCATGGCCTGATTCATCTCGGCCTCAAAGGCTTCTTTGCCAAACTCGCGCACAAAGCTGTCGGGGTCATGCTCGGCAGGCAAGAATAAAAACCGCAACTTAAGGCCATCTTTGATGGCAGGCAAGGCATTCATCACCGCCCGCCAGGCCGCAGTCCGCCCGGCTTTATCGCCATCAAAACTGAAAACGATTTCATCGGTTTGCCGCATCAGCTTGGCAATATGAAAAGGCGTAGTCGCCGTGCCCAACGCCGCGACGGCATATTCAATGCCATACTGCGCCAGCGCCACCACATCCATATATCCCTCCACCACCAACACCCGCCCCGCATCACGGATGGCGCGGCGCGCCATAAACAAGCCATACAATTCGTGCCCTTTTTGAAACACGGGCGTTTCCGGCGAGTTGTAATATTTGGGACTGTCTTCAGGGTTAATTACACGCCCCCCAAAGCCGATGACTTCCCCTTTTTGGTTATGGATAGGGAACATGATGCGGTCACGGAAACGATCGTAGCGACGACCCTGCTCGTTTTGCACCACCAGCCCGGCAGTTTCCAGCGGCTCGGCATCATATTGCGGAAAAACCGTTTGCAAATTTTGCCACCCGGCTGGCGCATAACCAATCTGGAATTTTGCTGCGACCTGCCCGCTTAAGCCGCGTGCTTTCAGGTAATCAATCGCCCGCGGTGATTTTTTTAACTCAGCTTTGTAATAATTGGCGGCCTGCTGCAAAGTCTCTTGCAAACTGAGTAGCACGGCTTTAGATGTTGGTGCAGGTTGGTTGGGATCACGCTGCTCCTGCGGCACGATCATACCGACTTGCTTGGCGAGGTCATGTACGGCCTCGACAAAACTCAAGCCGTTATATTCCATTAAAAAACTCAAGGCCGAACCATGCGCGCCACAGCCAAAGCAATGGTAAAACTGCTTGGTCGGACTCACGGTAAAACTGGGGGATTTTTCGTTATGAAACGGACAACAGGCTGAATAATTGGCCCCGGCTTTTTTCAGCGGAACAGACTTGTCGATGACATCGACAATATCTACGCGATTAAGCAGTTCTTGAATAAAACTTTCCGGGATCATAAATGCAAGTATCGCTGATGCGGGTCAAAAAAACAAAGGGCGCAAATGCGCCCCTGACTCAATGCCTGCAAAAACACACTACCCCAAGGCAACCTTGATCAAGCCAGACACTTTCGCCATATCTGCCTTACCGGCGACCAATGGTTTCACTGCACCCACCACTTTACCCATATCCTTGGCACCCGCTGCACCCGTTTCAGCAATCACTTTGGCGATCACCGCATTGATTTCTTCTTCGCTCAACTGGGCAGGCAAATAAGCCTGCAACACGGTGACTTCAAATTTTTCCTGATCAGCCAAATCCATGCGGTTAGCGCCTTCAAATGCAGCAATCGAATCACGACGCTGCTTGAGCATTTTCTCAATGGCGGCAATCACGGCATCGTCGTCCAACTCAATACGCTCATCCACCTCGCGCTGCTTGATGGCGGCTTGCAACAAACGAATCACGCCCAGCTTGGGCATGTCTTTCGCCCGCATCGCGGTTTTCATGTCTTCAGAGATTTGTGCTTTCAGGCTCATAGCGGGGATTATTCTCAATTAAAGAAGGACGTTAAAGCGTATGCTTTAAAAACAGCTAAAGGTTGCGGAAATCCACAACCTTCGCATATTTGTTTTTTCAAACCGGGTAGCCAAGGGATGACTTACCCGATCTGCACATCTACTTAAAAAATTAGTAGAGTTTGGTAGGCAACTGTTGGTTGCGCAGACGGCGGTATTGACGCTTAACCGCGGCAGCCGCTTTACGCTTACGCTCCCAAGTTGGCTTCTCGTAGAACTCGCGAGCACGCAAGTCGTTCAACAAACCGGTTTTCTCAATCAAACGCTTGAAACGGCGCATTGCAACGTCAAACGGTTCGTTCTCTTTCACACGAATAGCGGTCATGTAAATCCCTATCCTTCAAATATTGGTTAGACAATGGTGCTTGCGGATTGATGCAGCACTGAAAACCGCGTATTCTATCGCGCTTATTTGGATTTATCAATCCTTTCTGCAAAAAAACGTATGCGAGACTTATCTTAGATGTTGGTATTGGGCATTGAATCCTCTTGTGACGAAACCGGGGTGGCGTTATACGACACGCGCCGCGGATTGCTGGCGCACGCCCTGCACTCACAAATTGACATGCATGCAGCCTATGGCGGCGTCGTGCCGGAGCTGGCCTCCCGTGACCATATCCGCCGCGCACTCCCGCTCACACAGCAAGTCCTGGCGCAAGCCGATAAAACCCTGCAAGACCTCGAAGGCATCGCTTACACGCAAGGCCCCGGCCTGGCGGGCGCCTTGCTGGTCGGCACCAGCATTGCACAATCGCTGGCCATGGCCCTCAATGTCCCGTCTGTGGGAGTGCATCACCTGGAAGGCCATCTACTGGCACCCATGCTCGAAGAAAACCCACCCGCCTTCCCGTTTGTCGCCTTGCTGGTCTCGGGCGGACATAGCCAACTCATGCGCGTGGATGGCATTGGCCAATATGAACTATTAGGTGACACGCTGGACGATGCGGCTGGCGAAGCCTTTGATAAAACGGCGAAACTCTTGGGCCTGGGCTATCCCGGCGGCCCAGCGGTGTCTAAACTGGCCGATCAGGGCAAGCCACAGTTTCAACTGCCGCGTCCCATGCTCAACAGCCCGGATTTAAACTTCAGCTTTAGCGGCCTGAAAACGGCCGTGTTGACGCTGGTGAACAACCAGCCAGAATTGAATGAAGAAACAATTAAAGATATTGCCTGGGAATTTCAAGAATCCGTCACCGAGATTCTGGTGCACAAATGCCTGAAGGCACTCAAACAGACCAAACTCAAACGACTGGTGGTGTCTGGCGGCGTAGGCGCCAACAAACGCCTGCGTACCCGGCTCAATGAAGCCGCCGCCAAACGTGGTATCAGCGTCAATTATCCACGCCTAGAATTCTGCACCGATAACGGCGCCATGATTGCCTTTGCCGGTGCGATGCGCCTGCACGCCATGCAGCCAGGCAAGCAGGATTACAGCTTTAGCATCCGCCCACGTTGGGATTTGGCTGAGCTCAAAGCCCCTCAGTGATTGCCTGCTAAAGGGCGTTGCTGGGCTGTATTTCTACCGCCGATAAAATCTAAAAAAGACTCACAAAACGATCTTCCCAGTTTTCATATCTGGGTTTATCGGCAGTTAGCTATTTCTTTCCAAAACGGCTTTCAGTGCCGGCCAACAGTTTTTCAATATTCGATTGATGACGAATAATCAAAAACGCGGACATCACCACGACCACCGCCACATACACCGGATAAGGTGACAGAAACTGCCAGGCAATCAACGGTGCCAATACGGCAGCGACAAGCGCAGACAACGAAGAAATGCGGCTGATTAAAAACACCGCCAGCCAGACGGCAACCACACTCAACGCCAGCCAACCCGAAAAGGCAATCATCACACCCAATGCCGTCGCCACACCTTTGCCACCTTTGAATTTATGATAAATCGGGTACAAGTGACCAATAAACACCGCCAACCCCACCAGTGCAACCACGTCCATCAACATGCCTGCCTGCAGTGCCAACCAAGTGGGCAACCAGCCTTTGAACGCATCGCCCAGCAAGGTCAAAATGGCAGCAGATTTTTTACCACTGCGCGCCACATTGGTCGCGCCGATATTGCCACTCCCCACGGTGCGTGGATCTGGCAGGCGGTACAGCTTGCTGATAATAATGCCAAAAGCAATCGAGCCTATCAGGTAAGCCGCAGCGATCCACACCAATGCTTCAATATCAAAACCAATTTCGTTCATGCGCTTAATTCCACTGAAATGCAGCCGCTTAGCCAGCCACTGCACGATGTTGTATGATGCCGAATCATACTGGATTCCAGCCTGCGCGGAAATAAAAGGACACAGATTCATGGACACAATTTTTCTCGAACAAGTCAAAGTGCAAACCAAACTGGGCGTGCCAGAATGGGAGCGCACCGTGCCACAAACTGTGATTCTGGATATTGAAATCGGCTACGACTTTAGCAAAGCCTGCCTCAGTGACGCGATTGAAGACACGATTGATTATGGTCAGGTAGTCGCCCGCATTCGCGAAACATTAGCCGAGCATAGCTTTAAACTGGTTGAGGCCTTGGGTGAACATGTGTGCCAGCTGATTTTGCAGGAATTTAAAGCGCAGAATGTGAAGTTGAAGGTGAGTAAACCGGGGATATTGCCAGGATTGAAAGCGTTGGGGGTTACGCTTTATCGGACTGCTTAATTCTTAAGTTTTTTCGCTTAAGATATATTCTATATTCGCCTTTAGGCGACCGTTCTCTCTTATGCTTGCCCATAAGAAGAAGGCAAAGAACAAGACACCCTAGCTTCCAGTTGTTGCCTGCGCTACTCGGCGCAGCAAATAGGGGCTCGAAAAATCCGTGAGCGCCACTGGTAGTGGATTAAAGAAAAGAATTTTGGTTTTTAACTATTACAAACTTCTGCAATGCTTGTTTGGCGAGATAAATCCCATTCCATCACGCTGAGTAGCGGAAACAAAGTAAGGAAAAAGGGAGCGACTGTCTGAGCTCCGCGGCAGCTTGCGGGGTGTGCAAGCTGCTAGGGCGAGTTTCGTGACCGCTTACTTTGTTGAGCAACGCAAGGGAGCCGCAAGGCCGTGATGGCTGGGTGCCCTCCTCTTTGGTTACTTTCTGTGGGGCAAGCAACAGAAAGTAACTCGCCTAGAGGCGAAAGAAAACTTACCAATAAATAAAATCCGCTTGAAACGACATACAAGTGGACTCCGACCTCCGCCGGAATGGCGATACACAAGGCAACTATCCCCTCGGATGATGCGCCTTATGTAACTGCTGCAACCGCTCCCTCGCCACATGCGTATAAATCTGCGTGGTCGAAATATCTGCATGTCCCAGCAACATCTGCACTACGCGTAAATCCGCGCCATGATTGAGCAAATGCGTGGCAAACGCATGGCGTAACACATGCGGGCTGATATGCTGTGAAATCCCCGCCTGCAAGGCATACCGCTGAATAATGTGCCAGAACGCATGCCGTGTCATGGCATCGCCACGTGTGGTGACAAACACCGCATCACTCAGACTGCCTTTTAAAATCTCAGCGCGGGCGCTTGCCAAGTAACGGTCTATCCACTCGGCCGCTTCCTGACCCATGGGCACCAGGCGCGTTTTGCTGCCTTTACCGGTGACGCGCACCACGCCATCTTGCGTACTGACCTCGCTGATTTTGATATTCACCAGCTCTGAGACACGCAATCCGCTGGCATAGAGCAGCTCAAGCATGGCACGGTCTCGCATACCAAGCGGCACATTCACATCCGGGGCATTGAGCAAATCTTCCACCTGCGACTCACTCAGCGTTTTTGGTAGTGACCTAGGCATTTTGGGCGCTTCGATATGCAAGGTGGGGTCTTGATGAATCAGATTGGCGGCCAGCGCGTACCGGTAAAAACGGCGCAAGGTGGCTATCAGACGGTTGATACTCCGCACCTTCACTTGCGGGAAACGATGGGCAAGATACGCTTGCACATCATGCGACTGCACCTCCCACAAAGTATGGGTGTGCTGTCTGCACCACTCTGCAAAACCTTTTAAATCATTGCGGTAGCTGGATAAGGTATTGGGCGACAAGCCATCTTCCAGCCAGAGCTGGTCGATAAAGGTATCGATTTCAGGAAATGCTGCCGCCTCGGTCAAAGAATGCGCTTTTTGCTGCATCGGCGTTTATTTGTGGCCTTGCTCATGGGCGAGCAGCCAGCGTTTAATCTCCAAACCACCGCCCAAGCCTTGCATAAATCCGCCCAGCCCATGGCTGGCAACCACCCGGTGACAGGGATTAAACAAGGGCAAGGGATTGGCACCGCAGGCATTAGCCACGGCACGTGGGCCAGAGTCAACCGCTGCCGCTAACTGGCTGTAAGTCCAGGTTTCACCGACAGGGATCGCACGCATGGCCTGCCAGACGCGTTGCTGAAAAGCCGTGCCGAGAGTGGATTGAATGGGTTGCCAGACCATATGCGGATTTTCAAGATAAGTGGCGACTTGATCGGCCACGGCTTGCGCACGCGGATTGGGGCTGGCTTTGACGGGCAATGCATGTAGCAAGAATTGCAGCCGCTCACCGGCCTCATCGCTACGCACACCAACAAAGCCAAAGGGCGCAGGTACCAATGCATCGAGTTCATCATCAAGACGGTTCATGCGCCTATTTAACTGTAATCTTGGCCCGGGTGCAACCAACGATCGTTGGAATATGGCAATAAAAAAGCCCTTCAACTGAAGGGCTTTTTGCTGCAACGCTTGAATTAAGAGTTGTCTGCTGCGATGTCTTTTTCGCGCGCAACCAGTTTCTCTTTAATACGTGCAGATTTACCTGAACGCTCACGCAAGTAGTACAGTTTAGCGCGACGCACGTCACCACGGCGTTTCACTTCGATAGAAGCGATCAGTGGGGAGTAAGTCTGGAATGTACGCTCAACGCCTTCACCTGAAGAGATTTTACGCACGATGAAAGAGGAGTTCAGACCTCTGTTACGCTTGGCGATTACAACGCCTTCGTAAGCCTGCACCCGTTTACGGTTACCTTCAACCACGTTTACACCTACAACTACGGTGTCACCTGGCGCGAAGTCAGGGATAGCTTTGTTTAAACGAGCAATTTCTTCTTGCTCTAACATTTTGATAATGTCTGCCATGTCAGTTCCTTTTAATTGTAAAGTGACTCGTTCCTACTCGACGCCTTTTGATGCAACGTCTTTAAGTAGCCTAGCCTCTTCTTTCGTCAACGGCCTTTCAGCCAATAAATCCGGGCGTTTAGCCCTTGTTAGCAGCAGCGATTGTTGTAATCGCCATTGTCTAATCTTTTCATGGTGTCCAGACAGCAATACGTCGGGCACCTTTAATCCTGCAAATTCTTCCGGGCGCGTGTAGTGCGGATAATCGAGCAGGCCATTCACAAATGAATCTTCCTGCGCCGAATCAGCATCGCCAAGTGCCCCAGGCAATTGGCGGATGATGGCATCCAGCAACACCATGGCAGGCAACTCACCGCCACTTAACACATAATCGCCGATGGAGAGTTCTTCATCCACCAAGGTATCCAGCACGCGCTGGTCTACGCCTTCATAGCGGCTGGCTAACAGCACCAGCCCCGGTAATGCTTTGAGCTGCACCACTTTTTCGTGTGTCAGCGGTTTGCCCCGTGGCGATAAGTGGATCACCCTGGGCGTTATTTCTTTCGCACTTAAGCGCGCTTTGGCTTCGCCTATGGCATGTGCAAGCGGCTCCGCCAGCATCACCATGCCTGGTCCACCACCATATGGCCGATCATCAACGGTGTGATGCACATCCTGCGTATATTGGCGCGGATTGGTCAGCGTTAACTGATATAAGCCACGCTGTCTGGCACGACTAGTAATCCCGTATTCCGTCAGTGCTGCAAACATCTCAGGAAACAAACTGATCACTTCAATCTGCATCATGAGCTGCGCTTTCTTTTAAAAATCGGCATCCCACTCCACAAGCACGGTACCCGCCTGGATATCCACCTCTGGCACAGCGTCACTGGTAAACGGGATCAAACGCTCGCGATACTCTTCGCGCAGTTTGCCATCCTTGCCTTTGACCTGTGTCGGCTGCTTTTCACGCACGACCAGCACATCGTTTGCGCCGGTTTCCAGCACTTGCGTAATCTTGCCGAAGTCCACGCCTTCAGTATTGCTGACTTGCAAACCGATCAGATCAGACCAGTAATACTCGCCCTCTTCTGTCTCGGGCAAGGCCTCACGCGGTACAGCAATTTGCTGACCTTTGAGCGCAAAGGCGGCATCTCTATCGCCCACCCCTGACAACTTGATCAGCAACACATCGTTATGGATTTTGGCTTGCTCTACCGTCGTTTCACGCCAATTCGGCGCTTTACCGATCCACCAGGCTTCGTAGTCCAGCAGGCCATCCAGATACTCAGTATCAGGCACGACTTTTACCCAGCCATAAACGCCATATGGGGCGACAATGCGCCCCATCACAACCATGTTCTCAAACGCCATCTGTATTCAGGCGTTGAAACAATTACTCAGCAGCTGGCGCTTCAGCGGCAGCTGCTTGTGCGGCGGCAGCTTCTGCAGCAGCAGCGTCGGCTTCTGCTTTAGCCTTGGCAGCGGCTTCTGCAGCGGCAGCAGCAATGGCTTTCTCTTTGGCAGCTTCAGCTTTAGCAACTTCTTTCGCTTTAGCAGCAGCCATGCCTTCAACGCCTTTAGCGTGGAATTTAACCAGACGTGCTACGGTGTCGGACAGTTGTGCACCGTTCTCAACCCAGTATTGTGTACGTGCTTCATCGATACGCAGGCCTTCAGCGCCAGCGCGTGCAGATGGATTGTAGAAACCAACGCGCTCGATAAAACGACCGTCACGACGGTTGCGGGAATCTGCCACAACAACGCTGTAAAACGGGTTCTTTTTGGAGCCACCACGTGATAAACGAATAACGACCATAATCTTGTTCTCTTAAAAATGAATTTCTTTGCAGAAAGGCGCGGATTATACTTGATTTTTTAAAACAGTGGCAAGTCTTTTTCACTCACCTGACGATGCATTCCTGTACAGCGTCGGATCAGCCACGCCCGCTTGTATAAATCCCGCTTTACGGAAGCGGCAGGAGTCACACACGCCACACGCGGCGCCTTGACCATCGGCCTGATAACAAGAAACGGTTAAGCCATAATCCACGCCCAGCGCATGGCCGGTGCGGATAATGTCAGCCTTGGTCATATCGATCAACGGTGCATGCACGGTAATGGTTTGTCCCTCTACCGCTGCTTTGGTAGCCAGATTGGCCATTTGCTGGAAGGCTTTGACATATTCACCACGGCAATCAGGGTAGCCGGAATAATCCAGCGCATTGACGCCGATAAAAATATCCCGCGCCTGTAACACCTCGGCCCAGGCGAGGGACAAGGATAGCATAATCGTATTGCGTGCCGGCACGTAAGTGACAGGAATGCCCTGCGTCTCTTGCTCAGGGACGGCGATCGCATTGTCAGTCAGTGCCGAACCACCAAACAAGGACAAATCCAGCTGTACGGTTTTATGCTCGGCTGCCCCCAAGGCTGCCGCAACGCGTTGGGCGGCCTGCAGCTCGACATTATGGCGCTGATGATAATCCAGACTCAGGCAATAACAGTCATAGCCTTGCGATTTGGCAATCGCCAATACCGTACTTGAGTCCAGGCCGCCCGATAATAAAATCACCGCCTTAGGGTTTGCTGCTGTCACGCTTATACTCCTTGTTTCTCGCCCCAGAGAATTTTATGTAATTGAAGCTGCATACGCACCTTGAGGTGATCTTGCAAAATCCAGCTGGCCAAAGTTTCGCCACTGACCTCATGAAAGCTGGGCGAAAATAACTGATCGCAATCGACCGGGAATGCCCGGGTCTGCAACATCAATTTGGCCCAGTCATAATCTTCCCGGCTGCAAATCACCCATTTCACTTCATCACCGGCTTTCAGCAAAGGCAAGTTTTCCCAGCGGTTTTTTTCTACTTCACCCGACCCAGGCGTTTTGATGTCCATAATGACTTTCACGCGTGAATCGACCTCGGCGATATCCATGGCACCACTGGTCTCCAAAGACACCTGATAGCCAGCATCGCCCAGCCTGGTCAGCAATTCGATACAGCCCTTTTGCGCCAGCGGCTCGCCGCCGGTCACGCAGACGTAACGGGTATCGTAGGCTGCAATCTGCTGCATGATGTCATCCAGCGTCATATTGCTGCCGCCTTTAAACGCATACTCCGTATCACAATAACCACAACGCAATGGGCAGCCGGTCAGGCGGATAAAAATCGTAGGCAGCCCGACACGTGAGCTCTCGCCCTGCAGGGAGTAAAAAATCTCGAAAATTTTGAGTGTGGTCATGGGGAAACTAAAAGTAAACGGGCAGATATTGCTATCTGCCCGCTATTATCGCTGAAATAAGGTCATTTCAATAACGAAAATCTGCTATTTGATCGTTTCGAGCACTTTCAAGCGTTTTTGTGCGCTAGGCGTCACTTCAGCCGATGGATAAGCCGCAATGAGATCCTTCAAGGTCTTTTTGGCGGCCGGAATCTGCCCCAACTGAATCTGACTATTCGCCAGATTCAGCATGGCATTCGGTGCCAAGGGATGCGTCGCATAACTCTCCAGAAACTTCTGCTGTGTGGCAGCAGAAGATTTGTAGCTCTTCAGTGCAAACTGGGTATATCCCATGCCGTACATGGCATCTGGCACCAGCTTGCTATTAGAGTAAGTCTTCAGGAACGCATCATAGGCATTAAAGGCCTCTTTGTACTTGCCTGCCTGGTTGAGCGACTCTGCCTCGGCAAACGCGCTGGTTTCCTGCTGGGAAACATCAGCTTTTGCATCGCCAGTCGTGCCACTCGCGCCTGCGACAGGTAAGCCTTGACCATTTGTCACTGATTGTGCCAAGGTTTCCAGCTTGCGCACACGCGTATCCAGATCGGTGTAAGACGCATTCTGCTTGGTACGCATATCCTCAAGCTGATGGGTCACCACTTCAAGATCACCCTTCAGTTGTGCCACATCCTGACGGAGCTGCTCCAGCTGATTCTGCATGTCCAGCAAACCCTTGCCGTTGATCAGCATTTCCAGACTTTGCACGCGCCTGTCCAGCGATTGCTGGGTGCGTGTCAGGTCTGTGATGGCTTTTTGCTGTGCATCATAATCTGCACCCTGCTTGGTTTCGAGCTCAAGAATACGCTTTCTGGCTTCAGTATCATCGAATAAAGCCGCCTGGCTGACGGTAGACACCGTCAAGCCAAGGGCCATCAATACCGCAGCGTATCGCAAATTACTGACCTGCATAAACGATGTCTACGCGGCGGTCTTGCTGGAAGCAACCGTCATCCGCGCAGTTTTGTTTCGCACGCTCTTCACCGTAGCTCACGGTTTCGATCTGGCTATCGCTCACGCCCAATACGTTCAGCGCATTTTTCACAGCCACGGAACGACGCTGACCCAATGCCAGGTTGTACTCGTGTGTGCCACGCTCGTCGGTGTTACCCTGCAGTACCACTTTAGTTTGTGGGTGGGCGATCAGGTATTTGGCGTGGTTAGCGATCAGGCTCTTGTACTCTTCACGAATCGCGTCGCTGTCGTAGTCAAAAAATACCTGACGCTTGGCCAATTCAGCGGCACTCAACTCGTCTTTGCTGGTATCCACATCAACGGTTTTGATATTGATTTTGTCTGTGTTTGCAGAGCCATCATTACCATTGCCGTTTTGTTTTGCCATTGGGCGAGTCACGCTGGAATCTTCAACCTTGGCTGGGTTCATCGGGGTGCTTTTACAAGCGGTTAGCACTAATGCCAGTGCTGCAATTGTCCAAATACTCTTGTTCATACTTTCTCCTTAAAAATGATTGACTGAATAAAATTAACCAAAAAGACGATAATTGTTACGACTACTTGGCTGAAGCTTGTGCAGGACCCCAGGCGGGCTCACGAATATCACCGCCGGCCTCAGACAGACGCTGCCTGACCAGGCCATCCACGGTCACTGTCGCCAAGGTCCCTTTGCCGCCCACCCGGGTGGCATACATGATGGTACGTGCGTTCGGGGCAAAGCTCGGCGACTCATCTTGCGAACCATTGCTCAGCAGTTTGACATTGCCAGACGCCAACTCCTGAACGGCTACTTTAAAAGAACCGCCGTCATTGCGAATGTAGGTTAAATACTTGCCATCGGGGGAAAAGCGCGGGCTCACGTTATAGCCACCCTCAAAAGTCACGCGCGAAGGGGAGCCACCAGAAGCAGGCACCTTGTAAATCTGAGGGCGTCCGCCACGGTCTGAGCTGAAGTAAATAAACTGGCCATCAGGCGAGAACGCTGGCTCGGTATCAATCGCACTGCTTTTGGTGATTTGCTGCAAGTTGGAACCATCCGCAGCAATAGTATAAATCTGTGAGTTGGCACCATAGGTCAACACCACCGCCAATTTGCTACCGTCTGGCGACCAGGCCGGGGCACTGTTATTCCCCTTGAAGTTAGCCACCACTTTGCGCTCACCCGTATACAAGGACTGCACAAAGACAATCGGTTTCTTTTTCTCAAAAGACACGTAAGCCATCTTGGTGCCATCTGGCGACCAGGCCGGTGAAATAATCGGCTCATTCGACGACACCAGCGTTTGCGCATTGTAGCCATCGTAATCCGCAATTTGCAGCGTAAAGCGCTTACCTGTTTTGGTAACGTAAGCAATGCGCGTGGCAAAGGCGCCGGGCTGACCGGTAAACTTTTCATAAATCTGGTCGGCAATCATGTGCGCGACATGGCGGTATTGACTAGCAGAGACGGTATACGTCAGTTGCAGCAACGCCGTTTGACGCAACACATCCATCACCTGCACCGAGATCTTGAGATTGCCGTTGCCTGTTGACTGCACTTCACCCAGGCTCAAGCCTTGTGCCTTGAGCGCAGTCCAGTCGGTATATTTGATTTGAGAAGCATTGGTCGGCAACGCTGGCATGCCGCTGGTATTGATAATACGGAACATGCCACTGCTACGCAGGTCGTTACTGATGATCTCATGCAAACGGCTTTGTGCTTGCGGATTGTCTGTCTCGGCCATCGGCAGAATCGCGACTGGAATCTGAATGGCACTACCGCCACTGATCTCAAGCTCTAGTGCCGCATGGGCAGGGATAACCGCCAGCAGCGCAACGAATCCGGCAAAAATAGCAGTAGCAAATGCGTGCATCAAACCTCGTGTGTGTGTTTTCATGGTAACAATATTATTCATCTGGTTTGCTTATATATCTGAATTATAACGAAAAGCCGCTTCATCGTCATTGCTTGCTTAGCCACGTGGCTTCAACTTCAAGCGAATCTGATCTACCATTTTTCTACGTGCCGCAGGATCATCCGGCAAATCGAAGGGCTTGGCCGCCAAAATGGCACGGATCACAGCATCATCACAAATGGCATCGCCCGACCCTCGCACCAGCTTGGGCATGCCGGAAATATCTCCCGAATTCATCATCTGGATATCTACCAGCAACTCGGGGTTAGAAACAGGGCACAAGCCGGGGTTCACATTGCTACGGATTTTGCGGCTCATCAAGCCCATGTAATAACTGAGCACAGACGGATCAACCGCTGCAGCCGCCGCCGACTGCTGTGCGTCCAACTCTTGCTGGCGCATCGCATCCTGAATTTTTTTCAGCTTTTCTTCTTCCTCTTGTTTACGCAAGGCTTCCTGAATTTTTTTCAGTTT
This sequence comes from Methylophilus sp. VKM B-3414, assembly GCF_032248435.1. NCBI lineage: Bacteria > Pseudomonadati > Pseudomonadota > Betaproteobacteria > Nitrosomonadales > Methylophilaceae > Methylophilus > Methylophilus sp. VKM B-3414. Next base: position 153,938 of record NZ_JAVTLI010000006.1, on the reverse strand, counting down.
TTCTTCCTGCTTTTTCTGCTCAAGTTCCTTCTTTTTCTCTTCATCTAGCAGGCGCTTCTTCTCTTCCTCCTGCTTTTTGAGTGCAATTTCCGCCTCTTGTTCCGCTTGCTTGACTTGAGGCGCAGGCTCAGGCTTGGGTTGCGGTTTAGGTTCTGGCTCAGGCGGCTTGGGCGGCGGTGTCGGTTCTGGTTTGGGTTCAGGCGGTGGTGGCGTCGGTTCTACTGGCTTTTCCACTGGCTTGGCAGGCTGTTTACTAGGCAAGCTATCCCACAAGGTCGCCTCCATCACACTGGGGGTCACGTGGACCGCTTTCCAGTCAACCATAAAGATCATGCCCAAGCACAGTAACACGTGCATGAGCACGGATAAGATCGCTGCCCGTTTGCGTATCGCCTGATCTTGTGGGGAGTAAGTGACTTTCATGCGCTTTAAGCAACCTGCCCGTTATTTCTCATTCTGAAACAGCAAACCAACTTGATTCACCTGCGCCTGTTTGAGCAAATCCATGACGGACACCACCTCACCATAAGGCGTGTTTTTATCTGCAGACACCACCACCGGCTTTTGTGTCTCAGACAGGCGCTGACGAATCAAAGCCAGCATATCGTCACGCTGCATCTCTTTGCCTTCCATCATCACTGTGCCTTCTTTTTGCACGGTGATCACAATCGGGTCACCACTCTGCTTGAGGGCCTGCCCGACTTTGGGCAACTCCACCATGCCGGGATTGGTCATGGGCGCGGTCACCATAAAAATCACCAGCAACACCAGCGTGACGTCGATATAGGGGACGACGTTAATCTGGTTCATCATGCGACGTTTACGCGTTCTGCTCATCGCGGCTCCTATCAGGCTCTACGTTGCAAAATGTTGGTAAATTCTTCGATAAAGCTCTCGTAACGGACAGAGAGGCGGTCTACGCCCGCAGCAAAGCGGTTATAGGCAATCACGGCTGGGATCGCGGCAAACAACCCGATCGCAGTCGCCACCAGCGCCTCGGCAATGCCAGGGGCAACCTGGCTCAATGTCGCCTGCGCAACGTTAGACAAGCCACGGAAGGCGTTCATGATGCCCCATACGGTGCCGAACAGGCCGATGTAAGGACTGACCGAACCTACGGAAGCCAAGAATGGCAGGTGCGCATCCAGATAATCCAGTTCGCGGTTATACGCTGCACGCATGGCACGACGCGTCGCCTCCATCACATCACTGACTTCGGTATCTTTTTGCTGCTTGTAACGGATAAATTCTTTTAACCCGGCCTGAAAAATGCTGGCCATGCCTTGAGGTGTTTTGCGACCAGTCGTGATGCGCTCGTACAGCTCGTTCAAATCACCGCCGGACCAGAATTGCGCTTCAAACTGATCCACATTTTCGTTGGCAGCCTTGAGTGAAAAAACCTTAATGAAGATATACCACCAGGAGGCGAGTGAGGTCAGCAGCAGAATCAGCATCACCAGCTGAACTGGCAAACTGGCCCCGCTCACCAGGGTAAAAATCGACATATCGTTCGCTACATTCATGAAGACTCCAGTGCAATTTTGATACGGGCCGGAATACCCGTGGGTTTAAATGAATCCGCATCAACACAGGCGACTTTCACCTGTGCCTCAATTAAAAGCGTGTCGCCACGCATGACCTGCTGCTGGCAGCTAAAACTGCCACGCCCCATCTCCAGCAACTGCGAAGCCACCCGCAACTGGTCATCCAGCCGGGCCGGTTTTTTAAATTGTAGCTGCATGCTGTGGACGACAAACAACACATGTTCTTGCTGCTTGAGCGCGCTTTGGTCAAAGCCCGCAGTCCGCAACCACTCGGTGCGCGCACGCTCCATAAAATTCAGGTAGCGGCTGTGATAGACCACACCACCGGCATCGGTATCCTCGTAATACACACGTACAGGAAACTCAACCATGTTATTGCCCGGCATCTTGCCATAAATCGGCTGACACCATGCTGACAGGCGCTTTCAAGCCAAAATGCTGGTAAGTCAACTGCGTGGCCACGCGTCCGCGCGGCGTGCGCATCAGATAGCCTTGCTGAATCAGATAGGGCTCCAGCACATCTTCTATGGTGTCACGCTCTTCACCAATGGCCGCGGCAAGATTGTCCAGTCCCACTGGCCCGCCACCAAACTTTTCAACCACCGCCTGCAATAACTTGCGATCCATCACATCCAGCCCTTGCTGATCGACATCCAGCATTTTCAAGGCGGCATCGGCAATCGTATCGGTCACAATGCCATCCGATTTGACTTGCGCATAATCCCTAACCCGGCGTAGCAGGCGGTTGGCAATCCGCGGTGTGCCGCGTGAACGTCTGGCAATCTCCAGTGCCCCGGCAGCTTGCATTTCAACCTCGAGCAAGTTGGCCGACCGCATGACAATCTTGGAGAGCTCGGCGTGACTGTAAAACTCCAGCCGCGCCACAATGCCAAAGCGGTCACGCAAGGGGTTGGTCAACATGCCCGCGCGCGTGGTCGCCCCCACCAGCGTAAAAGGCGGCAAATCCAGTCGCACACTGCGTGCTGCAGGTCCTTCACCGATCATGATATCGAGTCGGTAATCTTCCATGGCCGGATACAAAATCTCCTCAACCACCGGGCTCAGGCGATGAATCTCGTCAATAAATAAGACGTCGTTGGGTTCAAGATTGGTCAGCAATGCAGCCAGATCGCCGGCTCGCTCCAACACTGGGCCCGAGGTCATGCGCAGGTTTACGCCCATCTCTTTAGCCACAATGTGAGCAAGCGTGGTTTTACCCAGACCAGGCGGGCCGAACAGCAGCACATGATCAAGTGCCTCTTGTCGGCCACGGGCCGCATTAATAAAGATTTCGAGTTGACCGCGCGCCTTCTCCTGCCCCACATACTCATCCAGATGCTTGGGACGCAAGGCACGCTCAAGCGCCTCTTCTTGAGTGCTGGCAGTAGCGGGAGCGACGAGTCTATCGGTTTCTATCATGGGTGATGGGCGATGAAGTGCAATGCAATACTCAACAATGAAGGCCTCATGCCGCGATTGAATCAGTTATTTTTGTCATCATACCATGCAGCGTATGACTATTACAGACTCGCGCTCGGCCTGGCCGGACTACTTGGCCAGATACTTGAGCGCCTGCCGGATACCATCGCTCACACTAATGCCAGGCTCCAGCAACTTCAGGGTCGCAGCCGCCTCACGCTCATGGTAACCAAGCGCCACCAGTGCATTGAGGATATCATCTGTCGCCGCTTTGACGGCCGGTTGCGCCGAGGTGGACCCCGTCACTACAAACTTGTCTTTAAGCTCCAGCAACAGGCGCTCGGCCGTTTTTTTGCCAATGCCGGGAATCCGCGTCAGCAAGCCGACTTCTTGCTGGCTGACAGCGAGCATCAAATCATTCACGCTGACACCACTCAAAATCGCCAGCGCAGACTTGGCACCAATGCCATTCACCTTCAACAACTGCTTGAAGGTATTTTTCTCTTGCTCACTGCCAAAGCCATACAGCAGTTGCGCATCCTCGCGCACCACCATATGCGTCAAAATCTGCACAGGTTGCCCCAGATCGGGCAAATTATAAAAAGTGCTCATCGGCACCTCTACTTCATAGCCCACGCCATTGCAATCCACCACAATCAAGGGTGGGGACTTTTCCAGCAAGCGGCCATTCAGGCGTGCGATCATATCAATCTTCCATTTCTAACTCTGAAGCCGGTCGTCGCCAAAGCCCCTAAGCCCTGACCGCCATGCGCATGACAAATCGCGCAAGCCAAGGCATCCGCAGAGTCCGGGCTAGGCGTAGCTGGTAATTTAAGCAGGCGCTTGACCATCTCTTGCACCTGCTCTTTTTGCGCATGGCCGTTACCCACGACCGATTGTTTCACTTGCAGCGCCGTATATTCAGCCACCGGCAGTTGACGGATCACCGCCGCAGAAATGGCAGCGCCGCGCGCCTGACCCAACAATAGCGTGGACTGAGGGTTGACATTAACAAACACTTTTTCAATCGCCACTTGCGTGGGCTGATAGGTTGAAATCACCTCAAACAAGCCGTCCAGAATAACCTTCAGGCGCTCGGGCAAGGCCTCTTTTTCCGATTCGCCCTCTGCGGTTTTTTTAGCTGAAGCGGTTTTAATCACGCCACTGGTCACGTAGGACAATTTGCCATCCACGGCCTCGATGACGCCAAAACCCGTAATTCTCAGGCCGGGGTCTATGCCCAAAATACGCTGACTACTCACGTCAAGACACCCAGTTCAAGCTGGTTGGCCAGAAAGGCGTGCACCGCCAATCGCGCCATTTAATCTTCTTCAATCACGGCAGAAGTGTAGACCTCTTGCACGTCATCGAGGTCTTCGAGCATGTCGAGAATTTTTTGCATTTTGACCGCATCATCGCCAGTAAACACCACTTCATTCAGCGGCTTCATGGTCACTTGCGCCATCACCGCCTTCAGGCCCGCAGCCTCAAGCGCTTCTTTCACCGTCACAAAATCGCCAGGGGCCGTGATCACTTCTATGCTGCCATCCTCATCGGCAATCACATCTTCCGCACCTGCTTCCAGTGCCGCTTCCATGACGGCATCTTCTGACACACCAGGCTCAAACACCAGCTGACCACAGTGCTTGAACATAAAAGCCACGCTACCATCAGTGCCGAGGTTGCCACCATGCTTGGTTAGGGCATGGCGCACATCCATCACCGCACGCTGACGGTTATCGGTCAGACAATCAATAATGATGGCTGCACCATTAATGCCATAGCCTTCATAACGAATTTCTTCGTAGTTAACACCCTCGAGCTCACCCGTGCCTTTTTTGATCGCACGCGTGATATTGTCTGAAGGCATATTCTCTTCTTTGGCCGCTGCCACGGCCGCACGCAGACGCGGGTTCATGGCTGTATCACCGCCACCCATGCGCGCAGAGACCGTGATCTCTTTAATCAGCTTGGTGAAGATTTTGCCGCGCTTGGCATCCTGACGACCTTTACGATGTTGGATATTGGCCCATTTACTATGTCCAGCCATATAACTTCCTTGTATTTTTTAACAACGGGATGAAATGTTTTAACTGGCGGATTTTACCACAGGCGCAAGCAGGCTTGGCGGCGGCTTGATTGAAGGCAGATAGGCAAGACAAATAAGAACAGGGCCTGATTTACGCAAGCCCTGCGCAATGAAAAAACCGGGAGAACAGCGAAAAATGCCGCTAAACGTTGGCACTCGCCGGCGGGATACCGTGATAGGCAGGCCGCATCATCAGAATGGAAACCAGGCTGAGCGAAAACAAAATCAGTGCCATGCCGATCATCTCCATGCCATCCGGCACTTCATGCAACTGTATCCAGGCCGCAATCACCCCAATCACGGGTGCCAGCATGGAGGCCATACTGGCCACCCCGGCGGGCAACCGCTGCAAGGCAAACAGCCAGAGTAACCAGGCCAACGCGCCACATAACACCACATTAAACAATACCGCGCCGATCAGATAACCCGACCATTGCATAGTCGGCGCAGGGACCAGAAAGGCAATCAGCACCATGGGCAGCGAACCCAGCAACATTGGCCAGGCAGTCAGATTGATCAGGTCTAGCGTTGGATGACGTCTATGCAATTGCTTGGTCATAATCGCAGACACCGCCCACGACACGCCGGACAACACAGCCAACAGCATGCTGAAGCTGTCTGCACGCAAATGCAAAGGATCAAAAATAAACAGCATGCCCAACACAGCCGAAATCACCGCCAGCCATTGCCAGCCGTGGATACGCTCACCGAGCATGGGCCAGGCAAACAGCAAGGTCCAGAAAGGCATGGTATAAGTCAGCACCGCCGTCTTGCCCGCGCCGCCTTGCACCAGCGCCCACATGAGCACGCCGGTAAACCCCACATTCTGCAAAATGCCGAGCAGCAGCATGGTTGGAAACTCGGTCAAGCCCATTGGCCGCCGCGTCACATACAGCACCAAAAACAACACCAGCGCGCCAAAAAAGGTACGCATGGCGGCAAACTGGAACGGCCCCGCATATTGCAACGCGCTTTTCATCACCACCCAGTTATAGCCCCAGATCAGCGTCAGCACCAGCAGTGCTGTCAGTGCCTGTGAACGCTGTTTAACCAATTGATCCATGACGTTATCCGCTGATTTAGTTCCAGATATGGGTCACTGCCAGCCACTGCCCATCAGGCTGCTTTTGAAACACCACTTGTACATTGCCGCCAAACTGCTGCTTGACGCCATCCTCAGCAATCATGGCTGCTGCCCAATGTCCGGTTTGAGTGACCAGCGTTTCGCTGACCACCGCCTCGTTCATCGTCAGCGCATGTTCAATGACCCCAGCCTGAATCAGGCCAGCAAAAAAATCTGCCACCGCCTGACGGCCCTTCACGACCTGGCCAGCGGGCGCAGGCATCACGATCGCCTGCTCTGCATACAAGGCCGTAATCGCCTGTGGATTTTTGCTGTTAAAGGCGGCATCAAACTGCTGGTTTAACGCAATGAAGTGATCAACATTAGTCATACAAAACTCCTGAATTAAAGACACATTACTATTTAAAATCCCAGGCTGAAATGCCCTGGTCTATCACCCCTAACAGCGCTTGCAAATCCTGGCGCTGCTGCTCGTTTAACCCTTGCATAGACTGGCGCAGCCGCGTGTAATAATCCGGCATCACGGCATCCAGCCGGGCTTGCCCGGCTTCAGTCAGACGCACTTTGACACTGCGCCTGTCTTCTGGCACCAAGATACGCTGGACCAGGCCACCTTGCTCCAGGCCATCCAACAACCCAGTCATGGTGGCGCGCGTCACCCCCAGCTTTTCTGCCAACACCGAGGGCGTAGAAGTCAGGTCAACTTCGCGCATCAACAAAATCAACACCCACCAGCGCCCCTGTAACAAATCGTGTTTACTCAGGCAGGCATCCAGCGCCACTGACAAATCGGTGGCCACACGCAGCAACATCAAGAAGCTGGCAATGGCCGTGACATCGGCTTCCGGATAGCGCTGGGCAAACCGTTGCAGGACTTCTGGGCTAGGAAGATCTCTAAGCTGTAACATAATTAGCCACATTATAGTTAGCCAGCTAATTATGTCAATAAAAATCTGAGGTTTTACTCCACGACACATCGGTGTATATTTAGACGCTCGTGCCCTATGAAAGGAGGAAGTCATGAAGACGCTTCAGCAAGTACTCACTCATAAAACACATCAAGGCATCATTAGTATTGCGCCCAACCGACCGGTGTTTGACGCACTGGTGATTCTGGCGGAATACCAGATTGGTGCACTGGCTGTGATCAAAGACGGCGAACTGGTGGGAATCTTCTCGGAACGCGATTATGCGCGCGAGATTATCCTGAAAGGCCGCTCATCCAAAACCACGCAAGTCAGTGAAGTGATGACAGAAAAAGTCATCACAGGCAAACCGGGTGACCTGGTCGAGTCGGCCATGAACACCATGCTGGAAAAGCGTATCCGCCACTTGCCCGTGGTCGATCATGGCAAACTGCTAGGCATGCTTTCGATCGGGGATATTCTCAAAGAGACGATAGACTACCAGCAATCACTGATCAAGCAGCTGGAAAGCTATATTCATAGCTGATGCATTTCAGCAGACAACAAAAAAGGGGAGCTGACTCCCCTTTTTTGATTGCCTAGTTTGATTCGCACTTACAGATATTTGGCAACCATGGCATTATCCAGGGCAGATGCGGCAATCGGCAGTTTGACAAAATGCCCGCTGCCAGCAGCCTGCTGCACGGCTTCGCCCCGCTTATCAAAAAGCTGCTCCACCACAATGTCGCGGTTACCACTGGGGTGTATCAGTTGCAATTTGTCGCCTACGGCAAATTTGTTACGCGCCTGAATGGAAGCCAGTCCCTGCTCTGCATCATAGGCCACCACATCGCCGACATACTGGCTGCGATTGGCACTCGAGTGCCCCTGGACGTAATTTTGGTGCTCGGCGGTATGGTGACGCTGGTAAAAACCATCGGTGTAGCCCCGGTTGGCCAGGTTCTCCAACTCGCCCAGCAAACGCCAGTCAAACGGACGCCCAGCCACGGCATCATCAATCGCCTGGCGGTAATTCTGGCTGGTACGCGCCACGTAGTAGCGCGACTTGGTACGTCCTTCAATCTTGAGCGAATCGACGCCAATGGCAATTAGCTTCTCCACGTGCTCAATCGCCCGCAAGTCCTTGCTATTCATGATATAGGTGCCGTGTTCGTCTTCCATGATAGGCAAAAGCTCGCCAGGACGGCCTTTTTCCTCGATCAGGTAAACCTGGTCTGCCGCCGGATGGCGCGGTAATGAGCCACAGGAAGACAGATTGGATTGTTCCAGCTCGGCCTGAAAATCAAACTCTTTTAAACGGATCACGCCTGCGGCATCGGGCTGGGCATCATGCACCTTATAATCCCAGCGGCAACTGTTAGTACAGGTCCCCTGATTGGGATCGCGCGAATTGAAATAGCCTGACAGCAGGCAACGGCCGGAATAAGCGATACACAAGGCACCGTGAATAAACACCTCAAGCTCCATATCCGGGCATTCCTGGCGGATTTCGGCAATCTCGTCCAGCGATAACTCACGTGACAAAATCACCCGTGTCAGGCCCATTCGCTGCCAGAACTTAACCGAAGCGTAATTGACCGCATTGGCCTGCACCGACAGATGGACAGGCATGTCCGGCCATTGCTCGCGTACCATCATGATCAGGCCAGGGTCGGCCATAATCAATGCGTCGGGCTGCATGTCAATCACCGGCGCCATGTCGCGCATATAGGTTTTCACTTTGGCGTTATGCGGTGAAATATTGCTGGCGACAAAAAACTTTTTGCCGCGTGCATGCGCCTCCTGAATGCCAATTGCCAAGTTTTGCATTGAAAAATCATTTTCACGCACGCGCAAGCTATAGCGCGGCTGTCCGGCATACACCGCGTCGGCGCCATAATCAAACGCCGTACGCATGCGATCAAGATCACCGGCGGGCGCTAACAATTCAGGGGATTTCATTTCAATTTAGTCCATTAAAAAAGCTTATAGGTCAATCACTTGCAGCGAATGCCATTTATTCGCCGATAATTTTCACCAGTACACGCTTGTTACGGCGGCCATCAAACTCACCGTAAAAAATCTGTTCCCATGGGCCGAAATCCAGCTTGCCTTCAGTAATCGCCACCACCACTTCGCGACCCATGATCTGGCGCTTGATATGCGCATCTGCATTATCCTCACCAGTATCGTTATGGCGATAGCCACTCACCGGCTCGTGGGGCGCCAACTTTTCCAGCCATATTTTGTAATCATGGTGCAGGCCGCGCTCATCGTCGTTGATAAACACGCTGGCAGAAATATGCATGGCGTTAATCAGCACCAGGCCTTCTTGCACGCCACTTTCACGCACACACGCAACCACGTCACTGGTGATATTCTTGAAATCCATGCGTGCCGGAATGTTAAACCACAGCTCTTTACGAAAACTTTTCATGCTTTCCCTTTCCCCAAATAATGTTATTTTAACATTGACGGTGAGCAGGCCAAACGCGCCCACGCAGCGCAAATAAAAAAGGCCTCCTGAGAGACCTTTTTATGCATGCATCACGACTAACTATGGACATCCAGGCTTTGGCTAAACGTTTTGCCTTCATTATCCGTGGCGACCACTTCGAGCTTGCCCGGCGCATCGGGGATAAAACTGAACTTCATGTAAGGATCTTCACTGGTGCCCACACCGACATCGACCGTCATCAACTCCTTGCCGTTGTAGGTAAAGGTGGTTTTGTTAATATAAAACGCAGGCACATAGCCTTGTGAAACCAGATCGCGCTGCAAGCCGGTTCGCATCACATGTTTGATGTTAAACGTGGCCGTGGCGGGCTCACCAAATTTTGGCGCATCCACACTCATTTTGATCTTGCCCGCCGCCGCCCGCACTTCGGATTCATTATTATCGACGGTACCGCCACAGCCGCCCGCCGCACGAATCTCACGCTTACCCATATACAGCTTGCCATCTGCAGTTTCGCCAATCAGGCGCACATAAGAATCGGTTTCCTGACGGATACGGGTCGCCATCTGAAAGCCGTTCAAGCTGTCGGTCAAATGATAAGTGGACGCCAATTGTATCGGGTTGGCATCGACGATCACATACAGTTTCTTTAACTGGATGCCGTTGGCCGCCGCCTTGTCGTAAATGAAAGTGACGGGCACCTGTGCGCCGCTCTCGGCGCGGCGTGGCCCCTCCACTTTCAGGAAGTCAACTTCCTGAATCTCCCGCTTGGGGAAAAAAGCCTCTTTCACTACTGACCATAACTTGGGATCCGCCTCTGCATGCACCACACTTGCCGCACAGAAAGCCAACAACCCCACGACCATCATCCATGTTTTTTTCATACGATTCCCCATCTTCCATTTTTATCTTAGATTGCATGAAAAGGATTTTCTTATGCTTTGACAAATACAATATGTGATACGCATCACATTGCCACTCACATTTTGCTCGGGTCGCCAGATGGCCGCATCACATACGCCGGGTCACGGTACTCTTCAAAATTCAGCTCTACGCCATTACCGGCCGGATCCCGCAAGTTGATCTGGCGAACCCCATTGGCCAAGATGCGCGTGGTGTAAGTGATGCCGTGCGCCTGCAAGTGCACCTCCATGGCAGGCATGTCTGTGCAGGTGAATGAAACATGGTCATAGGTGCCATGCACATGCAACTGCGGCGCTTCTGCCGTTTTGTACTCGGCCAGATGAATCACATCGTTATCCCCGATATACAGCCAATAGCCATAGGTGGTACTCGCCACCCGCTTGCCCACCGTCAGCCCAAGCACCTCGCAATAAAAATCGCGCAGTTTGTGCATGGTTTCGCGGTCAGAGCGAAAATTGACATGATTGATTTCGGTCAGTGGCATAGTAATCCTGTGAGGTCCCGTGTGTTAAGTGGCATGCAAGTCGGCCACTATAGTACAAAACTTAATCGCCCTCAAATTGATACAAGGCAAAGCCTTGGACGCCAGCATTGGCTAAATGTTGCATCCCGCCCAAATCGGGCAGATCAATGATAAAAGCAGCCTGCGTTACCAGCCCGCCCAGCTGCCGAATCAACGCGACCGCGGCCAGTGCGGTGCCACCGGTAGCGATCAGATCATCCACCAGCAAAATGCGCTCATTTGCCTGAATCGCATCGGCATGAAGCTCCAGTGTATCGGTGCCATATTCGAGACTGTAAGACTGCTTGATGGTCTGCGCTGGCAATTTGCCCGGTTTGCGCACCGGCACAAAGCCTGCTCCCAGGCGTGCAGCCAATGCTGCGCCAATAATAAACCCCCGCGCCTCCACGGCGACCACCTTATCTACCGGCATCTGGGAACAATGTGCTGCCAGCGCATCCAGCACCGCTGCAAACCCGTGCTTATCCTGCAACAAAGGCGTGATATCCCGAAACTGAATGCCGGGTTTTGGGTAATCGGGAATCGTGCGTATCAGTGACAACATACTCTAAACATCCAATAAAAAACGCGCCCGTCTGGGCGCGTTGATCACAAAACAGAGACCTGCAACAATCTCGTGGCAAGTCGCCCGCATGTTAGCTGCCAGCAGCGTTTTGCTGACGTACGCGAATATGCAATTCACGCAATTGCTTCTCGTCCACCTCGTTAGGCGCATTGGTCATCAGACATTGTGCACGCTGGGTTTTCGGGAAGGCAATCACATCACGGATAGATTCAGCGCCAGCCATCAGGGTAACCAAACGATCCAGACCAAATGCCAAGCCGCCATGCGGTGGCGCACCGTATTGCAGTGCATCCAGCAAGAAGCCAAATTTCTCTTGCGCTTCTTCCTTGCTGATCTTCAATGCATCAAACACCTTGGACTGCACCTCTTGCTTGTGGATACGCACGGAACCACCACCCACTTCCCAACCGTTGAGCACCATGTCATACGCTTTAGACAAGCAAGCGCCTGGATTGCTGACCAACAGGTCTTCATGACCATCTTTTGGTGCAGTAAACGGGTGATGCAAGGCGACCCAACGGTCTGCATCTTCGTCGTGCTCAAACATCGGGAAATCCACCACCCACAATGGCGCCCACTGACGACCATCGACATGGCCTTTTTCATGGCCAACCTTGGTGCGTAGCGCACCCAGGGCTTCATTGACGATCTTGGCTTTATCGGCGCCAAAGAATACGATGTCCCCGTTTTGCGCACCCGTGCGCTCAAGCACGGCTTGCAAGGCATTGACGTGAATGTTCTTCACAATCGGGCTTTGCAGACCTTCTTCGTTCAGTTTGGTAATGTCGTTGATCTTGATATAAGCCAGCCCTTTGGCGCCATAAATTTTGACGAATTCGGTATAGGCATCAATCTCAGAGCGGCTGATGGCCGCACCGTTAGGCACGCGAATCGCAGCCACGCGGCCACCGGCCATATTGGCAGCACCGGCAAACACTTTAAAATCCACATCCTTCATCACATCGGTGAGCTCAGTGATTTCCAGTGTCACGCGCATATCAGGCTTGTCAGAACCGTATTTGTTCATGGCCTCAGAGAAGGGCATGCGCGGGAATTTGGCGGGCAGGTCGATGTCCTGCACCTTTTTCATCATGCGACGAATCATCTCTTCGACGATGTCCATGATGTCGTTTTCTTCCAGGAAAGAAGTTTCAATATCCACCTGGGTAAATTCTGGCTGACGGTCTGCGCGCAGGTCTTCGTCACGGAAACATTTGGTGATCTGGAAGTAACGGTCAAAACCGGACACCATCAGCAACTGTTTGAACAATTGTGGTGACTGTGGCAGTGCAAAGAACATGCCGTGGTGTACGCGTGAAGGCACCAGGTAATCACGCGCGCCTTCTGGCGTCGAACGGGTCAGCATCGGCGTTTCTACTTCGATAAAGCCATTTTCATCGAGGTAGTCACGCAGGTTTTTCGCCACTTTGTAACGCAACATGAGGTTTTTCTGCATGGCCGGGCGGCGCAGATCGATATAGCGATGCTCCAGACGAACGGTCTCGGTCAGATTGTCGTCATCCAGCATGAACGGCGGTGTCAATGAAGCATTCAGCACTTCGATCTCTGTCGCCAGCATCTCCACTTCACCCGTTGGCAGATTGGGATTCACGGTGCCTTCAGGACGGGCACGCACTTTACAGACCACACGCAACACAAATTCATTACGTACGGTTTCTGCGATGGCAAATGCGTCTTTGGTATCCGGGTCAATCACGATTTGCGCCAGACCTTCGCGGTCCCGCAAATCAATAAAAATCACCCCCCCGTGGTCGCGACGACGGTGAGCCCAGCCACACAGGGTCACGGTTTGTCCAATATGTTCGCGGTTCAAGTGACCGCAGTAATGTGTACGCATCATAATAATTTTATAAAGTTAAAGTGGTGTTGCGGTTAATGTTGTTTAGGCAAGGGCGCCACTGTACCCATGCTGATGATGTATTTCAAGGCCTGATCTACGCTCATATCCAGCTCAATCACATCCGCCCTGGGCAGCATCAAAAAGAATCCTGAGGTCGGATTAGGCGTGGTCGGCACATACACACTGACATATTCTCCCTGCAAGTGCTTACTCACATCGCCACCCGGTGTACCGGTTAAAAAGGCGATGGTCCAGACGCCCTGCCGTGGGTACTGAATCAACAATGCCTGGCGGAATGCGTTACCGGAGTCAGAAAACAAGGTATCTGATACTTGCTTGACGCTGGAATAAATAGACTTGACCACAGGCACGCGGACCAGCAAACCTTCCCATAACACAATCAGTTGCTGACCAAAAATATTAGTCGCTACCAGACCGGTCGCCAAAATAATGCCCACGGTCAGAATCACGCCAAAGCCTGGAATATCCACACCCAGCCAGGCTTCTGGCCGCCAGGCGGCGGGCAACAACAGCAGACTCTGGTCCAGCGTTTGCACTAAAGTTTTTAGCACCCACACCGTAATGAACAATGGAACCAGTACCAACAACCCTGTAATAAAGTATTTTTTCATGCTTGTCTTTTTAGTGGCAGGCGCAACCCGGTGAGCACTTGGCAGCGTCTCCGGCACTGGCAGATTCAGACGTAGAGCTGCTCTTGGCTGACTGGTTATTTTTGAAATCGGTGGCATACCAGCCACTGCCGGTCAGCTGAAAATTGGGCGCCGACACTTGCTTGCTAAAGGTTTGCTGCTGGCATTGCGGACAAGCCTCCACTGCAGGCGCAGAGACCTTACGCATCAACTCTTGCTGGTAACCACAGGCGGTACATTGAAAATCGTAGATAGGCATTTTGAACGTCAACCGAAAGATAACTTGCTTAAAAACTGAACAAAGACAAATTATACCCGATTCGCGTTACAAATCATAAAAAGCAGCGCGATGTATTTGAATTAAAAAGACTTTAAGGAACCCGCCATGCAATCACTGTCACTTAAAATACCCCTTAGCCTGATCGCACTATTTTTTCTGAGCTTAGCCAGCCGCGATTTGAACATCCATCACACCATGTTATCGCTAGATCAAAAAGCCGACACAGTGAAAGTAGCAGCCCTCACGCCAGCCGAATTGGCAGCCACCAAGCGCCCGCTCAGGATAAAACAGGCGGACTAAGCAACCCCCAGCTAAACCATCAGCCACTAAAGCTGTGATTCATAAGCTGATTGGTCAAGCAGCCCTTCTGCACCACTGGCAGCCGCTGCCAGCTTGAACAACCACGTGTCATAAGGATGATCATTAATGCGCTCAGGTGAAGACAATGCCTGTTCATTGACGGCGTCCACAACCCCGGTCAAGGGCGCATAGAGATCAGAACCGGTCTTGACTGACTCAATCAGGCCGCACACAGCCCCTTGCTCAACAGACTGCCCCACTTTGGGCGGGTCGACAAACACCACATCCCCCAGCATATTTTGGGCGTAGTCAGTAATCCCAACCAGCCATAATCCATCTTCGCCTTGCGCTGCCCAGGTGTGGTCTTTGGAAAAGAAGTATTTCAAGCCTGCTGACATAGAATTTAAAAATCAAAAGTTTAGTAGATAATTATTGTGCCATAGTCTGCACAACGCGCCAAAACTTATTCAGACAGGCAAGCAAATTGCTTAACTTTTCACACGAAAAAATTGCGATAAGTGATTGACGCTGAATAATTACTGGGCAATAATGAGGCGGGTTTCAGGAAGGTTGATTATGAGTTTTTACAAGCACTGTTTTAAAGTTTTACTAATGTGTTCAATTGCTTTTGCACCTGCGGGTCAAGCCATTGCCAAATCATCCTCCAAGAAACAAACCGTTTCTGCGAGCAAAAGTAAAAAATACAGCGCGCGCGTTTCTTCGCAGTACAGCGTTAACCCTGAAAAAACCAAAGGGATGCGCCCGGTGAAATTACACTCGCATGCCAGAAAAGCGGCGCGACCGACGGTCGATGCCGAGATGTTTGATTCGTTCCAGGGCAAATCGCTCAACAATGGCAATTTGTCCATCGCCTCCACCAAGGCGCTGGTCATGAACCAGAACACGCACGAGATCATTTACTCCAAAAACCTCGATACGCCGACGCCGATTGCCTCCGTCACCAAACTCATGACTGCCATGGTGGTGCTGGACGCAAAACTTAATCTAAATGAAGAAGTGTCCATTACTGAAATGGACGTTGACTACCTGAAAGGCACTTCTTCACGCCTGCCAGTCGGCACCACCATGACACGTGCCGACCTGTTGAACCTGGCTTTGATTGCTTCCGAAAACCGTGCAGCTTCTGCGCTGGCAACGCACTATCCAGGTGGTAAGGCCCGTTTTATCCAGGAAATGAACGCCAAAGCAGCCAGCCTGGGCATGATGAATACGCATTTTGAAGACTCCACCGGCCTGACCAGCAACAATGTCTCAACCGCCATGGACTTGGCCAAGATGGTTCACGCCGCGTATCAGTACCCATTAATACGCCAGATTACGACGACGTCTGACTACGACTTATATGTGAATAGCAGACGCCAGCCGATACACTTTCACAATACCAATGCCTTGGTGCGTGACAGCTCCAACAGCAGCTGGGAAATTGGCCTCTCCAAAACAGGGTATATCAGTGAAGCAGGCCGCTGCCTGGTAATGCAGGCAACCATTGCGGGTGAACCGCTCATCATGGTGTTGCTGGACTCCGTTGGTAAATTGACCCGAATTGGCGATGCCAAACGCATCAAAAAATGGATGGAACACAACTACAGCACCCTGACCTCCCAGAGTGCAGGCTCCGGCATTGTGCTGACCGGCCTGTCGATGAGCAAGTCTCTGAATGAAGAAGCCAACTAATCCTGAACTCTCATAAAAAAGGCCCGCATCCAGCGGGCCTTTTTTATGAGAGAAAGTTTAATGCTCTGCGCCATCAAACTCAGGATCATAACCTTCACTGATCGCCGATTTTTGCTTGTGCTGCTGCCACTGTTTGCGCAAAGCTTCTTTTTTCTCGGGACTCAAGCTTTGAAACTGCTGGTAACGTTTGCGCGCATTCTCGCGCTCGTATGGCGTCATGCGGCTCCATTTCACCAGTTGATGCTGGATGCGCTGCTGCTTCTGCGCATCCATTTTTGGATACTCCTTGGCAATATCGAGCATTTTTTCACGCTGCCAGGGCCGCAAGCTATCCCACTCACTGGCCAAAGGCGCCAACACGGTTTTCTGCTGTTCCGTCAACTGTGCCCAAGTCACATTGGCCGCAGGATCGGCCGGGGCCAGGTCATTCTTGATCGCCCCGATATCGGCCATCGCCATCACGCTCGAGGCAGCGGCCTCGCCCGGGAACGCTTCTGCAGCCACAAAACTCGGCAACGAAGTGCCGAAACAGAATATCCACCCTATCCACAAAGAATGATTTCGTATCATTTCTCATTATTCCATGAAAGCATTTTGTATCGCCCGGCGCACAACCCTACCCAAAGCGCCATCAAATATCTTCTGAATACTGCCAGGCAGCAAACCCGTTATCGACAAATGCCTCGACAGGCATATCATCGCTGAGCAACAGCGCATCATCATTCTGGCTGTTAGAGATAAACATCAAGCCCACCGCAAAAAAGATAGAGAACGCGGCCATCCCAGCGACACGGGGATGCCCCCATGAAGCCCATGACAACACATCCGACCAACCGGAACGGGCCTGATGCGCAGCTGCATGTTGCGCCAAAGCAGCCTGACGGGCCTTCGCCAACCGGTCTTGTACTGCGGCAGACAGCGGCCGATCATCCTGCTTGAGTGCCTGCACCCCTTCGCGCAGAGGGGTGGGCAAGTCATCATCCACGTGACGTTGTATCCTCATGCCTTACTCCTTGTTTGGCAGTTTCCGGCGACCAATGCCGGCCTGCTCCATTAACGTTGATAACGCACTGACTGCTCTGGAGCAGTGCGTTTTAACACTTCCTTCTGAACATCCCATCACCGACGCTGTTTCAGCAACGTCTAATTCCTCCCAATAACGCAGGACGAAGGCTTCCCGTTGACGTGCCGGTAATTTTGCCAGGGCTTTTTCAATCAGGCGCATCACTTGTGACCGCTCGAGTTGCTCGGCAGGATCCCCTTCCTGGGTTTCCACCTCTATCGTTTCAAGTGGGTCATAGTCTTCATCCTCTTGCGAACCGAGTGACGAAAACAGACTGGTCCACAAGTTGCGCACTTTCTGCCGCCGCCAGTAGTCGCGCATGGTATTTTGCAAAATGCGCTGAAACAACAATGGATATTCTTCAATCGGCTTGCTGGCGTATTTTTCAGCCAGCTTCATCATGGCATCCTGCACAATATCCAGTGCGGCATGATCGTCACGCACCGCATACGCCGTTTGCCTGAAGGCCCGTTTTTCAACCTGGCGTAAAAAATCCGATAGTTCTTGCGCACTCGCCACTACAAATTCCCATTCCCGCGATCGTCAGTTTCTCATGCTGACAAAGGTGCCATTTTTGCGACATTGTTGTGAGTGTTTATCCGTCTAAAACAAATATGCACGGTTTTATCTCCCTCTGGCAGGGAGTATATCAGTTTTAAATTTAATTACTGTTAGAATAAGCCTGCGAATTGCCACGTGATAACGGCCACAAGCTCAATAGCAAAAGCACACTATTTATGCTCACAATTAAAAAATAATGTTTATGCCTTCTCCAGTAAATTGCCAAGTAGTGCAAGCCGCCGCTCGGCAAACCTCCGTTTTTTCTGCGTGCGCCTTATGATGATCAGCACGATTGAAAGAACCCCTGATATCCAGCACTTGCGCCTGTATACGCTCTTCAGGCTGGGGGCCTCGGGCATGCTGTTTGGTAGCCAGTTGTGGCCATTTTTTCGCAACGCCCCGGCAGAACCCTCACTCACCTTTTGGGCATTGCTGTTATTCTTTTTGTACGCGATTGCCGTCAGTGTCAGCTTTGAGTCCCTGCAATGCAAGCAAGGGCTAGCCGTCAAGATCCAGACCAGCCTCGACATTGTTTTTATCGTGCTCATGCTGCATTTTTTACCTGGCAACCAGAGTGCGATTGGGTTGCTGCTCATCATCAATATCATCTTTGCCGGGCTGATCAGCGATGGCCGCTTTGCCATGTTTTATGCCGCCATTGCCACCATAGGCATTCTGCTCGAGAACACTTTTCAGCTGTTAAACCGCAACGTGCCCATGAACGATTACAGCAATGCAGTGCTGTTGTCATTGAGTTGCTTTGCCACGGCCTGGCTGGCACAAACGCTGACTGCACGCATGCAAAGCAGTGAAAAGCTGGCCAGCCAGCGTGGGCGTGATATTGAACATTTAGCCAAAACTAACGCCCTGATCACGCAAGAAATGCCTAACGGGGTGCTGGTGATAGACCAGCACCAACAGCTCAAACACTACAACCTGCAAGCCTGCAAGCTGCTGGGGTTGGAAGAATCACAAATGCTGGCAGCGCTGGAACTCTCCACCCCGGTGGAGCAACTGATTCCGGCAATCATGCAATTATTGCGTACGACGCCCTCGGCCAAACTGGCCTCGCCAGATGCCACCAAACTCAGTATCAACAATCGCGACCTCGGTATCCGCTTTCACGCCATCTCAGAAAATGCAGACAATGGTGTGGTAATTTTTATTGAGGACTGGTCACAAATACAAACCCAGGCCCACCAGGTAAAACTGGCAGCACTGGGCAGGCTGACAGCGAATATCGCGCACGAAATCCGCAATCCGCTCAGTGCGATTAGCCATGCGACGCAACTCATGCAAGAAGACTCGCAGCAGCCTGGCACGCAGCGCATGCTGCAAATTATTTCTGACAATGTGCAGCGGCTGGACCAGATTATCAAGGATGTGCTGGAGTTGAACCGGCGCGACCGCACCAATCAGGAAAAATTAAATATCAACAGCTTTGTGCTGGAGTTTTATCAACAGTTTTGTGCGGTAGAAAAGATTGCCCTGAGTGATTTCACGCTCAGTTTGCCTGCAGCAGAGACCGGCATTATTTTTGATCGTCGGCACATCAACCAGATTTTATGGAATCTGTGTAAAAATGGATGGCGACACAGTCAGCAACAGGCACAAAGCCTGCAACTGAGCGTCTTGAGCGATAAAAGCGGACAGTTTATTCACCTGCTGGTCAAAGACGATGGCCAAGGCGTGGACCCGAAAATTCAACCCCACTTGTTCGAACCGTTCATGACCACGGAGAAAACCGGGACCGGGCTGGGCTTGTTTATCGCAAGAGAGCTGGCTGAGGCCAATGGCGCAAAATTAAGTTATACCACGGGGGCCGGTGGCACCCAATTTTCACTGACAGTTAAAAAGGCAATTGTTTAAATGGCAAACACTTATCGTTGTCTGGTAGTTGATGACGAAACCGATATTCGCGAACTGGTCGTCCTGACACTGGAACGTATGGGCATACAGGCCGAGAGCGCCAGTACCGTCACAGACGCAAAACATATGCTGCAGTCTTTCAGCTATGACTTGTGCCTAACCGATATGCGCCTGCCGGATGGCTTGGGCCTGGAACTGGTACAGCACATCAATGCACAATTTCCGGGGCTGCCCGTCGCGGTAATTACGGCTTATGGCAGTGCAGAAAATGCGGTTTCTGCGCTCAAGGCCGGGGCCTACGACTACATCACCAAACCGATTTCACTCAAACAGTTGCGGCCATTGGTCGAGTCTGCGCTCAAGCTTTCCTCGCAAAAAGAATCTCAAGGAGCCAACACCGTCGATTTGATTGGGGCGTCTCCGGCCATGGGCTATGTCAGGACCATGATTGCCAAGCTGGCACGTAGCCAGGCCCCTGTTTACATCAGCGGGGAATCTGGCAGTGGTAAGGAGCTGGCCGCACGCCTGATCCACCAGAACAGCGCCCGCAAGGACCAGTCTTTTGTAGCAGTTAACTGTGGCGCCATCCCCGAGAACCTGATGGAAAGCGAATTCTTTGGCTATAAAAAAGGGGCTTTTACCGGCGCCGTTCAGGATACGCAAGGCCTGTTTCAGGCCGCCAGTGGTGGCACCTTGTTTCTGGATGAAGTAGCCGACCTGCCGCTGGCCATGCAGGTGAAACTGCTGCGCGCGATTCAGGAGAAAAAAGTCCGCGTAGTGGGGAGCACCATTGAAGAGGCCGTAGATGTACGCATCATTTCTGCCACGCACAAAAACCTCAATGCCATGATGGAAAAAGGCGAATTCCGGCAGGATTTGTATTACCGGCTCAATGTGATTCAGCTCAAAATGCCGGCCTTGCGTGAGCGCCCCGAAGACATTCCGGAGTTGACAGAACGTTTGCTGACCAAGTTGTGCCAGACACAAGGCATAGACATCCCGGTGATTGCCGATGATGCCAAAGTGTTTATTCAGCAACTGCCCTTTCATGGCAATGTCCGTGAACTGGAAAACATGCTGGAACGCGCACTGGCGCTATGCGATGGCCAGACCATTACGGTAGAGGACTTGTCGCTGGAGGACATGCCTGCGCAACTGAGTGATCGCCCGGTGTTGCCCTGGAAGGCCCCTGTATTGGAGCGCGCCAACGAACCCGTGGCGAAAGCGGCTGAGGTGGTCCCGCCAGCCAGCGCCGCACCCGCGACGGCCCCCGGGACCATGTTACCGATGGATGTGAGCTTGTCTGATTATCTGGAAGACATTGAAAAGCGCACGATTCTGCAAGCCCTGGAGAAAACCAACAACAATAAAACTGCGGCGGCCAAATTACTGGGCATCAGTTTCCGCACTTTGCGCTACCGTTTATCCAAGCTAGGATTATCGAAAGAGCAAGACGCGGACCTGGACGACGCAGACGGCGACGAAGAGTAAAACAAAAAGGCGACCAGAAGGTCGCCTTTTTTCATCCAGTCAGGGTTAGCTTAATACAATCGCCAGATAGGCCAGGTAGAACAGGCCGTTGACAAGCAGGTGCCATACCAGCAAACCACCTTTGGCAATGCGGTAACGCACCCAGATGGCCGCCAACAGGGTGATCAGGATGCCCAGCGCGACCTCTTGTCGCGGAGACCAGTCAGTCAACATAATGCCGATAGCCGGCAACAAAGTGCCTTGAAACACCATGGCACCGGTAATATTGCCAAACGCCAGCGTGTCTTTGCCTTTGCGTATCCACAAAATGCTGTTCACCTTTTCGGGCAATTCTGTAGCAATCGGGATAATCAGCAAAGACAGCAACAAGGCTGACACGCCCAAAATGGCAGCCGCAGTTTCCACCTCGTTAATAAAGCCTTTGGCACCGACGATAAGCAAGCCCAAGCCAAGCAACAATTGCAGCAGAATGGTGACCATGTTGGTGGGCAAGCCCAACCGGGATAACATCATGACATCCTCGGCCTCGGTCGCGTGCCCCTCCTCCACCAGGCCTTTAGACGCCTTGATGGTCATTAACACATACACAAAGTAGATCAGAATCATGAGGATACTGATACCGTAGCGCACCATGGGGACGGTGTGCGGAATAAACATGGCCACCGTGGCAAAGATAAACGCCAGAATAAAGAAATTCAGATCACGGATCAGGCCGGTGCGCTCGGGACGGATATGACCGTGTGCGCCACGACGCTTTAAGACTGAAAAAGCCATCAGACTGATAGATAAGGTTGCCAGCATCAATGGCGCACCCAAAATCGCACCCACCCCGATGTCATTGCCGGCATGGCTATCGCCCGTGGAGGACGTATACGAAAAAATCGCCAGCAATGGCACCAGCGTCTCTGGCAACGCCGTCCCCACCGCCGCAAAAATTGAGCCGGTCACGCCTTCAGAAATCCCCAGGCGCTCCCCTAAATGTTCCAGCGCGTTGGTAAACACCTCTGCGGCCACTAAAATCAGCACCAGCATCAGCAATAATTGTAAAAAAACCATACCTGTCCCTGTCTAGCGGTCATCAATCCTGCATGCGTCCACCGCCCGATTCGCATGTGCATGCCAAAGGTGTGCACGCGGGCGAAATCATAACGCAATTCGGTCAAATTCACCTACAATGTTCGTATGTCACGTCATTTGTCACCCATGATAGAAATTGATCATGCTGGCTTTGCCAGTCATGCGCGCATCATCACTTCGCCCAATCAGGACGACCGGCCTGAGCATGCGGCCATCGACATGATCGTGATCCACAATATAAGCCTGCCACCGCAACAATATGGCGGCGAGGGCATTACACAGTTATTCACCAACCGGCTGAATGCGGATGAACACCCTTACTACGCAGAAATTGCGCAGCTCAAAGTGTCTTCACATTTTCTGATCCGCCGAACCGGTGAGCTATTGCAGTATGTGAGTTGCGCGCAGCGGGCCTGGCATGCCGGCGCTTCACAATGGCAAGGCCGCGAACGATGCAACGACTTTTCAGTTGGCATTGAACTGGAAGGCTGTGATATTGAGGCGTTTGAAGATGCGCAATATGTCACCTTGCAAGCCTTGGTCAAGGCGCTACAGCAACGCTATCCCATCCAGCATATTGTCGGCCACGCAGACATTGCACCGGGGCGAAAAACCGACCCCGGCCCGTTTTTTGACTGGCAGCGCCTCTCTACGAATACTTAAGACTTCATAGCCTTATCCAGGCTCACTGCCATCACCCCTGCCAGCACCAGCAGGGTACCCAGCCCCTGTACCCATGAAAGATGCTCGCCCAGGAACAGGTAAGCAAGCAAAATGGTAGAGACCGGACCAATCGCACTGATCAGCGAGACTTTGCGGCTCCCCAATTGCTGGATGCCGAGATTCATCAACATTGAAGGTAGAACAGTCGCCACCAGCGCCATCAACAAAGCCAACCAGTAAACGGCCTGCGGGAATGAGACCACCTTTTCGTACGAACCATTGCAGGCAAAATGTGTAGCGCTCGCAAGCGCAGCCAAGCCCATGGTCAACGCAGTAAAGCGGCTGGCCCCCAACTTGGGAATCAGTTGCCCGCTCACCAGTAAATAACCGGCATAGACAATCGCACTAAGTAACACCAGCCCAGCGCCATACAAGGTGTCTGCAGAATCGAATCCCGCCAGCGCCACATCATGCCAGACCACCAGCACGACACCTGCATAGCTGGTCACCATGGCAAACCACTCACGCCGGGTAATCTGGTGTTTAAGAAAAATCGCACTCATCACAACGACCAAGGTTGGGTATAGGAATAAAATGACTCGTTCCAGCCCTGCAGAGACATAACGCAAGCCTTCAAAATTAAGCCACATCGACCCATACCCGCCAGCCATCGCTAACAATGCCAGCTTCCACCAGTCGTGGCGCGCCATACGCACAGGCGTGCCTTGGCGCATAGCCCACCAGCCAAGTGCAGCGAAGAAAGGAATAGCAAACGCCATCCGCAAGGAGATCAAGGTCGCTGCATCTACATGATAGCCATAGGCCAGCTTGACCATAATCGCTTTTGACGAAAAGGCCACGGAGGATAACAGTACCAACATGGCACCGTAATAGGGGTGTGTCGCGTCTTTCATATGTGCCCTAAATAAAAGGGCTCGCCGGGAGGTAGGAACAACAGATCAACCGCGGAGAGCCCGCGGTTGCATGAGATTTACGACAAGCAGCAACCGCGGCACGCTGAGGCGACCAGCCACAATGCCTTTCGGTGCATTGCCAACACAATAGTTGAGAAAAATTGCTTGTTCATAAGGTTGGGCAATTTACGTGGATTGGCAAAAATGGTCAAGCGTCTTGTGATACACCGACGACAATTGCCTGATGTTGGATGATTGCCACGATAGCCTCAACTTAAGCCAAGCGGCTTTTGCAGGGTGATCAGCTGCATGTTTTCGACCTTGGCCTGCCACATCTCTGGCTGGTAGGGAAACGGCCTGACCTCCCCGGTCCGCTGATAACCCAGCCGCTGATAAAACGCGATTAATGCCTGCCGCAGACTGACAACCGCCATTTGGCTGGCACGCACCTGCCAATGCTCCACCGCCCATTGCTCAGCCGCCAGAATCACTGTTTTGCCATACCCGCGGTTCTGCGCAGTCGGCTCTACGGCAATCATGCCCAGATGCACGGTCTGCTGTACAGCATGCCATTCGGCACACAGCGTCACCGTCAATTGTGATGCCAGCCAGCCTGTGAGTATCTGAATATCATCCCGTGCGAGCAAACTCAGCACTTC
Organism: Methylophilus sp. VKM B-3414; assembly: GCF_032248435.1. Taxonomy (NCBI): domain Bacteria; kingdom Pseudomonadati; phylum Pseudomonadota; class Betaproteobacteria; order Nitrosomonadales; family Methylophilaceae; genus Methylophilus; species Methylophilus sp. VKM B-3414. The sequence continues at coordinate 129,344 of NZ_JAVTLI010000006.1, read as the reverse complement.
CGCTGACGTGGTACGCTTGCCATCGAGCAGATCAGCCTCCGTGGTCCACCCCGCCCGGCTGCTCTCGCCGCGATATGCACGATTTACCAGTGCCGCGATTCTGTCGGCCTCCTGCGCTTGCGCAGGTCTAATCACTAACTCAGTCATGACCTTATTGTGCTAATTTTTCAATGCGATGTTGTACCACCAAACTGCCTATCATATCGCCCTCGACATTCACGGCAGTACGGACGGTATCGAGCAAGCGGTCTATAGGCAACAAAATGGCAATGGCTTCAGCCGGCAATCCTACACTTTGCAACACCATCACCATTGTCACCATGCCCGCACTGGGAATCCCCGGGGCCCCCATGGCCGCGATCATGGTGGTTAAACACACCACCAACTGCTGCCCCAGCGACAAATCAATCCCGGCTAACTGCGCCACAAACAAGGCCGCGGCTGCCTCATACAGGGCTGTGCCGTCCATATTCATGGTTGCCCCTAGCGGCACCACAAACCCGGCAATTTCAGGCTTCACATGCATGTTTTGCGTCGCACACCGCATCGTCACCGGCATGGTCGCATTGCTAGAACTGGTGGCAAAGGCCGTCACCAACGCCTCCCTGGCTTGTCGCAAAAACCACACGGGATGTTTGCCTGTAAACAGAAACAACAAGACCGGTAAAACAATCACGCCATGAAACAAGGTCGTCCCGGTCACCACCAGCATAAACTTGGTCAAAGAGGCAAACAGGCTCACATCCTGGGTTGCGACCAGCTTGAATAACAGTGCAGCAATCCCCCATGGTGCCAGCCGCATGATCCAACCAATCATCTGCATGCTAAGGCCCATGCCCTCTTCAAACAACGCCAGCCATTGCGGATAGCGCTCGGACGCCATCACCAGCGCAATGCCCAAACACATGGCATAAGCCACAATCGCCAGAATATTACCCTCGGCCAGCGCCTTGAAGGGATTCATGAATATGCCGTGCAAAAACTGTGTGAAAAACTCGGGCAGGCTCATCTGCCTGGATTCAAACTGCTGCATGGCATGCGAAAACATTTCCAGATGCAGCCCTGCCCCCGGTTTAAAAAGATGGCTGGCAGTCAACCCAATTACCACCGCGATGATGGTCGTGGTAGCAAAAAACAGCAAGGTTGTTTTCCACACCACATCAATCTGACGATGCTGGCGCAGATTGGCGATGCCAGTCACAATCGCGCAAAACACCAATGGGATCATCACCATTTTCAACAAATCAATGAACAAAGTACCCACTAAGTTCGCCGCATATAACACACCCTCTGGCGCTTTTCCCTGCGCAAATAACCCCAGCGTTACAGCCACTACAACAGCCAGTAGAATTTGTCCGTTCAGTCCAAGCTTACTCATGTGCGTACCCTAAAATTGTCGGCTGAGGTTGCAATAAACAAAGAGGCAGCCAAAGCTGCCTCATCAATGGCATTAAGCAAACTCGTTACAGTGAATACCTAAAAATGAACTTGTCTCGTATATTGCAAAGATGGATGGCCGCAGTGACAGCGAGGAGCCTAACTCAATCTACCGCCATAACGTTACACTTCAGTAAGCGCCGATGTTTTGATCTCTACTTTACCAAACTTCGATATAAATCAACGTAAGATTTAACCATTTGGTCCGCTGTAAAATGCTCCCAATATCTTTCTTCAGCCCGCCTTCCCATTTCAGCCGCCTGATCAGGATGCTCCCATAAATACTGCATCGCTTGACGTAAAGCCGCAGGATCACTTGGGGGCACAACCAAACCCGTTTCATTTGCAATATTAATAAAAGTGGTGCCGGTGCCGATCTCACTAGAGATCATCGGTTTGCCATACATGGCGCCCTCCAGCAATGAGATACCAAATGCCTCCGACCTTAAGTGAGAAGGAAAAAGAACGCCATAACACAAAGTTAGCAACGCAACTTTATCCTCGTCCGGCAATTGTCCCAGAAAGTGAATATTGCGTAGCCCCAGTTTGATCGCCTGCTGCTTTAGCTCGCCCTCAATGGGACCTGCACCGACAATGACAATCGGATAATCTAGCCCTTTTGCGGCCTCTAACAAAATGTGCAGGCCTTTGTAATAACGGATAACACCTACAAACAAAAAGAATTTTTGGCCAACCCTGCCTTGCCAGTAGTTCAGCCTTTCGACTGATGGAACGGGGTAAGTTGCCTTATCTAATCCAATCGGAATAACGCTGACTTTATTCTTGTACTTTGTGAGTACATCACTGGTCGCCAAATAATTAGGGGATGTTGCGACAATACTGTTGACCGCGCCAAGAAACTTCCTCTTCAAAGGCCGATAAAACTTGAGGAGATGCTTCTGGCGAATAATATCCGAATGATAGGTTAATACTGTCGGCTTTTTCACCATGGTCGCAAAGTGAACAACATCCATGAACGGCCAAGGAAAATGGTAATGAATCACGTCAGCCTTTTTGGCTAGTTGCGCAAAACGCAAAAACGCTGACACTGAAAATCCTGTCGATGCAATCTGCAAGTCTAACTTTGCACGATGCGCCCAATAGCCATCCATCTCAATCACACGAGGCACTCGCTTTGGCGTCAGAGACAACACATCAGTCTGCACACCCCACCTATTTGCGCCTCTTGCGATCTGATTGATCACTTGCTCAACCCCTCCCATGGTATCTGGGAAAGATGTTTTATAAAAATGCAGTACTCTCATACCCTTAACCTGTAACAGTTATCTCGCGATTGATTTAAACCATACAGCATAAGGCTGAGCCAACCACCACTTTAATGGCACACTTCCATGATATTTGCGCACAACTGATATCGCCTCCTGATAATGGCGACGTCGCAACGTTTTGGTCTTGGTAGCCTCATGCTCTCGATTCACTGCTACGTAGTGATCTACAAATGCCAGTACCCCCACATGTTTAAAAAGGCGCCACCATAAATCATAATCCATGACCATGTGTAACTTATTATCTACCCCACCAACCGCATCCCATGCTGAACGGCGGATAAGTGTTGCAGGTTGCGAAATAATACAGCGTAAAGCCAGTCGATCTTCATCAAATGGCTCTACCCATACAGGCTTACGCTTACCTGTGTGCTCTATCACGTTCCACGCCCGTCCATACACTGCAGGAGCATCAGGATTTGCCTGCAAAGCACAGATCAAAGTCGATAACGCATTCGATAAAAACCAATCATCACTGTTTAACCAACAGACAAATGGAGCCTTACCCAAGCTGATGCCTTCATTAATAGCAGCTGCTTGACCATCATCTTTGGCGCTACGCCAACCAGCTAGACGGTCTGACCACTTATGGATAACATCGATGGAGTTGTCTGACGATCCCCCATCCATCACAAACACTTCAACAGGGACATTCTGCTCAAAAATTGAAGTCAATGCATCATTCAGAAAGCGCCCTTGATTAAAAGACGGTACAACGACTGTCACCAGAGGATTAACTTCTGAACGCGCTGAGGACATAGAACTATTCGAAAGATTTGGTCAGAAAATTGGCATATGACATTGCAATCCCTGCACGCAATGAAGTTTGTGCACGCCATCCAAGTTCAGCGAGTTTATTAACATTCAATAACTTACGTGGCGTACCATCGGGTTTACTGGCATCAAACACAATTTCCCCTTGAAACCCGACGACATCCATTACTGTCTCGGCTAACTCACGAATCGTCACATCCTGCCCAGTACCAACATTAAACAACCCCTCCTTGATATCATCGCGCTCCATTAAGAACACGCATGCATCTGCCATATCATCCACATACAAAAACTCGCGCATGGGCTTACCAGACCCCCAAACCACATAACTGGCATCATTGCGTAATTTAGCTTCATGCGCTTTACGGATCAATGCAGGTAATACATGGCTATTGTTGAGGTCGTAGTTGTCATTCGGGCCATACAAATTTGTGGGCATCACCGAGACATATTGTGTGTTGTACTGGCGATTATAACTTTCACATAACTTGATCCCTGCAATTTTTGCGATTGCATAAGGCTCGTTCGTCTGCTCCAAAGGGCCGGTCAGCAAGTACTCTTCTTTAATGGGCTGCGGACAGTCACGTGGATAGATACAACTAGATCCGAGGAAAAGCAATCTTTGCACACCAGACTGCCAAGCAGCATGCACAATATTTGCTTCCATCATTAAGTTCTGATAGATGAACTCTGCACGGTAGGTATTGTTGGCATGTATACCACCAACCTTTGCCGCGGCTAAAAATACATAGTCTGGTCGCTCCTGTTGAAAGAACTCTACAACCTTAGGCTGGTATGTTAAGTCCAGTTCCGCATGTGAGCGCGTAATCACATTTGTATAGCCTGCTGATTGAAGGCGTCGAACGATGGCAGAGCCCACCATCCCGCGGTGACCTGCTACGAAAATCTTCGCATTCTTATCCATAGCATTACTCATGGTAGTCTGGAGTACTGAAACCATGTCGTCGTACCAACTCGTCACGCTCGGCTGACTTCATGTCTTCCCTCATCATTTCACTCACCAATGCTTCAAAGCTGATTTTTGGTGTCCACCCTAACTTTTGTTTGGCTTTACCTGCATCCCCAAGCAATGTCTCCACCTCTGTTGGGCGGAAATAACGAGGGTCAACCGCGACGATGCATTTACCCGTGGAATCAAAGCCTTTCTCATCAACACCCTGACCCGACCAACGAATCGAAATGCCAATCTCCTTTGCAGCAGCATTCACAAACTCTCGTACGCTATACTGAACACCTGTTGCAATCACAAAATCCTCAGCAACCTCCTGCTGGAGCATCAACCACTGCATCTCTACATAATCCTTTGCATGCCCCCAGTCACGCTTTGCATCCAGATTGCCCAAAAACAAACAATCTTGCAGGCCCAACTTGATACGCGCAAGCGCACGTGTGATCTTGCGCGTCACAAACGTCTCACCACGTACGGGACTTTCATGGTTAAAAAGAATGCCGTTACACGCGTAAATACCATAAGCCTCACGATAGTTTACTGTGATCCAATATGCATATAATTTTGCCACTGCATAAGGCGACCGAGGATAAAACGGCGTTGTCTCCTTTTGCGGAATCTCCTGCACCAAACCGTAAAGTTCTGAGGTCGACGCCTGATAAAAGCGTGTTTTTTTCTCAAGTTTGAGAATACGGATTGCCTCTAAAATACGCAAAGCACCTAATGCATCTGAGTTGGCCGTATATTCTGGCTCTTCAAACGAAACAGCCACATGCGACTGCGCCGCGAGGTTATAAATCTCATCAGGTTGCACTTGTTGAATAATACGGATCAAACTTGACGAATCCGTCATATCGCCATAATGAAGTACAAATCGACGATCTGTATCATGCGGATCTTGATAAAGATGATCAATACGATCTGTATTGAACAACGAAGCACGGCGCTTTATGCCGTGTACCTCATACCCTTTTTCTAACAATAGCTCTGCGAGATAAGAGCCATCCTGCCCTGTTACACCAGTAATTAGTGCTTTTTTTATCATTTTCAACTTTCAATTTCTTTATTTAAATATTAGATATTGCATCATTTCAATTTGTTTTTATATATAGATATAGTCTCAGCGTTTGATATCTTGATTGGTTCAGAAACTCTCTCAAAGTTACCTGTGTTAATCAACATGTCTCGAAACTGAAATTCATATGGTGTAATCGCGTGATGTTGTATTAGCTTAGTCCCATCTTCTGGCAGAATTAAATAATTAGCATTTTGATTTGCTTCATTTACTAAATAAGTTAGCTTATCCTCGGGCTTATCACCTGGTAAATCAAGCCATTCTCTGTGATTTGCAAGTCCAGATGGTTGTAGCGCCTGTAAAGATAAGTTGTTTTTGGCAACAATATTATTTATTGAAACTGTAAAACCCTGATCATAGATGAGTGAATTTAAAATAGCTACGGAATCTAATCCGCCTATAAAGGTCATTTCAAATGTTGCATGTTTTCTTGAAGATCTTTGCATGTCACTTTGAATAGCAGTAGTAATTTTGCTTATACCATCCCCGGATGCAATCCACTCTGAATTAATATCTAAGTGTTTTTTATATCCATTCAGTATGTTTACAGCTATAGCTAGAATACTAAAAAATATTATTACTTTATCTAGCGGCTTTTTAGATCGACTATTTTCAAATGGCCCCAAAAAAAACATTAGCAGCCCTGGTACGGATGCCATAGAAACATAAGGGTTAATTGCAGTTCCAAATAATATGAGAAATGCAACAGGAACCACGCCGCCATATAGCATTACCCAGTTAACGGTAGAGTGCTTAAAATTGAAATTCAAAAATAGTTGAAATAAGAAAACTCCCATTCCCAGAATTACAAAGGGTATTCCAATATTATTTTTAAATAAGAAGCGCAAATGTTTAACACTTTCTGAAATGGGTAATGATGCATTTGCATCATCATTCCAAATAAAATAATAATAATGAAGGTAATCAAAATTTAAGATAAAAAACCATATAGTTAACCCAATCACAATTGCTAATGCTAACAGGTACGGTTTTAGTAATTTCAAATAGCTTTTTTGCCCCCCAAATAAATCTAGCAAAAATATCGGTCCAAATATAAGTAATGCGTAAACAGGAGTAGTAGCTCTTACAAGAAATGAAACGCTTAGCATCACGCTGAACAAAATCCAGAATCTCAACTTTTGAGTATGTCTGGCAATAACAAAAAAAGCTAACGCTGAGCCAATCGATAAGGCTTGTGACAAATCCATTCTGAAGTCGGAAAGGCCTCCATTATAGAAAAAAATGGCTGTATAACTTACCAGAACAAATGAAAAAATCAGTGATAGCTTGGCTGAATAATTTGTAATTAGTCTGAAATAAAAAAATGCAGAAAAAGACTGGGCAAAAACAAGTGGCAATTGAATAAATATTGCATCCGCACGTGCCGGAGAGCAAAAAACACCAAGTAGCGCAGCCTCAAACCATGGAAAGAAAACAGTACCCCCTATCGCTGCCTGTCCAATACCGGCTAAAAACCCTTGGCTATTGGATGTATGCATTACGATTGCAAGTTGATTCAAATACGACATTGAATCGTAAAAAGGGCTGTATTTAGAGTAGTAAAGGTGGTTTAGATAAACTGCATAAAATCCCAAAAGAGATACATATATAGCAATAGCTGCAATTGATAAAAACAGTGGTGAAGCAGGGTTGAACCGTTTCAAAATCAAACCTTACGTTAACATTATTATTTAATAAAGCCTTGCTTATATAGGCTCTTGTAATAAGTTTGCAATGCGCATGCCAACTTTTCGTCCTTCTCTAATGGCATAGTTAGTACCTCTATCTTCGGGATAGATTTGTGCCATAGAGCAAATATGCATGCCCTCCTCATAGGCATCTTCTGATGGAATTAACTGACTGTAGTTTTTTTCAACTACAGGCTGAGACCATCTAGCTCGCCATAAATAATGCTTAAGTATCCAATCAGTGTTAAAAGCCGGAAACATTCGTTTCAGGTAAGGAAGTGCATACTCCATAAATTGATCGGCATTCATGGAGTATAAAGGATCAGTATGCGGCAAATATTTGGATAGATATACAATATGGCGTCCGTCGTAAGTTTCAGGCTTTTCAAAGTTGGTATGCTCAATAACGCCAACAAAAGGAAAGTCCGGATCATTTACATTTAACCAATATGTTTTAGACAATGGCTGTGTTAACTCTAAAACCAAACAGACATTGCCGATGTATTCAATTCGATTTAAAGATGCCACGTAAGCAGGGGTTGCCCATGAAGAAATCATATCAGCAATCAAAGGCAATGCAGGGGTTGCAATTACTCTGTCACAGTGAAAAGAAGTTGAATTGGTGACAACCTCCCATCTCCCATCATGAGGCTGAAAGCGATTAACTGGCGAGTTAAGCTCGATTCTTCCTCCGTATTCAACAATTCGCTTTGCTAGTGTTTCGGCCAATAAAGCAAAGCTACCTTTCAAGTACGCTAAACGCTCCTCACCCCCTTTGCCCCTGCTACCCCCCCTCAGCTTAAGCTTATTCCAGAACCAAACAGCAGATACCTTTTCAGCGTATGGTCCAAACTTTCCCTTTAAGAGAGGCTGCCAAATCACCTTATAAACTTGCTCCCCACCCAACTCTCTCAACCACTCTTCAGCAGTTTTACTTTCTAAAACTTTCCAATTCTTGATACGTCTTGCCTTCAAGGCAAGTAAGCCTAAACGAATTCTGTCAAGAAATGCTAACGGAGTAAAATTAAGCAGATCCCTTGGAGTTGATAACTTAAAAAAATTGTTTGCGTAATAGACACCTGTATTAGTTGGGTTAATTTTGACGTTATCAGCAAGGCCAAGCTCACTGATTAAGCTCATAACTTCCAAATCGTTTGTAAACCAATGATGATAGAACTTGTCAAGACGTTCGCCGCCCACTTCAAATGCAGAAGCCAAACCACCAATGTCATTTGAAGCCTCTAACACAGTTACGGCAATGCCCCTTTTTGTTAATTCATACGCCGCTGCAAGTCCAGAAAAACCTGCCCCAATGATGATTACTTCTTTACTGTTAGTATTAGGCATGCATTTCCATATTCTTTTATTTAATCTTTAGTTTTGATAAATGCTCTATTTCTTGGAGCATTTATTCCCCATTTGCTTTTAGCTTACAATTGCTTTTTACTATAAAAAAATTTTAAACAACGATTTTCTGACAGGCGTACTGATTCGCGAAACTATCATTTAAGCAATGAAATATACTATTAACCATTCTTATTCTATTACAAAATCTAACACATAGAGTACTATGACAAACTTACAGACCAAAACCTCCAAAAGCTAGATTAAACAAGTTTCTACTTGCTTGCTTTAAAGGTAATTTTTCTATTGATTGAATACTGAATAATTACTATTACAGGCAATAAAATCAGCTTTGCAATTTCTGCTTTTAGCAATGCCAGATCAACTAGTAGCCATAACATAATTACCGAACTGGAATATCCTGCAGCACCTACCATTAAAAACTTTATTAGACGCAAATAAACTTTATCTTTAATAGCAAAAGTAAATTTTCTATTAAGAAAAAAACTGACAAATGTACCGGACAAATACCCCAAAAAATTTGCTGATTGATACCACAAGTCCAACTTTAATAAATATAAAAATACAATATAATCAGTAGTAACACCAACAACACCACAAAAGCAATAAAGAATAAACTCCCTCAATTTAGCCATATTCCTAAAGATATCCCTCATTTCAATCCTGTAGGGCTTCTTGTTAAAGCTGGAGGATTTTTTTCAAATCCTATGTATTCCTGAACAACGTACAACGGTCTGCTTTTTATTTGGTTATATATTCGCCCTACATACTCACCCAAAATGCCAGTACAAATCAATTGAACACCGCCAATAAATAAAACAGAAATCATGATCGCTGCCCATCCCTCAACCCAGATATTTGTAAATAGCCGGAGAAACAAAACGTATAGAATTGCAAATAGAGAGATTAGGGAACACATAACACCCAGCGCTACAGACATTTTCAACGGTTTCGTTGAAAATGACATAATGCCGTCGGTTGCAAATTTAATCATTTTTCTTAAAGGATACTTGCTAACCCCAGCAAATCTCTCTGCGCGTTTATAAGGCAAGCTTATTTGGTTAAAACCAACCCAGCTTACCATCCCTCTGATAAATCGCTCTTGCTCAGGCATTGCTCTTAATGTATTGACAACGTTTCGACTCATCAATCTAAAGTCGCCAGTGTCTAACGGAATAGGCACATCAGATAAACGATTGAGTAATCTATAGAATGCTCTAGCAGTCACTAATTTAAATGCTGACTCGCCAGCCCTTTCACTACGCGTGCCATAAACAACATCATATCCTTCAGCCCACTTATCAAGCATTTGATGTATAAGTTCTGGGGGATCCTGTAAATCCGCATCAATAAGAACTACAGCGTCGCCATTTGCAGCATCTATCCCAGCAGTAACAGCAATCTGGTGTCCAAAATTACGAGCAAAAGCAATTAATTTGATGTGTTTATTATTAATGGCATACTCTTTCAGAATGTTACGAGTTTTATCTTTACTACCATCATCCACAAAAATTAGTTCTACACTGATACTAGAGCTTGCGAGTTCACCAATCAATCTTTCCAAACGACCAACTGTTTCTTTTATAACCTCTTCTTCGTTGTAGCACGGTATGACAATAGATAATAGTTTTTTACCGTCAATCATTTGAAACTCCCTCAACATTCGCTCTCAATGAAAAATAACTTTTTTACGCCTTGATACCAAACCTAGTTTTAAGCCTGTAAATCATGTCGACGAAAATATGCTTAAGTAAGTAAGGCAACACTGCCTTACGAATTTGTTTGCACTCAGGTAAATACCCCAAAGTTCGCTCTCGAATTCGCCCCATCTCTTGATATCCAATTTGACTTATCGCAGCTGATGTTTTTTGATGCTCATGAATTCGAAATGCTCCAAGAAACTGCGGAATATGTCCAAACTTGGCACCTGCATCCCTAAAGCGTACGAGCAAATCCCAATCCATAGCAAAGCGGAATGACTCATCAATTTTCCCACCAGCTTTTTCCCAGATGCGACGACGCCAGAATAGGGTTTCTTGCGGCACGTAATCGACCCATGAAAGAATGGCACTATCATGTCCGGGAAGAATCCAGCGTCCAATTTCCATATCATTTACATCAATCAGCAACCGATTACCATAAACTACATCAACCTCGGGATGCCGATTAAAATAATCAGCAACAATATGCAAAGCACCTGGTAAAAGTAAATCGTCTGAGTTCAGCCATGCCATAATCTCACCATTTAGCTGATTAAATCCGCGATTAATCGCTTGAGACTGCCCAGAGTCTTTTTCAGACACCCAACCAGACAAAGCATTTTCATATCGCCTTAAAACTATAGTTGTCGAGTCTTTAGAGCCACCATCTTGAACAAAATATCGAAGATTAGGGTATGCCTGATCTACAACACTTTTTATCGTGCGCTCAATATATTCGCCTTGCTGATACGAAGGGGTGACAATTGATATGCATGGATAAGCAGATAGCTTAGATATGCATGGGCTTGCTAGGCAACTCATTGGTCGCGGAGAGTATTGAGAAAGTTGCCCCAATCGAGGTCGGATCACATTATAAAATGCTCGAACCAATCTTGCGATAGGGGCAAATGGACTTAACCCACCATATGCCAAATGATATGCCCGCAACGCACCTGCATGTTGGCCTAATTCTTGACGATAGTTGATCAGTTGAGCATTCTGCTCTTGAATAATACGCTCTTTCTCAACCAATTGAGCCTCGAACTCAGCCAGCTTTTTATCCTGTAAGGTAATAGTAGCAGCTTGATGTAACGACTTTTGACTGGGGCTCTTAATTTTTTCCTGAAGATATTTAAGGGCCACATGAGTATTATTTTTAAAAGCGACCAGATATCCACCCTCAAGATACAGGTAGTCTAGTCCAGATTCAAAGAAGCCATGTAACGCATCTTTTGGTGAGCAAACGATAGGCTCTTCATGTATGTTAAAAGAAGTATTCACCAAACTTGGACGGTTAGTCTTTTTCAGATAACTCGTGAGTATGGCGTGTATAAGTGGATTGGATTCAGGGCGGACCAATTGTGGGCGGGCAGTGCCATCAACATGCACAACTGCAGGACATGCGTTGATCATTGTTGAAGTACAGTTAACAGTAACTGTCATAAACTCTGCAGTATGTAAAACTTTATCGATATCAAGATAACAGTCTTGTGCATCCTCAATACGGGTTATCGGTGCAAAAGGCATGAACTCAGTCCTATTCAGACGATCATTCAGACTCTGATTAATATCGCTTTTGGTCGCTTGTGCAATAATCGATCGATTACCTAATGAGCGAGGCCCAAATTCCATTCCCCCCTGAAATATCGCGACCACTTGATCCTCTGAAAGAAGGTCTGAAAGCGTCTCTGCAGCATTTGGCAATCGCTCAAACTCTATACACTCATTTGTCAACAAAGTCTCTATTTCGCGAGGATCATAAGACGGCCCGAGGTACATAGATTTTATTTTTTGTGGTTCAAACTGAGCCTGCCCCACAAGCGCATGCCAGGCAGCTCCCAAAGCCGTTCCATCATCCGTCATAGGAGGAGCAACGAAAAGTTTACTGAATCCCGACTCAACGACTCTCTGATTAATTTTTACGTTTGCAAATAATCCGCCTGCCAAACATATATTTTCACTCGTCCATCCATTTTTTTTGGCACGATCTAATATTTCCAATATATGTTGTTCAGCCATCTCTTGAACAGTTGCAGCAAGCTCTTCTTTGGTAAAAGCTTCCGCGGCCTGCCTGTAAACGTCCATTTTTCCTTCTCGAACGTTAAGTGCGGGGACTTGATCAACAGAATAAACAGAACTCCACTCAACAGTCGATTCTATTGATAAGAAATCTGCATCAAATAAATTCTTCAGAAAATAACGACAAGCATCTGAAGCTTTACCATATGCCGCCAACCCCGTGATTTTCCCCTCATGTTTATTAGGGCTAAACCCCAACAATCCAGTAACAAAGGTATAAAGGGAAGTTATTTTGGCGTAATGTAGCGCGCTGAACTGATCTAAAGCCTGTATTCCCTTTTCACGATCACAAAGGTATAACCCTCCAAACCAAGGGCTATTACACATACCCCCGTCGTAAGTTAAGCAAAGCGCTGACTCAAATCCACTTGCCCAAAATGCTGATGCAGCGTGCGCCATTTGATGACAGACAAATACCTTTTCAGCAGGAAGTGATTTAATAAAATCATAAAAAGGTTCTTCATGAACCAACCCAGCCTCACGCACTTGCGGCAGAGGCGTGGCAAGCAACTTACTTTCATAATTAGCGGGGAACGAAAAATACTGATCCGTTGAGATAGCAATTTTGGCTATGCGATCCCAGGGCATTTTTTCTAGCAGTGCAAATGGCGGGCGGCCATCTTGCTTGACACGGCTCAATCGCTCTAAAGAACATGCAAAAATGGGCGATCCATCTGGGGCAGTAACCGCAATTGCCGTATCGTGCATACCACTATAATTAATTCCTAATATGCTATTAGTAGGAATACTTTCAGGCATTACACTTTTCATCAGTTCAATTCTCTATTCATTAATTTGCAACTCTTAGCTATCGCATATAAGTTTCTTTTACCTTGAGGCTCTATTATTCCACCATGAAATGTAGCCTGAACAGTGGTTACTTTACTGGAGCTGAGAGGTATTAAAAGCTTATTTATGCCAGGTACAAGTGCCATATACTCATCGCATTGATCAACAATCAACCTTAAGTAGGATGACTCTAAAGAAGGAAAAACATCTAGATTTATTTCCAATAAACATGTTTTATCAGAAAAAATCGAAAAGTACCATTCACGCTTCACCCAACCATCAGAGTAACAGCCCCCCCAAGCACTTGATCCATTTTTCAAAACATCTTCTAACCCAAGATTCTGCATAAGAGCTTTAGTCTCAGGCTGAAGCAAAATCCGTCCAAACTCTCGAACTTGCGCATCAAGCAGGAACTCACGCATCTTGTCTTCTGCTAACTCCCAATGCGACCAGAAGACACATACCTTCGATAATGAGGAGTCAGTCAGACGACAATCGGGACTCAGAACCATATATGATGGCGGTTGCTGATTTACCTTATATATCAATGAGGTTACGTTTTCTATTGAAGAGTTTTTCCACGCATAATAGTCATGAAAAAATTTATATGCGAAAGCCCCATAAACGATAAATTCGCTGGGAGATTCACGGGAAGTAAGGATTTTTGTTAAAGAGACCTTCGAGCGAAACATACTAAGAATTTTTTTATTCAGTATGTATAACGGCTCATCCATAAAAAGATAAGGAATATCAAACTTAATAAAGCCTTCTGATGGCAATCGCCAGTTCTTTTCTGGAATCTCAACCCATGGCCTGTAAAACCACTTTGGCTTATCAGATTCAAAAAAATCACGGTACGTTATGATTGATGTAATGAGAAAATCTGCATCAACAACCCAAAACCAAGGAGTATCTACAAAACTGTCACCAATAAGCTTAATGTACATTTGGTTACGAAAATCATCTTCGACCAATTCAGGAATATCATCCTTGTAATGGATTACCAAATTTTCTGGGCACAGCACTTCAGATAGAGCTTGCGCGTCTTTTCTCCAAATGACGACATGAATATTGCCTCTGATTTTAAAAAAAAGTTTATAGCTTAATAAAAAATGTCTTAATAATTTAATATCTTGACCATTTGAGACAATTAAAACATCCAGCTTATCCTCTTGATTCATAAGCTTTTTATTAGTAACTCACTTGAGAATTTAGGATCTTCATTGAAAAGTGGGGTGTAAAAAACCTCCTCTTTATCTCCAGCAGAATGCGGAGCTTTATAAAAACCTTTAAAGCCCCGTTGCTCAAACCATCTATAGATTGCTAGATCATCTCCAGCCTTACCTAAATTTGAAAGCTCAACAACAAATACTACATGACTCATAAACTCAATAGAGGACTCCATACCTTTTAAAATATCGAGTTCAGCCCCCTCACAATCAATTTTTACTACCTTTAAATTTGATAAGAACTCTCTACATTTAAACAAATCATCAAATCTCGTAGCTAGTACCTCTTGCTTTAACGGCTCCACTGTATTACCGACAAAAATACTATTTTTTCCAGGATTCAAAGAGTTACTCAAATAAAAACTCTCAAAACGAATAGAAGCAGAGCCTAATGCTATATTTAGCAACGCAATATTCTGCTCTTGGTTAGCATTGACGTTCTTTAGAAGCTTTGCAGACTCCCTTATAGAGGGCTCGACACTAAGGCAAAATTTTGCACCATTTTTAATGGCTAATAGAGATAACACACCGTGATTTGCTCCAATATCCATCACCACGCCATTTCTTGCGTACTGGGCAACAGCACTCAAAAAAAACGGATTAATATTTCGACCAAGCAAAACAAATCGATCTAGCAATGAGAGTGGCGATATATAAAGCAAAACAGGGCCATATTTTACTTTTAAATTAAGAATTGAGAAGAAACTCAAAAATAATCTTCCCCAAAACCCCAATGATGCTTCCGGCGGGAAGAAACGGGCAACAATTCTTCTGATCACAAAAATCATAACTCTACCGACCCGACTTCAACAGGCAGCCCAAACATTCCGACAAAAGGAGCTTCATCTTCTTGATAATTCCAAAATACTGATATCGGACCTAAATTTGGCGTTTGATCGAACGTACCACCACTATTTGGTCCAGTTTTATATCCAAGAGTGACTACAATTGAATATTTCCCGGACTCTAAAAGCATGGGCAAAGTGAAATTAAATTGTTTCAAACCAATCGTTGTCACTCCAGCCGAAATAAGCTTATTAGAGTTAAAACAAGTCACTAACTGACCATACTTGTTAACTATACCGACCGAGATAGTTTCCGTGTCACTACCAAAGCTTTTAAAAATCACTTTCAATGTAACGCTGCAACCTATTCTGATAGAGCTAACATTCAAGTCGTTTTCATCATGAAGCGCAACTTGAAACAATGATGGCGACGAAACCGAATCTAAATCTTTATCAGTTTGCCAAAGAGGCATTATCAAGCCCGCAACCGGTGGATTAAGCTTGCCTGGTAAGGAAGACTCAACACGCTCAACAGAATTAGGCGTATCCTGCTGATCATTTCGCACAAAGTAGTAGCTGACGACCCTTGCTGAATCGCCGTCTTTCTCAACCGAGCCATTGCGTAAATAAATTGCACGACTACATACATCTCTTACTGTACCCATATCATGAGATACAAATAAAAGAGTCACTCCCTTTGCACACAAAGTACGAATGTAGCTCAAGCATTTCTGCTGAAAGAAAAAATCTCCGACACTTAAAGCTTCATCTATAATTAGAATCTCCGGCTCACACAAAACCTGTACAGCAAACGCCAACCGCATCATCATTCCGCTGGAGTATGTTTTCACAGGACGATCTATTGCTGTTCCAATTTCAGCAAACGCCTCAATCTCATTGAATCTACTTAATATTTCCGCTTTACTCAGTCCTAACAGCAACCCGTTTAAAATGACATTGTCGCGCCCAGAGTACTCTGGATTAAATCCGCTCCCAAGCTCCAAAAGGGCGGACACACGGCCATTCACTTTGAGGTTGCCAGTTGTGGGAGTCAATGTACCAGTTAATATCTCAAGCAGCGTACTTTTACCGCCACCATTTCGGCCAATGATTGCAACAGCTTCTCCACGCTTTATGTCAAAGTTAACATCCTTCAGCGCCCACAGCTCTTGCATTCCTCTCTTGTAGCTTGGCCAAAACATGTGAAGGAAGCGATCACGCTGACTATCAAATACCTTGTAACACTTACTTAGGTTACTTACTGAAATTGCGATATCACTCATAAGTTATAAAATATCCGCAAAACTTGGACGTACCCATCTGAACAATAAAAAGGTAAGAACAGCAAACAAAGAGGCAATCACAAAATATAAAATCAACCCAGTGAAATTAGGGATACCTCCATAAAACAGCACCAATCGAAGCTGCTCAACAATAAAACTTAACGGATTAAGCATCAAAGCCTTTTGAATCATCGAAGGCGCAGATTCGATACTATAAAAAATAGGAGTTAAAAATAATAATGTATGATTCAACAAACCTGTAAGCTGACTGATATCTTTTACCAAGACCCCAATACTGGAAAGTAGCCAGCCTAACCCCAAAACTACAGGCACAAAACTTACCAAGACTAATGGAAAAAAAATCAGCGTCCAATGCGGAAATCCTATAAGTAGCGCATAGCCTACAGCCCAAACACCTAAGGCGATAAATGCATGCAATAGTGCTGTCGCCACAACAACAACTGGTAATAACTCTAATGGGAAAACCACTTTTTTAACGAAATTGGGATTTGTCGTAACAAGAGTTGCAGCTTTAGAAAGCACTTCAGAGAAAATATTGAACACAATCAAACCAGCAAAAAGCAATAGTGCATACTCTGAAGTGCTTCCAACTCCGCCCCATCGTGCTTGAAGAATTACTCCAAAAGCAACAGTGTATACGGCCAACATGAATAGTGGCTGCGCGAAAGACCAAAAAATGCCACCGAAAGAGCCGCGATATTTGCCTGAAAACTCACGCTTGGTAAGCTCAATAAATAAGCTGCGTTGACGCCAAAAAGAAAATAACAAGCTAGATTACCCCTACCAGGCATTTAGCTGCTACCAAATGCTCACTATAATGACTAATTAACTCAACAAAAACTTGTAACCCCTGCCGAGTTTTGGAAGCCCTAAAAACATTGAAAGCTGCACCAGCAGAGCAGCTTTCATTAGCAATGTTAGAGAGTTGCTCAATCAACCCGCTGCCACCCCTAAACATAATCACATACTACATCCAGATATACCGCTTTATGAATCAAAGCCGTAGAGATGCTATTGCTTTCATTGCTAAAAATTAATTTACAATTATAGCTTGGGTCTGCAATTCTTGACAATGCAACACATGAGTAATGTGGTGAAGTAATAAATAATTAGGATAAAAAACTAACCTTTTTCAAACACCGCCGCAAAAAACCCATCCGTGCCATGCAGATGAGGCAATAATTTCAGATAGTCACCTGTATCCATCGCAATATTTTGCTGGGCTAAAACTTCATTGGCAGGGATGAGTTTGAAGTCGGGGTGTGCAGCAAGAAAGGCTTCGGCGATGGCCTCATTCTCTTCACGTAACAAGCTACAGGTCGCATACACCACGCGGCCACCAGCTTTGCAGAGCTTGGCGGCTCGGGCGAGGATATTGGTTTGCTTCACATTGAGCTCAGCCACATCTTCTTCAGCTTGGCGCCATTTTAAATCCGGGTTGCGGCGCAGGGTGCCGAGACCGCTACAAGGGGCGTCGACCAGCACGCGGTCAAACTTGCCGTTGAGGCGTTTGAGTTTGAGGTCGTTTTCGTTGTTAATCAATTGTGCTTGCAGGTTGGATAAGCCACTGCGTTTGAGGCGCTGGCCGAGATTATTCAAGCGTTTTTCCGAGACATCAAAGGCATAGAGGCGACCGGTGTTTTTCATGAGTGCGCCAAGAGCCAGGGTTTTTCCACCTGCCCCTGCGCATAAATCTGCCACCATCTGGCCGCGTTTGGGGGCAACCAGATAGCTGAGCAACTGGCTACCTTCATCTTGCACCTCGATTTTGCCTTCGGTAAACAGGATGTGTTTGCCGATATTGAGGCGCGAACCCATACGGATGCCGACGGGGGAGTATGGCGTAGGCGTGATCACATTATCTTTAACCGTGTTTTCAGCCAGCATTCGAGCCAGCACTTCTTCACGGCTGGCCTTGATGGTGTTGACGCGCAAATCCAGACTGGCTTGCTCAAACATGCTGCGGCAGATGGTCATGGCTTCTGTCTCGCCATATTGTTCAACCAGCTTTTGCCAGAACCAGTCGCGCACATCGGCCAGCACTGCTGGCGCAAAGCCTTCACTGTTTTTGGCTTTGATGGTAACGGCCCATTCTTTTTGACGCTCGTCGAGCATCTCATCCAAGTCACGGATGCTTTTGCCCTCTATTTTAAGCAGCAAGGCGATAATGAGCTTGCGTGTGTCTTCTTGTTCATCTGGCTCGCTGACACTCACTTCACGCAAATAGCGATAGCGGCGCAAGACGCCGTAGGCGGTTTCAGCCACCCAAGCACGGTCTTTGGTGCCCAGCTCGCGATGCTGACGGAAAAATTCGCCGAGCTTGGCATCGGCCGGACTTTCAAATTTCAGCAGGTCGTTTAACAGCATCGCCGTCTGGCGCATCAGGGATTGGTTCATCAGGTTCTTTCAATACTTACGATAGTTGCAATAGTTGCGTTATTCGGCGCTCAAGCGCGTGGCCACTTGCTCAATCACCATGCCGTTTTTCTCGAGCTTTTTGATTTTAACCGGCACATAGCGATAGCCGCTGGCCAGCCATAATTCCACTTTTTCATCTGTGTCACCACGGGTGTGCGCAATATGCAGGGTAGACACAGACTGCTCGGCAATCTCTAACGTCTCCTCGCCTTCAAACACATACTCATATTCGCCCAGCCGACGGCCATTGGTTAATGTCACGCGCATTTCTTGCAGCGGCGGTACAAACATAAACTGATACATAAAACTCAGAATGTCTTGCGTATTGGCGGGCAACTCGCGCTTTTGCTCACCCTTGCTGGTTTTGAGGGTCACTTCACCGATCGCCCAGTTAAAGGTCGCCTCATAGGTTTTACTTTCACGGCTACCAAACGCATAACGGTAATAGCTAGGCCTGAGCCCAGCGGGCCCTACCTCACCGCGACTTTGCTGTTCAAGCGAGGGATACAACAATTTTAACAGGCCCTTGCCCTCAACCAGCCAGCGCAAGGAATAACTTCCTGCAGTCTCGCGCACATATTCAATGCTGGCACTGCCGGCCGGGCGCGACTCGCCATTCACATACACCGCATACTCGGTCAGCACATGCCGATATGGCGGGGCAGGCCGCTCATCGTCCGTTGCCTCTGGATGATCACTGGCATGCCACTCGGCAATTTGTTCTGCCACCGCCTCAGCCTCAGGCACAGCAGGCGCATCCTGAGCTGGCTGACTCACATCTGCTGACGATGACTCGCTTGAAGCATCCGGCGCGACACGATCAACCTGATCAGTCGCCGGTTCTGAAAGTGGCTGCACGGAAGAGCGCTTTTTCGCCGCAGGCGCAGGGCGAGAGGCCGGCGCCTCAACCTTGGAAGCGACTGGCGCGGACTTGGTTGGCAACACAAGGCGTGCTTGCAATCGCGCTGGCGGTTCCGCTTCTGCCGGTAACCAGCTCCGCCAATTGACCTCACTCAACACCAGCACATGCAACAACAAAGAAACACAGAAAGCGAGAAACAACGGCCACGAAAAATGCTGCGTGATCTTTTCTCGTACCCCTGACGCTGGCATGTTTAAGTTCCCAGCATTGACGGCATCACTGGCCGGTGATGCTGGTGATCACCTGCTCCATCTGTTTGCCATCATCTTGCACAATCAGCTTGACTGGCAGATAGCCTTTTTCTTTGGCCAGGTATAACGTTTTCTCACCCTCGGTATCCGCCAGTTTGATCACATTAAACGTCCCTGCCTCGGTGACAAGCGGTGTTTTTTCTTCGGTGATCACAAAGGCGTGGAGCGAGAGTTTTTTACCAGTTGCCACGTCCAGGCTGATTTGTTTACCTTTCGGGGGCTGCCACATCCAGCAATACATCACACTTAGCAAATCCTGTACGTTTTTGGTCAACGGCACGGTTTCCTGCTCGTCTTTGATTTGCATATTGAGGATTTTTTTCGCCCAGTCAAACTCGCTGATCAAGGCTTTATTCGGATGTTTGGATTGGCGTGACTCAAAATGTGCCGGACGCAAAGTATTTGAGATAACCTGGCCTTGACTGGAGAGTGTGCGCTCACCCATCAGCTTGTAAATGCCTTTACCTTCCGCCAGGGAGTTGATCTCGTAACGCCCTGCGGAGACATTGAGCTGATCTTTGATGGTGCCAATACTGACGCCTTGCTGCAACAAATCATAGGTGACGGTCAGTTGCTTGGGCGCAGCAGACAAGCACGGTGCGGCCAACAAGCCTGCAATCGCCAGACAGAACGCTAGATGGCGGCAAAAACGCTGCATGCCAGCCATTACACCACCACGGTTGGGGCTTCGCCCGCTTGCTGTGCGCGAATCTGACCAATCTGGTAAACCGTCTCCCCTGCGGAGGCCAGCACGGCTTGCGCCTGGTCTGCGTGCTCTGCCGCCACAATCACGGCCATGCCAATACCGCAGTTAAACGTGCGATACATTTCAATCGGTTCGATATTGCCTTGTGCCTGCAACCATTGGAACAAGGGTGGCAACGTCCAGCTGGCTTTCTGGATTTCTGCAGTCAGGCCTTCAGGCAACACGCGCGGGATATTTTCGGTGATACCGCCACCCGTAATATGCGCCATGCCTTTGACTGGCAAAGTTTCCAGCAATTTGAGAATAGACTTCACATACAGCTTGGTCGGTGCCATCACCACATCTTTGAACTTGCGGCCATGGAAATCTGACTCCATATCAATCCCGGATGTTTCGATCAGTTTGCGGATCAAGGAGTAGCCATTGGAGTGCGCGCCACTGGAAGCCAGGCCCAGTATCACATCACCGGCACGAATGGTAGAACCGTCAATAATATTGGCTTTATCGACACAGCCAACAGCAAAGCCAGCCAAATCATATTCACCGGCAGGATACATGCCAGGCATTTCAGCGGTTTCACCGCCCACCAGCGCACAACCGGACTCTTCACAGCCTTGCGCAATGCCTTTGATCACCGCAGCCGCAGTGCCGACTTCGAGTTTGCCACAGGCAAAGTAATCGAGGAAAAACAGCGGCTCGGCGCCTTGCACCAGAATATCGTTCACACTCATGGCCACCAGGTCTATACCCACAGTGTCATGCTTGTTCAACTGAAATGCCAATTTAAGCTTGGTCCCCACGCCGTCGGTGCCCGAAACCAGCACAGGCTCCTTGAATTTTTTTGGCATGGCAAACAATGACCCAAAGCCACCAATCCCGCCCATGACTTCAGGACGCAGCGTGCGCTTGGCAAAGGGCTTGATTTGTTCAACCAGGGCATCGCCCGCCTCAATGTCTACACCGGCATCGCGGTAGGTGATGGAAGTTTTATCAGAAGAAGTCGTCAAGATACTCTCGTTTCTTTCAATGCGATTAATTGTGTGACGCACTACTGGCAATGTGCAGATGTTTGCAACAAAGCGTAAGACCGCGTCGAAATTCAGTATAATTTTAAAATAATCATTATTTTAACGCATCTTGCCAGTTCGACCTATGCCGGATTCGCGCATGCGCCCTACCCATGTCAGACCAAGACCATCACAAGTCCATTGCTACCCAGTTTGTCAGTGATCATCGCTGGTGGATTGTGATCGGCATTTTCATTTACCTGTTTTACCTGCTCGAGCCCATCCTCACGCCTTTTCTGGCCGCTGCCGTGATTGCCTATATGCTGGACCCCATGGTGGACAAACTGAGCGAAGCCGGCCTGGGTCGCTGGCAGTTTGGCCGTACTGTCGCCACCTTGCTGGTGATGACTGGCGTCATTTTGGCGTTGATTGGTCTGTTGCTGATCTTGATTCCGCTCTTGCAACAGCAGTCGCAGTTAATCGCGCAACGCTTACCGGTCGTGGTCGATCACTTCCATCAGCAGGTAGAGCCCTGGTTACGCGACAAATTCGGCATCCACCTTGATATTGACAGCAACGTTGTCCAAAAACTGATCAGCGAGCACTGGCAAACCGCAGGCAGCATGCTGGGGAGTTTCTTGCTCAGCGCCGGGCAAAAAGGCCTTAACCTGATTGGCATGTTTGCCAACATTTGCCTGTTGCCTGTGGTGCTGTTTTACTTTTTGCGCGACTGGGATCATATGGTGGCTGAAACCGGCAACCTGATCCCGCGCAACTGGATCGCGCGGGTAAAGCATATCTGTAAAGACGTAGACAGCGTGGTCGCAGAGTTCTTGCGTGGCCAGCTTTCCGTCATGCTGTCGCTATGCGTGTTTTACAGCGTCGGCCTGTGGCTGGTGGGGCTGGATATGGCGCTCTCCATCGGCATGATTGCAGGCTTGTTAAGCTTTGTCCCCTACCTGGGCTTTGCCTTGGCCTTTGTGATGGCAGTCTTGCTCGCCTTGTTACAGTTTGCCTCGCTACCAGAAGTTGTCCCGGTCCTGCTGGTATTTGGCGTCGGCCAGTTTGTAGAAAGCTTTCTGCTCACGCCTATTTTGGTGGGCGACCGCATCGGCTTGCACCCGGTCATCGTGATTCTCGCATTAATGGCGGGTGGGCAATTATTTGGGTTTGCCGGCGTATTGCTGGCGTTGCCGGTGAGTGCCGCAATTGCCGTAGGCTTGCGCCATACCAAACAAAGTTATTTGCGTAGCGAAACCTATTTGAATAGCGAGCCGAATCTGATCCAAACCCTGGATGAGTGATCCCTCGCGATAAGACTGCCGTGAAACAACTGCTACTGAATATTCAGCCGCCGGCCGCGCCCGGTTTTGACAACTTTATTGTGGGCCAAAACCAAGAGGCGCTGGCCAGCTTACATGCCGTGCTGGCCGCACAAGCCCCCAGCCGTTTTCTTTACCTCTGGGGTGAGTCTGGCAGTGGCAAAAGCCATTTATTGCTGGCTGCACAGGCCCTAGGGGCGCATATTGCCGATGATGTGCACCTGCTGGATGAAGAGTCACAAATCATTTTGTTTGATACTTTTAACCAGATCAAGGCGGAAGGCGGCATGCTGGTGACCGCTGGCAGCCATGCGCCCACCCAGATGGGCTTGCGTGATGACCTCGCGACCAGGCTGGCCTGGGGCTTGGTTTATCAACTACATCCGCTGAGTGACAGTGAAAAAGCGGAGGCCTTGCGTGCTCATGCGCATGAGCGTGGCATGAAATTACCCGAAGAGGTGATTGCTTACTGCTTGCGCTATTTGCGCCGGGATTTGCCGACACTGATGGCCGTACTGGACGCGCTGGATAAATGGTCGTTGACCACCAAAAAGCCCGTCACCGTTGCCATGCTCAAAAAAATGCGTCAGTTGCAGACGGGGCTGTAATCAAACGCACGACGAGCGCTCCCTCATTCAGCCATCGGCCTACTCGCCAAAACTGAAACGATTCTTGCCATTTTTCTTGGAGTCGTACATGGCTTTATCTGCCACATGCAACAACTGTTTCACGTTTTTGCCATGATGCGGGTATTCGGCAATGCCGATACTCACCCCGATTTCCAATGGAATCCCGCGCACAACCACAGGTTGCGCAAACAAGTGGATCAAGCGCTGCGCGAGCTGCGTCAATTCCAGCCGATGTAAGTAGTTGCTCACCACCAATACAAACTCGTCTCCGCCCTGACGGGCCAGAAAGTCAGACTGTCTCAACACTTTCTTAAACATATTTGCCACTTCAATTAGCAAGGCATCGCCCACATCATGTCCATAGGCATCGTTCACCCGTTTGAACCCATCCAGATCCATAAAAAAGACAGCAAACTGCTTGGAGCCTATCCTGGCCATTTCGTAAGTGCTTTCCAGATAGACATTCACACTGCGGCGGTTTGGCAGGCTGGTGAGCAAATCGTGATCCGCCTGATGGCTAAGCTGCTTAGCTACGGCCTGATTTTCCATGACCTGTTCCAGCAAAAGGGTGGTACTGCGGTAAGAAAAGACCAAGACGCTGATAATGACAATACTCAATAGAATCGCCACCGTGACTGAAGCCAGGATGCGATTGCGGATCGCTTGCTCAAAGCCTTGACGCTGTAATACCAGTTGCTCGTCAATCTGCGCCATATGCCCATCAATCAACTTCATCAATTCACGCCCGCGATCTCTGCTTAATGAAAGATGTGGCGCATATTCACCCGCATGCATCTGCACCTGCACGCTTTTATCCATGACATTAAATTTTTGTTGCACCAACTGTTTGATTTTGTTTAACAAGGGACGCGCAGCACAGTCTATTGCTAAACTATTTTCTAGCTGTGCGATGACTTTAGAGGCTTCATCACGTCCTTGTTCCAGCGCATCCAAAAACAAGGTGTGCCCAGTGAGCAAATAACCACGCTGCCCACTCTCGGCATTGGTGATCGCCTTACCCAAGGTCACCACCTGGTAGCGCTGCCTGTCTACCAGGTCTTTTTGCTCTGAGTAATCAACCAGCTGATACATGGCAACAAACAACCCCGCCATTGAGATGCACAACAATGCAGCCGCAATGATTAGTGGGATAAGTATTCGTCGCTTGTAATTAAACATACAGACTTTATATCGTCACAATCTCACATATTTTTTAGGGAAAATTTCCAACTAATTGATGATAAAGCCTTACCGAATAGAATAAAATAGCCTTTTGATAGATAACCACTATCCCATTATGCTCAGAATCACAGAAATCAAACTACCGATTGAGCTTGCAGATACGCTCAAACACCAGGATGACCAAATCAAGGCGGCGCTGATCAGACGCCTTGAAATCCCCGAAAGCGAACTGCTCCGCTTTGAGATCTTTAAGCGCGGCGTAGATGCACGCAAGTCACATGCCATATTGTATGTGTACAACCTGGATGTCGAGGTCAAAAACGAAGCCAAAATACTGGCACGGTTTAAAAAAGACCCGCATATCAAACCGGCACCGGATACCAGCTACCACTTTGTCGCACAATCCAGTCAGAACAAGACACACCGGCCTGTTGTGGTGGGATTTGGTCCAGCCGGGATTTTTGCCGCGCTGATTCTCGCGCAAGCCGGCTTCAATCCGATTGTGCTCGAACGCGGCAAAGAAGTGCGCAAGCGGACCCAAGACACCTGGGGACTCTGGCGCAAACGCACATTAAACCCTGAATCCAACGTGCAGTTTGGTGAGGGCGGAGCCGGTACTTTTTCAGATGGCAAACTCTACAGCCAGATCAAGGATCCCAAACATTACGGCCGCAAGGTCTTGCAGGAATTCGTCAAGGCCGGGGCGCCAGAAGAAATTCTTTACGTCAGCCATCCGCACATCGGAACGTTCCGTCTGGTCGGAATGGTTGAAGAAATGCGCAACACCATTATCAGCCTGGGCGGCGAGATCCGCTTTGAAAGCCGGGTAACCGATATTGCCATTGAGAACGAGCAGGTACAGGGCGTCACTCTGCATAGCGGTGAATTTATCCCGACCAATCATCTGGTGCTCGCCGTCGGCCACAGCGCACGGGACACGTTTGAGATGGTCTATGAGAGAGGCATTTATGTTGAAGCCAAGCCGTTCTCGATTGGCTTCCGCATTGAACATCCACAAAGCCTGATAGATCGCGCACGCTATGGCAAAAGCTATAGCGACGATATCCTTAAGAAACTGGGCGCAGCCGATTACCGGCTGGTGCATCACGCGCAAAATGGCCGTAGTGTGTATAGCTTTTGTATGTGCCCGGGCGGCACGGTAGTTGCCGCCACCTCAGAACCCAACCGCGTGGTGACCAATGGCATGAGCCAATATAGCCGCAACGAGCGTAACGCCAATGCCGGCATTGTGGTTGGCATCACGCCGGAAGTGGATTACCCAGGCCACCCACTTGCGGGTGTCGAATTCCAGCGCCAGCTTGAAAGCCAGGCCTACGTGCTCGGCGGCAGTAATTACTCAGCCCCCGGCCAACTGATAGGCGACTTTTTAGCTAACCGCCCTTCGACCCAATTTGGTGAAGTGACGCCGTCTTACACGCCCGGTGTGCACTTGACCAACCTGGATACGGCATTGCCTGAATTCGCGATTAGCGCCATGCGTGAAGCGATCCCGGCTTTTGCCAAACAAGTTTCCGGATTTGACCTGGCCGATGGCGTCCTCACTGGCGTGGAAACCCGCACCTCCAGCCCGATCCGCATCAAACGCACCGACGATACCTTGCAAAGCATCAACACCAAAGGCTTGTTTCCCTGTGGTGAAGGCGCAGGCTACGCAGGCGGCATTCTGTCAGCCGCGGTAGATGGGATTAAGGTGGCAGAAGCCGTTTCGCTGTCGCTGACTTCCTGATCAGTTTTTCAAAATAGACCACATAAAAAAACCTGCCGAGGCAGGTTTTTTTATTGCCAACACAATTACTGACGAATCAGGTAATCAAACGCCCCCAGTGCCGCATTCGAGCCCTCACCCATGGCAATGATGATTTGCTTGTAGGGAATCGTTGTGACATCCCCTGCCGCAAACACACCTGGCAACGAAGTGGCATTGTGGTGGTTAATTTCAATTTCACCATATTTGCTCAGATCCAGGGTGCCTTTCAGCCAGTCACTGTTAGGGACCAGGCCAATCTGGATAAACACGCCTTCCAGTGCGACATGCTTGCTCTCGCCAGAGACGCGGTCGGTGTAAGTAAGGCCATTCACACGTGTACCGTCACCAGTGATTTCGGTCGTTTGGGCGCTAGTCAAGATCGTCACGTTTTCCAGTGAGCGCAATTTGCGTTGCAATACCGCATCTGCCTTCAGCTCAGTATCAAACTGCAGCAAGGTGACATGACCAACCACACCAGCAAGGTCAATTGCGGCTTCCACACCGGAGTTACCACCACCAATCACTGCGACATGCTTGCCTTTAAACAACGGGCCATCGCAGTGTGGGCAGTAGGCCACGCCTTTGTTTTTATAGGCTTCTTCGCCAGGCACATTCAGATTTCTCCAGCGTGCACCGGTTGCCAGAATCACAGACTTGCTGCGCAAAATCGCCCCGCTTTCAAGCTTCACTTCAATCAAGCCAGCATGTTTGCTGTCGGTTTTGCTAGGCTCGGCCAATCCAACGGCACGTTGCAATGGCATGATATCCACGTCGTAGGTTTTCACGTGCTCTTCAAGCGCCGCGACCAGTTTAGGGCCCTCGGTCTCTTTGACTGAAATAAAGTTTTCAATCGCCAGGGTGTCGTTAACCTGGCCACCAAAGCGCTCAGCGACGATGCCGGTGCGTATGCCTTTACGGGCTGCATAAATTGCTGCTGAAGCACCCGCCGGGCCACCGCCAACCACCAGGACATCAAACGCTTCTTTAGCGTTGAGCTTTTCGGCCTCTCTGGCAACAACGCCCGTATCCACCTTGGCCAGAATTTCTTCGACCAGCATACGGCCTGAGGCAAACATCTCGCCATTGAGGAAAGTGGCGGGTACCGCCATGATGTTGCGCTCGTTGACTTCGTCCTGAAACAGCGCGCCGTCAATCACGGTGGTCTTGATGCGTGGGTTGAACACAGTCATCAGTGTGGTCGCCTGCACGACATCCGGGCAGTTATGGCAAGACAAGCTCATATAGACTTCAAAATTCAAATCGCTATCCAGCGCCTTAATCTGGTCAAGCACATCCTGCTCCACTTTTGGTGGATGGCCGCCGGTCCACAACAACGCCAGTACCAATGAGGTGAACTCATGGCCTAACGGAATCGCCGCGAAACGCACACCATGGGTTTCGCCTTCTTTGGCAATCACGAATGACGGTTTGCGTGCATCATCGCCAGTCTCGTCCAGGCTGACCTTGTCGGACAGCGCGGCAATTTCTTGCAACAGTTCACGCATTTCTGCCGCACGCTCGCTGCTATCCAGCGAAGCAATCAAACGGATAGGTTGGCGCAACATGCCAAGGTAAGTCTGCAGTTGGGTTTTTAAGGTGTCATCTAACATATTCATTCTCCAAAATCACGGCTGGTGCATTTCTTCAGGCAACAACAAACCGTGGCCATCATGCATGGCAATCAAAAATGGTTGGGGGAAACTCGCTCAGGAAAAACCACAGTGACAACACATCCACTCAGTGACTTTTCCTGAGCGCCCTGCTGGCGCAGGGCGTTGCTCATACCAATCTCAACGAGATTAGATCTTGCCTACCAAGTCCAAAGATGGCGTCAAGGTTTTTGCACCTTCGTTCCACTTGGCTGGGCACACCTGGCCTGGGTTAGCAGCGGTGTATTGCGCAGCCTTCAATTTGCGCAAGGTTTCTTTTACATCACGGGCAATTTCGTTGCTGTGTACTTCAACAGTCTTGATCACGCCGTCTGGGTTGATCACGAAGGTACCGCGCAATGCCAAACCTTCTTCATCAATATGCACGTCAAATGCACGGGTTAATTGGTGAGTTGGGTCGCCAACCAATGGGAATTTCGCCTTGCCTACTGCAGGTGAAGTCTCGTGCCAAACCTTGTGGGAGAAGTGGGTATCGGTGGTCACGATGTACACTTCAGCACCAGCCTTCTGGAATTCCGCATAATTGTCAGCCGCATCTTCAACTTCGGTTGGGCAGTTGAAAGTGAACGCTGCTGGCATGAAAATCAACACAGACCATTTGCCTTTCAAAGACTCTTCAGTCACTTCGATAAATTTACCGTTGTGAAAAGCTTGCGCCTTGAATGGTTGTACTTGTGTGTTAATCAATGACATGTAGTTCTCCTTTATGATTTAGAACGTGGGTTAATTAAACAGACTTCATTAAATATTGCTGCATTTCAACAGCGAATGAGTGCATTGTAGACACACACATTTAATATGTAAAATTGATTATTTTAATTTTATCAATAAATTATTTTTATCAAACTATACAGCCACCGTGACTTGTCCATGCCCTTCAAGGCCACGGTTATCCTGCCAGTTTACCGTAATCACATCGCCGACCTTGGCATCCTGTATATAAAAGGTGAAATAGGGATTGCGTGCAATCGCGGTGCCCGTCTGGGCATCTACAATCACCTGCCCATTCATCACCACTTGCATCAGTTGCATAAAGTGCGCGGGCATTAACTGGCCATCTTCATTTTTGCTACGACCCGTACGCATGGGATGCACAATAATGATTTTAAGTTCAGTGACATGGTTCCCCAGCGGGCTGCTCTCCAGCATGCGCGCACGCATTTTCATGCTGCTGGCAAACGGCTCTTCACGTTCGCTGCTGGCGCAACCATCTTCGAGCACGATGACCTGACGCCGCTGCTGCGTAAACTGGCCATTCCCCTGTTCTGCCAACGCGATCACCTCCCCCGATTGCGCGAGCTTGACGCGTGTCACCAGCCTCGGCAATACCTGCTTGCCTAACTCAAAACTCGCAATCAAGGGGGTGGGGTTGGCATCTGCCAGCAAACGCAAGCTACGCAACTTGCCAGCAGCCTGTGTGCTACTCAGCTCAATTTGCACCACGGCGCCATTTTCAGCTTTTTGCGGTGCGTCAATACTGAGATCACTGGTGACAGGCACCGCAGTGGCTTTGAGCGCCGCCAACACTTGTGCCGTTTGCTTGGCCTCAAAGGCAGAAGCAAACCAGGTGGCCGCTTGCACTTTGCGGGCGATGATCCATAACGGTAGCGCTGCCAGCAGCACACTGTTTTTTAACCAGCGACGTCTGTCCATCCTGCTCTCCTATCCATTTTTGTCATCCCCTTGTTCCAGCTTGAGCTGCACCCTGAGCGCTTTCAATCTGGCCTCGACTTTGGATTGCAGGTAAAAATCGCCATCCTTGGCCTTGCTGGCAATCTCAAACTGCTCAATCGCCCGCGGCAAGTCATATTTGCGCACATAAGACTCCCCCAGCGCCTGATGACGCAACATCTGTTTATCCTGGCCCTGATACGCGGCAGCCAGCCAGTCATACAGTTTTGGGTCCTCAGGGAAGGCCTCCAGCTGTTTCTGGATGAAGCTGACTGCCGGCGCCCACTGGTTGCTGCGGATCAATAACTCAGCCTCGCCTTGCGCCAGCGCACGATGTTGCGGATATTGTTGCAAGCCCTGAACAAAACGGTTTTGCGCCTGTGCCACCTGCCCCGACTTGGCCAGGGTCAAGCCTTGCAGGGTCACCAGATAAGGGCTGGAAAGCCCATGCTTAACCAGCCAGTCGACCTCGGTCAGTGCTTTTTGCGGCTGATTGACACGCAGCCAGGCGTAAGCCAGGCCATAGTGTTCAGCCAGCTCATTCTGATAGCGGCCCTCGTTAATATTGTTCTGAAACTCTTCTACCATTTGCTGGGGCGCGCCTTGAAAGGCCCGGATTTTTGCCCGCATCATAAAAAAGGGCAGACTTTCATTCACCTGCTTATAAGGCAAGTTTTGTACACGGTTGCCTATATCGGCAATCCGCTCGCTGGTCAGCGGGTGGGTACGCAAATAGCTGGGCATATTGCCATCCGAAAAGCGCGTCGCCCGCTGCATGGTGGTAAAAAAGGCCGGCATGGCGCGCACATCAAAGCCTGCATCTTGCAAAATGGTCAAGCCGACCCGATCTGCTTCGCGCTCGTGCTCACGCGTGTAATCCAGCTGCTTTTGTATCCCGGCCGCAGAGGCCGCAGTCATCGCGCCCATGACCACTTGCGGGTTAGAGCGTGCCACCAGCAAGGCCAGGGCCGTCGCAGCGATATTCTTGAACATATCGTACTTTTGAGAGGCCAGCATACGCGCCAGGTGATGCTGCGTGACATGGCCGATTTCGTGCCCCAGCACACTGGCCAACTCAGACTCACTGTTGGCCGCAATGAATAAACCGGTATGGACGCCAATGACGCCGCCCGGCATGGCAAAAGCGTTAATCGACTTGTCCTGTACCACAAAAAAATAAAATTTCTGGGCGCGGTCCGGGCTACTCGCCCCCAATCGCGTCCCCAGTGCCTGCAGGTAGTCTGTTACCTCAGCATCATCAAACACATCTTCATCGGTAGCGACTTGCTTTAAAATCTGGTGCGCAATTTTTTCTTCATCGCGCAATGACAACACGGTTTGTGAGGCGTCACCCAACTCAGGCAGCTGGTTAGATGAATCGGCAGGCAGGGTGACATCCAGATCGCCAGGCTCATAAGGCTTGCCAGAAAAAATACCAGTCGCGTTATTCGCCAACAAGGACGCCCCGGGCACGATGAACAGTGCGCACAAACACAACCCGCGCAACAGCCGCGCATAACGTGTACGCAGATTGCCAGATTCAAATACCATGTGAAGTGGTTTAAAACGCATGTGCCCTGTGCTAAAGACCCAAACTTGTTATGATAACGACTTCACTGCCCGAGTTCATCCTTTTTCACTCGCACTGATTTCACTAGAACTGAGCTCAAGACCACTTATGTCAACTGCCAACAACGGACTCACCCACTTTAACGCCCAAGGCCATGCCCATATGGTCGATATCGGTGACAAAGCACACACCAAACGCATCGCCATCGCTGAAGGCAAGATTCAAATGCAGGCAGCCACGCTGCAAACCATCCTGCAAGGCACCGCCAAAAAAGGTGACGTGCTTGGCATCGCCCGCATTGCCGCGATCCAGGCCAGCAAAAAAACCAGCGACCTCATACCGCTCTGCCACCCGCTTAGCCTAAGCCGCGTCGATGTCAGTTTTATGGCAGATGAAGCGCAACACAGTATTACTTGCCGAGTGCAATGTGAGACCACCGGGCAAACCGGGGTGGAAATGGAAGCCTTGACTGCTGTACAGGTTGGCCTGTTAACGATTTACGATATGTGCAAAGCCATTGATAGAGGCATGACAATACAAAGTGTTCGCGTGCTCGAGAAGCATGGTGGGAAAAGTGGGGATTGGCTGGCGGACTAAGCAACACAAGTTACCACACTAAACATTTCCTTTCGCCTCTCGTCAAGTTAATTTCTGTTGCTTTCCCCACAGAAAGTAACCACAACTAACGCAGTGTTGCGGCGAAGGCTAACCTTTAGGTTAAGCCACGTAGTGGCGGCCGAAGCCAAAGAAGAGGGCACCCAGCCATCACGACCTTCGGCTACCGTGCGTTGTTGGCTACGGTTGCTATGCTTAACATCGCTACGCGAGTTAGCCTAGACCTTAACAGACTGCTTTGCAGTCTTAGTGATCAACAAGTAAGCGGTCACGAGCCTTGCCCTGGCATCTTGCACACCATGCAAGCTGCCGCGGAGCTCAGACAGTCGCTCCCTTCTTCCTTACTTTGTTTCCGCTACTCAGCGTGATGGGATTTATCTCGTCAAAGTCACACTGTTGAAATTTGGACCGTTCAAAAATTAATTCTTTTTTAATTCACGGACGCTAGCAGTCGCATGGTTTTCTGGGCCCCCATCTGACGCGCCGAGCAACGCAGGGTTGGCGGGAGTACTCGGCCATCAGCTGTCCGAGCTCCGCAGTGGCTTGCGTCTTGTGCAAGCCGCCAGGGCGAGTTTCGATGGCCGCTCGGCAAGCAGAGTAGCACAGGAAACAAGCGGAAGCTGGGGTGCACTTTCTTTTGGTTACTTTATCTTTGAGTGCAAGCAAAGAAAAGTAACTCGCCTAAAGGCGAAAAGGAAAGTTGGTTAGTATGCCGAAGCAGACCCACTGTTACCAAAAAGTTAAAGAATTACCTTCTTTACTTAAGCCAACAATGCCGCAATCCGCCTCGCGCATTCTGGTGCCATGGTGACACCATAGCGAAAATGACCGGTATTCAAATACAGATTTTCAATGTTTGGATGACGGCCTATGGTCGGGATATTGTGCGGCGTGCCGGGGCGCAAGCCACTCCAGTGTTTGATCACTGATTGCCCTCGCAAGGCTGGCAGAATCGCCTCGGCTTTTTGCAGCATTTCCTGACGCATGCTTTCAGTCACCCCGGTATCAAAACCGACATCTTCCAGACTACTGCCGGCTAGCAAGTGCCCATCGCGGCGTTGCAGCATGTAAAAACCTTCACGGTAAAGAATATGCGGTAGCAGGCCAGGGGACATCTGATACAACAGCATTTGCCCGCGCATGGGTTTGATCTCCAGACTTAGAGCGGTTTGTTTGAGTAGCTCAAAACTCCAGGCGCCGGAGGTGACGACAAAATGGTCGGCCGACAAGGTGTCGCCCGTTGTGGTTTGCCAGGTGTGGATGCTGGAAGCACCTTCTTGCAAAGGCATGAGTTGTGTTTGTTCGCGCAGAGTGACGCCATGCTTGATCAACCAGGCTTTGAGCGATTGTAGCAGGCGCGGGTTACGGATTTGCACCACTTCAGGAATCAGCAGGTTATCTCCTTGCAACTCTGCTTGCAGTCCATAGCGCTGGCACCAGTCGAGGGCTGCTTGCTGGTCAAACGGCGGCTGGATCAGCATGCCGCTACGCGTGCATTCGGGGTCTATACCGGTTTCGGCAAAGAGCTCTGCACTGACGGCTGGATAGGCGCGCGCACCAGCCAGCGCCAGCTCGTTGACAATCTCCTGATAAAACCATGGCAACAGCGGAAAAGCGATGCCCGCCCCAGCCCACGAAGACTCCCCTGACGTTTGCGCAGCGACGATATTGCGCTCAACCAGCGTGACGGTGTGCCCTTGTTTCTTTAACTGCATGGCAGTGAGGCAGCCTACGATGCCACCGCCGACCACGACCACTGAAGTGTTTGCCATAAGACCCGGTATTTAAAATGAAAAAGCCTGAGGCCCCGAGCTGCAACAGTCAGGGCCTCAGGCCTCTATTGTCTTACGGTTTACGGCCAGAAATCAAATAGACTTCCATGGCGATCAGGGCGGCATTGCTACCGAGCAGGACCAGAATATCGCCTTCGTTGAGAATAATATCCGGTCTGGGTGCAATCGGTTCTGGCATATTGGTACGCCTGAGCTGTTTGACCTCGACCGCAAAATCCTCAAACGGGATATGGTCCAGGCGCAAACCATGCGCATAAAAGTTTTTATACATCTCTACCGAATGCAGTTGTGGCAGAGCGGCGGTGGTCGTATCCGCATCACTCACGCCACGGAAGTAACCTTTGAACATTTTGTAACGCTCTTCGCGGAACAGACGGATACGTTTGACCACGCGGTTAAGCGGAATCCCCAGCGTGACCAGTGCATGCGAGGCAAGCATGAGGCTGCCCTCCAGAATTTCTGGCACCACTTCTGCCGCCCCGGCATCTCGCAGCAAATCCATTTCACTGTCATCATGGGTGCGCACAATCACGGGCAGGGTCGGATATTTCTCCTGGATCACATGCAGCACCTTCATGGTGCCACGCGTTTCGGCATAGCTGACAATCACCGCTTTGGCCCTGGCCAGCCCGGCCGCCTCAAGCACAGAGCGGCGGCCTGCATCGCCGTAAATCACATTTTCACCGGCGGCGGCGGCTTCCTGAACGCGGCTGGCATCCATATCCAGTGCCACATAGGGGATATTTTCTTCGCGCAAAAAGCGGCCCAGATACTGACCACTGCGGCCATAGCCGCAGATGATGACATGGTCGCGCAAATCGAGGCTGTGCTCCTGAATAGTCTCCACCACCTTGTAGCTATTACGCGTATAACTCTTGACCAGTTTGCGCGCAATCCTGCCGTTATATTGAATAATGAACGGCGCCACCAGCATAGAAAGCACGGCCACGGACAGCACCAGCTGTAGGGACTCGCCGTCGATCAAATGCGTTTGCAAGCCCAGGGCCAGCACCACAAAACTGAACTCCCCCGCCTGGCCAAGAATAATGCCGGTACGGACGCCCACGCCCATCTCAAAGCCATACAACTTGGTTAAAAAGGCAATCAGGCCAATCTTGAACACCAGGAACAGGGCTAACAGGAAAACAATCAATACAATATGATTGATCAGTACAGAAACGTCGAGCAGCATGCCGACGCTGATAAAAAACAGACCCAGCAAGATATCGCGGAAAGGCGCAATATCTGATTCAACCTGATAACGGTATTTGGTCTCGGAAATCAGCATCCCGGCGACAAAGGCCCCCAGCGCAAAGGACAAGCCGACATAGTTGGTGGCTGCCGCCATCAGCAGGGTCACCATCAGCACATTGAGCACAAACAACTCGCGTGAGCGCTGTTTGGCGACCAGCTCAAACCAGAAGTTAAGGATGTTTTTCCCGAACTTGAACAGTAAAAACAGCAGTACAGACGACTTGAACAGCGTCAGCCCCAGCACATCCAGCCAATTATCGCTATGCGAGCCTAGCGTCTGGATCAATACCAGAATCGGAATCACGGCCAGATCCTGGAATAGCAGCACGCCGATACTGAGACGACCATGCCTGGAGTTCAGGTCTACACGCTCCATCAGAATTTTGGACACAATCGCGGTCGAGGACATGGTGATGGCCGCACCAATGATAAAAGCAGAAGTCAGGCTGAGCCCGGCCACTTTGCCCAGCACCAGACTGGCCAGCAAGGTCAGCACGACCTGTCCGCCCCCTAGCCCGAACAGCGTTTTTCGCATGGCATACAGCTTAGGCAGACTAAACTCGAGACCGATGCTAAACATCAAAAACACGATACCAAACTCGGCCACCTGGCGACCGGACTCTTCATCCTCCAGCAAGCCCAGGGCGTGCGGGCCCAGCACGATGCCGATGACAAAATAGGCCAGCATGGCAGGCAAGCCGAGGATGCGGAACAAGCCCACGGCGAAGACCGAGCTGGTCAGCAGTAATAAAAGATGTATCAGGGAATCAAACATGCAAAGCTCTAACGCATTTATACCAAGCCGGTCAAACAGGGGTTTGATCGCCATCAGCCAGCGCTGAAGGGTCAAGGTCTATTATGAAACGCAATTGTTTCAGGATGATGCATCGTGCCACAAAACTTTGTTTTATGCAAAAAATGTGCCTGAGAATAAAAAAACCGTAAAAAAAGGGTGTTTTACTTTATTGTCAGGCAACTCGCTTGTTATACTTACCCGCCATGATGACAGCAAATTCCGGCATCCATCTTGTTAAAACACCCGATATCGTGTCGCGCGCACGAGGGGTGTTGTTGCACGAAGCCGATGAAATCAGGCATCTGGCAGACCGCATTGGCTCGGCTTTTGAGGCCGCCGTCCATATGATTCTGGCCTGCAAGGGCCGGGTGGTGGTCACGGGCATGGGCAAATCTGGCCATATCGGCGGCAAAATTGCGGCCACCTTGGCCAGTACCGGCACACCGGCGTTTTTCATGCACCCGGCCGAGGCCAGCCACGGCGACTTGGGCATGATTACGGCAGAAGATGTGGTGATCGCGCTGTCCAATTCTGGCGAGAGTGATGAAATTATTAATATTTTACCGGCGATCCGCCGCATCGGTGCTCGGGTGTTGAGCATCACGGGCAGCGAAGACTCCACCTTGTCACGTGAGTCGGAAGTGCATTTGAGTGCTGCCGTGAGCCATGAGGCTTGCCCACTCGGCTTGGCTCCCACAGCCAGCACGACAGCGGCCTTGGCCCTTGGCGATGCTTTAGCACTCTGCGTGCTGGATTTGCGTGAGTTCACTGCGGAAGACTTCGCCCGTTCGCATCCCGGTGGCAGCTTGGGCAGACGGCTACTGGTGCGCATCAAGGATGTCATGCGTACCGGCGAGGCCGTGCCCCAAATTGATCAACACGCCTCCATTCAGGAAGCCATCACGCAAATTTCACTCAAGGGCATGGGCTTCACGGCTATTGTGGACCACGCGCAACGCCCAATAGGCATTTTTACCGATGGCGATTTGCGCCGCTTGTTTATGCAGGGCAAGAACAATCCACAGGCATCCATTGATTCCGTGATGAACAAACAGCCGTATTTGCTGGAGACGAATCAGATGGCGGTTGAAGCAGTTAACATGATGGAGCAGCACAAAATAAATGGCTTTTTGGCAGTCGATGCCCAAGGGCAGTTGGTAGGGGCATTCAATATGCATGACTTATTGAAAGCCAAAGTCGTTTAGCTTATACAGGCATTAGAATTCAGGCATGCTTAAACACCCCATTTTGTTGCCGATTGCGTTAATGCTGTTGCTGGCGCTGCTGACCTTCTGGATTAACCAGAATGTGCAAGAGCAAGCACTCAAAATGAACATACTTAATCGCCAAGCGCCGGACTACATGTTGTACAACTTTGTGAGTACCCGCACGGATGCGTCCGGTAATACCAAATATGTGCTGGCGGCCGCAAAAATGCGCCACTTTCCTGCCAATGACTATACAGAATTGCAGCGGCCACGCTTTACCCAGTTTGGCCTGAACAAGCCTTACACGCAAATTTATGGTCAGCAAGGACGTGTTTCCGCCAATGGTAAACTGGTCGAGTTTAGCAAACAGGTCAAGGTGATCCGCCAAGCCTCCGCCACCAAGCCAGAAACACAAATGCAAACCGAGCGGCTTTGGCTGGAGCCGGATACCGAGGTAGCACACACAGACCAGCCGGTGGTCATCCGCCAAAAACCGGCGACAGTGATTACAGGCACGGGCATGCGTTTTGATAACCGGGCTGATACCATGCAATTGTTTAACCGGGTACATGTGCATTATGAGCGTCCACCCGTCGCCAGCAATTTGGCAAGCCCGGCCCAGGCGTCAAACACAGAACGCCAATGACCGTTGATTATGGAGAAATGAGTTGAACACGCACAAGCCCTTATTTTTAGCGATCTGCATGAGCGTATGGGCGCTATTGTCCATGCCGCTGAGTGTGCTGGCCGAAGAATCCGACCGAGATCAACCGATAGAGCTTGAGGCGGATACCGTGACCGTGAACGATGCTAAAAAAATTAGTATCTACACGGGCAACGTGATTCTTAATCAGGGCACTTTGCAAATCAAGGCGGACAAAATGATCGTACGCGAGGATCAGGACGGCTTTCAACATAGCACCTGTACCGGCAACCCCACCACATTCAAGCAAAAACGTACCGGTAAAGACGAGTGGATGCAAGGCAGTGGTCAACGTATCGAATACAACGCCCGCATGGATAAAGTGCAACTGTATACCAATGCCTGGGTTAAACGTGGTGAAGACATCGTGACCGGGGACTACATCAGCTACGACGCCAATGCCGAGTATGCCGAGGTGATTGGCGGCACCAAAGCCAACCCGAACGGGACGGCTGGCAGCCGCGTCAAGGCCACCATACAGCCTAAAAATAAAACCACACCGCCTGTCATTGACAACAAGCCAACCTCTCAACAGGGATTACGGATGAATCGCTCCTTGCAACTCAAGGTCGAACCTGCCCCTGCCGAAAACACTGGTGAGCAAGGCAAAGAGTAAGCTTAAAGATGGAAACCATGGCAGCAGATCAGAACCATTTGCAGGTTAACCGCCTGAAAAAAACCTATCAGGGCCGTACCGTCGTCAAAAACACGACGCTTGAGTTACGCAGTGGCGAAGTGATCGGCTTGCTGGGTCCCAACGGGGCAGGCAAAACCACCAGCTTTTACATGATTGTAGGGTTGGTTGCGCTGGATGAAGGCAACATTACGCTGAATGGCGCCGACGTGAGCCGCGCGCCCATGCATGAGCGCGCGCGCATGGGCTTGGCTTATCTGCCCCAAGAAGCATCCATTTTCCGCAAGCTCAGCGTAACCGACAACATCCTCGCCATTCTTGAAACCCGTCCCTATACGGAAGAGCAACGTGAGGCGAGGCTTGAATCCTTGCTGGATCAATTGCATATCCAGCACATCCGCAACAGTCAGGCCGTCAGCTTGTCTGGTGGCGAACGTCGACGCGTTGAAATTGCGCGCTGCCTGGCCACTGACCCTAAATTTATTTTGCTGGATGAACCGTTCGCCGGGATTGATCCGATTGCGGTGATCGAAATCCAGAAAATCATCCGCTACCTGAGCAGTCAGAATATTGGTATTTTAATCACCGACCACAATGTGCGCGAAACGCTGGATATCTGTGACCGCGCTTATATTGTCAATGAAGGCGCTGTGTTTGCAGCAGGCACGCCCGATGAAATCATTCAGAACGAAGGTGTGCGTGAAGTGTATCTGGGCAAGAATTTTAGGCTGTAATCCGTCATGAAACAGAACCTGCAATTACGTATTTCGCAAAATCTGGCGCTGACGCCGCAGCTGCAGCAATCGATCCGTTTGCTGCAACTTTCCACGCTGGAACTGAACCAGGAACTGGAAACCATCCTGCAGGAAAACCCGTTACTGGAAATGTCAGACGGTGAAGAAGGCGAGTTTGAAGATAACACACCGCCTCCCCCCACTGTAGAAGCTGAGCCGACAGATGCCAGCTCGTTTGACATGGCAACGCAGCAAGAGATCACCGCACCGGCAGAAAGTCTGCGTGAAGACTTGCACGATGAGCTGGGCGGGAGCGAGAGCGACCTGCCCAATTTAAACGAGGAATTCACGCCGCCAGAGTTTGAAGATGATTATGAAGAGTTTGGCAGCACCAGCAACTGGGACGAAGCCGGACGCAATCATCAGGAAGACGAAGACAGTGACTTTTCCAGACAGGAAACCACCAGCATCAGTTTGCGCGAGCATCTGATTGATCAGATACAACTGGCACATTTATCGCAACGTGACATGAGCCTGGTCAAACTGCTACTGGATAGCATCACTGATGATGGCTATCTGGAGCAAGATCTGCAGGAGATTGTGGAGCACTTGCCACTCGAACTTGAGGTCGAGCTGCTGGAACTGGAAACCGCCCTCAAGCTGATCCAGAATCTGGACCCTGTAGGCGTAGGTGCGCGCGATTTACGCGAGTGCCTGCTCTTGCAACTGACGCGTTTGCCGCAAGAAACGCCACACTTGCAAACCGCCATTGCCATTGCCAAAGACCACCTGGCGCTGCTTGCCAACAAAGACTTTGTCAAACTGCGCAAGGTGCTTGGTTGCGATGAAGCGGTACTCAAGGCGGCGCAGCACCTGATCCGCCAGCAAAACCCCAGACCCGGCAGCGAGTTTTCCAGCTTTAGTCACGATCACTTTATCCAGCACGATGTGGTGGTTAAAAAAATCAAGGGCATTTGGGTCGCCTCCTTAAATGATGGCGTGATCCCCAAACTGCGCATCAACCAGATGTATGCGGACATCCTCAAGCGCAACCGCGAGAGTTCAGGCCAATACCTGCAAAGCCAGATGCAGGAAGCCAAATGGATGATCAAGAATATCCAGCAGCGTTTCTCGACCATTTTGCGCGTGTCGCAAGCCATTGTAGACCGCCAACGCAACTTCTTTGAGCATGGTGAAATAGCCATGCGCCCACTGGTACTGCGTGAAATCGCCGAAGAACTCGACTTGCATGAAAGCACAGTTTCACGTGTCACCACGCATAAGTATATGCTCACACCGCGTGGCGTCTATGAACTCAAATACTTCTTTGGCAGCTCGGTAGCCACAGACGCAGGCGGCTCCTGCTCTGCCACCGCCATCCGAGCCTTGATCAAGCAAATGGTGGCCGAAGAAAACCCGAAAAAGCCTTTGTCGGACAACCAGATCACCGACACACTGGCACAACAAGGCATCGTCGTTGCCCGCCGTACCATAGCCAAATATCGCGAGTCCCTTAATATTCCGCCCGCGAACTTGCGCAAAACGCTCTAAACAAAAAAGGCCGCAGATGCGGCCTTTTTTGTTTCTCAGCTCCGATCACCTGATTGTGATCTTGGCAAATTTACGTTTACCCACCTGTGCGATCACTGTCACACCTTTAGTCAAAGGCAGATTCTTATCATCCACCTTGACGCTGTCGAGCTTGACGCCGCCTTGCTGCACTGCGCGCATGGCTTCACTGGTGCTTTCAACCAGGCCCGCCTGTTTTAACAATTGGCTAATGCCGATGCTGTCGCCTTCAATGGTCACTTCAACTTCGGGCACGTCATCCGGGATGCCGCCTTTGGCACGGGTCTGGAAGTCCTGCAAGGCTTTTTCAGCCGCGGCTTGACCATGGAAACGCGCCACAATTTCTTGGGCAAAGCCGACCTTGATATTGCGGGGGTTTGCGCCACTGGCGACTTGCGCCTTCCATTCGGCAATGGTTTCCAGCGTCGCAAAAGACAGCAAATCAATATAGCGCCACATCAGTTCATCTGAAATCGACATGATCTTGGCAAAAATAGTCTCTGGCGCCTCGCTAATGCCAATGTAGTTACCGAGTGATTTGGACATTTTATTGACGCCATCCAGCCCTTCCAGCAGCGGCATCATCAGCACACATTGCTGCGACTGGCCGGCCTGCTTTTGCAATTCACGCCCCATGAGCAGGTTAAACTTCTGGTCGGTACCACCGAGCTCAAGATCCGCTTGCAGGGCGACCGAATCATATCCTTGCAGTAACGGGTACAGAAACTCGTGAATCGCAATCGGTTGATTACCCTTGAAGCGTTTGGAGAAGTCATCGCGCTCCAGCATGCGGGCCACGGTATGGCTGGCAGCCAGCTTGATCATCCCCGCCGCACCGAGTTCACTTAACCAGTTGGAGTTGAAAACAATCTCGGTTTTGGTAGGATCCAGTATTTTAAAGACTTGTGCAGCATAGGTATCGGCGTTGGCCTTGACCTGCTCCACGGTTAAGGGTGGACGGGTGGCGCTTTTGCCAGTCGGGTCACCAATCATGCCGGTAAAGTCACCGATCAGGAATAAAATCTGATGGCCCAGATCCTGCAACTGGCGCAATTTATTAATGAGGACGGTATGACCCAGGTGCAAGTCGGGCGCGGTAGGGTCAAAGCCAGCTTTCACACGTAACGGCTTGCCTGTTTTCAGTTTCTCGACCAGCTCCTGCTCGATCAGTAACTCATCTGCGCCACGCTTGATAATGGCCAACGCCTTGGCAATTTCTGGGCTCAATGCTGGCACTTCAGATGAGGGTTGTTTGGTATCGGTCATGCGGGTATCCGTCAAATACAACGATGCGCACTGATGGCACCGTCTCAAATAAGTAAAACAGCTATTTTAACGTAATCCCATGCATTTCTGTAAGCGCGGCTGGAGCAGTGTTAAAATGACACCCATGCAAGTTTCTGCCGATCGCTCCCAGCCACGTTTGTTTATTGGACTGATGTCTGGCACCAGCCTGGACGGGGTGGATGCCGTGCTCACCTCGCAATGGGGCGAGCAACTGAGACAAACGGCCACCTATTTTCTGCCCTACCCTGACGCGCTTAAACAGCGTCTACTGGCCTTGCACACGCCCGCCAATAACGAGTTACACGAGGCCGCAGTGGTTGCTAACCAGCTCGCAGAACTCTACGCGCAAGCCGTCAAGCAACTGCTTAAGCTCGCCGACATCCGTGCCGAGGCCGTGACAGCCATCGGTTGCCATGGCCAGACCATCCGGCACTGTCCGACACTGGCAGAGGGCATGGCATACACCATACAATTGGGCAACCATGCCCGCTTGGCAGAATTAACAGGGATCACGGTCATTGGCGACTTCAGAAGTCGCGATATTGCCGCCGGCGGCCAAGGCGCACCGTTAGTGCCGGCCTTCCACCAAGCGGTGTTTACGAGTGCAGACAGGCATCGCGTCGTCATTAATATCGGCGGCATTGCCAACTTGAGTGATCTGCCAGCACACGGACAAGTCACAGGCTTTGACTCGGGACCCGGCAACCTGCTCATGGATGCCTGGACGCAGCAACACACAGGCCAACCCTATGATGCGGGCGGGCACTGGGCAGCTGGCGGGAAAATTAATCCAGACTTGCTCAATGCGATGCTGGCCGATCCTTATTTTGCACTGACCGCACCTAAAAGTACGGGACGCGACCTGTTTAACGACACCTGGTTAATGCAACTGCTGCATCAGTACCCCGACGGTGCACAAAATGTGGCGCGTACCTTGCTTGAGTTAACAGCAGTGAGCATCACCGATGCACTGACGCGATTCTGCCCAGGGGCTCAGGAAGTCTACGTCTGTGGGGGTGGTGCACATAATCTGGCCTTGCTGAATAGACTGCAGGCGCTGTCTGGTCAGTCCATACAGCTGACGGATCAATTGGGCGTTGGCGTGGACTGGGTGGAAGCGGTCGCCTTTGCCTGGCTGGCGCAACGCTGTGTAGATCATTTGCCGGGCAATTTGGCCGCGGTAACAGGTGCGGCTGGGCCACGTATTCTGGGTGCCGTTTACCCCAACTAAGCACCGGCAACGACGCGTAGCAATGATTCCCAAAAGCAGTGCAAACGCACCAGTGACTTGATTACATCTGGTGCAGGCTTTTGATTGTTTTTTTAACTTTTCCGCGACAGTCACCGCACAAGCGGTGATAAAACAAAACGATTGCGTATAATTTAACCAACTTGATTAAAGACTGAGTACGTTATGGCTACCAAGGCGACCATTACATTTGACAACGATAGTAGCGCAATTGAGCTACCGGTACTAAAAGGCTCACTGGGCACGGATGTGATTGATATCCGCAGCCTGGGTAAACATGGTTATTTCACGTTTGATCCTGGCTTTATGTCTACTGCATCGTGTACGTCTGGCATTACCTTTATTGATGGTGAAAAAGGGCTGCTTTACTACCGTGGCTATCCGATTGAGCAACTGGCCGAGAACTGTGACTTCCTTGAGGTCTCCCACCTGTTGCTGCACGGCGAACTGCCGGATAACAATCAACGTGAGGAGTTCGTGAGCACCATCAGCGAACACACCATGTTGCACGACCAGATGAGCAATGTATTTCGTGGGTTCCGCCGCGATGCGCACCCGATGGCGGTCATGATCGCGGTCGTAGGCGCCATGGCGGCTTTCTATCCAGACAACAACAATGTGTCCGACCCGGAATCACGTAAAGTGGCTGCCATGCGCCTGCTGGCCAAAGTTCCCACCATTGCCGCCTGGAGCTATAAGTACAACATCGGCCAGCCATTCATGTATCCCAAAAACAAATTGGGCTACGCCGAAAACTTTATGCACATGATGTTCGCCACGCCCTGTGAAGACTATGTGCCCAACCCGATTCTGGCCCGTGCGTTTGAGCGGATTCTGATTCTGCACGCAGATCACGAGCAAAACGCTTCTACCTCTACCGTGCGTCTGGTCGGCTCCAGCGGCGCCAACCCGTTTGCCTGCATCGCAGCCGGCATCGCCTCGCTATGGGGCCCCTCACACGGTGGCGCCAACGAAGCCACACTTAACATGCTGGAAGAAATCGGCGACGTCAGCCGCATCGGCGAATTTATCAAACGCGCCAAAGACAAAACCGACAGCTTCCGCCTGATGGGCTTTGGTCACCGCGTTTATCGCAACATGGACCCCCGCGCTTCTATCATGCGAAAAACCTGCCATGAAGTGCTCAATGAACTGGGCCTGCACGATGACCCGATGTTCAAACTGGCGATGGAACTGGAAAAAATTGCGCTTGAGGACGAATACTTCGTTTCGCGCAAACTCTATCCAAACGTGGACTTCTACAGTGGCATCGTCATGCGCGCCATGGGCATCCCCAATTCGATGTTTACGGCGATTTTTGCCCTGGCCCGCACTGCAGGCTGGATTTCACAATGGTGTGAGATGAATGCCGACCCCGAACAGAAAATTGGCCGCCCTCGCCAGTTGTATGTGGGGTCTGAACGTCGGGAATTCGTTCCTT
This sequence comes from Methylophilus sp. VKM B-3414, assembly GCF_032248435.1. Lineage (NCBI taxonomy): Bacteria > Pseudomonadati > Pseudomonadota > Betaproteobacteria > Nitrosomonadales > Methylophilaceae > Methylophilus > Methylophilus sp. VKM B-3414. The sequence continues at coordinate 84,464 of NZ_JAVTLI010000006.1, read as the reverse complement.
TGCATCAGCGTTAACATAGCAGCATAAAATAAAAACGCCGGATTTCTCCGGCGTTTTTATTTTAGGATTATGCTCGTTGCACCTCGAACCGATCTACATGCCCCGGAGAGAATGCAGCGATCACTGCCTCAAACACGCGGCTCGCCTTGTCTGAATTGTCCTCTTGATAGTTGCAGACAAACACATCCAAAGTCACATAACGCGACTCCGGCCACGTGTGTATCGTCAAGTGGGACTCCGCAAGGACCAGCGCACCAGTCACACCCTGCCCCTGACCAAAGCCATAGAAGCTCTCGCCTACAATAGTCAATCCTGCATCACTGACCACTTTTCGGCAAAAGTGCTGACAGTGGTCTACACGGGTCATCAAGGTCAACCCTGGATCCACCTCATGTAAATTGGCCATCAAGTGTAATCCACTATGCGCGAATCTTTTCATAAACGAACTGAAGCAATACAACGATCACTATTTTGAAGTATATTTACAATAATTGGTCGATTCGCATTGTATAGTAATTTTGCGTTAACCATGTCCAGTCAAATAAAAACAAACAGGGAGCCAGAGTGGGTATTTTTGACTTTGTAAAAAAACAATTTGTTGATGTCATCCAGTGGACGGAAGAGGGTCATGGTGTACTCGCTTATCGTTACCCCATGATGGATATGGAGATTCAGTACGGCGCCCAGTTAACCGTAAGGGACTCGCAAAGCGTATTGTTTGTGAACGAAGGTCAAATTGCCGACAGCTTTGGTCCTGGTTTGCATACCCTCAACACCAAAAACTTGCCGCTACTGACCAATTTGCAGCATTGGGACAAGCTATTCGAGTCCCCATTCAAGTCAGATGTGATTTTCTTTAGCCATCGTTTGCAACTTGACCGCAAATGGGGCACCCCCAATCCGATTACCCTGCGTGATCCAGAGTTTGGCATGGTCAGATTGCGGGCTTTTGGCATCTACAGCTACCGCCTGAGCGATACAGCTTTGTTTTATAAAGAGGTGTGCGGCACACAAGGGGTCTACACCGTCGAAGAGCTGGATGGTCAACTACGTAATGTGATGATCGCTGAACTCACACAACTGTTTGCCAGTAGTAAACTCCCTTTTATTGATATGGCCGCCAACCAGGGCCAGCTGACGCAAGCCTTGCATGCCCAAATGACGCCTGTATTTGCGCGTTACGGTCTGACTCTGGACAATCTTGCAGTGGAAAACATCTCGCTTCCGGAAGAGCTTCAGGCTGTGCTGGATAAACGTATCAGTATGAATATGGTGGGCGATTTGAATCGGTATACCCAATACCAAGTCGCTGATGCGATTCCGTTAGCCGCGCAAAATGAAGGTGGCATGGCAGGGGTAGGCGCGGGCATGGGCGCAGGGCTGGTGATGGCACAAAATATGGCCCAGGCGATGGCACAACCGGCTAACGCGGCCACGCCAACCGCCACACAGGACGAGATTATTACCACACTAGAGAAGCTGCATACCTTGGTCAGCAAGGGGGTGTTGACTCAAGCTGAGTTTGACGCCAAAAAGGCTGAGCTGCTGGGTCAAATTAAATAAAGCGTTGTTGCTGTGATACGGTATAGTCAGTGCCCGGCTTGCGGCGCCAAAGTCCACTTTCGTGCCAGCACGACGCTGTTGATGGTCTGTGAGTATTGCCAGAGCACGTTGCTACGCAACGATATTAATCTTGAAAATCTGGGCAAAATGGCCGAACTGCTGCCAGATCGCAGCTTGTTACAAATTGGCAGTAGTGGTATCTATCTGGGCGATGGCTTTACAGTGATCGGCCGCCTGCAGTTTCAACATGAAAGTGGCCTTTGGAACAGCTGGCATTTGCTATTTGATCATGGCAAGACCGGCTGGCTCTCTGAGGCTTCAGGCAATTACTCCCTGAGTTTTCAGGTCAATGAGGGACTTCCTGATCTTCCGCTTGAGCGCTTCGTTCCGGATTTAAGCGTACCGGTCAACGGCCAGCGCATGTCCGTGATTCGTGTTGAAACTGCCAAATGTATTGCCGGACAGGGCGAGCTATCAGCTGCAGTGCCAGTAGGCCATACCTTGCACTTTGTCGAACTGGCTGTTGCACAAACCTATGCCTCTCTTGAGTTTGATGGTGCGAAGCCCACGCTTTATATGGGACAGGCAGTTGAATTAACCGCACTTCACCTGCAAAACCTGCGAGACCTTGAACAAAGCGCGATTCAGATTTCCAGCCGTCAGCTGCAATGCCCGGCTTGCGGCGGAAACCTGAACTTCCGGCTACAACAAGCACTGACCATCACCTGCCCCCATTGCGCCACGGTCCTGGATTCCCGCAATGACAAACTGGCAATCCTGCTCAAACAATCCAACAAGCTGCAACAATTAAACCGATTACCGATTCCACTCGGGAGCATTGGCCGCTTTGAACGCGCAACGTTTACAGTGATAGGCTACCTGCGCCGCTCTACCAGAGCCTCGGGCTTATTACACTACTGGGAAGAGTATCTACTCCACCATCCCGGCTATGGTTTTCGCTGGCTGGTCTGTAGTCAAGGCCATTGGAACCTGCTTAAACCCGTCCTCAAGGCCCCGTCTATCAGTAAAGGCTACACAGGGGACACCATCGCCATGCTGGAAGGCGAGACTTACCGCCACTTTGCCAACTACAAGGCAAAAATTGACCGGGTGGCGGGTGAGTTTTACTGGCGGATAAAGGTAGAAGACAGCGCCTCTCTGGAAGATTACATTGCGCCACCTTATTTACTCAGTAAAGAGTTGCAAGGTAAAGAAATCAACTGGAGCCAAGGGGAATACCTGCAGCCAGAACAAGTCAATGACGCCTTTGAGGGCAAACTGCTGCTTACGCCGCCAAAGGGCGTGTTTGCCAATCAACCTTGTCCGTATGAACCATCGGTCGATGCCTGGTTAAAAAACACGCTACTCTTTGTTGTCCTAGTCATCGTACTGCAATGCTGGTTTGTATTTGAATCCCGTCAGGAAGTCGTATTTAGCAAGGTCATGGAAGTCAGCGCTGTAGACAGCAGCGACTGGTCAAACTATCGTACGCTTAATCCAGAGAGCGCAAACCTGGAAAGTGAGCCATTTGAGATCCATTCAAACCATGGCAATGTGGTGATTGATATTGATGGCAATCTGGACAATAGCTGGTTGTTCTCCAGTATCAGCCTGGTCAATCTGCAAAACGGGCTGACTTACAGCAGTAGTCGCGAAATCAGCGATTATTCTGGCTACGATGGGGGCGAATACTGGCGCGAGAACGATAGCCATACAGACGTGGTTTTTAGCGCGGTTCCACCAGGACGTTACCAATTACAGGTTGAAGCAGAAAGTGAGCGTAGCTATGGCAGCGTCAATGCCAGAAAAACCCAATACCTGCGTGTGATTGCCAATGTCCCGCTCTGGCAGAATTTCTGGTTTGTGCTGATTTTCTTGCTCATTGGCCCAGCGCTCTTTTACCATTTCAGGCACCATTTTGAGCAGCAACGCTGGGCTGAAAGCGATCACCCCATGAATAATACCTGACAGGATACATCCCATGTGGCTCAGAATTTATCAATTGACGGCGATGATGGCAATCGCCTACTTTTGCAAACTGCAATATGACGGTGAACCTTTTTGGCAAAGAGATGATGCCATGCATGTCACCCGCGGCGGTTCGCATGAAGCCAACCATAAGTAAACAAAAGGAAGCATTATGGATACACTGTTACTGACTAATCTGCAAAATTCGGTCATTTTTTCATTACTAGGTGTAGTGATTTTCTGGCTGTGTTTTGTCATCATCGACAAAATCACGCCTTACCAACTGTGGCGGGAAGTGGTAGAAAAAAATAATCTGGCACTGGCAATCATTGTAGCGGCCATGTGTATAGGCATCGCCATGATTATTGCCGCCGCCATTCATGGCTGATACGGGCACTTCAACCACCAATCAACTGAGCGTGCATGACAAGGTGCTACGGCAAGCGCTGTTTGCATCTGTGTTTATTATCGCGTCATGCGGACTGGTATATGAATTAGTCGCTGGCACCGTTTCCAGTTATCTGCTTGGCGACTCGGTCACGCAGTTTTCCACGGTCATCGGCGTCTATCTCTTTGCGATGGGCGCAGGTTCATGGGCGTCCAAATATATTCATCAACATCTGGTCAAACGATTTATAGAGCTGGAGTTGCTGGTCGGACTGACAGGTGGGTTTTCCGCAGTCATTTTGTTTCTAGCCTTTGCCCAGATTGGCTACAACGGTGGCCTTGCCTTTCATGCTATTTTATACATACTGGTATTTGTGATTGGCCTGCTGGTAGGGTTGGAGATCCCGCTGGTCATGCGCATTCTGGAAGCGTCACTGACCCTGAAAGAACTGGTTTCCAGAGTGCTGACATTCGATTATCTGGGGGCATTGGCAGTCTCACTGGCTTTTCCATTGTTTCTGGTTCCCCATCTGGGATTAATGCGTACTAGTCTGGTGTTCGGACTCCTCAATGTCGCCGTTGCTGTCTGGGCCATCCAGTTATTTGGCGTGCAATTGCGACAACGTCGTCAATTGTTGATCGTTGCAGCCCTGTCCAGCACAGCACTGGTCGCTGGCCTGATCTTTGCTGAGCACCTGACCCGCTACAGCGAAGAAATGCTGTTTGAAGACCGCATTGTATTTTCAAAATCGACACGCTATCAGCGCATGGTGCTGACGCAATGGCGTGATGACACACGGTTGTTTTTAAACGGTAATTTACAATTTTCCTCCCGGGATGAATACCGTTACCATGAAGCGCTCATACACCCGGCTTTAAGTGCCGTCTTGCATCCTCGCAACGTGCTGGTACTAGGTGGTGGAGATGGGCTCGCCTTGCGCGAGATTTTGAAATACCCCTCCATCGAGCAGGTGACGCTGGTCGATCTTGACCGGGAAATGACAGACACCTTTAAACATAACCTGCGATTAAGCCAACTCAACGCGCATGCTTTTGACTCACCCAAGGTTAAGGTCATTACGGCAGATGCATTTGTCTGGTTGGACCAGCAATCCGGTTTTTATGATTTCATCGTCGTCGACTTTCCTGACCCGACCAATTTTGCGCTGGGCAAACTCTACACGACCAGCTTTTACCAGCTGATTGCCGCCCATCTTTCGCAACACGGGCTGGCAGTGATTCAATCGACCTCACCCCTCTATGCCAGACAGTCGTTCTGGTGCATCGTTAACACCATTGCGAGTGCCGGATTGCATACCACGCCTTACCACACGCTAGTCCCGTCATTTGGCGAGTGGGGTTATGTGATTGCTAGTCACCAGTCCTATCAGCCACCCGCCCGGATTGAAATCAGTGGCTTGAAGTTTATTCAAGCCCAGACGCTGCCCAGCTTATTTTACTTTCCACCTGATATGCAAGTCGTTCCTGCCGAGATCAACCGCTTGAACAACCAGCACCTCGTGCATTACTACGAGCGCGAATGGAATCATCAGGGCCCCTAAGCCATGGATAGACGGACATTTTTGCTCAGCCTGGCTGCCAGCCCATTGCTCATGCAATGCCAGTCAAGGAAAAATCAAGCGTTTGGCGGGCAGCTATTAGGCCCAGACCATGTGGCCGGACATGCACTGACCAAAGGCGAGTTTCCACCCTACTCCCAGACACGTCGTAACCGGGTAGTCATCGTTGGTGGCGGGATCAGCGGGTTGAGCGCCGCTTGGTACCTGCAGAGTCAGGGCATGCACGATTTTGTCTTGCTAGAACTGGAGGAGAATACAGGTGGCAATGCGCGTAGTGGGCATAACCGCATCAGCGCCTACCCCTGGGGAGCGCACTATTTGCCCATCCCCAACCATGAAAACCATATGCTCAAGCAGTTCTTGGCTGAAACAGGGGCAATTGTCAGCGGGCATCACACACACAAACCGATTTATCACGAGCGTTATTTGTGTTTTGCACCGCAAGAGCGGCTGTTTATCCATGGCCAATGGCAAGAGGGTCTGCGTCCACACCATGGCTTGAGCAAAAACGAACTGGCCGAAATAGAAGCGTTTGAACAACAGATGCACACATTTCGTCTGGCACGGGGAAAGGATGGCAAACCGGCTTTCAGCATTCCTCTGATAGAATCATCACAGGATTCGCAATGGTTGGCGCTGGACCGGTTAAGCATGACAGATTACCTCTACCAGCAAGGCTGGCAAGGGCAAGCGCTTCACTGGTACGTCAATTACGCTTGTAGAGATGATTACGGCATGCCGGCCAGCCAGATTTCGGCTTGGGCCGGTATCCATTATTTTGCTGCACGCCGCGGCGAAGCCGCAAACGCTGAATTGGATCAAGTACTGACCTGGCCACAAGGCAACGCTTGGTTGGCTGAGCAACTGGCAAGCAAATCTTTGACCCAAATCCAATCACGGCAACTGGTACATGCCATCAGTCAAGAAAAACACGGCATCACAGTGGACGCTCTAGATCTAAACAGCCGACAGACTACCCGCTGGCAAGCCGACCATGTCATTTATGCCTCACCCGCCCATGTTCTGCCTTTTGTGTTACGCCAACACACTGATCTGACACAATCCGCACGTAATATTTCGCATGCTCCATGGTTGGTCGCCAATATTAGCCTTTCTCATGCGTCTACCCTGCAGGGTAATCTCCCCGTCGCCTGGGATAATGTCATTTATGACCGCCCCGGATTGGGTTATGTGGTTGCCAACCACCAAACGCTACAACAACCAAGCGAATCAGTGATTACCTACTACCACGCACTGGCTCAGGCTGATTCAGTCCGTGCACGCAGAGAACTGTACTCGAAATCCTGGCAAAGTCTGCAGCATAGCATTATGCAAGAGCTACACACGGCCCATCCCATGCTTGAAGAGGCCATCACACACATGGACATCTGGCGGTGGGGCCATGCGATGACATTCCCCAAACCTGGTTTTTTAACAGATCATCATCGCCTGCGGCTAAACCAACAGCACGATAGATTGCATATTGCACACACCGATGCAGCTGGCATTTCAATTTTTGAAGAGGCCTTTGCACAAGGTGTACGTGCAGCAAGCCATTGTTTACATCGTCGTGCAAAATGAAAAAGCCGGGGTTAACCCGGCTTTTAGGCGCACCAGTGAGTTAAACCGAGAACGAGCTACCGCATCCACAAGTGGTGGTCGCATTCGGGTTACGAATGACAAATTGCGAGCCTTGCAGGCTATCGGTATAGTCGATTTCTGCGCCCATGAGATACTGCAGGCTCATCGGGTCAATCAACAAGGTCACGCCGTCCTTGTCAACTTGGGTATCGTCGTCGTTCACTTCTTCTTCAAAGGTGAAGCCATACTGAAAGCCGGAACAACCACCACCGCTCACAAACACACGCAGTTTCAGCTCTGGCGTACCTTCTTCATCAATCAGCTCTTTGACCTTTCTGGCAGCATTATCGGTAAATACCAAAGGACTAGGCATTTCAAGGGTGGCTTCTGTGGTCATCATAGACTCCTGTAAAATTCGTATTCAGTATATGGCGGTATTCCGCCGGATTTCAAGTGGCTGCGTTTAAGTGGCTTCTGTCGTTGATGTGTCTGTGGGGCTTGCTTCCGACTGCTCACCCAGATAAATCAGTTTTCCTTCAATCACGGCACCGGTGTGCATTTCGAGCGATTTGTAATACAGGTCACCGATAATACGCGCCTTGCTTTGCAACTCGATAAAGACGGAAGACCGCACCGGCCCGCGTATCATGCCGTTCAGTACAATTTTGGAGGCCTCGACACTACCGGTCACCGCCCCGTTTTCACTGATAATCAGTGTACTGGGATGCGTTTGCTTTTCAATGACATTACCAACAATCAAGCCATCTACTCTTAAGCCACCTGCAAACTGCATATTGCCATTTAACTGCGTTTCATGCCCGATCAGGGTATCAATGTGACTGTCAATTTGAACACTTTTCTTGAAAAACATGCGACTTCCTGTTCCGATATACTTAAATGGCAATCCTGATTGCGTCAGCGCTGATGGCATAGACTCAATGCTTGGTCATGTTCTTGTAAAAAACCAGCTCCTCTTTGAGCTTGATATTTTCGTCCTGCTGCGCAGTCAGTGTTTTGGCCAGGTTGTTGCTCGTTGCCAATTCCACCTGTAACTCACGCTGGGAAGCGATCAGTTTCTTCTGCAACTCAATATTTTCCGTCGTGACCTGGCGCAGGCGATGCCGAATATTTTCACTATCATCATCATGCAACACCCAGTAGGCCAATGCAAACCCAATCACCACATAGGAAACCGCCAATATCCCCTGAAAGTACCAGGGACGGTGTGAGCGCACAGCCACCTGTTTGGCAGTCAGGCCAAAGTGATTCCTGAGTCTTCTGCGGATAGGCCTGATCATTATGGCAACAATGGCAATACTTGCAAACCAGCCTCAGGGGCCAGATTGAACATCAGGTTCATGTTCTGCACCGCCTGACCAGAGGCGCCTTTGACCAGGTTGTCCTGCACGACAATGATTGTGACATAATCATCCGCCTGTGGGTACACCGCCATCCTTAAAACATTCGATCCACGGACCGAGCGTGTCTCGGGAAGCGCACCGGCCGGCATCACATCGACAAAAGTCGACCCCTGGTAGCGTTGCTCATACACCTGCTGAATGGATGCCCGCTGCGCTTGCCTATTGAGTTTGACATGGAGCGTACTGAGCATGCCGCGTATCATCGGGATCAAATGCGGCACAAAGATAAGCTGGACAGCTTCATTGCCAGACAGTTTTTTGAGTTGTGCCAGAATCTCGGGATGATGCCTGTGCCCGGCCACACCATAGGCTCTGAGGTTATCACTCGCTTCAGAGAACAGCGTAGACACTTCTGCTTTTCTGCCGGCGCCGGAGACACCCGACTTCGCATCCGCGATAATTGGCACCGAGAAATCAATCCAGCCTTGCTCAAGTAAGGGCGCCAACCCCAGCAACACGGTGGTGGGGTAACACCCTGGATTACCAATCACTTGCGCCTGCTGCACCTCTTCGCCATATAGCTCTGGCAAGCCGTAGACGGCATCTTGCAAAATATCGGTACAGCTATGGGGGAGTTTGTACCATTTTTCAAAGACAGCGGCATCCTGCAACCGGAAATCTGCTGCCAGATCAATCACCTTCACGCCAGCAGCTACCAGCGCAGGCGCTTGCGCCATGGCCACCCCATGGGGCGTGGCGAAGAACACCACATCACATTGGGTCAGATCAACGGTCGCTGGGTCACTAAAGGCAAGTTCAACGACGCCACGCAAACTGGGAAACATCTCTGCCACAGGCAGGCCCGCTTCACCCCGTGAAGTAATGACCTGCAATTGCACATTGGGATGACGCGCCAGCAAGCGCAATAACTCTACACCGGTATATCCTGTGCCGCCAACGATGCCTACCTTAATCTTTTCCATCTGCCTTACCCAGTTGAGGAGTTAAAACGCACACTGCGTAAAAAGTTAATTAATATAAATGAAAAAGGCCGCCAATGCGACCTTTTTGCACAACAGGTTTGTAACAAACGTTGAAAAATTAACGTTTGGAGAACTGTTTCCGACGACGCGCTTTACGCAGACCGACTTTCTTACGTTCAACTTCACGTGCATCACGTGTTACGAAACCAGCGTGGGACAATGCGCTCTTCAGCGCAGCATCGTAGTCAATCAATGCACGGGTAATGCCGTGACGAACTGCACCAGCTTGACCGGATTCACCACCACCATGCACATTGACCAGAATGTCAAAGCTCGCAGTGTTGTTGGTCAATTCCAGAGGTTGACGCAAAATCATGCGAGAAGTCTCGCGTGAGAAGTACACGTCAGCTGGCTTGTCGTTTACAACGATATTGCCGCTACCGGACTTGATGAACACACGTGCCACTGAACTTTTGCGGCGGCCTGTGCCGTAGTTGTATTTACCGATCATGTTTTATCCTAATCGTCTTGAATTAGATGGTTAATGGTTGCGGTTGTTGCGCAGTATGCTCGTGCTTGTCACCCGCATACACTTTCATTTTTTTGATCATGGCATAGCCCAAAGGACCTTTTGGCAACATGCCTTTCACTGCTTTTTCCAATGCACGGCCTGGGAAACGGTCTTGCATTTTGGAGAATGAAGTGGTTGTAATACCGCCTGGATAACCAGAGTGACGGTGGTACAGCTTGTCACCAGCCTTGTTACCGGTTACTTTAATTTTGTCCGCATTGACTACGATGATGTAGTCGCCTGTATCCACGTGCGGTGTGTAAATAGCTTTATGCTTACCACGCAGACGATGAGCGATTGCGCTGGCCAGACGACCCAATACCAAGTCAGTGGCGTCAATCACGAACCAGTCACGTTGTACTTCATGCGATTTTGCTGAAAAAGTTTTCATTTTATAACTACCGAGTTATAGCGTATAAATTAAGAGGGCGGATTATATGCTAGCTTGAGAAAGCTTGTCAACGGATTATTCTAAAATAATCCCTGACCAATGCCGCGAGCCTTGATGATCTTATCAGGCTGCAGATTTGGGGCTGTTTGCCATCAATTTTGCAAATAAGTTGAAGTAAAGTATGCTTTTTAAGCAAAAGATCTTTGTTTTATCAGGAATAATTGCAAACAGATGCTATATTAGCTCAAGTTTCGACTTGATGCACTGAATCATTTCAACCGCAGAGATTAAAAAATAATATTTTCATGCGCTCAGGCCATTCACAGACGCGAGAGTCCACGATTACAACAGCATTGCGCTGCATGGCGTTGCCATTGTTGCTTTTGTTAGCGCCAACCTCACTCGTGCAGGCCGCGGATTTATCCGCATTCCGCTTTGAGTCTGAACCTGGCCAACCCCTGTTGGCACAAGTGCCGATCACACATGCCACATCCAGTACGGACATCAGCTGTTTTCAACTGCAGCAATCTGTGGCTGATTTTGTGCATCTGGAATACACCACACTGAGCACAGATCAAGGCATGCTCATGCTATGGTCCGACCGCGCAATGAGCAGCCCGGTCAAAGTCACCCTAACAGATACATGCCAACGCACCGCGCAGACCTTTACCCTGCACCCGGACATGAAAGTGTCGTTTGAAGTAGAGGCGCCTCAGCAAACAGCGACCCAGCCAATTACGGCAGAGGCACCCACCTCGACCCCGCAGGCACCCTCTCAACCGATACAGGAGAGCATCCCGCTGGAGGCCTACGACAAGCTACAGGGACAAATCAATGAATTGCAGCAGGCATTTAACACCTTGCAAAGCAAATCCGATGCCCTTTATGCCAGTTCAATGGCGCAAACGAATTTACTTGCCTCTCTGAAATCGCAATTGGTCCATGTGCAGAATGAAAACCACCTGCTGCGCACACTGGTGATGACGCTAGGCCTGGCCTTGATCGCCAGCGGCTTTTTCTTTGCCGACTGGCTCAGGCGGCATGCAGCAGTACCCAAGCGCGCCAAAGGCCGTCAACCAGCCTCAGCCACGGAAGAATCCACCGGTCCGGCGACCCAGCCGCAAACCAGCCAGCGATTCGCAACCACTTTGCCGCCACTCACCAGCTCACCAAGTCCTGCACAACCAGTCTCTGGTGCAACGCAACCGCCCTATACCCAACGAACCGGAAGTCGCTTGAAGTCGGTTCCTATCCACGCCAATGATGATGTGCTCGGGCTCGAAGCGGTTCCACAAAAACTCAGCTCACAAAAAAGCACGCAGTCCGTGATGCAAGATGCTTCCAGACTCTTCACACATGGTCGAGTGAATCAGGCCATTGAGCACTTGCAACAACACCTGGCCAAACACCCGAAATGCTCCCCCTGGATGTGGCTGTATTTACTGGATTTATTATCCAAAGAAGGCAAGCACCAGGAGTTTGACATGATGGCCAGCGAGTGCCGCAAGCACTTCAACTTGAATGTAGAGCACGCGCCAGACCTCAAACAACAAGGCATCGAATCTTTCCCGCGCGTGATGAAAGCCTTGCAGCAGGCCTGGGGCACGCCGCAGGTGATTGCGCTGATTGACGACCTGGTTTACAACACCCGCCTTGTGCCGCGTATGGGTTTTGAGCGTAGCGTCTTTGAAGACCTCATGCTATTGAAAGAAATTGCCTGCCAGACACAAAACCTACCTGCAATGCCCCCTGCGCCCAAAGCCCCGGACGAAGAGACCTCCATCAATGGTAACTTGCGCGAGTTGCAGCAACTCTCTGAAGACATCTATATCCTCGCTCCGGCAGAACAAGCGCCCTTCCAGTATTGGACCGACTTCACCTTTGAGCTGGGTGAGCCCGCTGGTGCACGCAAATCAGCCTAACCAATAGGCACCCGCGATGCCTGCCGTTAATGCCGCGCCTATCCAGATATTCTCCAAAAATGCCTTGAAACACTGCGCACGCTGACGCGTACGGATCAGTCCATATTGCCTGAATAACTGTAAGGCAGCGGCCACCCAACCCAGCCAGAATGGCCAGCCCAGCCTGAGCTGAATGGCGACCCAGGCCATCATGGCCAGCGTGGCAATCAGGCACAGCATAATCGCGAATACCTCACGGTGACCAAAGGTAATCGCGGATGAACGGATGCCGATCTTAAGGTCATCCTCACGGTCCACCATGGCATAAGCCGTATCATAGGCCACTGACCAGGAGACATTCGCCAGCAACAACCACCAGGCAGTTGCCGGCACAGCCCCTTGTAAGGCAACAAATGCCATCGGGATACCAAAGCCAAACGCAATACCCAAATAGGCCTGTGGAATGGCAAAAAAGCGTTTGGTGTACGGGTAGCTTACCGCCAGAAACAAAGCTGGGACGGACCACAGCACCACTTGCATGCCCAGCGTACACACCAGCACAAACGCTATCAAAGATAGCGCTACCGCCACGGCATAAGCCTCTTTGACAGAAATCTCCCCGGTCGCCAACGGCCGGCGTTGGGTGCGCGCCACCGCGCCATCCCAGTGCCGGTCGGCAATGTCATTCAATGCGCAGCCGGCTGAGCGCATCAGTATCGTACCCAACACAAACACGGTTGCCACCCATAGATCAGGGTACCCTGCGCCTGCAATCAACAGCCCCCACAATGTGGGCCAGAGTAGCAACCAAATCCCGACCGGCTTATCCAGGCGGGTTAAGCGATAATACGCATGCCAGTTGATGGTTGACTGCATTACAAAAGCTTTCCGATTAAAAAATTAATCATGGGGATGATCCACACAAGCAGGCAAAAACACTTCTGTCACCAGCAAAAGGTGATGATGCAGACGGAACAAGGAGCGTCTTGCCCAAAGGGGATGTTGCTGCAACTGCGGATGATAGCGGCATACCGCCTGATGCAAGGGATGCTGTGCGTACAATTTGCGGAACTGCAACGGCCCACGTGTGACTTTAGGATTGGCAAACAGCGCTGCCCCGAGCGGCACCCGCCCGATTGCACGCAAGCGGCACCATGGTCCGCGCAAATCCTGACGCGCGATGACACTATGCGCAAACACGCGCGGCTGGCCGTTTCCGCGCAACATGACTTCTCGCACCCATGCACGGGACATCGCATTCAGGCGCAACATGGCCTGTTCGTCTACATGCGGCTTGCGCCAGGCTTGGGCCAACAGCTCAACCGAAAACGCCGGATAATGTTTTTTCAGGCGGGCAGTTAATGACCCCCTTTCCTGCAACCAGGACCTGAAGGGTGTTTGACCAACAACAGCGCGTTGCCAGGCCCGCTCAGAAGATTGCTTCAGCTGCCGCATCTCGGTCAATGTGGCAACGGGAACGTTTTGGGCAACCACACCCATAATTTCCCTTGTTGGCGCATGGCCCCCGCCAGCTTGCCAGCAGCCTCGCCTTCTCCCCAGTACACATCGGCACGCACGCCGCCCTTGATCGCCCCCCCCGTATCCTGAGCGTGCATCAATTGCTGCAAAGGTGCCACATCATTGGGGTAAGTGGTCGCCAGATAGACCGGGGCGCCCAGGGGAATGTAAAACGGATCGACCGCAACACTACGTTCAGCTGTGAGCGGCACCCCTAATGCGCCTAATGGGCCGGACAACCCCGGTGGCAGCAACTTGAAAAACACATAGCTGGGATTCGCATCCAGCAAACCGCGTAACTGCTCGGGATGCTGCTGTGCCCAAGCCTTGATTCCCTGCATGGAAGCCTCGCTGGCGGTCATTTCTCCGCGCTCCACCAGGATCTTGCCAATAGACTGGTAAGGGTGCCCATTCTGGTCGGCGTAACCTACGGGAACACGCTCGCCGTTTTCAAGCGCAATGATGCCCGACCCCTGTACCTGCAGAAAAAATGCTTCTACCGGATCGCTGACCCAGATTAACTCACTGCCATTCAACGGCGATTGCGGCTGCTCAATTTCTGCCCGTGTGTAATAGGGAATCAGCGTTTGGCCCTGCAAGCGGCCACGCACGCGTTTATACTTGAGCTCGGGAAACAATGCCGACAAATTCACGGTAATCAAATCCGACGGCACTTGATAAAGCGGGACGCGGTAACGCGGACTTGCTTGCCTAGCCCCTTGCAACACAGGCTGATAATAGCCGGTGATCAAGCCCTGCGAGGCGCCATCCGCCTGCCGCGTGGCATACACATTAAAATATTGTTGCCAGTAGGCCTGAATGGCAGACACATCCTCAGCCTGCACCAAGAGCGCGGCAGCACAAACCGCTTTCCAGTCCGCTTTGTTTTTGAGCCCCTGACACCCTTGTAGCCATGCCTTCCAGCTGGCGACCCAGTCTTCTTTTTCCAACCCTGGCAGGTCGGCCCACTGCGCAGGCTGGAGCAATTCAAAGGCTTGTGATGGCGTAACAGGCGGGACACTGCTACTCGTACCGGGCTTTTCAACCGCAGGCTTGCTCGGAGCTGGCGATGTTCTGCCCGAGCTGTCCGGCGTTGGCACCGTTTGACATCCTGCCAGCCATAGCAGACTGGAGAGGACAAGACATAGACGGATGACAGAACTGTTTTTGATGGTTAACACGTTTGTGACTTCAACTTAAAGACCATTGATGGGTCTGCGGCCTCATGCAGCAGACAGCAGAAGAGGCAAATGTTTGCGCGTGCGGTTTAATGCAGCCCAGCTGCCTGATGCAACCAGAACGTCGGGATATCGACTTCAAACCAGTGCCCATCGACGGCCACCATCTGATAAGTGCCATACATTTCCCCACTGGGTGTACTGAACATGACGCTACTGGTATAGCGGTATTCTGCATCGGGCGCCAGCAAGGGCTGCTCGCCGACCACCCCCAGCCCTTTGACTTCCCGCACCTGTTGCATGGCATCGGTAATCACCCAATGTCGACTGATCAACTGCGCAGGCGTTTGCCCGGTATTGCGGATCGTAATCGTATAGGCATAGATGTACTGCCCCGTTTCCGGCGAAGACTGATCAGGCAAGTACTCTGTCTCGACAGATACCTGACAGGCATAGAGGGCGCGTTCGGTCACATTTATCCTATCATGCCAGTGGTTGGTGAACTAGGGCTGGCAGAATACAGCTTTTTCGCCATACGTCCGGCTAAAAAGGACTCACGGCCAGCCTCAATGGCTTTTTTCATGGCGCCTGCCATCAATACCGGGTCACGCGCAGCCGCAATAGCAGTATTCATCAACACGCCGGCACAGCCTAACTCCATCGCAATCGCCGCATCAGACGCACAGCCTACGCCAGCATCCACCAAGACCGGGATCTTGGCATTTTCGATGATAATTTGCAGATTCCATGGATTTAAAATCCCCATGCCGGAACCAATCAGCGAGGCCAAGGGCATCACTGCCACACAGCCAATGTCCTCCAGCTGCTTGGCGATGATCGGGTCATCCGAGGTATATACCATGACCTCAAAGCCTTCTTTGACCAGCGTTTTGGCCGCAGCAATGGTTTCGGTCACATTCGGATACAAGGTATTCGGATCACCCAATACCTCCAGCTTGACCAGGCGGTGATCATCCAGCAACTCACGCGCCAGACGCAAGGTGCGCACGGCTTCTTCAGCACTGTAACAACCCGCGGTATTCGGCAGATAAGTAAATTCGTTCGGCGGCAAATACTCCAGCAGAGAAGGTTCGCTTGCATGTTGACCGATATTGGTCCGGCGGATGGCCACGGTAATAATTTCAGCGCCACTGGCGTCTATCGCAGCGCGTGTCTGCGTAAAGTCCTGGTATTTGCCGGTGCCAACCAACAGTCTGGATTGATAAGATTGACCGGCAATCACTAAAGCATCATTCATCATTAAACTTTCTATTCCATTCTTAGCTGCATAACGCTGATGAGATCGCGCTCAACCGCCACCGACCGCACCGACGATTTCCAGCTTGTCATCCGCGTGCAACTGCACGTGGGCAAACTGGCTACGCGGCACAATATCGCCATTACGCTCAATCGCAATGCGCTTGCCTGTCAGTTGCATCTGCTCGACCAACGCTTGCACACTCATGGCCTCTGCGGCAAGTTGCATGGCTTTACCATTGACGAAAATTTGCATGCTGCTTTTAAAGGTTTTATTAAACAAGCCGTTATTCTACGAAAAATCAGCGGATTTGGCTTTCAGTTTTTACGTCACATGGTTTCAAGCCATCTTCAACACGTGTCATCCAACCTGGAGGAGTATGCGTTATTTTAAGCGTGAACATGGCACCATGTTTGCTTTAATGTTGTAGCGATACAAATATGCCTGAAGAATTTGACAAGTTTGGTCACTACGGCAAATTCCGCATTGCTGCAGAATGAACTTTTTGTTAATTTTGGCGCCACAAGCACGGCGAACACAATTCGTTGTTTTGTGTAATGAATATTGAGAATCCCAAAAGGAAGAGTAAAAATGCAAATCGTAGAATCCTACCAAGCCGTTTCATCACAACATTTCTTGATTGATGAAATTTACGCCCCTAGCCTCAACAATGCTGCTCCCAACGCTAAAGCGTTTGCCGAAGAACAGCAACACCTGAAAGCAATCAACGAGCTTCATCGCTTTTTGGAATCGAGTTGCGACTGCGTTTAATACACAGGGCGTTTCAAACCGACCCCGCAACGGGTCACTGATTTTCAGGTTGGATGCTTGAATCCAATCTTGGGTTAGCCGGAAATATGTGAAAACTCACTTCGGGCGCCCTTTACCCAAAAATTGCGCAACGACTGCGATATCGAAGTCTCTGCGTTAAAGTAGAGGTAATGATGAGACAAATAAAAAAGATGGCTTTTATCGCCATCTTTTTTATTTTCAGCGGTTGACTCAAAAGCAGCGACTACCTGTAAGAGCGGTCACTGCTATCATGCGATAACTGCAGATTACTCAACCGATAGCTGTGGACGTCCAGCTTCTGGCCAATCCAGATGGAAGAACTGACCACGTGGCTGATCTTTGCGCTCATAGGTATGCGCACCAAAGTAGTCACGCTGACCTTGCAACAGGTTGGCTGGCAAGTCAGCACTTCTGTAGCCATCATAGTAAGCCAATGCCGCCGCGAAGCCTTGTGCCGGAATGCCATTGGTCACAGCCAACGCAATCACTTTACGCCAGCCGGCCTGACCTTCGTTCATCGCATTGGTGAAGTATGGATCCAGCATCAGGTTTTTCAGGCGTGAGTTCAATGCATAAGCATCGGTGATTTTTTGCAGGAAGCGCGCGCGGATGATACAACCGCCACGCCAGATCTGGGCAATTTCACCGAAGTTGAGTTTCCAGTTGTAAGCCACTTGTGCCTTATCAATCAGCTGGAAGCCTTGTGCGTAGGCGCAGATTTTGGAGCAATACAAGGCATTCTTGATCGCCTCAATGGTTGCAACTTTGTCTTTCTCTTGCACAATCACTGGACCTTTGAGGATCTTGCTGGCTTCAACACGCTCCTCTTTCAGGCTGGATAATGCACGCGCATAGACGGCAGCTGCAATCGCATTGGCGGGCGCACCCAGTTCGAGCGCATTGGCCGCCGTCCACTGGCCGGTGCCTTTTTGGCCTGCCGTATCGAGAATCTGGTCAACCAGGAAGCCTTTGCCAGCCGGATCTTTTTGCTGCAGGATATCGGCCGTAATTTCAATCAGGAAGCTGGACAGCTCACCTTTGTTCCACTCGGCAAACACTTTGCCGATTTCATCGGCCGGCATGCCCAGCAGATTTTTCATCAGCCAGTAGGCTTCGCAAATCAACTGCATATCGATGTACTCGATACCGTTGTGCACCATTTTTACATAGTGACCTGCACCGTCCGGGCCGATATATTCCGCGCAAGAGAACCCACCCTGAACTGGTTTGCCAGGTGCGCCACCTTCTAACGGGGCACCTGTCACAGGATCCACTTTGGCTGCAATATCGCGCCAGATAGGCTCCAGACTAGCCCAGGCCTTGCGTGTACCGGAAGGCATCAGCGATGGACCAAAACGGGCACCGGTTTCACCACCAGACACGCCGGAACCAATGAACTCAATGCCTTTGGCAGCAAGCTCTTTTTCGCGACGGATGGTGTCCGTCCACAGCGCATTGCCGCCATCAATAATAATGTCCCCCTGCTCCAGGAAAGGTAGCAGGGCGTTAATGGTCACGTCGGTCGCACTCCCGGCTTTCACCAGCAACACAATCTTGCGTGGACGCTTGATGCTCAGTACAAAAGAGGCCAAATCAGCATGCCCTACCACACGTTCATGTGAGGGCTCATTCTTTTTACACTCCTCGATGAAGTTCAGCATTTTTTTCGGGTCACGGTTATAGACCGCAATGGTATAGCCGTGATCAGCAATGTTAAGCGCCAGGTTTTGGCCCATCACTGCCAATCCTACCAATCCAATATCCGCATTTTTTATAGTCATAGTTCTCTCTAAACAATGGTTAATTTAGTTGAAAAAAAAAGCACAGGCTTTTGGCCTGTGCTTGGACTAGGGTATGTATTGAATATCCCATGCAAGTTGTTTTGAGAATCGCAACTGGCATAACATTTTCAGCACCTTAGTTTTCTTTCGCTCAAGTGTTCCAGTCGGTTACTTGAGTACGTTACCGAACATCTGCAAGGTCAATTGATATCCAATGTTGACCAGCTGCGCATCGTAACGTTCCCCTTCATCGCGCATGAAGGCATGTTGTCCATTAAATTCATGCCAGGTGTAATGCAGTCCGGGCACCGCGGCAAAGCGGTTATACAGCTCTGCACGCTTATCTCCCGGGATATGAGGGTCTTGCTTGCCCCAGATCATAAGCAACTCGCCCTTGATTTCGCCGACACGGTCCATGCTGTGCTGACCAGGCTGGTTCGGGATAATGTTGGTGTGCAAATCGGTGGCATAGAAACAGGCCGTCGCTTTGACTTCGGGTTGCAAAGCTGCACGGAAAGCCAGGTGACCACCGATACAAAAACCGGCCGCACCCAAATTGCCGTCATACCAGGCTTGCTTGTTCAGATAGTCAATCATGGCGCGGTTATCCGTGTCGTAGGCCTGCACATCTTTGGCCATTTTGTCCGCATTGCCTTTGTCACGGCCAGCATCGTCATAGCCCAATACCGTGCCAATCGGATTCAACTCATGGAACACTTCAGGCACCAGCACGGCATAACCATGCCCTGCTAAAAAGCGCGCTGCGCGCTCAATCGGACCGGTCTGCTGAAAAATCTCAGAGTAAAACAAAACCGCAGGCACTTTGCCATCGTGTTTTGGACGATGAACATAAGTACGCATCACCCCGGTCGGGGTGTCCAAATCAACGATTTCGCTCGTAATCAGCATGATAAATCCTTAAACAATCAAAAAATACCGGCTATTCTAGCGCTGTTTGCATGGCTTTTCACAGATATTGTGTCAGGGCAAGCAGAATTTTTTGCAATTGCAGCTGACAAAGTCGAGGTAGCTTGCCTTCATCACCAACCATGGGAGTTTGTATGCGCCCCTCATTCAATCTTGTTTGCTTCATGCTCTTCAGCACGAGCGCTTTGGTGGCCCATGCCGAGCTCGACCATGAGCTGGTTTACCGGCTGAAAGCCTCGGTGGTAAAAGTGCACAGCATGACGCAAACGGGCGGTCACGGCGTCGGCAGCGGCGTGGTTGTGGCGCCAGATACAGTGGCTACCAATTGCCATGTGCTGGCGAACAGCAGCGGCGTTAGCGTTTCCAAATTCGGTGATAGCGTCAGCCCGGTTGGCATGGTCGCGGACTGGAAACACGATATCTGCCTGTTGAAATTTCAATATCTGGAACTGCCGCCAGTCAAGCTGGGCACAACCGCCGCCTTACATTATGGTGATGCCGTCTTTTCCATCGGCTTTCCAGGTGGACCGCCCAAGCCACAAACCATCGCAGGCCATGTAAAAGCCTTGTACCCCTATGATGACAGCCTGATTGTGCGCACCGATGCCGCGTTTATCATGGGCGCCAGTGGCAGCCCGACCTTTAACCAGACAGGCGAACTGGTTGCTTTAAGCACGTTTAAAAGTCCCGGCAAACAGGCCTACTTTTATAGTGTGCCGGTCGAGTGGATACAAACGCTGCTTGGCAAACTAGCCAGCAACAGCATTCAGGCCGACGCCACTCCCTTTTGGGACTTACCGCTGAATGAGCGCCCATTCTGGATGCAAGTGGTGATTCCTTACCAAAACAGCGACTGGCCGGCCGTAGAGCACATTGCGCGCACTTGGTTAAGCCAGCAAGCAGAGGCTGCAGAAGCACACTTTTATTTAGCCAGTGCACTTCATGGGCAAGGGCACCTCGCCGCAGCCCAACAAGCCTATTTACAAGCCACTAAGCTGGAGCCGAACTATCTGGAAGCTTGGTCAGGACTGGCCTTGCTCGCTCAACAATCCGCGCAGCCAAGCTTGCAGGCGGAGGCTGAGCGCCACCTTCAACAGCTCGCCAGCCAGACTCAATAGTCTTGGGCACACTCGCTGACCACAAGCCATCCGGCCAAGCGTACGCATGATCAACCCCAGAGGCTCTGCTAGAATAGCGTTTTTAATGTTTATCCGATTGCTCCGTCATGACCTCTCGCAACCAGCAACTGTTTGAAAAATCCCAGCAACTGATTCCAGGCGGTGTCAACTCACCGGTACGTGCGTTTCGCAGCGTCGGTGGCACGCCCATCTTTTTCAAAAAGGGCCTCGGCTCCAAGCTCTGGGATGCGGATGGTAAAGAATACATTGACTACATCAACTCCTGGGGCCCCATGATTTTGGGACATGCCCACCCGGAAGTTGTTGCGGCAGTGCAGCAAGCGGCCGCCAACAGCCTGAGTTTCGGCGCGCCAACCGGCCTCGAGCTCGAAATGGCTGAATTAATTAATCAACTTGTGCCCAGCATGGAACAAGTACGCCTGGTCAGCAGCGGGACCGAAGCGACCATGAGCGCCATTCGCGTGGCCCGTGGCTTTACCAAGCGCAATAAAATCATCAAATTTGAAGGCTGTTACCACGGCCATGCCGATGCCTTGCTCGTGAAGGCTGGCTCCGGCTTGCTCACCTTTGGCGAACCCAGCTCCGCCGGTGTCCCGCCAGAAGTCGCTGCGCACACCCTGACGCTCAATTACAACAACTCGCAAATGCTCAAAGACACCTTTGCCAGCATGGGGGAAGAGATTGCCTGCGTGATTCTGGAGCCGGTAGTCGGCAACATGAACCTGATTGTGCCTCACCGCGAATTCTTAACCACTTTGCGTGAACTGTGCAGCCAACATGGCACGGTACTGATTTTTGATGAAGTCATGACCGGCTTCCGCGTAGCACTGGGCGGTGCACAGGCACTGTATGGCATTAGACCGGACATGACGACCCTGGGCAAAGTCATTGGAGGCGGCCTGCCCGTAGGCGCCTTTGGTGGACGCAAAGACATCATGAGCGTGCTGGCACCACTAGGGCCGGTTTACCAGGCCGGCACGCTGTCAGGCAATCCCGTGGCAGTGACCGCCGGGCTGACCACCCTCAAACTGATCCAGGCACCCGGCTTTTATGAGGCACTGACGGCAAAAACAGCGCAGTTAATGGACGGCATGAAGCAGGCAGCACACAAAGCGGGCGTCACATTTAGCGCACAAAGCGTAGGCGGCATGTTTGGCCTCTATTTTAGCGCCAGCAACCCCACCAGCTACGCCGACATGATGCAGGCAGATAAAAATGCCTTTAATCACTTCTTCCACAGCATGCTGAACAGCGGCATTTATCTGGGGCCATCCGCATTTGAGGCGGGCTTTGTCTCGTCGGCACATACCGATGCCGATGTCGCCCAAACCATACAGGCGGCCGAACAAGCCTTTGCCAGCCTGTAAGCCAGACGTTTGCGTGGCGATTGCCACTCAGGCTCGCCACGCAAACAAATCCCCACATCACCGACCATGCCGGATGACGCCCCCCTGAGCGTCCTGACACCTTCTGGCAGGCCGTCTATATAAAGACAATCCAATCGCAATCTCTGATCAACGGACTCGCCAGGAGTGCTCTATTCAGGGATAAACCGCCTCACAATCGTGACAGACTCAACGGAGCCACGCCATTTTAAAACCCTGTTAGCTCTCTGGTATTTGTGCAACTTAAAGTGCAATCAGTTGGTAAATAAAAACCATTCTCAACTAAAAAATAAAATGCCTTTATCCGTTATTTAACGCAGGCTAAACAATTGAAATTGCTAAACTTTAACGGTATCATTGAAGGTTCCTCCAAATGTTTTGTAAGTGAAGAATCTGGCAATGGACATGCAGTCTGACAACAACCTGATGAGTGCTTCTCAAGATACCGCAACCGCCCGGGACGACCAATTCGGTTTAGCTCCTCAATCCCAGGGTTTATATGACAGACGCCACGAGAAAGATAGCTGTGGCGTGGGCTTTGTCGCCCATATTAAAGGCCAGAAAAGCCACGACATTGTCGCTAAAGGCCTGCAACTGCTGGACAACCTGACCCATCGCGGCGCGACCGGTTACGACCCTAAACTGGGTGACGGCGCGGGCTTGCTGATGCAGATGCCAGATACCTTTATGCGCGAAGAGGCTGCGAAGCTGGGCATGACCTTGCCAGCAGCCGGACAATACGCCGTCGGTCAGGCATTTCTGCCACAAAACGCAGACAACCGCGCGAAATGCGAAGCCATCTTTGCCAAAATCATTGCAGAAGAAAATCAAACCCTGCTGGGCTGGCGTGATGTGCCGGTCGACAACAGCAATATTGCCGACGCCGCCCGCGCGGTTGAGCCTGTAATGCGCCAGGTGTTTATTGCCAGCACCGTGACCGACAGCAACACCTTTGAACGCAAATGCTTTGTGATCCGCAAACGCATTGAGCACGCGATTCGCGCGCTCAACCTGCAAGACAAAGCGCAGTTCTACATGCCTTCATTCTCCTCCCGCACTATCGTCTACAAAGGCATGCTGCTGGCTAATGAAGTCGGTGTCTACTACAAAGATTTGAGAGATGAGCGCGTGATTTCAGCGCTTGCTCTGGTACACCAGCGTTTCTCTACCAACACCTTCCCAGCCTGGGATCTGGCCCACCCCTTCCGCATGATTGCACATAACGGTGAAATCAATACCGTTCAAGGCAACGTGAACTGGATGGCCGCCCGTCATGAGACCATGAAATCTGCGGTGCTGGGTGAAGACCTGGAAAAACTGTGGCCACTGATTGCAGAAGGCCAGTCCGACTCCGCCTGCTTTGATAACTGTCTTGAGCTGCTGGTGGCTGGTGGCTATAGCCTGCCACACGCCATGATGATGCTGATCCCGGAAGCCTGGGCAGGCAACCCATTAATGGACGAAGACCGCCGTGCGTTCTATGAATATCACGCGGCACTGATGGAGCCATGGGACGGCCCGGCTGCAGTCGCGTTTACCGATGGCAAAATGATTGGTGCCACGCTTGACCGTAATGGCTTGCGTCCAGCCCGCTACCTGGTGACCGAAGACGACATCGTCATGATGGCGTCTGAAATGGGCGTGATCACTTTCCCACAAGAAAAAATCGTTAAAAAATGGCGTTTGCAGCCAGGCAAAATGTTGCTGATCGACATGGAGCAAGGCCGCATTATCGACGACGAAGAAGTCAAAACTGAACTGGCACAAGCCAAACCTTATCGCCAGTGGATTGAACAGACCCGCTTCCATTTGACCGACTTGCCTGGCGTAGGCAATGGCGAAGTCAGCCTGAAAGCGGATTTGCTGGATACCCAACAAGCCTTTGGTTACTCTCAGGAAGACTTGAAGTTTGTCTTGCAACCCATGATAGACAACGGCGAAGAGGGCTCAGGCTCCATGGGGAACGACGCGGCCTTGCCCGTGCTGTCCAACAAAGCCAAGACGCTGTACAACTACTTTAAACAGTTGTTTGCACAAGTGACCAACCCGCCGATTGACCCAATCCGTGAAGAGCTGGTGATGTCACTGGTGACATTTATCGGCCCCAAACCCAACCTGTTGGCGATTGATGAGACCAACCCGCCATTGCGTTTGGAAAGCGGCCAGCCAGTGTTGAGCCTGGAAGGCCTGGAAAAACTCAAACAGATTGAGTCTTTGACCAAAGGCCAGTTCAAGTCCATCGTCCTTGACCTGACTTATGATGCCGCGTTAGGTAAAACCGGCATGAAACAGGCCCTGGACGTCTTGCACGACCAAGCCGAAAAAGCCGTGCATGACGGCTATAACGTACTGATCCTCTCGGACCGTGCCGTCTCAGCGAACCGTATTGCCATTCCAGCCCTGCTGGCCTGCTCGGCCACGCATGAGTTTCTGGTCAAAGCCGGCTTGCGTACCAGCACCGGTCTGGTGATTGATACAGGCTCAGCCCGTGAAGTACACCATTTTGCCCTGCTGGCAGGCTATGGTGCGGAAGCTGTTTGCCCATGGCTGGTGTACGAAACCATCAAGACCCTGACCGGCGATGTTGAAAAAGCCGGCAAAAACTTCGTCAAGGCGATCGGCAAAGGCTTGTACAAAGTCATGTCCAAAATGGGCATCTCGACCTACCAGTCTTACTGCGGCGCACAGATTTTTGAAGCGATCGGCCTCAATAGCCAGTTTGTGAATGACTATTTCACTGGCACGGTCAGCCAGATTGAAGGCATCGGTCTGGAGCAAGTTGCCGAAGAAACTGTACGTATGCACATGCAAGCATTTGGGAATGACCCCGTGCTCTCCAATGCGCTGGAAGCGGGCGGTGAGTACGCCTTCCGTGTACGCGGTGAAGAGCACTTGTGGACGCCGATGTCGATCAGCAAATTGCAGAACGCGACCCGGACTGGCAAATACGAAACTTACAAAGAGTACGCCGCACTGATCAACGATCAGACACGTCGCCACATGACCTTGCGCGGACTGTTTGAAATCAAACCGGCGGGTAAAGCGATCCCATTGGATCAGGTGGAATCGGCCAAAGAGATTGTTAAACGCTTTGCCACTGGCGCCATGTCTTTGGGCTCCATTTCAACCGAAGCGCACGCCACCTTGGCTATTGCCATGAACCGGATTGGCGGCAAGTCCAATACTGGCGAAGGCGGTGAAGACGTCAAACGTTTTATTCCGGTCCAAACAGAATCCAGCCTGGCCACCGTATTGGGCACAGACTTGATTGAAGCAGATGTGCCAATGCAAGCGGGTGACTCTTTGCGCTCACGCATCAAGCAGGTGGCCTCTGGCCGCTTTGGCGTGACTGCCGAATACCTGAGCAGCGCTGACCAGATCCAGATCAAAATGGCACAAGGTGCCAAGCCTGGGGAAGGCGGTCAGTTGCCTGGCCACAAAGTGTCCCCCTACATTGCGAAACTGCGTTTCTCGGTGCCTGGCGTCGGCTTGATCTCTCCACCACCACATCACGACATTTACTCGATTGAAGATTTGGCGCAGCTGATTCATGACCTGAAAAACGCCAATCCAAAAGCCTCGATTTCGGTCAAACTGGTGTCAGAAACCGGCATCGGTACCGTGGCAGCGGGTGTGGCCAAGGCTAAGTCTGATCACATCGTGGTCGCTGGCCATGACGGCGGGACAGGTGCCTCACCAATTTCTTCGATCAAACACGCAGGCACGCCATGGGAGCTTGGTCTGGCTGAAACGCAGCAGACGCTGGTACTCAACCAGTTACGTGGTCGCGTGGTGCTGCAAGTCGATGGCCAGATGAAAACCGGCCGTGACGTACTGATTGGCGCACTGCTGGGTGCGGACGAATTTGGCTTTGCCACTGCACCGCTGGTGGTTGAAGGCTGTATCATGATGCGTAAGTGTCACTTGAACACTTGCCCGGTCGGTGTTGCCACCCAAGATCCAGAGCTGCGTAAGAAGTTTACCGGCCAGCCTGAGCATGTCGTGAATTACTTCTTCTTTGTCGCTGAAGAAGTGCGTGAACTGATGGCCAGCATGGGCATTGCCAAGTTTGATGACTTGATCGGCCGTGCCGATTTGCTGGACATGAAAGCCGGCATAGAGCACTGGAAGATCAATGGCCTGGACTTCAGCAAAGTGTTCCACTTGCCAGACATGCCAGCCAGTGTGGCACGCAAAAACAATGACGTGCAAGATCACGGCATCGCCAAAGCATTGGATAACCAATTGATCGCATTGGCTAAACCGGCGTTGGAAAAAGGCGAAAAAGTCACGCTTGAGTTGCCAATTGTGAACACTAACCGTACAGCAGGTACCATGCTGTCACACGAAGTGGCGAGCCGTTATGGCAACGCCGGTCTGCCTGACGGTACCATCCACGTCAAATTCACTGGCACCTCCGGTCAGAGTTTTGCGGCATTCCTGGCCAAGGGCATTACCTTTGAGCTGACAGGTGAAGGCAACGACTACGTGGGTAAAGGCCTGTGTGGTGGTCAGATCATTATCAAACCACCTGCAACCTTCCGTGGCTTGTCCTATGAAAACATCATCGTTGGTAACACCGTGATGTACGGTGCGACCACAGGCAGCAGCTTCTTGAGCGGTGTGGCGGGTGAGCGCTTCTGCGTACGTAACTCAGGCGCAACTGCCGTGGTTGAAGGCGTAGGCAACCATGGTTGCGAATACATGACTGGCGGGACCGTGGTGGTACTGGGTCAGACCGGCCAGAACTTTGCAGCTGGGATGAGTGGCGGCATTGCCTATGTTTACGACATTGACGGCCAGTTTGCCAAACGCTGCAATATGAGCATGGTGTCACTGGAAAAAGTCGAAGCGGCTGAAGCAGATGTTGGCAAAGTACAACACCTAGGCCAGCCAGACGAAGTGATTCTTAAAGGCTTGATCGAGCAGCACCTGGCGTTGACAGGCAGCCCTCGAGCAAAAGAACTGTTGGCCGACTGGTCAGCCGCGCGTGCAAAATTTGTTAAAGTATTCCCGAACGAATACAAACGCGCACTGACCGAAATGGCTGCAGCCTCCGCCAAGCAAGCCGCATAATCGTTTTTGTTAATTGAATGCCCCGCGTGATTGGCGGGGCTGTTTAAAGTTGTGTCTGTCACGAGCAACTGGGAAGAGATGATTTCACATGGGTAAAGTCACAGGTTTTATGGAATTTGGCCGACTGGCAGAAGAAAATCTGCCCGTTCAGGATCGCGTCAAGAACTACAAAGAGTTCGTCCTGCATTTGACAGACGACCAGGCCAAACAGCAAGGGGCACGCTGCATGGATTGCGGCATTCCATTTTGCACCACCGGCTGTCCAATCAATAACATCATTCCTGACTGGAATGACCTGGTCTATCATCAGGACTGGCGCAGCGCGATTGACGTGTTGCATTCCACCAACAACTTCCCGGACTTTACTGGCCGCATCTGCCCCGCACCTTGCGAAGCAGCCTGCACCTTGAACATTAATAACGACCCCGTCGGGATTAAGTCCATCGAGCACGCCATCATCGACAAAGCTTGGGAAAACGGTTGGGTCACACCACAAATCAACCCGAACAAAACTGGCAAAACAGTGGCGATTGTGGGGTCTGGCCCCGCAGGCCTCGCCGCAGCACAACAACTTGCCCGCGCAGGCCATGCCGTGACCGTGTTTGAGAAAAATGACCGTATCGGCGGCTTGCTGCGTTATGGCATTCCTGACTTCAAACTGGATAAAGCAAACATTGACCGCCGGATGGCGCAGATGGAAGCCGAAGGCGTGACCTTCAAGGTGAATCAGCATGTCGGTGAAAATGTCAGCGCGGCAGATCTGGAGCGTGACTTTGATGCCGTCATCCTGGCAGGTGGCGCAGAACAGCCACGTGACCTGCCCGTGACAGGTCGTGAACTCGATGGTGTTCATTTCGCCATGGACTTCCTGACCCCTAACAACAAAATGGTAGCCGGTGACAACGTGCCCAACCAGATTAAAGCCACCGGCAAACATGTGGTGGTCATCGGCGGTGGCGATACCGGTTCTGACTGTGTCGGCACCTCCAACCGCCATGGGGCAGCCAGCATCACCCAGTTCGAGTTGATGCCTCAGCCGCCTGAAAAAGAAGACAAATTTATGGTGTGGCCAAACTGGCCACTCAAAATGCGCACCTCCAGCTCGCATGAAGAAGGCGCAAACCGTGACTGGTCGATCACAACCAAAGAGCTGATCGGCGAGAACGGCAAGGTTAAAGCCCTTAAAGGTGCACGTGTGGAATGGAAAGACGGCAAAATGTCTGAAATTCCAGGTTCAGAGTTCACCATTCCTGCTGATCTGGTGTTTTTGGCCATGGGCTTTGTCTCACCGGTACAAAAAGTGCTGGAAGCATTTGGCGTGGAAAAAGACAACCGCGGCAATGCCAAAGCCACGACCGATGGCGAAGGCTGTTATAAAACCAGTAAGGACAAAGTCTTTGCTGCCGGTGACATCCGTCGCGGCCAGTCCCTGGTGGTCTGGGCGATTCGTGAAGGCCGTCAGTGCGCACGCGAAGTCGATGCGTTCCTGATGGGTAGCTCTACTCTGCCACGCTAGTCCAGGTTGCCTTGAAACCGCAAAACGCCGATGGTTTTCATCGGCGTTTTTATTTGTCATATCGCAAAAAAACCGCATTCTTTCAGGTGAAACAACGGCTTGGCCTTTATAATCATGCTTTTAGCTGATGTGCGTACGACCACACCAGCACAGGCAACCGAAACCATAGCAAATGACCACTCTTCAAAATGACACCTTTCTGCGCGCCCTGTTGCGCCAGCCTACTGAATATACCCCGGTGTGGATGATGCGCCAGGCAGGCCGCTACCTGCCTGAATACCGCGAAAGCCGCAAAACCGCTGGCAGCTTTATGCAACTGTGCCAGAGCCCGGCCTTTGCCACCGAAGTGACCCTGCAACCGCTGGACCGCTATCCCCAACTGGATGCGGCCATTCTGTTCAGCGACATATTGACCGTCCCTGATGCCATGGGACTGGGCTTGTATTTTGAAGAAGGGGAAGGCCCCAAGTTTGAGCGGACTTTACAAGAAGAGGCAGACATCCTCAAACTGGAAGTGCCTGATATGGCCAAACTGCAATATGTATTTGATGCTGTCAGCAGCATCCGTCAAGCACTGAATGGCCGTGTTCCTTTGATCGGTTTTTCAGGCAGTCCATGGACACTGGCCACCTACATGGTGGAAGGCAAAGGCGGCACCGACTTTTTGAATACCAAAAAAATGGGCTATGCCAGACCCGAATTACTGCACCGCATTCTGGAGATTACGGCGCAAACGGTGACGCAATACCTCAATGCACAGATTGCGGCCGGTGCACAGGCTGTGATGATTTTTGACTCTTGGGGGGGGGCCTTGTCGCATCAAGGCTATCAGGAGTTTTCACTGCAATACATGCAGAAAATTGTCGCTGGCCTCACTAAAACCGCAGAAGGCAAACCAGTGCCCAGCATCGTGTTTACCAAAGGCGGCGGGTTGTGGCTGGAGTCACAGGCAGCCATCGGTGCCGATGCCCTCGGATTAGACTGGAGCGTGGATCTCGGCCAGGCACGGGCACGCGTGGGGGACAAAGTGGCGTTGCAAGGCAATATGGACCCAGCGATCCTGTTGAGTTCTCCTGCCGCTATCGAAAAAGAAGTCGCACAGATTCTGGCCAGCTATGGCCATGGTCACGGCCATGTGTTTAACCTGGGCCATGGCATCACGCAATGGACCCCCCCGGAGCATGCGGCCTGCATGCTGGAAACCCTGCGCAAGCTGAGTCCACACTATCACCTGTAAACGTCGTCACCGCAAGAGCTTATTGCGGCCAGACTGTGCTGTGATGAGCTCACGAGGCCTTGTTTGGGCGAGGCAAAAACGTGAGACTTGCGCGGGACTGAATCGCCACAAATAGTGATCTCGCACAGTGGCGATCGGCGCGATGCCGGCGAGCATGGGTAAATGGTTGGCGTTACCAGGGTCGCCCGCCACCCAAACGGCCTGCTTCCGCCCTAGCTGGCAAACGTGTTGTGTCAACACACTGTCGGTTAACAACTGGTTTGCCGCTGTTTGCGGGTCAAAATGCTTGGCCTCTATCAACTCTTTTTCCCAACTGTCGTCCAACACCTCATACTCAGCAGTGCGCCAGTCAGCCACCATCCAGGCGGGATGCGATAACCGCAGATAAAACATCAAGTCAAACTGGTATTTATTGAGCAGAATCAATTGATCCTGTTTGCTAACCAAGGGCTGGACCTTGGTTGCCAGTAGGAAAGAAGCTGTTTTTTGCGCGTGCTGAATCACCATCCCCATGGCTATCACACAGGTCACTGCCGCCGCCAAAAATGTGACCCACAACCGCTTGGGGAAGCGGTGCTGCAAGGCTTGCCGCATACCCATGGCTGTCAAGACCGCTATCGCCGGCAAAACTGGCATGATGTAGCCCAGTGGTTTGGAAACCGGGATCGAAAAAAATAGTAGGATCAATGCCAGCCAACATACCATCAGCAATGCCACATCCTGCTGCCGTGAACTCCAGCACTGGACTTCGTGCTTGCGCAAGCGGGTCAACCACAGAGAAGCGGGCAAGGTCAGCGCCAATAGCACGGGCAGATAAAACCAGAACGGCTGCTGATTGTTAAAGTGCGTGCCGGTGAAGCGCTGCACATGGTGATGAATAAAAAAGTACTCCAGAAAGCCCTTAAACTGCGATTCCATGCATAAAAACCAGGGACTGGCCATCAGAAAAAACAATACCAGCGCTGGCCACCATAAGAAATACTTGAGAGACGCAAGACGGCGACTCACCAGCAGCCAGCCACCAACGACCAGTACTGGCAAGACCATGCCAATCAGGCCCTTGGCCAGAACGCCTCCTGCAGCAAACACCATCGCCATATACAGATATTTCCGCTCCGGCTGGCCTTGTTCAATACTCCAGGTAAATTCTGCCGCCAGCATGATCGTCATGGCAATCATGCTGGCAACCAACATATCCAGATTGGCAAACTGGGCACTGGCAAAAAAGAATGGCTGCGTCACGAGCGCGACAAAAGCCAGTACCGCAGTTTTTTTGTCCAGATGCCTGGCTGTAAACCAATACAGCGCGATCGCCATCAATACGGCAGCCAGCAAGGAGGCCAGCCTGCTCGCAAGCAGCGAAGGGCCAAACAGCTTGAAACTGGCCGCCGTGATCCAGTAAAACAAAGGCGGTTTATGAAAATATGGCAAGCCATCCAAATGAGGAATCGCCCAGTTTCCAGAGGTCAACATCTCCCAGGCAATGCCGACATAGCGGCCTTCATCCGGCAGAGTAAGTGGCCGACAAACGGCGGCTATGCCCAACCAAAGCAGGGTGACCGCTAACCACAGGAAGTGACTCAAATGACTGTTTTGTTTTATTTGTACTGGCGACATGCCTATCCGCTTGCGATTGATGAACGACTGAATGGCGAGTCAGGATTCATCACACGCTGATAGGCGCGATGTTGATTCCCGACATCCATCACTCACCAGCAAGGCGTATGCCAAATAAAATCACATTTAAAATCAATTACCTGCAATCAAAACCAATTTACCCTGTGCATTTTTTGCAGGGCTATAAATGCGTTTAATCAGCCGGGTGCACTTTTTGCAGTGCGCTTGGGCACCATCAGCCGAAAAAGGAAAATAAAAAAGCCTGCAATCGCAGGCTTTTTTCAGGCAAACCGCTCTCTACTTCAGAGACATGCGCGACATGGTCTCGTCTTTATCTTTCCATTGATGTTTGAGTGCCCCAAGCACATGCACGATAAATGCAGCCAGCATCAGGTTGGCAAACAATTCGTGAGACTCTTTGAACACATCGCGCAAATCGGCATTATCCAGCCCGCCGAACACCTCCAGCCCAAACCACTTCAAGCCGAACTTGCTGTAAAGCGTCATGAGTACGCCGCTCAGTGGGATCAAGACCATCAGCAAATACAGCATGTGATGCACGGCTGTCGCCAACTTACGCTCCAGCGCTGAATAGCTGGCCAGCATGGCAGGCGGGGTATGTGTCACACGCCAGTAGACGCGGAAAATCACCAGCCAGAGCAAGGTAAAGCCGATGGACTTGTGCAGATTAAAATACAGGGTCCGGGCTGTGGCCGGCTCGTCCATCTGCCAGGTGACGATCCCCAGATCGAACAGATCAAAGGCCGTTTGTTTTGGCCCGTCTTTCGGCAACTCGCCCATGTACCAGCCCAGGGCAAACATGCCAATAATGACCAGTGCGATGAGCCAGTGCAGAATAATCGCCACCTTGGTATAACGCTGGGTTGAACTCATTGAATCTCCTTTGTTGATGGATGTGACCAGCCTGTGACAGCGGTCACTATGACTGCATGCATGAATTGTTTATGATGCATGAATCATTCATGGGTAAGCCGTCATGTTATCAAAAATCAACCGCTTTGGTGTGCGTCTTGTATACGTATTTGTAACGCTGTGTAGCCAGGCCTGGGCCGACGACTTTGAATTTAAACAGGTGGCGGACGGCATCTATGTGCACCATGGCAAGCATCTGGATATTGATGATGGCTATCAGGGCGACATCTGCAATCTGGGCGTCATTATCGGCCAAGAGGCCATTGCCGTGATTGACAGTGGCGGCAGCAAACATACCGGTGACCAATTACTCGCCGCCATTCGCCGCATCAGCCCCTTGCCTATCCGATATGTCATCAATACCCATGTCCATCCAGACCACACCTATGGCAACGCTGCTTTTCAAAATGGCACTACTCACTTTGTCGGTCACGAAAAGCTGGCCACCAACATGCTGCTGCGCAAGGACCAATATGAAAAACTGAATGCGCGCCTACTGGGGGCTGACGGTGCGGCAAGCCCCACCATCCCCCCGGATACCCTTGTGCATGCTGAGCAGACGCTGGACCTGGGGCACCGCATCCTGCAACTACAAGCGCGCAAGGTGGCCCACACCCATACTGACCTCACTATTCTAGACACGCAAACCAATACCCTGTTTGCTGGCGACTTGCTGTTTGCGCAACGTACGCCAGTGGTAGAAGGCGACCTCAAAGGCTTGATCGCCGTGCTGGAGCAAATCAACCAGCAACCATACTCGCTCATCGTCCCCGGCCATGGGCTAGAGAGCAGCGACCAGAAAACCATCATTGGAAATGCGTTGCGCTACCTGAACCTGTTATTAAGCGATATCAGAACCAGCATCAAAAAAGGCATCAGCATGGAACAAACCATGGACACCGCTGCCGCCTCTGAGCATGACAACTGGGTATTGTTCGACATCGCCAACCGGCGCAATGTCAATGTGGTTTACCCGCAACTGGAATGGGAATAAGCCAGGCTACAAAAACCGCTTTGCCAGCCGAGCTTGTTGCTTCAAGCCCAGATTCACCAGCCTGGGCGCAACACCATTCAGCCAGGCAAAGAAGCTTTGCGGTTGCCCGATATACAGCTCTTGCTGGTCTTTGAGCAGCGCCTGGATAATTTTATCCGCAACAAATTGAGGTTCATCAATGGCTTGGCCGGACGCTTGCCACATGGCATTGGTGCGGTCATCATTCATAGGCGTGGCGATAGCGCGGGGGGCGATATAGGTGACCCCGATGTTGCTATCAATGAGTTCGCGTCGCAAGG
Organism: Methylophilus sp. VKM B-3414; assembly: GCF_032248435.1. NCBI lineage: Bacteria > Pseudomonadati > Pseudomonadota > Betaproteobacteria > Nitrosomonadales > Methylophilaceae > Methylophilus > Methylophilus sp. VKM B-3414. The sequence goes on along the minus strand of NZ_JAVTLI010000006.1, from coordinate 50,528 downwards.
CCTGGCTAAAGCCATGGATGGCAAACTTGCTGGCGCAGTAGGTGGCAAAATGCGGAAACCCCAGCGAACCAAAAATAGAGCCGACAAATGCCAGATGCCCGCGGCCGCGCTGGCTAAAATAGCTGACAAATTCACGGCTTAATACCAAGGTCGCCGTGACATTGGTATGAATCATGTTGTCAATGTTCACTTCGGCCTGCTTGGCAAACTCGGTGAACTCGATGATGCCAGCATTGTTCATCAGCAAATCGACATGCCCCATCTCGCGCAAAGACTGCGTGAGCAGTTGACTGGCCATATTTGGCTGCGCCAGATCGGCAACCATAATGTGCGACTTGCCGCCCTGGCTGGTGATTCTTTTTTGCAAGGCATGCAGCTTGGCCGGATCTCGGCCAACGAGTCCGACGACGGCCCCTCTTGCACTCAACGCAAGCGCCAGCACCGAACCGAGGCCGCCGGTTGCACCGGTCAACACCACATGTAAATTACGCAACTCCATGACTGATGGCTCCTAAGCTGCCTGGTGCAGCGTGTGATTGATCGCCGCTTGTGCCGCGACATGTTTAAAGATATCGCCATACAAGCGGTAAAACCGTTTGGCCGCATGAATGATCGCTTGCTGGTCTTCTACGTTGGTCACTTGATTCATGAGACTTTCGTAGAAAGTGACATGGCTAATATCCAGCGACCCATGCGAAAACAGGTAGCTAAAGGCTTTTTTGGGCAACTGCAGGGCCTGCATGATTTTTTCGCCGGCCTGGGTGGCCACCGCTGTGCTGGTGCCTTCAAGCACTAACACCATGCCAAAAAAGCCCAGTGGATTGACGCGGTGTATCATGTCGTAGGCATAAGCCACCATCACCTCGGTTGCATGGCAAGCGGCATCTTGCTCGGTTGCACTGTGACGCACAGACTCTTTGTCGCCACCGCAGGCTTCAATATCATTCAGCACCCATTCCTGATGCCCCATTTCTTCCTCGATATATTCACCAATCGCGGTCCGCAACCATTCATACTCACCGCTCAACCGGCCGCCGCAGGCCATCAGTAACGGCGTGGTGTGCTTGACGTGATGATAAGCTTGCGTCAGGAAAGCACGATAGGTTTCCAGAGTGATGTTGCCCTGTGCGCCTTGTTGAATCAAGGGCAAAGTCATTAAGGCGTTGCGCTCCTGCTCAGTGGCGCTCAATAATTGCTGATAAAAACTCATGCGGAAATTCCTTCATAAAGGGCGTTGATTTCTGCGGCATACGCAGCAGCAATCACATCGCGTTTTAAACGGCCATTGGCCGTCAGTTGTCCGTTTTGTGGGGTAAAGGGCTGCTTGGCATATATCACATCACCCACTTGCGCATAATCAGGCAAGCCCTGATTCGCCAGTGCAATGCCTTGCGCCACTTGCGCCTGACTTGCCTGTGGTGCAAGCACCACCACCGCCACGTTATACGGCCTCGCTTCTCCAAACACACAAGCCTGTAACAATCCGGCCTGCTGAATCAATGTCGTTTCGACCCACTCTGGCGACACATTGCGCCCGAATGAAGTAATAAACAGATTTTTTTTGCGGCCAGACAGGATCCAGTGACCTTCGGCATCCTGGTAGGCCAAATCGCCGGTCGGCAAGTAACCGTCCACATCAAGCGCTGGTTCAGTGATCGTCCCATCTGCCGCCATATACCCAGCGTAAATGGCTCCTTTGACCCACAACTCGCCGTGGCTATCCACGCGCAATTGCACGTGCGGCAAGGGCTGACCAATACTGCCGGGCTGATTGGCCAGTGGGGTATTCAGTGTGACCACCGAGGCACATTCGGACAAGCCATAGCCTTCGTATACCGGCAACCCCAGTGCATGTGCCTGTAACAGCAGCGCTGGCGACACCTTGGCGCCCCCCACTGCGACAAAGCGCAACTGAGCCAGGGCCGACTGACCGGCTTGCAGGCAAGCCACCAGCGCACGCAACAACTCTGGAATCAAAATGGCCGTGGTGGCCTGGCTGGCTTGCAGGCCATGGTAGAGCTTGAAGATATCAAACTGGCTACCGCTAAAGCCAACGGCCTCGCAGCTGTAGACCACGACGGTGGTGCCAGAAATCAGGCTGGCATAAACGCCGGCGACATTTTCCAACAAGGTCGCCAGTGGCAACACGCAAAAATGGCAGTCATCGTGGCCCGGTTTGACCAGTGCCCGAATCGAACTGGCAACTTGCCACATGTGGTCTTCGCTCAGGCAAACGCCTTTGGGCGCGCCGGTCGTGCCAGAGGTATAAGTAATTTTGGCCACAGGCGCCGCCCTGTCATGCGCCTGCACGCGAAGCACAGTGACCATCTTGTCGGCCACCTGCCATTTAGCAACTAGCGCAGCCTCGGGGAACAGGCCTAGCCAGACTGCGGGTGCATCGGTCAACACCAGGCTGACGCCCGCATCCAGAATGGCATGCTGCTTTTGCGTCGCAGAGAAAAAGGCGGGCACCGGTACATTGGTCCAGCCCGCCGCCAGTATCGCCAGATCCAGCACGATCCAGGCCGGGCTATTATCAAGCGCCAAGGCGACACTGGCTTGCGGTGTCAACGTCATCAACGCCGAAGACACGCGCGTGATTTCTTTGGCAAGGGCAGCATAGCTCAGTTGCGTCTGTGCGCCCTGTAAGGCAATCTGCCCGGGAACTTGAGCCGCCTGCGCTTGAATTTCGTTCAGTATCATGATCGTGGCTTATAAAGGATCAGCCACACCGCGAATCGCCACAATTTGCGGGATATGTTTGTAGTAGCTGCCCCATTTTTCACGTTCTTGCGCGTCCAGACGATCAGGATTCGCCGCCGCTAATGGATATAAGTCTCGCCCACCCTTGATCAGGCCATTTTGCAAACTGTGATGTGCGGTCGCAACGCCCCATGGTAAATTCATACTCAGGCTATGTTGAATCACATGCGCAATCAGCACGCCGGCATTACGCGGATTGGCCACCGCCAGGTTACCAAAATAGGTGATTTCCTCACGTGCAATGTCGCGGCCAAGCTGGCGCGACATCAACTGCTCAATCGGCTCATCAATATACTGCTCGAGAAACAGACGGCCATGGGCGGCATGATGCAAACCAAAGGCGGCCATCAGCACACCACTGGCATCCCGCAAGGCCACCAGTTGCGGCATAAACTGGCTGACTTCTGCACCATACATCTGTTTAAACACCGCAGCAATAAAGGCCTCCACCTCCTGACGGCAGGGGGCCCCCTGCTCGACTAGGTGTCCGGTAATTTCATTGACCTGATAACGCTTGGCCTGGGCAAAGTCTCTCAGCTCATAGGCAGAGGCCGCGTGATAAAATGCTGTGTTTGGTTCTGAATGTAACATGTCAACCGTCTCGCAAAGAATGCTCTTGGGCTTTCATTTGCAATCCTTATGCCAGATCAATTTATACTTATAAATCATCATCTTAATCAAAAGCCACCCCGCGAACCCCTGCATATTTTGCAGACTATTGAATACTGTGTATTCAGCTTCTGCACATTTTGCAGAGGCTGATCGTCTATGAGCTGGCGCAGCCCTGTCAAGGATACAGTGTTTTCCCAATGCAAATCAGTCGTTTACCTTAGTATTAACGACGCGTACGGGAATGTGGCACACGGTTTGCATTTCATGTCCACGTTTTTGAAAACAAGAGACGCACCTCCTGTTAATCGTGCGAATATGGATAAAAACAGGCATACACACTGAGCGATGAATACTCAAACAATAACGCAACCCTGGTTACCTGAACCGACCTTGGCCATGCTGTGGAAAGCGTGGCTGCTCTCCGCCATGGTGATTGTCTGGCTGGCCAATGGTACAAGCATAGATCTCTATCTGGCCGATCAGCACTTTGACTTTGCTCAACAGGCCTTTAGCCAAAAGCATGCTTTTTTTTACGAAACCATCATGCATGAATATGCCAAGCATCTGCTGACCTTGCTCTGGCTCACCCTGTTGTTGATCAGCAGTGTGCCTGAACGCTGGGTCGGCAAGCGGCTGACAGCCTCCATGCGCTATAAATTACGCTGGATTCTTTTTTTGGCCTTGCTCAATGCGCTGCTGGTCTCTGGCCTCAAACATCAAATGCCGCATGCTTGCCCCTGGGATGTCGTGCGTTATGGCGGCGAGCTACAGTGGGCGCCTACATTCAGCAGCCATGCCGGGATTGAAGAGGGACACTGCTTTCCAGCCGGACATACCACCAGTGGCGTCTGGCTGTCGGCGCTCTGTTTGTTGTGGCTGCCGCACGCCCCGCATAAAGCTCTGCTGGTGGCGCTATCTGGCCTGGCCGTCGGCTTAATGCTGGGTTGGGCGCAACAAGTCAGAGGTGCCCACTTTTTATCGCATACCCTGACATCGCTTTGGCTGATGTGCAGTTGGCTATTGCTGGTCCTTACTTATACCAAGAGTCGTATTGAATGAAACTATTTGCAAACCTCAAGCGTGCTTTGTACGTACTGTTTACCCCCCAAATCTGCCTGATTTGGGCCGTCAGCCTGTGGTTGATGCTGACCAGCAACCATGCGCTGTTTAGCCACATCCTGAATCTCTACCCCTGGAATGCAGAAAATGCAGGCTTTATTATCAGCTTGAGCCTGTTTTTCACCTTTAGTATTACCTGGTGGCTGATGCTGTTGAGCCATGGCAAATCTGCCCGCTGGGTGTTGGCGGTGATTGTGTTGTCTGCCGCCTGGGCCGCGTTTTATATGGATGAATTCGGCGTGATTATTGACCATGTCATGCTGGACAACGCCGTCAAAACAGATGCACGTGAAGTCATGGGGCTTTTATCGTGGGGCTTTTTCATCAAAATGCTGTTGCTGGGTGTGATACCGGCACTGGTATTGATCAAAGCCGTGCCTGCCCGTTTTTTTGTGCGGGATGCGCTTAGCATTCGCCTCAAACAGATCGGCCTGTTGATGTTGGGCATGGCCCTGGTAGTGATCCCCTGCAGCGCAGATTACGCGACCTTTATCCGCGAACACAAACTGGTACGCATGTATGCCAACCCCACCTTCTTTCATTACTCGCTGGTGAAGTGGGCCTCGAAAAAAGTGTTTACCCGCAGTATTACCGGCTTGCAGAAAACCGCGGTAGATGCGGTCAATGTAGGGGAGCCGCGTCACCATGAACTGATTATTATGGTGGTCGGTGAAACCGCCAGGTTCGATCGCTTTTCATTGAACGGCTACCATAGGCTGACCAACCCCAGACTGAGCAAGGAAACCGTACTGAGCTTTAAGCAGGTGACCTCTTGCGGGACGTCCACCGCGGTTTCCGTACCGTGTATGTTTTCTTTGCTGACGCGCAAGCAATATGACGAGGAGAAAGCCTTGCATATGGAAAATGCACTGGACGTCCTGCAAGCGCATGGCGTAAGCGTACTTTGGCGTGACAATAACTCGGATTCAAAAGGGGTGGCGTTGCGCGTACCGTATGAGGATTTCAAATCACCGATACACAATCCGTTCTGCAATGACAACGAGTGCCGTGACATCGGCATGCTGAGCGGCCTGGACAAATTTGTCGCAAAAAACAAAGACAAGGATATTCTGATCGTGCTGCATCAGATGGGCAATCACGGGCCGGAGTATTACCGCCGCTATCCAGATGAATTCAAACGGTTTACGCCCGTGTGTAAAACCGGTCGCCTGTCGGAATGTACACAAGAAGAAATTGACAACTCTTACGACAATGCCATTTTATACACCGATTATTTCTTATCTGAAGTAATTCAGTTTCTGAAAAAATACGACGCCCAACGTGAAACAGCAATGCTCTATGTCTCTGACCATGGTGAGTCATTAGGCGAACACGGGATTTACCTGCATGCGGCGCCCTACATGATTGCGCCGCAGCAGCAAACACATGTGCCGGCTATTTTGTGGCTGGGGCAGCACTTTGACTATCAGCTGTCGCAAGTGACCCCTTATGAAAACTATCCGCTCAGCCACGACGATGTGTTCTGCACACTGCTCACCGCCTACGAGCTGAAATCAGAAGTGTGTCATGCCGAATTTAGCTGGTTGGCACAAAACCGTGAATTGATCGAGGAGCAAAGAAAGCACCTGATCCCACAACCGGGGCAGGCTGCCATCCCGGCAAACTAATTCGTATCACACCTGATCGTGGGCGCATCGGCGCTCACTTTGCCGGAGGACAGCCACAACACGGGTTTGACACGCTCATCCACATGGCAGGCATCAATGTAGCCGACGGCGCCATCGGTTTCAGCCACGTAACGAATCATCGCTTCTTCGGATTGCACCGTGTAGGGCGGCTGCACCCCGTGGAAGTAGAGCCCGTTCCAGTAGTTGATTTGTGAGCGCGGCGTACTATGCAATACCCATTGTGAAAACTTGAGCCGCAGTGGGTGCTCACTGTGCAGATTGACAGGATGCAGCGCCTGCCCATGCTCGGCATACAGTTTCTTGCGCCAGAAAATCAGGCCCAGCTCATCGGCATGGATGCCGGGGGCCAGCCCCGCTTGTGCAGGCACAATCACGGCAATAGGACGGTTGTCGTCTGCCGCCTGAACGCTTGCCGCCATGAGCATTAGCATGCTCAGCAGACTGACGAGTCTACGCAGGCGATGATGTCTTTGCTGTAACAACATTAAAACATCACCGCAAAAGAGGTTACAAACCCGCGCGGCACATCGCTGTACTCCCCGCTGCCCCCAATAAACTCAAACTTGAGCAACTGGTTGGGTTTGACGCGCTTGGTCATGCCTAATACCCAGCGGTCTGCATTTTTGCTTTCCACTTCATGCAGCGTTTCCAGGCGGGTGATCCAGTACCACTCCTGACCTAGCGCATAGGCACTCTGCACGTAGCCGCCGCTGCCACCGTCATCGCCCGCCGTGGTTCTGCGCTCATACACTTCACCGCTAAACTCCCAGCGGTTGAGTTCAAGCAAAAAATCCAGGCCAAAGACATGATACGTGGGTGAGCCAGCATAGTTTTTCTGATAGCTCATCACATTGAGGCCCAAAGTATTTAAACCAGCATTGGCGCCGGTCAGGCCTAAAATATTGTTGAAGGCGACGCGGGCTCCCATGACATCGCGAAAGATGATTTCGTCGCCATCCTGATGCTGATCCTTGAGGGCTTCTGCATATACCTGATACTCAAGATCTACTTGCTTGACCGGCAAACTGCCAAACAACATGGCACCGTTGATGCCATAAGGGAACATGCGGCGTGTGACCAAGGGCCGGCTGGCGGTCCATACCAGCGGCGGCGCATGCAGTTGGTTCCAGCGTCCGGCAGGAGTTAGAAAACGTCCCAGCCTGACATTGGCTTTGTCATTAAGGTTGTAATCAAAATAAAAACGCTCGAGGTCAACGTAGCTTTTTTTGGTATTGACGCCCTGATGATGGTCGTAAGAAAGCGGGTCTTCCAGCTCCAGCTCGCTAAAAAACTTGACGCGCCCCCCTTGGTCCCAAGTGGTGATCATGCTGATCTGATTCAGCGTAAACTGGGTGGATTGCGTGCGAGGGACGCGAATGTCAGCACTGGTGTAGCCCCCCACATGAAACGCATTCCAGAATGCATCCAGGTCTTCGGCGGCCACCGGCTTGCATAGCATACTCAGGCTGATTACACTGAGCATGACTCGAATACTGAGCACAACCCGACTGAAGCTGTTTAACATATCTGACCCATGATGATCGTCCCGGCTAAAACCATTTGATGCGTATTTTCTCACATCTGCCGCGCTTGCAAACGCCACTCACCATCCGCAAAATGCTTTTAATTGTATTTTTGCTGGCGGGCCTGTTGCCGGCACTCATGGTTAGCCTGATCAGTTTTTACCAGGCAAGGCAGGCGCTACGCGTAGAAATCAAGCACGACCTTCAAACCACCGGTAAAGCAGTTGCCGAGCACGTCGACCGGGTGTTGAACGAACGTGTACAGAACGTCCGCAGCTGGAGCCAGCTTGGCATCATGCAAGACTTGCTGATAGAAGACATTGATAAACGCTTGTCGATGTTTTTGGCCGAGACGCGTAAAAGCTACGCCGAGCAATACCTCAACCTGGATGTCATTAACCTCAAAGGGCATGTCGCAGCCTCCAGCGAACCCGCGCATATCGGCCAGCACCTGGCAATTCCGCCTGAGTGGATGCGGTTCCAGGATGATGATCAGGTGATCACGCTTTACCGGCTGGATCATCAGCAGCTCATGATTTCGGCCCCCATCCTGTCGCAGAATACCCTGCAACCGCTTGGCACCCTGGTCGTCACCTTTAACTGGCGCGTGATTGAAAATCTGCTCGACCATGCAGCCCAACACAGCACCGAGCTGGCCTTGTTTGATCAAAAATTAAACTTGTTGGCTCAATCCAGCCACTGGTCCGATCAACAGCATAGCCTGCATGCACAGGCACCGCTGATCAGCCGCCTGCCGTTACAGGGCTGGCAGGTACATCTGAATAAAGATCACGATGAAGCCGTCGCGCCTGTGCATAGGCTGGGCATGATTTTTATTGTGGTGCTGGGCGTGACGCTGGTCTGCTCCATCCTGCTGGTGCGCCCGATCGCGCAAAACATCAGCCGACCGCTGGAAGCCTTGACCCGTTATGTACAACGCTTTCGCCAACTCGACGCCATTGCACCGGTATCCAGCGGGCCGGTCGAGGTGCAATCCTTGCACCAGGCGTTTACCGACATGGTGGCAGAGCTCGCCGCCTCGGAACAGCAACTGACACGCGCGGCCAAGCTGGCGGTGGTCGGTGAAATGGCAGCGGCCATGAGCCATGAAGTCCGCACCCCCTTGGGCATCATGCGTTCGTCCGCAGATGTCTTGTTACGCGAACCGAATCTTTCAGAAGATGGCCGAGAAGTGCTGGGCTTCATTATTTCTGAAACCGAGCGCCTGAACAAACTGGTCAGCACGCTGATAGACTCGGCCCGTCCGCGCGCACCCAGTAAAATCCCGCTCGACCTGCAAGCACATTTGCAGCATGTGATCGCCCTGCTGCAGGCGCAGGCACAATCCAAACAATTGACCTTGTCGCTCTCTGCCTCAGCGGCCGTGGTGGTGGAGGCGGACCAGGACCAGATGACGCAGGTCCTGCTCAACCTGCTCATGAATGCCATCCAGATTCTGCCCAAGGGGGGCAACATCGCCCTCAGCTTATGGTCAGATGCGACACATGCCCATATTTCGGTCGCAGATGACGGTCCCGGGGTACCCCCTGCACAACAAGCCCATCTGTTTGAAGCCTTTTTTACGCAACGCGCGGGCGGCGTCGGGCTGGGCCTGGCGGTGGTCAAACAAATCATGGAGACCCACGGTGGTACAATCCAATACTCAACCAGCCCCTGGCAAGGGGCGCAGTTTAACCTGACCTTGCCACTCGCAAACCCTTGATTATGTCCAGTCCACAACACACCATTTTAGCCGTTGACGATGAACCCCATATGCGCAGGCTGCTCGAAATCAGCTTGCGGCAAGCCGGCTACAAAGCGCTTTCGGCAGGCAACGGCCGCGAAGCGCTCGAGCTTGTCCAGCAACAGCAGATTGACTTGGTCGTGAGCGACCTGCATATGCCGGGCATGAGCGGCTTGCAGTTGCTTGAGGCCTTGCGCAAGCAATTTGAGCGCCTGCCATTCATCATGGTCACCGCCCAGGGCGAAATCAAAACCGCCGTCGAAGCCATGAAGCTGGGCGCCAGTGATTATATTTTGCGTCCGTTTGAGCTTGAAACATTGGAAATCGCGATTCAGAAGGCACTGGCAATCAACCGGATTCAACTGGAAAACTCGTTTTTCAAGGAGAGCAGACAACCCACGGTCACCGGCCTCATCGGCGATAGCGTGCCCATGCAGTCGCTCAAACAAATGATCCAGCAAGTGGCGCCGGAAAGGGCCACCGTGTTTATTGTCGGTGAAACCGGTACCGGCAAAGAGCTGGTCGCTAAAGCCCTGCATGATGCTTCGCCCAGAAAAACCGAATTGTTTGTTGCGGTGAACTGCGCGGCGATCCCGGCAGACATTCTTGAGTCAGAATTATTTGGTCATGAAAAAGGCGCATTTACCGGGGCGGTGAAAGAGCGCGTTGGCAAGTTTGAGCTGGCCAATGGCGGCACGCTGTTTCTGGATGAAATCACCGAAATGCCGATTCAACTGCAGTCGAAACTGTTGCGCGTATTGCAGGAGAATGTGGTGGAAAAACTGGGTGGCAACCGCCAAATCGCGCTTGATGTGCGCGTGGTGGCGGCGACCAACCGCGACCCCATGCAAGCCGTCAAAGAAGGCAAACTGCGCGAGGATTTGTATTACCGGCTCAACGTGATTCAACTGCAAGTGCCGCCATTGCGCGAGCGGGGGGAAGATGTCGGCTTGCTGGCAGCGTATTTTCTGGCTAAACGCCACGGCCAACTCAGCGAAAGCGCACGCCTGTGTTTGCATCAATATCGCTGGCCGGGCAATGTCCGTGAGCTGGAAAATATTCTGGAGCGCGCCGCGATTCTGGCAGGCAGCCAGACCATCCAGCCCCAGCACTTACCGGCGGACATTGCGCAATCGCCCGGCCTTGGCCCGGCTTCGTCCACCGCCAATCTAGACACGTCCGCGACTCCGGTGGAAAACGACCTCTCGATTCCGCGTGCCACGGAAGCCATTGAACGCCGCTTAATTCTCAAGGCACTTGAAGCCTGCCAGGGCAACAAAACCAAAGCCGCCAAGCAGTTAGAGATTAGCGAGCGCTCACTGTGGAACAAACTGAACCAGTACGGCCTGCGTTAATCGGCCATCCTCAACCCTGAGCGGTCCACAAGTAGGCATCCATGGCCAGAATGCCATAGGTGGTTTCGGGCGTGTAGCGTTGCGCGGCGCCAAACACCTTTCCAGGCGCCGTGCCCGACACACTGCCTGCGGCGACGAACAGCGGCATCAAATGATCTTCGGTGGCATGCGCTTGTCGTGCCCAGACACATTCATTGCGGTAATTGCACAGCGAGTCCCATTGCTGTTGCGCAATGCGTGCCGCCATCCAGTCGGCAAATGCATGCACATAAGTCAGCGGCGGTGCATTGCGCTCTGCGCTAAAAAAATCCGATAAATTATGCGTGATGGCGCCTGAGGCGAGGATCAGGATATTTTGCGCATGCAGTGCTTGCAGGGCCTGACCCAGCGCAAACTGGGCAGCAGGCGAGCTGCGGCTCTGGATTGAAAGCTGCGTCACCGGAATATCGGCTTGCGGATACATGAGCATCAAAGGCACCCAGGCGCCGTGATCCAGCCCCCGGTCAGGATGCGCTTGTACAGGTAAATCATGCGCCTGCAGCAAAGCGAGCACTTGCTCCGCCAACCAAGGCGCGCCTGGTGCCGGATAGGTTTGCATGTACATGGCCGGGGGAAAGCCCGCAAAGTCATGCATGGTTTCTGGCTGGCTAGCCAGGCTCACCGTTGGCACACGCGTATCCCAATGCGCAGACACCACCAGGATCGCCTCAGGCCGGGGCAAACTGGCAGCAAGCGCGGCCAGCATTTGCCCGGTCGGGCCCGGCGCTAACGCCAGCGATGGCGCGCCATGCGAAACAAACAAAGTGCTCATATCAGCCTTGACCGCAACCTAGCGGCGACGATTATCAACACTCAACGCCCCTGGCCCGAACGCAACAACCATCAACAACCCACCGACGATGGTCAGATTTTTCAAAAACATGATCTGCTGGATTTGGTCTGCCATATTGTTGTGAAACATGAACGCGGTTGCCACGGTAAATACGGCAATCCCCGCTGCGGCCAGACGGGTTTGATAGCCAACCAGCAAGGCGATGCCCAGCACCAGTTCGACAAACAAGGCAATCGCATAAGCCACTTCAGGCATAGGCGCGCCGACACTTTGAATATAGCCGATGGTTCCGGCGGGATTAGCAGCTTTGCTCAAGCCACTGATGATAAAAATATGTGACAATAAAATACGGCCGGTCACACTGGCGGCAGATTGCAAAGCATTCATGGGTAGGCTCCTAAAAGCGTGTGCAGGGGAATCTGCCAGCACGCATCTGATTAAAAAAGTCGGGTTCATCCGGCTCACTGACAAAACGCATTGTATGCCCGCGCCATAGAAATGATAATTACCCTATAATGCGTAAAACTGTCTCATTAAAGTTGACAATACATGACCTCTTTTGAAGATTTGCATTTCTTTGTCGAGGTGGTGAAGCATGGCAATTTCACCACCGCGGCGCAATCGCTGGGGATTTCCAAACAGCTGGTGAGCCGGCGCATTATTGCGCTGGAAGCGAGATTGGGCATGCGACTGCTGCAACGCACCACCCGCAAACTGTCTGCCACCGAGACCGGCAAAGTGTTTTTTCAGCGGGCGCAAACAATTCTGCAAGCACTGCATGAAGCGGAGCTGGAGGTCAGTAACCGCTCAGGCGATCTGCGCGGCCTGCTGAAAATTTCAGTGCCACTGTCTTACGCCAGCTTGCGCCTGGCGCCGGCTTTAACCGCATTCATGCAGCAACACCCGCAACTGGAAATCTGGCTGGATGCCGATAACCGGCATGTGGATATGGTCAGCGAAGGCTATGATATGGTGATACGCGTGACTGACCAGCCAGAGGAAGGCATGGTGGCACGCAAGCTGGAAGACGCCGCGATGAGCTATTGCTGCAGCCCGGCGTATATTGCACAGCATGGCATCCCATCGACCCCGCAGGCGCTGGCCAAGCATATTTGCCTCACCCATCGCGCCAGCGAGTGGCAGTTTGTCGAGCATGACCAGATCCACCGCATCCCCATCCAGCCCAGGCTCAAGTCCAACCACGGCGAAGTCTTGCGTGATGCTGCCCTGGCCGGGCTCGGGATCACCGGGCTGCCGGCGTTTTATGTGGCAGCTGACCTGCAAGCAGGCCGCCTGGTGGAAGTGCTGGCCGACTACCGGCGGCCGCAGGGGGGTATTTACGCCATGTACCCTTATCACAAACAGGTCTCAGCCAACACGCTGGCCTTGATTGAGCATTTGCGTCAATGGCTGCAAGCACCGCCTGCGGGGACAGCGATCACTGCGGTAACATAATGCGCTTGCCGCCATCCACACTGTAGCCGCCTGGACCAAAGGCAATCACAATCAGCAAACCACCGACGATGGTCATGTTTTTAAGAAACATAATGACTTGCAGCGGGTCGGCCATATTGCTGTGAAACACCAGCGCAGTGACAAAGGTAAACAGCGCAATGCCAGCCGCAGCCAGCTGTGCACGAAACCCCAGCAGCAAGGCAAGACCCAAGCCAAGCTCAACCACCAGCGCCACTGCATAAGCCAGCTGCGGCATCGGTAAATGCGCACTTTCGATATAGGCCAGCGTGCCCGCAGGATCCAGCACCTTGCCCACCCCACTCACAATAAACACCAACGATAACAACACACGCCCCAACAAACTGATCCAACGTTGCCGTACATTCATCTTGATCGCTCCTTATCATTATTTGGATTGCGCAAGCGTCGCCCGCCCCCATGACTCCACCGGCCAGTGCATTGCGGCAATCTTAACCCGCGGCGCAGCTCAAAACCGGATACCGGTGTATCACATTTGTTACTCTGCACCATTCAGCACAGAATTACCAGCACCCATTGACATTAAATAATTACAGTGTTAACTTAACAATGTTACATTTAATTTCATTGGTCAGCCATGCCCCCCAAGGTTAAGACAGAAGTCGAGAAGCAAGCGATCAGGATGCAGATCATGGATGCTGCGCGCGAACTGTTTATTCACCAGGGGATAGAAGCGGTCACCATGCGCGCGGTCGCCCAACGGGTAGGCTATACCGCCACCAGCCTCTATCTGTATTTCAGTGACAAAGAAGCCCTGATCCGGGCGGTGGTCGATGCCGATGTCCTCAAACTGGCGCAGTCGCTCAAAAGCACCTTTGAAATTCGCGACCCCTTGCAGCGATTTTTGCAATTTGGCCAACACTACATCGAGTTTGCACTGAAGTATCCCAATCACTACCGTATGATGTTCATGACGCCTCATCCACCTTTGGCCCCAGAACTGTCCAGTATCGAGCGTCACAACCCGGAGCAGGATGCTTACGCGCAGCTGATTGAAGTGGTGACCAGCGCCTGGCAGGCAGGCATCTTCCGGCCGACACTGACTGACCCGGTACTGATTGCGCAGACGGTATGGTCCGCCATGCACGGCCTCTGCGCCTTGCATATCAATATGTGTGATGACGCCTGGATCAACTGGCGGCCGGTGGAATCCCGCATGCAGGCCATGGTAAACATGTGCACGTATGGTTTTTTGAAAGCCCCTACCCATGAATAACGCTCGCCTTTATTTATACAGCCTGGCCCTCATGACCGTATTGAGCGGCTGCCAACCTGAGACAGAGGCGCCAGCTGCGCCGCGCCCGGTGTGGGTGATGACCATCGCAGACAGCGCAGTCGCAACCACCGCCCGCTACACCGGCGAAGTGAAGTCGCGCTATGAGTCGAATATTGGCTTCAGAATTAGCGGCAAAATCATTACGCGTGCCGTCAATGTCGGTGAGCTGGTTAAAAAAGGCCAACTCATTGCGCAACTGGATCCGAGCGATACCCGTTTGAATGCCCAATCGGCCAGCGCCGAAGTGCAAACCGCACAGGCCAACCTGGCGCTGGCGCAAACTGAGCTGGCCAGACGCCAGCAACTTTACCGCCAGCAATTTATTTCAAAATCGGCCCTGGACAGCTACGAGACACAAGTGAAAACCAGTGCAGCCAGGCTAGAGCAGGCCAAATCGCAAGCCGCAGTCAGCCAGCATCAAACAGGCTACACCCAACTGCTGGCAGACCGTAGCGGTGCCATCGGCATGATACAGGCCGAGCCGGGACAGGTGGTGGCCGCCGGACAAACCATTGCCCGGATTTACGACTTGCAAACGCTGGAAATCCAGATTGCCGTTCCCGAAACCGTGATTGATACCCTGCACCCCGGTGATCAGGCCAGCGTAACGCTGCAAGGCCTGTCCCACGCCTATCAGGGCCGTATTCGCGAAATTGCGCCAGCAGCCAATAGCCAGACCCACGCCTTCGATCTGCGCATCCAGTTGCTGGATGCCGATGCCAAAATCAAACTGGGCATGACCGCAGACGTGCGCTTTTTATCAGGTGCAGCCAGGCAAACTATCTTGGTCCCGAGCACGGCGGTCACCCAATTTGCCGACCACCCCAGCGTCTGGGTGATCGATGCGCAACAGCAGGCGCATCGACGTGCGGTGACCACCGGCAACGTCACTGAAGCGGGCGTAGAAATCACCTCTGGCTTGCAAGCCAACGAGACCATTGCCACCATCGGCGTGCATACCCTGACAGAGGGCATGCGCGTGCAGGCCGTCACCCCTGGCCCGGAGGTATTGCGCTAATGAGCGAACACACCACACCAGTGCATAAAGCCACCGGCCCCTCGCTGTCGCAGCGCTTCAACCTCTCGACCTGGGCCCTCAAAAACCAGGCCCTGGTGCTGTATTTCATTTTGCTGACCTTGCTCGCCGGCAGCTTTGCCTATACCCACCTCGGGCAATCAGAAGACCCGCCCTTTACCTTCAAAGTCATGCTGGTGCGCGCCAGCTGGCCGGGCGCCTCTGCGCAAGAGGTTGAGCAGCAGATCACGGATAAAATTGAAGAAAAACTGCAAGAAATCCCCTCCATCGATTACACCAGCAGCTATTCACGCCCCGGTGAGTCGGTGGTGTTTATTGTCATCCGCGATAATACCTTCTCCGAAAAAATCCCCGAGCTCTGGTATCAGGTACGCAAAAAAATTGGCGACATCCGCCACACCTTTCCACGCGACCTGCAAAGCCTGACCTTTAACGATGAGTTCAGCGACGTCTATGGCAGCATGTATGCCATCACCGCCGACGGCCTCAACCCGCAACAACTGAAAAGACAAGCCGAATGGGTAAGAGCGCGTCTGCTCAAACTACCCGATGTGGAAAAAGTTGATTTGTTTGGTGAGCAACCACAAAAAATCATCATCGAAATTTCCAATCAAAAACTCACTTCCCTGGGCATCACGCCGGCACAACTGGTGCAAATCCTGCAGCAGCAAAACAGTGTCGTTGGTGCCGGGACCTTTGATGCAGGCCCGGAAAGAATCCGCCTGGATGTCAGTGGTCGCTTGCAAACACTGGAGAATTTACGCCAGTTTCCCATTCGGGCAGGGAATCAGAACCTGAGGCTGGGCGAGATTGCCACCATTAAACGCGGCTATGCCAACCCGCCGGCAGAGCGCATTCACTTCAACGGCACGCCCACCTTGCTGATCGGGGTCAGCATGCAGGCCGGCGGTGACGTCATTGCCTTGGGCAAGGCCATGCAAAGCACCATACGCAGCGTGCAAACACAATTACCGGTCGGCGTGCAATTGCATCTGGTCACCTCGCAGCCCGAGATCGTGCAACACTCGGTGCATGATTTTGTCCGCTCCCTCATTGAAGCCTTGCTGATTGTGCTGGCGGTGAGCCTGCTCTCCCTGGGCTGGCGGACCGGCATTGTGGTCGCCGTCGCCATCCCGATTGTGCTGGCCGGGACATTTCTGCTCATGGACTGGTTTCAGATTGGCCTGCACAAAATTTCGCTGGGCGCACTGATTTTAGCGCTAGGCTTGCTGGTCGATGATGCGATTATTGCGGTCGAAATGATGGCTGCCAAAATGGAACAAGGCTGGGAGCGTATGCAAGCCGCCTCGTTTGCCTTCACCTCCACCGCCATGCCCATGCTGACCGGCACGCTGGTTACAGTGGCAGGCTTTCTGCCGATTGCCACCGCGGTCTCCTCAACCGGCGAATATACCCGCTCCATCTTCCAGGTCTCGGCCATTGCACTGAGTCTGTCCTGGATTGCCGCGGTGATTGTGGTGCCCTTTTTAGGCTATCACTTGCTGCCAGATGCCGCCGCACATGCCCAACCTTCACTCTGGCGCCGGCTCAAGCATAAATTAGGCTTTAAAAGCGATGATCAAGAAGCGAGCGCTCACAACGAAGAGACACTGTATGCCACGCCGTTTTACCAGCGCCTGCAAGGTACGGTCAGCTGGTGTGTCCAGCATAAGGGCCTGGTGATTCTGGCAACCATTGCCTTGTTTGTGGTGGCTATGCTGAGTTTTGGCAAAGTGCAGCAACAGTTTTTCCCCGACTCGACCCGCCTCGAAATCGTGGTCGATTTGCGTCTGGCCGAGAATGCCAGCGACCAGTCCACCGAAGCGGCCGTGACCAAACTCGAGCGCTGGCTCAACGATTGGCAAGCAAAACATGGCAAGGTGGAGAATGTCGTGTCCTACCTGGGCTCAGGTGCACCCCGCTACTACTTGCCGCTAGACGTGCAATTGCCACACCGCGCCTTTGCCCAACTGGTGATTTTGACTAAAGACCTGCAACAGCGTGAAGCCTTGCGCACAGATCTGCTGAACTTGTTTCAACACGATTTTCCACAACTCCGCGCCTCGGTATTGCGGCTGGAAAATGGGCCGCCGGTCGGCTTTCCGGTGCAGTTCCGCGTCGACGGCAAAAACCTGAAGGCGATCCGTGAGGTGGCGCACCAGATTGCAGACGCGATGCGTGCCAACCCGCACCTGATCAATGTGCAACTGGGCTGGGAAGAACCGAGCAAAGTGATCCACATTGAGGTGGACCAGCACAAGGCACGCCTGCTCGGCATCCATTCGCCAGACATCGCGCAGTTGCTCAACACGCAGTATTACGAACAGGTGGTCAGCGAGTTCAGGGAGGCAAATGAGCGCATAGACCTGGTCATGCGTAGTCCGGTCGATGAGCATGCGCAACTGTCGCAAATCGGCCAATTAACGGTATTGAGCCAGAATGGCGAACGCGTGCCGCTGGCGCAAGTGGCCACCATTGAATATGGCTTTGAAGAAGGCGTGATCTGGCGTCGCAACCGCGTGCCTTCGCTCACGGTGCGTGCGCATTTGCGCGGCAAAATGCAGGCACCGGTGGTCTCCGGCCAGGTGCAACAAGCCATTGCCCCGATTTTGCAGCACTTGCCGGCAGGCGTCACGGTAGAAACCGGTGGCGCAATTGAAGAGTCCGCCAAAGGCGCCAGCTCGGTGGTCAAAGGCGTCCCGCTGTTTTTGGCCGCCGTATTCACGTTGCTGATGCTGCAACTGCGCAGCTTGGCTAATGTCTTTCTGGTGGTATTAACCGCGCCCTTGGGCATGATAGGCATTAGCTTTGCCCTGCTGATTTTTAATATGCCGTTTGGCTTTGTCGCCATGCTGGGCAGCATTGCGCTCTCCGGCATGATCATGCGTAACTCTGTCATTCTGGTCGACCAGATCAATCAGGACATTGCCGAGGGCGCCTCGCTCGAGCAAGCGGTAGTGCAATCGACCGTGCGCCGCTTCCGGCCGATTGTACTCACGGCCGCTGCGGCCATTCTGGCCATGATTCCGCTGACGCGCAGCGTGTTCTTCGGGCCGATGGCGGTCGCGATTATGGGCGGGCTGGCCGCCGCCACCTTGCTGACCATTTTATTTGTGCCAGCACTGTATGCGTTCTGGGCCCGTTTGACCGACAGAACCATGCAATCATGGCGCAATCAATGATAGGGCGCTGCTATGCATGCAAATGGCTCAGCCAGACAAGGCGCGATTAAAAAATTTCGACGCCGCATAGATTGAATAGGTAAGGCGCAATTTTTTATGCGCAACGCAGTATCGCAACGAAAGTTGAATGAATAGAAGTGCCCTATAATGTTTTTTCTCTTTAACCGGATAGTGGGATTCAAAAATGACAGACCAGGCAACCGCACGTTTTAACATGATTGAGCAACAAATCCGCACCTGGGAGGTGCTGGACCCGCAAGTATTGGCCACGCTGAGCAACACGCCGCGTGAAGCATTTGTGCCAGACGCCTACCGTGGCCTGGCGTTTGCCGATATTGAAATCCCGCTGGACATGGGTCAGCACATGCTGAGCCCAAAAATCGAAGGGCGTTTTTTGCAAGCGCTGCAACTGCAAGCCAAAGACAAAGTGCTATTGGTCGGCGCTGGCAGCGGCCATCTGGCCGCACTGATGGCGCAACACTGCGCACAAGTCACTGCGCTGGAGATCTTCCCCGAGCTGTGCGCGCTGACCGCGAAAAACCTGGCCACACAAGGCATCCAGAATGTACAGCTGATTGAGGCCGATGGTCACAATGGCTATGAAGCCAAAGCGCCTTATGCCGCCATCGTGTTTACCGCCTCCAGCCCGGTTGAGCCCGAAGGCGTGCGCTACCAGTTGAGCATTGGTGGCCGTATGCTCATCGTGCTGGGCAAAGCCCCGGTCATGCAGGCGACGCTGGTACAACGTCTGGCCGAGCACAGTTTCAAACAAGACGTACTGTTTGAAACCAGCCTGACTGAAATGCAAAACGCCCCCCAGGCCCTGGCCTTTACTTTTTAACACCTCATGTCTGTTTAATGCCTTATGTCTAGCCCTGCCTATTTGAGAGTAGTGATGCTGATTGCCAGCCTGTGGTGGTCGGCACACGCCAGTGCTGCCGCGCAAAGCCTGGTAGACATTTATCAGGAAGCCCTCGCCAGTGATCCGGTGCTGGCCTCGGCGGGCAGTGCCAATCAGGCTGCGCAAGAAGTCATAGAACAAGCCAAAGCTGGCTACCGTCCTTCAGTGAATTTCACGGCGGGCGCGAATGCCAATCGCACCGATTTAAAAATCGTCGGTAGCCAGGCGCCCTTCCCCGGCGGACGCAATAACTACGAAGCTTATCAGGCACAGTTACAAGCCAGGCAACCGCTTTTCCGCAAAGAAGCGCTGGAGCGCATAGACCAAAGCAAGGTGCAGGTGAGCATCGCCGACAAGCAATATCACCTGGCACAACAAAACCTGATGTTACGCACCACGCAGGCCTATTTTGAGGTGCTGCTGGCGCAAGACCGCAACATGCTGATCACCGCGCAAAAAGAAGCCATCCAGCGCCAGTTGCAACAGGCCAAGGCTAATTTTGAGGTGGGCACCTCCACCATTACCGACGTCAATGAAGCGCAAGCGCGCTATGACCTGATCGTGGCGCAAGAGCTGGCCGCACTCAATGACATTGATATTGCCAAACGCAGCCTGCAGGCGATCACCGGTAAATTGCCAGAACGCCTGGCCAGTGTGCGCGAAGATATCCAGATCAGCCCCAGCCTCAAGCCCATGCAAGAATGGCAAGAGGTCGCCCATGCCAGCAACCTGAATATCCAGATTCAGCAAGAAACGGTACAGGTGAATGAAAAAGATATCGAAATCGCGCGCGCCGGGCATTACCCCACCGTAGATGCCGTCGCCAACTATCAGGACAGCTACGCCAATGGCGGCCAGTACGGGTTTGGTGCCGATCTGAAAAGTGCCAGTATAGGCGTGGAAGTCTCTGTCCCGCTCTATCAAGGTGGGGCCGTGAATTCACGCGTGCGCCAGGCGGCTTACAATCGGCAAAAAGCCCTAGATGACTTGCAAAACGTCATGCGCCAGACCACTCTGGAAACCCAACGCGCCTACCTCAACCTGAACACCAGCATCGCGCAGGTAAAAGCGCTTGAGCAAGCGCTCAAGAGCAGCCAAAGCCAGCTCGACTCCACCAAGCTCGGTTACGAAGTCGGCATACGCACCAGCGTAGATGTACTCAACGCCCAGCAGCAATATTACAGCGCCAACCGTGACTTATTGCAGGCCCGCTATAACTACCTGGTGAATATCATTCGCCTCAAAACCGCCAGCGGCATCGTCTCCGAAGCCGACCTGCAAGATATCGACCAACAACTCGCCAAGAGATAAGCCCATGAAGCCAGTCATTGCCACCACAGATGCCGTTTGGATGCTGATTGATATACAAACCCGGCTCTGTGACGCGATGCAACCTGAGCCCATGGCCGCCGTCATCAAAAACATCCAGCGCCTGATTCAAGGCGCCCAGCTCCTGAATATCCCGCTCTGGGTGACTGAACAATACCCGGAAAAACTCGGCGCAACCCTGCCCGCGCTGCAAACCCTCTTGCCCGATTACACCCCTCGCACCGCAAAACTCGCCTTCTCCGCCTGGCACGAGTCCAGCTTTCAGGAATCCTCCGTCAGCGTCGCCCCGCAAGTCGTTCTGTTCGGCCTGGAGACCCATATTTGCGTGCAACAAACCGCCCTAGATGCACTGGCCGCAGGCAAGCAAGTGTTTATCGTAGAAGATGCCGTCATCTCACGAAATGAGGCCAACCGCAACAATGGCATCGAGAGAATGCGTAATGCCGGTTGCATCATCACAAATACAGAATCCATGCTGTTTGAGCCCATGCAAGGCGCCACGCATGCGCAATTCAAGGCCGTGTCGGCACTGATTCGCTAGCTAGCTGACTGCACCAACGCCTTTAGCGTATTTGGATGTGGGAAATAAATACTTCGTTACCATTTTTCAGGCTTAGTCAGAGATAAAATATATTCGATGAGATATATTTTTAACCCCTTCCTCTCTAAAATCATAAAATATATGCGTTCCGATATATTCCTTTATTTTGAAAAAGATCTGGAATAGAATATATGCGATCATATATTTTTGGGGAATTCGCATGAAGGTTCCGATTAACTCGCCAGCAGATTTGGGCGAAGTCATTCGCGCTACACGCAAATCAAATAATCTTCGTATGGATGATTTGGCTGGTATTGCTGGCGTGGGGCATGTTTTCGTGGGCGATGTCGAATACGGAAAAGAAACCGCCCAAATCGGCAGAGTCATGCGGCTTTTAGGAGAGCTGGGAATAAAACTGTCTGCCGAGGTTCCAGCTTCTGCAGAAGCCTATCTGGGCAAGATTCGTGACCAGAACGGCTTGGTACGTCCCAGCCAACGCAAGTCCCAAAAAGGTACTCAATGAAGCGAATATTGCTCGCTTACATCAACGATGCCCATGTCGGCACATTGGTCGCTGAAGACAATATCTGGAGGTTTGAATACACAGATACCTGGGCCACGGATAACAAGGGATACGATCTTTCTCCAAATCTACCCAGAGTAGATGCTGAAGGCAAACCCAGCATTCACATTGACGGTAGCACGACAAGACCTGTGCAATGGTATTTTGATAATTTGCTTCCTGAGGAAACGTTACGAACGATCCTAGCTAAGGAAGCCAAAGTAGCCATAGAAGATGCGTTTGGTTTATTAGAAGCTTATGGTCGAGAATCTGCGGGATCGTTAACGCTCCTTCCTGAGGGCGTACTTCCAGAACAGGGAGGAAAGAGAAAGCTCTCCCTAAAAGAGCTATCTGATCGCATTAAAGCGATGCCCAGAATTCCCTTGAACGCAGATTCACCGAAGAAAATGTCCCTGGCCGGTGCTCAACATAAGCTAGCAGTCATCTATCAAGATGGGGAAATTTATGAGCCAGATGGCCAGGCAGCCTCAACACACATCTTAAAACCTGAGCATCCAGAAAAAAACCGCTACCCGTCGACCGTTATCAATGAGTACTTCACCATGCGCGTTGCAAACCTGGCAGGATTGGATGTGCCTAAAGTATATCGACTGTTTTGCCCAGAGCCGGTGTATCTCATTGAGCGTTTTGACAGGGCTATACATCAAGATGGCAGAGTCGACAGGCTCCATGTAATTGATGGATGCCAACTCCTCAACATAGACCGCGTATTTAAATATGATGCAGCCAGTACTGAATCACTTGCAAAGTTAGCTCAGCGCCTTTCAGTCCCGGCTATCGGAAGGCTATGGTTTTTCGATTGGATCGTCTTTAACATTCTGATGGGTAACGGAGATAACCACCTCAAAAACATCTCTTTCATGGTTTCCCACGATGGCATTCAAATTTCACCATGTTATGACCTTTTGAGTACAGCCGCTTACGAGACGCAAGCCATAGATAAAGAACATGCTAGCTGGCCTAAAACAGATTTCCCCATCAGACTGGGCCAAGCGCAAAAGTTTTTTTCAGAGATTACACGTGAAGATATTATCGAAACCGGTAAAAAACTGGGATTAAGTGGAGACACTGCCACCCGCAGATTAAATAATCTGCTCAAGAAAGTGCCGCTGGCATTCAGTCATCTGAAAAGTGAAATTACCATCGAAAACGCTAACCTGCCTGAAGACGCACGCTGGAAAGTAGAGGGTGATGGCCGCATGATAGGGATTATGGAAAAATACATCATGCATCCGATGGTGAAACAACTCAGCGGGATGGATGACAGAAACTAACCGAAAAATGCCGTCGAAAGAATATGCCATCCAAGGCAGTGATGGCATTGCTTCGCTCGCTCCTGATTAAAGTCTTCTGCGATAATGCCCAGTCACTTTAGAAGACTGGGCACATGAATCAAATCGAATGGAATGACTTCACCAAAGTTGAATTACGCGTTGGCCGGGTGATTTCGGCAGAGGTATTTGCGGAAGCACGCAAGCCAGCCTACAAACTACAAATCGACTTTGGCCCTGAGATTGGCCTGCGTAAATCCAGCGCCCAGATTACAGCGCACTACACGCCAGAAAACCTGATCGGAAAACTGGTGGTCGCCGTGGTTAACTTTCCGCCCAAACAAATCGGGCCATTGATGTCAGAATGCCTGGTGACGGGTTTTCATGATACAGAAGATAGAGTAACTTTATGTGTTCCAGAACATGAGGTTCCGCTTGGCACCAAACTACTCTAAATTCTCACTTATTAGAAAACTATGTCATCGCTGGAGTTAGCGTTGACGGTTGGTTATCGCTTCAACTCTTCAAACTTTTCAGCCATCGTCGGATTACCTTTAGTCAGTTTCTTGATAGTCACATCTTGTGCTTTGTCATTGGCTAAACGCAGGTTACGGCTGGTACTTAGCAATGCATCCTTAGTTTTTTGCAGGTGATCGATGGATTTATCAATCTCATCAATTGCTCTCTGAAAGTGATTTGAGGCTAGCTCATAGTTACGAGAAAACGTACTCTTAAAGGCTTCTAGCTCATTCTCAAAATTAGTGATGTCGATATTCTGCGCTCTTACGGTAGCCAACTCCGTTTTGTACTTCATTGAGTTTAACGCTGCATTGCGCAACAGGGTAATCATAGGAATAAAGAACTGCGGGCGTACCACATACATTTTAGGGTAGCGGTGGAACATATCGACTATCCCGGTGTTGTAAAGCTCGTTCTCAGGCTCCAACAAAGAAACCAGTACAGCATACTCACAACCTTTTTCGTTACGATCCTTATCCAGCTCTTTTAAAAAGTCTTCATTTTTACTTTTGGTTGCTGTGGTGTCTGACTCGTTTTTCATCTCAAACATAATTGAGACGATTTCTGTGCCGCCATCATCGTGGTCACGAAAAATGTAATCGCCTTTACTGCCAGAACGTGCATCGTTATCTTTCTCAAAATATGCTTTTGGGAAAGCCGTGGCGCGAATCCGATTAAATTCAGTTTCGCAATGCTGTTCCAGCGTTTCACCCACCATTTTGGTTGAGAGCTTTGCTTTCAAGTCCTTCAATCGTTCAATCGCATCATCACGATCTTTAATCTGGGTTTCGTATTTATCCTTGAGAGCCTTTTCAGCCAATTCTTTTTCAAGTGCTGCTCGAACCAAATTACTTTTGAGCTCATCTCTCTCTTTTTCAACTTGGCTCACCGCTTGATTAATCGCCAGCTTCTTTTCGGTTTCTATTGCGTCAAGCTTTGCTTTTAAATTTTGTATTTCACTATCTTTGGCTGAAGTTGTTTTTTGAATCTCATTCGCGAGCTTTGCTTCTGCCAAATTAGCCACACTAGCAACTTCTTGTTTTGCTTGAGCGAGCTGATTCGCCAAAGTATCACGTTCTTTTTCAATCTGACTCAACGCCTGAGTGACTGCCAATTGCCGAGCTACTGCCTCAGACTCAAGCTTAGCCTTAAGCTCTTTAATCTCACTGTCTTTGAGCGCGGCGGCTTGCTGTAACTCACTAGCCACTTTGGTAGTAGCTAGATCAATAGCGCTTTGCTTTGCTTTTTCAGCTAACTCAAGGCGTTCATGCAGTTGATGCTCAAAGTCTCTATCACGCACTTGTTTGAGGATATCAGCATAACCAGCCTCATCAATTGTGAAGGCTTTGTTGCAATGTGGACAGATAATCTCGTGCATACTCACCTTTCTAATACTTTATTCAATATTTGTTTTAGTATTTCTGGAATATCCCCCCCAGCTTTAAGCGTTGCCTGTCTGTAAGCAGCACTATTCTTTTTTAAATCAATACCAGCTTGATCTTCAAGCTCTTTGCAAGACGTCACCCATTCAGTCCAGTTTATTTTTAAAAATGACTCAATATTATCAGCGAATGTCGCTACTTTCTCTCCAACTTTATCGGGGGGAAAATCAACTACATCTTCATCAAGGTATGCTAACAACAACTGATTTTCTTTGATGAGTTTTATTCGCTCGCTATTTATATCCTTTTCGCTCCTTCCCAAGGCTATAGCTCTACCTTCAAAACCTGCATCACCATCAAAAAGTACGAATGTTGGGATACCAATACTAGTTAGAATCGCATGCGCTAAAGGTATTGCGCCCTTGCCACCAGCATCTATAACTGCAACGCCATTTGTCTCTAAAAGACCAATATTCTCTTTGTCAGCGACTCCATGAAGTAACGCTACATCCGAAGGCCCCTCTACTAAAAGCACACCCTCAGCAAACAATCCAACTGTCAGTCTTCCTGCAACAACACCATCTAATTGACGATCAACCTGATCCGGAGGTACTACTCCATTTAACTTCCCTTTTACTAAATCAACTGTTGAAAAGTTAACTTCAACATGAGTCTTACCTTCATGGTTAGATTTTCTTGTTAACCGCCTTACTTGATCAAAATACTTAGCTTCAATAAAGTACTGACTATGAGTAGCATAGGTTACTTGAACTCTTTTTGAATCATCCTCGGCAAGCGATCTAAGAACCTTCGCGAATGCTTGTGCTTGAATTGGATGTTGAAAAAGCTCGGGCTCCTCAATTGCTAGACATATAACACCTTCGGTATCAGCGGCCGTTGACTGAGCCAACAACTGAAGTGCTGAAATCAGCAATGTCCTTTGAAAACCATGCCCTTGTCGATCCACGGCTGTCTCAGTGTCACCATCCAACATACCCACATTGAAAGTAGTTTTTGGTGCTTTTAACTCAATTGATGCTGGCTCAACAGTAACCTTGCGCCCTGGTGAGTAGATCGAAATCACATCATTAAGTTGAGTAGTTAAAACATCAAGTTGCGAATTAAAGGTTTCTTCAAACACTTGTTGCTGCTTTAATTTTGACTCTGCGACTATTTCAGCAATTTTCGCATCTGCGGCAGTCCGATTAATCGACCTTTCAATGATTTTCCCAAGGATGCTTGATTTACCATCCTGAGATTCTTCACTCGCTCTTAGATCTGCGGTTACAAGAACGAAGTCAAACAAGCCGCTCATCTTGCCACCACTATTAAATCCAAAAAAATTCGTCTCTAACACGTCAGGTGCGTCAACAAGTCGGTCAACATTAGCAGCTTCCCAGGCAGTCAAAGTTTGGAATGCCGCATCTTGGTTTGTCCATGCTGCCAGTTGCAGTGCCGGATCAGCAGCTCTTAGTTCGTTATATGCCGCTCTCTTCTCACCTGCTGACATTTTTGAGCGGATTTCATTAAATGGTGGAAAACTTTTAGCGTTTGCTGATAACACTTCAATACCGGCTGGATTTCTATATTTCCATGCAGTAAATGTTTCAACCCCAGCTGGTACATATTTCCCAAGTGCGTCTTTATCTTTTGGTGTCAGCTGAGAAAAGGTAACTCGCACTTCAATATCTTCTTCAACTGCGCCAAAAGAGCAGTCATCGTCAGCAAGAGAGCCTTGCTTACCGTTAAAAAACCAATCAAGCGCACGCAAAACTGTAGACTTACCAGCCCCGTTCGGACCTATGAAGGTTGTCACCTTATCGAACGGAATGGTCACATCTTTCAATGTGCGGAAATTTTTTATTCCCACTGACTTTATTTTCATATTCCCCCTTAAGTTACTTTTATTTTCTAGGGTTTAGAAAAATAATTTATCGTTTATATCCATTTTTAACGGTAGGATGCTTCATTATGTAAGCGTTTAAACCATCCCCTAAATCAGCAAGCCTTTTCATATTAGATAGATGCTCAAATCCAATTATGGATGCCGGATACTCATATATTTTCCCAGATTCAAATTGCACACTGATACTTGTCTCAGTGTAGTCATAAGCTATAACGCCAGAATCATTATTGATATCTTTATAGGCTTTCATAGAACGTCTCCTTGACTGATTTAATGGTCTGATGAATCATCAGGATATCCCACTGCGCAATAAAATACCAATGGAGTCCCTCATTATAAGTATCTGATTAATAAGGAAAGTTGGCTTCTAAACGCAAGAAGATAAACCCACAGGATACATACTCGCTTGATTCAATAATTGACGCATCTCAACTACCTCGGAATAATATGCACCTTCGCATGCATCACCCCCGTCTGTGACGAGATTGCATTTACGCACGCTTCCACTTCAGCAATTTTACCCTTCAAAATCACCGTTTCCATACAGTTATCATGATCCAAATGCACATGCTGGGCAGTGATAATCACGTCATGGTGGTCGTGTTGTAGTTGATTTACCCGGCTGGCGAGCTGGCGCTCGTGATGATCATAGACATAACTGAGCGAGGCAACACATTCGGCCTGTGCGTGATCTGTATCGGCAATCACAGCTTCATCGAGTGCTTTACGGACGAGGTCACGGAAGGCCTCTGAGCGGTTGACGTAGGATCGAACGGCTACTAATTGGTCAAAGGCATCGGCCAGGTCATCTTCCACCGAAATGGTAATACGTCGCATAGGTCATGCTCCTCGTTAGAACTGATATGTGAGTGTCAGCCGTGCAGCCCTAGGCTCTACAGGGTGAAAGTGAATATCGCTGACCGGTGCAGCCTCGCCTTTGAGTTGTGATTCGTAGTAGTAGTCGATGTCACTGGCTTTGCGGTTAAACAGGTTAAATATGTCTAACGTCATGGTGGTTTTCGGGTTAAAGCGGTAGCCGACGCGGGCATAGGTGAGCAAGGTCGCGTTTGACTGGACCGTATTGTCTGCCACCAGTGGCCGTGGGCCAAAGTAGCGGAGTTGCACGGCGCCAAACCAGTGACCCCATTGGGTCACGGTGGCGCCTAGCGAGGCCACTTTATTGATGGATCCGGGAATAAAGTGGCCTGGGTCACTGGGGTCTTGTTGGGTAAAGCGTGCTTTGGAGAGGGCAATATCCATATCCAGCAGTAGCCAGTCATTCACCACATAATGGTTGTTCCACTCCACGCCATAGCGACGGCTGGCCAGGCTGGGTTCGGTTTCACCAGCGTCGCCGACAAAGACCAGCTCAGAATCAATATCCAGTTGCCACACCGCCAGCGAGCTTTGCAAGCCGGGCATCCATTCGCTGCGGATGCCTACTTCACTGCCGCGGGTGCCAACCAGAGGCGTGACGGGAGAGGCAGGGTTGCCATCGGGCAAGCGGGTTTGCGTGGTGCCGCGGGCATCATTACTGTGAAAGCCCTTGCCGAGATTATAGAAAAACTCGGTATGGGCCCACGGCCCGAAAATCACAGATACTTTTGGCGAGACGATGCCATCACTGACACGGCCTGAATTACCCTGAAGTGAGCTGTTCACGTCGAACTGGTAACGGTCATAACGCAGGCCTGCGATGGTACGCAGTTTGTCGTGCCACCAGACGGTGTTTTCGGCATAGAGGCCCGCGCTGCTTTCTTCAACCTTGTCTGAGCGTATCAGCGACAAACGCTGTTTTTGTGCCGTGTTGTATAACGCGACCGGTGACAGTTTGTCATAACGCGTTTGTACGCCCAGCTTGTTTTCCATGGGCAGCCCTGCCAACTCGCCCAACCAGAATTTGCTGAGATTGACGCCCAGCATGGTGCGTTTTTCGCTCTGGTTAAACTGGTCGCCATTGACCGGATCATTGAGAAAGTAGGTGAAATTGCTATATAAATCTAGCGCGGAGCGCACGGCATAGGCATTGATTTGCCAGCCGCCCTGCGCGTCACGGTGCAGCTTGCTAAACGACAGGCTGTAGCGCGATGCATCGCCACCATCGGTCGGGTCTATCGCATCAAAACGGCTGATCTGCCCGGCGCGGACGGCGCGCAACGGGATCTGGTCGGTGCTGTTCCAGCGGTTGTGATAAGCCATGGCGGTCAGGCTCATGTTGTCGTGCGCATCCCCTGTACTAAAACGCAGGACGCCATTGTATTTTTTGACGCCTTCGGCCACTTGCCAGGGGCCGTCATAGCGATTGAGTTCCAGCGCATAAAGGAGCTGGCCATTGTGCATGGCCTGTGAATCTGCCACCAGCATACGTTGATAGTCGTAACTGCCCAGCGTGAGACTGGCGATGCCTTGCGGCAATCGATTGACCAGGTGCAAATGCGCAGCACCGGCAGAGGAAAAATCCCCCTCCTCTGCTGAGTAAGTGCCTTTTTTATAGTGGATATGGCTGACCAGCTCGGGAATCAGGAAATTCAAATCGGTGTAGCCTTGGCCATGTGCATGGGTGCGCATATTGACCGGCATCTCGTCCACATAGGTGGCAAAGTCGGTGCCGTGATCGAGGTTAAAGCCGCGCAAAAAATACTGGTTGGCCTTGCCACTGCCGCTATGCTGGGTGACGATCATGCCGGGGACGAATTCGAGCAGCTCGCCCACCCGTGAAATGGGCCGGTTTTGAATCAGGCTGGCATTCACGCGCCCCTCGCTGGCGGCATCGGACGAACCGACCGCGTTGTCATAATGCGCACGCACGGGCACGTCATCGAGCGTGAGCGCCTCACTGGCGACAGTCAACCGGGATAACAGTACCGCAACCAGGCCGACACTTAGCCGTATGATTTTTTTGTTATTTTTCATACGGCGGCATTATGCGCGAAAGCAAGGTGACACCCTATAAGTAAATTAACGCAAGACGCGGTGCGCTGACGCCAATAAAAAAGCCCGCTGGCGCGGGCTTTTTTAGATCAGAGCGGGCAACTTATTCAGCTGCTGGCGCTTCTTCTCTTGCTGGTGGATCGATCAGGGCTTTCATGCTCAAACGCACTTTGCCTTTGTCGTCCAACTCAACCACTTTCACTTTTACAATGTCACCCTCTTTGAGGTAATCACTGACCGCTTTCACGCGCTCGTGAGCAATTTGTGAAATGTGTACCAGACCATCTTTACCTGGCATCAAGGTAACCACTGCACCGAAGTCCAGAATCTTGACCACTGGGCCTTCGTAGATCTGGCCGACTTCGACTTCAGCGGTGATCTGCGCGATACGGCGTTGTGCCTCAGCGCCTTCGTCCGCATTGGTACAAGCGATCTTCACGGTACCATCATCTTCGATGTCGATGCTGGTGTTGGTTTCTTTGGTCAGGGCCTGAATCACGGCGCCACCTTTACCGATCACGTCACGGATTTTGTCCGGATTGATCTTCATGGTGATGATACGTGGGGCAAACTGTGACATTTCGGTGTTTACGCCAGACACGGCTTGTTTCATCAGGCCCAGAATGTGCGCGCGGCCTTCTTTAGCTTGTGCCAGGGCCACTTGCATGATTTGTGCCGTAATGCCAGTGATCTTGATGTCCATTTGCAGGGCGGTCACACCTTTGTCGGTACCGGCCACTTTAAAGTCCATGTCACCCAGGTGATCTTCGTCACCCAGAATGTCGGTCAGCACCGCAACGCGGTTGCCTTCCTTGATCAGGCCCATGGCCACACCAGCCACGTGGGCAGTCAATGGCACACCGGCGTCCAGCATGGAGAGGCAGCCACCACAGACAGACGCCATGGAGCTGGAACCGTTAGACTCAGTGATCTCGGACACGACACGCAGGGTGTAGTCAAAGTCTTCTTTCTTAGGCAATACGGCTTTCAATGCGCGCTTAGCCAGGTTACCGTGGCCGATTTCGCGGCGTTTTGGTGAACCGACACGACCCGTTTCGCCAGTGGCGAACGGAGGCATATTGTAGTGCAGCATGAAGTTTTCGTAGTATTCGCCAGCCAGTGCGTCAATGATTTGCTCATCTTTGCCTGTACCTAAGGTGGTCACGACCAAAGCCTGTGTTTCACCACGGGTAAACAGGGCAGAACCGTGGGTGCGTGGCAATACGCCGGAGCGGATGGTGATCGGGCGCACGGTACGTGTGTCACGGCCATCAATCCGTGGCTCGCCGTTCAAAATCTGGCTACGCACGGTTTTCGCTTCAAGTTTAAAGAACTCGTCTTTAATCTTGTTGGCTTCTAAAGTAGAAGTTTCTTCAGTGATCAAAGTGCTCATGACGCGGGACTTGATTTCGTCCAGCTTGGCAGAGCGCTCGCCTTTGGATTTGATTTTGAAGGCAGCGTTGATGTCTTCAGCCGCAATCGCTTCAATTTTTGCAATCAGCGCAGTGTCTGGCTCTGGAGGTGTCCAGTCCCAGGCATCTTTACCGGCTTCAGCAGCCAGTTCGTTGATCATTTTGATCACAGGTTGCATTTGCTCGTGACCGAACACAACCGCACCCAGCATCACGTCTTCTGGCAATTCTTTGGCTTCGGATTCCACCATCATCACAGCGGTTTCAGTCGCAGCCACGACCAAGTCCAGCGCGGACTCTTTCAGTTGTGTCGCCGTTGGGTTCAAGACGTATTCGCCATTGATATAACCCACTTTGACCGCACCCATTGGGCCGTAGAACGGGATACCTGCCAGCGCAACCGCAGCAGACGCACCAATCATGGCCGGGATGTCAGCATCAATTTCCGGATCCAGGGACAACACGGTCGCCACAATCTGCACTTCGTTATAAAACGCATCCGGGAACAGTGGACGCATAGGACGGTCGATCAAACGTGCCGTCAGGGTTTCTTTTTCGCTAGGACGGCCTTCACGCTTGAAGTAACCGCCTGGAATGCGGCCAGCCGCATAGGTTTTTTCCTGATAATCCACAGTCAATGGAAAGAAATCCTGACCTTCTTTGACTTCGGTTTTTGCAGTTGCAGCCACCAGGACTACTGTATCGCCATAGCTCACCATGACGGCGCCATCTGCCTGACGTGCGACTTCCCCGGTTTCAATAGTCAGGGTATGCGCACCAAGCTGGAGGCTTTTTCTCGTAATTTCAAACATTGTTTTTCCTTTATCTACCATGGCTATTCACTACCTAATAGCCAATCTCAACAATGAAAACCAGACTGCCAGTGCCGGCACTCCACGCATATGCATAGCATTGTGCGCGACAACTGACGACCGGTTTCCCGATTTGCGGTGACTTCCATCAGCACGCTTTTTGTACAAACCATGCACAAAACGCACTCACAGAAGCCACCCCAGTTGGTGATATGAAAATCCCGAATATCAGCAATCTCAGGATTTTTAAAGCAAAAAAGCCGAGGCAGTCACCATGCCATCGGCTTTTATTTCGTTAAAAGTGAACTGGATTAAACGTCACTTTTAGCCAAATTATTTACGCAGGTTCAAGCGCTCGATCAGCGTTTGATAGCGGCTAACGTCTTTACCTTTGAGGTAGTCGAGCAAACGACGACGCTGGCTGACCAAAGCCAACAGACCACGACGGGAGTGGTTGTCTTTTTTGTTGGATTTGAAGTGCTCGGTCAGGTAGCTGATACGGTATGTCAACAAAGCCACTTGTACTTCTGGGCTCGCTGTATCGTTAGCACTGCGTTGAAAATCTTTAATGATTTTTGCGGATTGTTCTGCGGTAATCGCCATCTTTATTTTCCTTGAGTTAGCGTCAATATCGTCGCAGCCAGACAACCCATTTGCCTACCGCACCGACATTCAATTTACACGAAACGCGCATTATAGCGGCAAGCGCCAACCTTGCATAGGTTTTTATCACATTAAGTTTCTGTTTTTATGAATTAATTTAAATATCGCAGCTCATTGAAGGCTCTATAAAAAGTCATCATAAAAATCGGCAGCCGCTGGCACCGCCCCGCGAATGCCGCAAATGGAGGCGGCGAAACTGGCCGCGCGGGTCAGGATGGTGGGGCGTGACCAGCCCGCCAGCAAGCCGCGAATCACCACCGAGGTATAAGCATCGCCAGCGCCTACACTATCGACAAATGCCGTGCTCAACCGCACCGGCGGCACGCGAAAGCCCTGACCAAACCGGTCCAGCCAGAAACTGCCCTCTTCACCACAGGTGACAAACATTTCAGTCAAGCCACACACCATCAACAAGCGCCGGGCCAGCTCATTCACATCTGCCGCACCCGGCAGTCCAAGCAATTTACAGACTTCTGGCAACTCTTCATGATTGATTTTGAGAATATCAGCGGCCTGCAAGGCCATGCGTACGCTCTCCACGTCATACCATGGCGCACGCAGGTTGATGTCGCACAGCACCGTGGCGGGCTGGCACAGCGCCAACCACTGCGTGGCAAGCGCCTGCATGGGCGCATGGCGCAAAGCCAGTGACCCGAAATACACCAGCCTCGGGGGATGTTTCAAGGTGAGCGCCTCGACAGGCGGCCATTGCAAGTCATCATAGGCCTGCTGATCCAGAATCTCGAAGCGATGACCATCGGGGCCCAGATGCACCTTGACTTGCCCGGTCGGCAAACGCTCAGAGTGCTGCACCCCTTCGGTAGGCAGGCCACTCGCCTGCATTTCGGCCACAATACGTTCGCCCAGGTCATCCTGGCCGATGGCAGTGAGAAAGTGCACGGGCAAGCCAAATGCGTGACAATGGCGGGCAACATTATAAGGTGCGCCGCCGATGACCGTTTGCTCGGGAAACACATCCCCCAGCACCTCACCCAAAATCATGATCGAATCTGACATCTGCTTATCCTGCCTTTAATAACCAACCAATTGCCATACACGCTGGCAACAGCCAAAGAATTGAAATCCGCTTGCCGACCAACAACCACAGCGACAGCACCACCATGCTGGCAGCAGCGACATCTGGCGCATCGGGCCAGACCACGTGCCGGCTCAACGTGAGGGCCAGCGCCACCATGCCCGCGATCACCGCCGCACTGATGGCATGCAGCGGCGCAGTCCAACGCCATTGCTGGCGGGTACGCTCTATCCAGGGCGCCCCCAAAAACACCATGACAAAACTGGGCACAAACGTAAACCAGGTCACAATCGTCGCCCCAATCAACCCCGCCTGCCAATCAGGCAAGGCCAGCCCGGCCTGCCAGGCCGCAACAAAGCCAATATAGGTGACCACCATAATCAGCGGGCCCGGCGTACTTTCGCCCAAGGCCAGGCCATCCAGCATCTGCTCTGTCGTCAACCAGTGGTAATGCTGCACGCTGGCATCAAACACATAGGGCAAAACGGCATAGGCGCCGCCAAAAGTGAGAAACGCAGCCTGGCTAAAAAAAGCTGCCATGCGGGTGACCAGATGTGACGGCCCATAATAAAGCACTAAGGCCGCAGCGACACCTAAACCACATAGCGCGCCGCAGATCAGCACTGTCGCTGTCCACCGACGCAAATCAGCCAGCCCGGCCAGCGCCGTGTTGTCATCAATCACACTTGGCGCCGTCTGCATGGCCCTTGCCGCTGCATGGCCAACTGACGTTTCGACCCACTGCGGCCAATATTGTTGCACCGCAATGCCCAACACCGCGGCCAGCAGAATAATCACCGGGAATGGCAGATGGACCGTTTGCATGACCAAGGCCAGCAAAAACACGCCCCACAACCAGCGGGCGATCAGCACTTTTTTAGCCAGGCGCCAGGCGGCACAGCAGACCAGCGCGACTACCAGCGGCTTAACCCCATACAACAAAGCCGCGACGGCGGGCTGACTGCCCCACTGCATATACCCCCACGCCAGCGAGACCAGCAAGCCAAACGCAGGCAACACAAACAAACTGCCAGCCACAATGCCACCCCAGGCACCATGCAATAGCCAGCCCATATAGACCGCCATTTGCTGCGCCTCGGGGCCGGGCAATAACATGCAATAGTTCAAGGCATGCAAAAATCTGGCCTCTGAAATCCAGCGCTTTTCTACCACCAGCGCCTGGTGCATCAAGGCAATTTGTGCCGCAGGCCCACCAACACTAATACAGCCCAGGCGCAACCAGTAGGCCCAAAATGCCTGTGCAGAAGGCTTCGCTGGCGCCTGCATTTCAGGCGGTGTCTCGACAATAGACATCAACCATTCCTTTTAAAACAGCGGCCTCAAATACCGCCTCGCAAGCATATCAGGATTTTTTTTAACTTTTGTGTGCATTCTTGGCGTTCTTTGCTATAATGCGCGTCTTGCGATTCGGGACACACCCAAATTGCTGTTGGCCAGATAGCTCAGTCGGTAGAGCAGAGGATTGAAAATCCTCGTGTCGGCAGTTCGATTCTGCCTCTGGCCACCACTCCTCTTGCCTTTC
Organism: Methylophilus sp. VKM B-3414; assembly: GCF_032248435.1. Taxonomy (NCBI): domain Bacteria; kingdom Pseudomonadati; phylum Pseudomonadota; class Betaproteobacteria; order Nitrosomonadales; family Methylophilaceae; genus Methylophilus; species Methylophilus sp. VKM B-3414. Next base: position 15,114 of record NZ_JAVTLI010000006.1, on the reverse strand, counting down.
GGCACATTTCTTTTTCTGGGTTTGTTGATGTCATTAAAACACTTAACACCGGATGAATTACAGCCATTACTCAATGATCCCTCATTGTTGCTGATTGATATCCGCAATGATCACGAGCTTGTTTCCGGTATCTTGCCTGGTGCCATGCATTTGCCATTAGGACATCTGGCGACGATGTTTGATCAACTGCCGCAAGACAAAAAAATCGTGTTTTACTGCCGTAGCGGTGTACGCTCCATTTCTGCAGGTGAGTTTGCCTTGGCGCAAGGCTGCCACGATGTCTCGCATTTGGCGGGCGGCATTCTGGCTTGGGCTCAACACGGCTTGCCCATCGAGCCCGCTTAATTCAGAGACTCAGGATTGTTTATGCAATACGACAAAGAAGTAGATGCCCGCCACCTGAATTGCCCCCTGCCCATTTTGCGCTGCAAAAAGGCCCTGAACGAGTTGCAAGCAAATCAGGTACTCAAAATCACGGCCACGGATCCTGGGTCAAAGAAAGATTTTGATGCCTTTTGCCGCCAAACCGGCCACACCCTGATCGAGATGCAAGAGGCAGAAGGTGTTTTTACCTTCTGGCTACGCAAGCGCAGCCAGTAAACCGCTCTCCCGCGGACTGACACTCAGCAACCAACCGCACCCACCATCCATCCATTCATCCGCTGCAGCGCAAAAAAAGGGCTTCCGAAGAAGCCCTGTGAGGAACGACGTTAACCCGTGGGTTAACGTGGTCTGCATGCCGAAACAACGATTGCCCCACTGGCGACTCAGGGACTCAACCTGACTTGCAGATTGCCGGCATGGCTTCCGACAATCTGCACACTCCAGACGCAATCATTGTTATCTAAAGATGATTTCGGCAGCTTTGCGCAAAACTTTAGGGTGCGCTCAAAAAAATTTAATAAAAAAGCCCGCCGATCAGGGCGGGCTTGTTCAATCAATTGAAACGCGATTGGAAATAAATTTATTTGGCGTTTTCCAGACTACCCATGGCTTTAGGGAAGGTCACCACGCCCCATGGCATATTTTTGACTTCAATCTGGTTCGTGACTTCAAGCTTATCTGCATCAATCACGAATACCGCATCAGACTTGCCGCAAGCCAACAGCACCTGCTTGTTGTCCGGGGTAAAACTAAAATGCCAGCACCGGTTACCGGTCGGCACTTCCTTGATTTTTTCAAAGGTCTTGGCATCAAACACCTGCAACAGTTTTGCCTTGTTGGTCGCCACAAAAATCCGCTCACCCTTGCTGTCGTAGGCTATGCCGTATGGGGTTTCAGCCGTGTCTACCGTGCGTACCACATTAAAGTCTTTATCCATCACCATAAACTTGTTACCAAACTCCAGCGTGGCCAGATAGGTATTGCCATCCGGAGAGACTTTGATGCCGCGCGGACGATCTCCATATTGATGGGTGGAAATGGTTTTGACCAGATCGCCAGTTTCGATGTTGTGTACAGTGACGGTATTGTCAGCTTCGTTCGTAATCACCAGCTGTTTGCCATCGGCCGAAAACTCCAGGCCTTCGGTTTCTGGCCCGCCAGTAATTTCGCGGACTTTTTCACCTTTGGTCAGATCAACAATCGCAATCTTGGCTGGGACTTTTTCTTCATCGTCGTCATCGTCTTCTTCTGGCTTGCTGCCCGGCTTGGGTGGCGGACCAGCTTTAGAGCTAGGCTCGGACGAAACAAAAGCATAATTACCACTCACCCGCACAAACTCAGGGTTTTTGCCGACCTCAATCTGCTTGACGACTTCGCCTGTGGCGGTATCAATCACGGACACACTGCCATTTTCACGCGTCGCCACCACCAGTTGCTTGCCATCGTCTGTCAGCGCCAGGCCACGCGGGCCCTTGGCTTTCACATCCAGCATGCTGGTCACTTGCATGGTCGCCAAGTCAATCACGTCGACGCCGGCATCCTGGGTGGACACATAAGCCAACGTCTTACCAGAAGAACTTTCGCTAACAGCGCTCGTGGCCGCTGGCGTTTCCGGGGTTGGTGCGGACTCTTCTTGCTTGTTACAAGCGGTAACGCCAGCGAGCAAGGCCAGCAACCACACGCTGGTGCGCGCACGACGCGCCAATGATGAATTCAACATTTGCATTTATCTCCTGATTATTATTTAAGTCTCATCGCTCTAAAGTGCAGGCATTCCCTGCAAGAATCGTTCTCAGCCATCCAATCAGCGCCGTGGCTCGCATTCAGCTGACATCACCCACGGCACTGGCTGCAAACAACCACCATCATGGCTGCTATCAGCCTAAAAATAAACGATACGCCGGATTATGGCTCTCATCCCAGTACGGGTAACCCAATTGCTGTAAAAACTGGGTAAAGGCTAGCTGATCCTCGGGCGGTACCTGCATGCCCACCAATACCCGGCCAAAATCTGCCCCATGATTACGGTAGTGAAACAAACTGATGTTCCAGTTGTGACCCATGGATTCGAGAAAGTTCATTAAGGCGCCGGGTTTTTCAGGAAACTCGAAACGGTAAACCACCTCGTTTTGGACTTGTGGCGCATGCCCGCCCACCAGATGGCGCAAATGTAACTTGGCCATCTCGTTGTCGCTCAAATTAATGGTGGGCAAGCCAGCCGCCGCCAATTTGCTCGCGATAACATCGGCCTCGGTTGGGTGATGCACCGCCAACCCGACAAAAATATGCGCCTGCTCGGTGTCAGCAAAACGGTAATTGAATTCGGTAATATTGCGCTGCCCTAACAAGCGGCAAAAACGCTTAAACGCGCCGGGGGTCTCAGGAATGGTGACGGCAAAGACCGCCTCCCGGCGTTCCCCCAACTCCGCGCGCTCGGCAATAAAGCGCAAGCGGTCAAAGTTCATGTTGGCACCTGAAGCCACTGCGACCAGGGTTTTACCTTGACACTGTGCGCGTTGACTGTAGGCCTTCAAACCAGCCACGGCCAGCGCCCCGGCCGGTTCCAGAATGCTGCGCGTATCCTCAAACACGTCTTTGATAGCGGCACAAATCGCATCGTTATCAACCACGATCATTTCATCGACATATTGCTGCACGAGCGCAAAGGTATGCTCGCCCACTTGCTTGACCGCAGCCCCATCTGCAAACAGGCCCACTTGTTCCAACATGACACGTTGGCCGAGCTTCAGCGATTCGGTCATGGCTTCGGCATCTTGTGCTTCGACGCCGATGACTTTGATTTCGGGGCGGACCGCTTTCAGATAGGCCGCCATGCCTGCCAGCAAGCCACCGCCGCCGACACAACAAAACACGGCTTCAATCGGCGCCGCATGATCCTGCACCAACTCCAGCGCAATCGTGCCCTGTCCGGCAATGACATCCGGATCATCGTAAGGATGCACAAAGGTCAACCCTTCCCGTTGCTCGAGATCGAGCGCGTGCAAGTAGGCATCGGAGTAACTGTCGCCAAACAACACCACTTCGGCACCGCGTGCGCGCACCGCATTGACCTTGATCGCTGGCGTGGTGGTCGGCATCACAATGACGGCACGGCAGCCCATTTTTTGCGCACTCAAGGCCACGCCTTGCGCATGGTTTCCGGCACTGGCGCAAATCACGCCACGCTGCAAAGCCTCAGCCGAGAGGTTGGCCATTTTGTTATAGGCACCGCGCAGTTTGAATGAAAATACCGGCTGCATATCTTCGCGCTTGAGCAACACCCGGTTATTCAGTCGCGAGGACAAGTTGGGCAATTCATCGAGCGGCGTATGTCTGGCAACGGCATAGACTTGGGAGTGTTCGATTTTTTCGCGGTAATTGATGGTCATGAAATGCGTGGAGATTTTAAAACCGCAAGGTTGCAGTGTATGATAGAGAATTGTTTGTATTATAAAGAATTAATCAAGGATTGAAGCACATGGCGATGGATAAAGCACAACAAGACGCATTGAAACTCGAAGTGGCAAAAGCAGCAGTCAATTATGTCAAGGATGGCATTATTGGTGTGGGCACCGGCTCAACCGCCAACTTTTTTATCGACGAACTGGCCAAAGTCAAACATAAAATCACCGGCGCAGTCGCCAGCTCAGAAGCCACCGCGCAACGCCTGCGTAACCACGGTATCGAGGTCTTTGACTTGAACAGCGTCGACAGCATGGATATCTATGTGGATGGCGCCGATGAAATCACGGAGCACATGCATATGCTCAAAGGCGGCGGCGGTGCATTGACCCGTGAAAAGATCGTGGCAGCTGTGGCCAAATCTTTCATCTGTATCTGCGACGAAAGCAAATTTGTACCCGTCTTGGGCAAGTTTCCCCTGCCAGTAGAAGTATTACCGATGGCTCGCAGCCATGTGGCACGTGAACTGGTAAAACTGGGTGGTCAACCCCAATTGCGTGACTTCACGACTGACAACGGCAACTTGATCCTTGATGTGCATGGCTTGAGCATTACCGACCCGATTGCAATGGAAGCCAAGATTAACCAGATCGTAGGGGTGGTGACTAACGGCTTGTTCGCAGCACGCCCAGCCAATGTGTTGCTGCTGGCCACGCCAAACGGCGTTAAAACTCTGACCAAGTAATTGCAACTTCTGCACACTGAAAATTATCATACAGTTGTCATATTGGGCTGGTACTCTGCACCGGCACAATAATTAGGAAAAATTTGTCATGCAATTTGAACACACCTCTAAGCAATATGATGTTGAACTGGAGTCCGTCCGGGCCAAGGTTCTGGAAATGGGCGGGGTCGTTGAGCAGCAAATCGTCAATGCACTGGAGTCGCTGACCAACGCGGATGTCAATCTAGCCAAAGACGTCATGGAGCGCGATGCGCGTGTCAACGCCTTAGAGGTGCAGGTAGATGAAGACTGCAGCCATATTATTGCGCGCAGACAACCTGCAGCACGTGATTTGCGCATGATCATGATGATGGTGAAAACCATCACGGATCTGGAGCGGATTGGTGATGAAGCCACTAAAATTGCACGGACTGCCCAGCGCATCTACGAGCAAGACCGGATGTACAAACCACGGTTCAACGAGATCAAAACCATGGTTGGCATTGTGCGTGAAATGCTGCGTACAGCGCTGGATTCATTTGCACGCCTGGATGTCAGCCAGACCGTGGAAGTCGCCAGACAGGATGAGCAGGTGGATGAACAATTCCGCGCCGCCATGCGTCAGTTGATCACGTTCATGCTGGAAGATCCGCGTACGATCTCGATGTCACTTGAAGTACTGTTTGTGGCAAAAGCCATTGAGCGCATTGGTGACCATGCGAAAAACATCTCGGAGTACGTGGTCTATATGGTCAAAGGCAAAGATATCCGTCATACCAGCCTGGAAGATATTCAGCGCGAGACGCAGTCGTAATAGACCGCAAATAAAAAGCACTCCGAGGAGTGCTTTTTATTTTTGTTGGCCGGGATACGTTTAAAGCCTCATCGCATTAACCATTTTCACTAGGCAGAAGGAGGCACATAGCCAGTGGCAACATCTGCGCCTTCGCCAAAAAAGTACTTTTCGGTTTGCTCGGATAGATATTTACGTGCACTCGGGTCCGCAAGGCTCAAGCGGTTTTCATTGACCAGCATGGTCTGCTGTTTTAACCAGCCTGCCCAAGCTTCTTTAGACACATGCATATAAATCTTTTTACCCAGTTCTCCCGGATAAGGCGGAAAATCCATGCCTTCGAGCTCTTTGCCCAGTTTCACACATTGCACCAATCTTGCCATGTTCGATCCTCACTACACTGCTAAAAGCGCTATCATAGCGCATGTTAAAATCTGATGTTCGCAATTTTAGAGATAACCCATGCAAAACAACACCCCTTCAGGTCACCAGGAAAGTCCGTTCAAAGGCAAAACCGGCCTCCGGCGCTTGATTAATGCCTTTGGCTACTCCATGGATGGCTTCAAAGCCGCTTACAAGCATGAGGATGCTTTCCGTCAGGAGGTCTGGCTCTCGCTGGTGCTGATTCCTCTGGCATTTTACCTGGAGTCTGAAGCCCTGCACCGCATCCTGATGGTGGGCAGTGTGTTGCTGGTCATGATTGTGGAGCTGCTGAATTCGGCGGTTGAAGCGGTCGTAGACCGCGTGTCGATTGAACGGCATGCGCTGGCCAAGCGAGCCAAAGATATTGGCAGTGCTGCCGTGTTGTTGGCATTGATCAACTTGACGGTAGTCTGGGGCTTGATTTTATTCAATTAAATGACAACAGGCTGACCAAGTCAGCCTGTTGCTTTGATCTGTTGCGCCTCTGCGCGCCGCGTAATGCGGCGTCCAGAGGCGCAGTTAGTTCCACCGCTTAAAAGTCAGCGCGGGCGCCCACCAATACCGCCCTCGCGCCTGACGGGGCAATATCCTTCAGAAAAGAAGCGTGCTCACGGATCTCTTCATTGAGCAGGTTATTCGCCTTGGCAAACAACTCCACGTTATACTTCACCGGCAACTTGTATGCGACCAATGCGCTAACATTAGTATACGCATTGGTTTTGAGCTCGTTCTCGGCCACGTTATTCTGCTTAAAGGCATGCAGCACATCGAGGCGAGCATTCCAGTTACCCAGGCGATAATCTAACCCACCGCCCAAACGCAAGGGCGAGATCCTTGGCAAGTATTGATTGTTACGCGTGTCTTTGGCATGCACGTAGTCACCGCGCATTTTTAATGTCCACTCGTCGTTCAAGGCAAACTTGCCTTCTAACTCCAAGCCCTTGAACAAGGCCGGAACCGCTCTAAACTGTGCTTCAGGCAACAGCTCGCCATCCACCGGCACCTCAATGCCTGTATTAAACAAGCCGATAAAGTTTTTAAATTTGGTGGCATACGCGCCTAGCGTCACACTGTGACCACCTGACTTCCATTTCAGCTGAGCATCAATACCGTTGGAGCGCTCTTTGCTGAGGTTAGTATTACCGACCTCCACCTGCCCAGTCGCAATATGTGGTCCATTCGCATACAGTTCAAAATAGCTAGGTGCACGCTCGTTATGCGACAAGTTGGTCGTCACACTCCAGGATTCATCAATGGTGTACAGCCCCCCCAGCGCAAAGCTATTAGGGTTAAAGTGTTTGCTAAACGCCTGGGTGAATTTATCATCGACATGGGAGTCTATCGAGGTATCGCCCAACCGCCCGCCAAAGGTGACTTTGTGTTTATCGATTGCATATTCTTCGTAGACATAAGCCCCTTGGTCCACGGTGGTAACACTAGGCACAAATGCCTCTTCGCCTAAGGCCTGAAAACGCGTGTTCTGGAACTGATAGCCGACCACCCCATTCAAGCCAGCCAGTGGGACATGGGTGGCTTCGAGGCTACCCTGTAAACCACGGTTTTTAAAAGTGGTTCCAACCACCCCACTCTCAACTTCTACGTGCTGGTAATCGGTGTAAGCCATTCTCACCTTGATTTTTTGTACAGGTCCCTTGAGCTCTCTCACTTCACCTGCCAACTCCGTACGTTTGTTTTCCATATTGATTCTGACATTCTCTTCGGCCACGGTGCCATAGTGGTTGTTGGAGTCAGCATAGGAAATCCCCAGATAGCCTGTATCAAAGGTCCAGGAAGCACCCAATGCGCCGCCATTGGCCAGCGCAGAACTATTATTGAGCTTGTCCTTGCCGCGACTATCGCGCGCAGTACCATCGGCCAAACTCTTGCGCTTGGAAAGCGCATAACCAGGAATCTCAAGATTGCTGGTTTCACGGCTGTAGATATCGGCATGCAATGCAAACAGGCCATTGCCCACATCGACCACAGCAGCGCCATTGCGCGTATTGTCTGGCCCGCCAAACCTGGTTTCAGCGCGGCCGGTATAGCCATTAAGGGATTCCTTAGGAATACGGTGGTCAATGGCGTTGACGACACCGCCCATGGCACTGCCGCCATACAGCAACGCTGCCGGACCTCGCACCACATCAATTTGCTCAATAATCAATGGATCCACGCCCACTGCATGGTCAAAACTCAGTGACGAGGCATCCAGAATACCAACACCGTTTTGCATGATACGCACACGCTCGCCGTCCAGGCCACGGATAATCGGACGCGAAGCATTTGGACCAAACTGTGTGGCCGTCACGCCCGGAATGCCATTCAGGGTTTCGCCCAGAGTCCCCTGACGACGCAAACTGAGCTCACGTCCGCCCAGTACCGAGACCGGCACCACCATATCATCCGATGCCACGCCGAGGGGATTGCCCGTGACAGGCACATTATCAATATCAAGGGTTTTCGCGTCTTCTGCCGAGACCAGCATGGGCGAGCTCAACGCCGCCATCAATGCCAGCCATAATGATTTTTGCTGCCCACGTGCAGACATCCTCTTTTGTAACATTTTCATTGTTTTTTCCAGACAAGGTCAGGCAGTGCTGTGTGCACTGCATAAATAGCTCACTCCAGCCGCAAGCGCGACCTGGAGAATGTATCGTCAAGGGTTAAACAATGGCAGGAGGGGCGCGTGCGGCATAGGCCGCGAGCGTTGGGCGCTGTATGGCAATCGCCAGGGCGCTGATGACAGCAAGATAGCTAAGCTCTGGCAAGCTCCATTGCTGGGCCTGCGTCATCACCCCGACGAGATGCGCGTAGGCGACACAGAGCCTGCATTGGTCTTTGCTTTGATGTTTGTCAGATTGCGAGTGTTGCGTCAGCTCTTTGAGATGGGTAATTTCATGTGTGACAAGGCCTGTCTGCGTGATCGCAAACAACACTGCCAATAGAAAATACACATAAAAGCGCTTTAACATGTTGAATATACTAACATAAATTCTTGCCCACAGAATGCAACTCTATTGCATTTTTATGCAAAAGCCATGCGTTTTAGCGAGATGAGCAAGTGAAAAGCTAGAGATTAACGACGCGCTTGGGGGCAATACGGCCATCGCGCTGCTGCTGGCCGACCCCAAGAAACAAGCCGGAAGCACTGTAAATACGTAAATCGCCCGCTGGGATAACGCCAGCCAGCCAGACTGGATTGCCTTGTTTGAAATAATAGGCGGCATCCTGATGCAGCTCGACTTTAGGCAGGATTTGAATAGCACTATCGACAGGCAGCAGCAACGCATCGCGCTGCTCAATAGACATCTGCTCCAGAGCTTCTATCGTCACGGTCTCGGCGATTTGATAAGTGGCGGTCGCCGTACGGCGTAAAGCTGTGAGGTGCGCACCCACATTGAGTGCTTTACCGATATCCTCGCCTAAGGTGCGGATATAAGTGCCTTTGCTACAACAGACTTCGATTTCTGCACTATTCTCAGCACAGGCCAAGACACGCAATGCATGAATGGTTACCTGACGCGGTGCACGTTCTAGCTCGACACCATTACGCGCGTATTCATACAAAGGCTTACCGTTTACCTTGAGCGCAGAATACATGGGAGGCACTTGTGTAATTGACCCCATAAACTGCGGCAACACGCGCTCAATCTCTGCACACGACACCTGGCAAGCCACCTCACTGACGACGTCACCCTCTTTATCTCCGGTGGTGGTGGTCACACCAAACTTGACGGTCGCCACATAGGTTTTGTTTTCATCTGTCAGGTGTTGTGCAAATTTGGTGGCTTCGCCCAAACAGATCGGCAACACGCCAGTTGCAAGAGGATCCAAGGTCCCGGTATGTCCGGCTTTTTGGGCCTGATATAACCATTTGACCTTTTGCAGGGCCTGATTGGATGAAAAGCCATAGGGCTTGTCCAGCAACAACACGCCACTGACGGCACGTTTAATGCGTTTGGTTTGCATAGCGCGAAAGGAGGTGAAAATTATTCTTGCGGAGGGGTATCAGACAAAGCGTCGCTGATCAGCTTGTCCATATGCATCCCACGATCTATGGATTCATCATAGACAAAATGCAACTGCGGGACAGTACGGATCATCATGCGCTTGCCCAGCTGCGTACGCAAAAAGCCGGCGGCTTTCTCCAGGCCGGCTTGCAGACCTTTGCTATTCTTCTGCGCGGTGTAAAAGACCTTGGCATGTGCCATATCACCCGCCACCTCAACCCCGGTCAAGGTGACCATCTGCACACGCGGATCTTTCACCTCAAACATGAGCAAATCCGCCAGTTCACGGCGCATTTGCTCAGAGATGCGGTCATTTCTTGAAAATGCTTTAGCCATTAGAGTGTTCTGGCCACTTCAACGACTTCATAAACTTCAAGAATATCGCCGACTTCAATCTCATTGTAGTTCTTGAGAGACAAGCCGCACTCAAAGTTATTTTTAACTTCTTTAACGTCATCTTTGAAGCGCTTGAGGGAGTCGAGCTCACCCGTGTGGATAATCACATTGTTACGCAGCAAACGGACTTTGGAGTTACGTTTAACCACGCCATCCTGTACATAACAACCGGCCACTGCACCCACTTTGGAGATCCGGTATACCTCGCGGATTTCTACCGTACCAATCATTTGCTCTTTCTGCTCTGGTGCCAGCATGCCACCCAGCGCCGCTTTGATCTCATCCACAGCTTCGTAAATAATGTTGTAGTAACGCAGGTCGACATCCAGATTCTCAACCAGCTTACGTGCGCCGGCATCTGCCCGGACGTTAAAGCCGATCAGTACCGCACTTGAAGCGGCGGCCAGGTTCACATCTGACTCGCTAATAGCACCCACGCCGGTGTGAATAATATTCACACGTACTTCGCTGGTAGACAGTTTTTGCAGGCTGGTGGTCAAGGCTTCGTAAGAGCCCTGTACATCTGATTTGATAATCAGGTTCAGGGTTTGTACTTCGCCTTCAGCCATCTGCTCAAACATGTTTTCAAGTTTGGCAGCCTGCTGCTTGGCCAGTTTCACATCGCGGAACTTGCCCTGACGGAACAAGGCAATTTCACGCGCCTTGCGCTCGTCGTTCAAGACGATGGTTTCTTCACCAGCACTTGGCACATCAGACAAGCCCAGAACTTCTACCGGAATAGACGGGCCGGCTTCTTTAATGTCGTTGCCATTCTCGTCAAGCATGGCACGCACACGGCCATAAGCCGTACCTGCCAGCAGCATATCGCCGCGGCGCAGGATACCTGACTGCACCAGAACGGTAGACACCGGACCACGTCCTTTGTCCAGACGACCTTCAATGACCAGGCCTTTGGCTGGCGTATTGAGCGGGGCTTTCAACTCAAGCACTTCCGCTTGCAGCAACACGGCTTCCAACAACTCATCAATGCCTTTACCGGTTTTGGCAGACACTTCACGGAACATGGTATCGCCACCGTACTCTTCTGGCACCACCTCATGTGAGATCAGCTCGCTTTTCACGCGCTCTGGCTGGGCTTCCGGTTTATCAATCTTGTTAATCGCCACCACGATAGGCACATTACCTGCCTTGGCATGGTGTATCGCTTCAATCGTTTGTGGCATCACGCCATCATCAGCCGATACCACCAGAATCACGATATCGGTCGCCTTCGCACCACGGGCACGCATAGCGGTAAAAGCCTCGTGGCCAGGGGTATCCAGGAAGGTCACCATGCCGCGTGGCGTTTCCACGTGGTAAGCACCGATATGCTGAGTAATGCCGCCTGCTTCACCTGAAGCCACGCGACTGCGGCGGATATAGTCCAGCAAGGAGGTTTTACCATGGTCAACGTGACCCATGACCGTGACCACCGGTGGACGTGATTCCAGAATCGCTTCAACGCCTTCGGTTTCCTCCAGGAAGCTTTCAGGATCATTCGCAGCCGCGGCTTGCGCTTTGTGACCCATTTCTTCGACCAGAATAATCGCAGTGTCCTGATCCAGCACCTGGTTGATGGTCACCATCATGCCCATTTTCATTAAGGCCTTGATCACTTCCGCCGCTTTGACAGACATTTTGTGCGCCAAATCCGCAACCGAAATGGTCTCCGGCACCATCACCTCTTTGATGATAGGTTCGGTTGGTGCATTAAAGGCGTGCTGATCATCTTTATTGGATTTGTGATGCTTGCCCTTAGGGGTGCGCCAGCCTTGAGCGCCGCCAGCAGGTGCATCACCACGGGTTTTAATGCCGCGTTTTTTGTTCTCGTTTTCATTCCAGTCGCGGTTGTCGGTCTTGGCTTTTTTATCTTTATTTTCTGGCTTGTCTGTTGCTTTGGCAGCGGGCTTGTGTAGCGTCCCTTCAGACAACTTGGTGGCTGCGGGTTTATTCTTCGCAGCCTCGGCCTCTGCCTGGCGCTTGGCTTCTTCTTCTGCGCGACGTTGTGTCAACGCTTGCTTGCGCTTGATATCTTCTGCCTGCAAGGCAGCCAGCTTGGCCGCACGCGAAGCTTCTTGTTCACGTAAGGCAATCTCCTGCGCCGACAGAACCACGCCTTTTTTCACAGGGGCTGGGGCTTCTACGACTGGTGTAAGTGCTGGTGCCTCAACTACTGGCTCTGGCTCTGGCTCTGGCTCTGGCTCTGGCTCTGGCTCAGGTTCAGCCACGACCTCAACGATCTCTTCGATCACAGGTTCTTCCACCACGACCGGCTCAACCTCTACGGGCAAGCTCTCCAGAACTTCTGCTGGTACTGGCTCGGCTTCATCATAAGCAGCGGCATCCACAGGCGGCTCATAACCCAGCTCAGGGCGCTCCAGCACGCGTTTTTTACGCACTTCCACCTGAATCGTACGGGCTTTACCTGAGCTATCCAGCTTTTTGATTTCGGTGTTCTGCTTACGGGTCAGCGTAATCTTGTTTTTAGGCGCGTTACCTGCCCCATGCTCTTTACGCAAGTAATCCAGCAAGGCAGCCTTGTCACCCTCTTCCAGGAAATCATCCACAGACGTTTTATGAACGCCTGCGCTTTTCAGTTGCTCGATAAGAAGAGTCGTTGGAAGACCCAGCTCGGCGGCAAATTGTGCGACGGTTGAAAGTGCCATGTACTGCTCCAGTTCAATTACTTTATTTTTTAATTAAGAGGTATGCATGATGTTTTAAACGCATAGGTTATTTAAAACGCCTGGTTACTTAAACCAGGGTGCTCGCGCCGTCATAATCAATGACTTCGCACGCTCTTCATCTATTCCGGTCAACTCAACCAGCTCATCGACTGCCAGTTCGGCCAGATCTTCGCTGGTATGAATCTCGCTGGCTGCCAGTTTATGGGCAGTGTCTGCATCCATACCGTCCAGCGTCATCAGGTCGTTGGTGTCTTCTTCAACTTTTTCTTCTTTGGCAATCGCCTCGGTTAACAAGGCAGCACGTGCGCGTGAACGTAACTCATTGATCGTGTCTTCATCAAAGGCCTCGATTTCAGCCATCTCTGCCAAAGGCACGTAGGCAATCTCTTCCAGTGTGCTAAAGCCTTCCTGCACCAGGATATCCGCCACTTCTTCGTCCACATCCAGCTTCTCGATAAACAATTGGCTGATTTTGGCATACTCGTCCTGACTCTTCTGCGCAGCCGCTTCTTCGGTCAGGATATTCAGGTTCCAGCCAGTCAGTTCCGACGCCAGACGCACGTTTTGACCGTTGCGCCCAATCGCTACCGCCAATTGCTCTTCGTTCACCACCACATCCATGCTGTGTGCATCTTCATCGACCACAATCGACGTCACTTCAGCTGGCGCCAAGGCATTAATGACAAACTGTGCCGGATCCATGCTCCACAATACGATATCCACGCGCTCGCCACCGAGCTCAGAAGTCACCGCTTGTACACGGGAGCCACGCATGCCCACGCAAGTCCCCACAGGATCCAGGCGCTGGTCATTGGTTTTAACCGCAATTTTGGAACGCAAGCCAGGATCACGCGCCGCAGAACGAATCTCCAGCAGGCCTTCTTCGATTTCAGGCACTTCCAGCTCAAACAAACGCTTGAGGAACTCGGGAGCGACACGCGACAGGATCAGTTGCGGCCCACGGCCACCACGGTCCACGCGTGACAGATAAGCACGCACACGGTCACCCACGCGCAGGTTTTCTTTTTGAATCATGGCTTCACGTGGTAGCAGGCACTCAATACGGCCCACTTCAATAATCGCATTGCCTTTTTCCATCCGCTTGATCACGCCAGTGACCAGGCTTTCGCCACGCGCCAAAAAGTCCTGGATCATTTGCTCACGTTCAGCTTCGCGCACCTTCTGCAAAATCACCTGTTTGGCTGCCTGTGCGCCAATGCGGCCAAACGAGATCGATTCTAATGGCTCTTCGTAATAGTCGCCAATTTGTCTGCCAGCAGCACGTTCGTCTTCTTCATCAAACTGGTAAGCCGAGCTTTCCAGCAGGTCATATTCTACATATTGCCAGCGTCTAAAGGTTTTGTAATCTCCGGTTTCACGGTCAATTTCGACACGAATATCAGCGCCTTCTTCATGGTTCTTTTTCGTCGCCGAAGCCAATGCCAGTTCCAGGGCAGTAAAGATTACCTCTTTATCCACGTTTTTTTCATGGGCCAGGGCATCAACCAACAACAATAATTCACGACTCATCGTAATCTCCAACTCACCGTACGGATTAGCTAAAACAAATTAATCAAAAACCGGGCTCAATCGAGCCTTATCTATATTATCCAGCGACAATCTATAAACCCAGCCATCGCACTCAATCAACACTTTCCCCTCGTCAATGCCTTGCAACTTCCCCAAAAAAGTCTTTCTGGGCAATGTGGTTGGCGTTGCTTTAGGGCCATCATCCGGAATTCCCACTCGCAATTTGATTTGTGCACGCTCACCAGTAAAACGCATAAAATCACGTTCCTTGCGCAACACACGATCCAGACCGGCAGAAGAGACTTCCAGGCGGTCATAATCGATATCCAGTTCTACCGTCAGCACGTTGCCAAGCTGGTTGCTCACCAGAACACAATCATCAATCGTAACGCTGTCCTTATTGTCTTTGGGTGCCAGCTTGTCGATGAACACGCGCAATAACTTGCCACGATTGGCTGCCTCAAAATCAACCAGCTCGTATCCTAACTGCGTGACTGTCTTTTCAACTACCGAATGCAAATTTTGCATACGCACCCTTAATTCAAAACGTTACGTCCAAAAACAAAAAATGGGCGTAACGCCCATCTATCATTTTGATTATACCAAAATTCCTTTTAAATTCAAAGTAACAGATGGCGCAATGGCAGGGTCGGGCGGGTTTTGTTTGACGTCTACAGCCTGTAGTAGCCCGAACGGGTCAATGACATACGCCTGTGTATTTTTTAAGATGTGTGTAAAAGAGGGAGAAGCAACAGATCAACAACC
>NZ_JAVTLI010000005.1:0-1287 GCF_032248435.1 Methylophilus sp. VKM B-3414 | reverse complement strand
AGCGCGTCATTGCTCCCGAGCCATGGTAGGGGAATCTGGCCTCGAGACGTGTTGAAGAAGGTCTCTCGAGGGCTTTCCCGGGTTGAGGCAGGAAACCCTGGGTTCCCTCGACTTGTGCAGGTGACCTCAGGGGGCTTCTCATGGTGGCTCTGAGAAGCCAGGGAAACTGGAGGTGGGAGGGGCCTCTCGGGACTCCACTGGGCTTGGTGCATTGGAAGAGGGCCTCATCTCCAGTTGAGGCAGGAACCGCAGGGTACCTCTGATTTCAGACTCCGATCGCAGGGTCCCTGCAGACTGGGGACAGGAGAGTCAGGCCTCGTCTTGGGTTGAGGCATGGAACTCCGCTTGCCTCTCGAGATGTCCCCGGGGAGAGAGGCCGCTTGTCGAGCTGTATTTGGAACCTGGGGTTTTTTCCGAACGATGCACGGAAAAACTGCCCCTTCGTGTTGACTGCATTCACAGGCTGGAGTTCGGAGAGGTGTCCGGGCATCGGGTTCTTATCAAGAGGGGACCGGGAAATCGGGGTCCTACGGAATGTGGAACCACCCACGAGGCCACGTCTGGAATGTCTTCGTGAGACCGGCCTCATCCTGAGGTGCGACCGGAAGGTCGGGAACCCCTTCCAGACAAAGCAGGGGAGTCGACCCTCCTGTCCAGATCAGGAGGGGAGAAAGGGCTCAGAGGAGGGGGTGCCGGAAAACCTCAGTGTTCCTCTCGAGGGAGACCGGGATTTCGGGGAACTTTGTGGGTCGCATCAAGGGTGCCAAGTGCCCTTTCGACCTCCAATTCCTAACGTGGGACTTCTCCTGAGGCGCTGTAGCGGGAAAGGGCTTCATCTTGCGATGACGGGGGAGCCACGTGGTTTTTCTCGAGTTACGGCGGGATTCTCGAGTTACGACGGGGAATTCAGGCTGCCTCTTGTGTTGGCCCAGGCAAGTCCAATCTTCCATTCGAGTTGCGAAGGAAAGCTGGGGATTGCTCTCGAGTGACTGCAGGGCCAATAGACCTCATCTAGGCTTGTGTCCAGAAGCCAATGTTCCTCTCCAGGGGCGACAGGGATCTCGGGGTTGCATTCCAGACGCACCCGGGGAGACAGGCATTCATCTCGAGTGGAAGCAAAGAACCCCGCTCTGCTCTCGAATCGCGACGGGTATCTCTTGGAGCTCACTGGGTGGACTCAAGGGAGTCAAGCCTCCTGAGGCGTTTGGAGAGAGGTCGCGAGATTGGTCTCTAGGCCATGCAGGAGACGAAGGCCCTCATCTCTCGATGACGGGGGAATCTCGGGGT
>NZ_JAVTLI010000004.1:0-109644 GCF_032248435.1 Methylophilus sp. VKM B-3414 | reverse complement strand
TCGCTCCCGCAGAGTTTGAACGGCGGTATTTCGAGAGGCTCGAAAATATCTAGGCTAGCCGGGGCGATTCAAGTGGTTATCCATCAGGAAATCAACATATGCCTTCAGGTACTAAGCGTACAAACAATCCACCTAAGAGTCAGGCTAAGAAATAATTAATGACCTTCGGAGGGAAGCATTTCTCTCCGATTGATTCTTTCTTTGTGATATTCGATCCAAAATGGATATCTTTCATCCAGCCAATTCTGAATGGATTGATGTCCAAATGGATAATCAGGTAATGGCCTGATCTCCAACCTTTGATCCGGCGTTGGGTTCAATCCTTCAATAACAACTTTAATATCCTGAAAGGCATGTCCAATATAGCTTAGCAATCGCGTTGCGTAATATCGTTGTCGCATCAATTCAAATTGGTTCGCTTCGAAATTAGCCTTCATAAATGAGATGTAATTTGATTCATTGGGCAATTGGGAACCTGCGCTCCACCTGTCAAATGAACTATCGCTTAAATGAAATGATTTTTTACTACAAATTTCTTTTAAAGCGTCTTTGGAGTTTGCTCCCAGCTTTGTCTTTAGGAATTCAAACAAGAGCTTTGTCGGGTTTTTGGTTCCGTTCCTAGAATCAGTAAGCAACATAGCAAACGCAGAGGTTTCATGCGGATATTTGTAAGTCAGCTGAACATCTAGTGCAGCAAGGATTGCCAACAATACTTCAAAACTCACAACGGTATTTATTAATCTTACAGAGTCTTTGTTGAAATCGGCTTGAAGCATAGCCTCAACCTCAGGCCAAAGGATGCTTTTACAAATTGGCTTAGCCAATAAATCTTTTATTGCATCAACTTTTTTTTCGCCCGCATATGCCACAAAAGGCTTATGCGTCTGACGTTCTATTTCAACGATGAAATTAGAAACATAGCTAAATTCATTATTAGATGGTTTGAACGCTTCCCTGAACAATTCGAATGGTCCAGGAAAAGTGTACATGTCTTGTTCAAAAGTACCGTTTACTAATGACTGACGGATTTTTTTGAGATGATCAGTTGCTGCCCATGGACTTTGAATGACTTTTTCAACAATTTTGAGTAACTGCTTTTCTGAGCTAGCGGATTCCATACTTTTAAATAAAGACTCTTCATTATCATCGGTCATTATTTTCCGAAGTGATGTGGACGATAACTTTAAAAAAAAGTCTGGATCAAGTAGGAAGAATGCTAGATATCTAGGCTTTTTCTTGCGTCCAGGAAACGGATCGTAAAACCTCAAATCATTTATGCCCATACTTTACAATCTAAACCATTAACATGCAGGGCCATATTAATTAATAGAATTCCGTGTGTCACAACTTCCACATGAGGCACTATTTGACCACTTAACGATGTAGTCGGGCCAACCGTATATTTGGCTTGTCATCGGGAAAGACCGAACCCAGCTAATAAACTCATCAACGAAGGGATCATTAGAGGTGCTTCTGTGCCCTTTTCAACAGTCTTGTTGCAAAAGTAGATCAAATCAAAAGGAGCGGCTCTGATCTAGCAGCAATTCTAGTGATTTTTGACAACGGTTGCGATACCTTGCGGAGCAGCGCTATTGGCAGTGATGGACAAATAAAAATGGCGGATATTGTTAAGGCTTCTAGCTTTACCTGTGCCTTTGCATCCTTGCGCGCCTCGCTGGGATCTTTACCCTCAGCCACCAGCGTACGTGCTTCATCACGTTTTGCCCTTGCTGAAGCAAGTGATATTTCAGGATAGGGCCTACTAATAGAGTTTTCTCTTTATCGTTGAAACGATACTTCAAACGCCACCACTTGCCCCCATTTGGATTAACAATAAGGTACAAACCCTTCTCGTCATATAACTTATTGCTTTATCGGTTGGCTTTGCATTGCGTAATGCGGTGTCTGTAAGTGCCATTTTGGGGTAACTTCCGTAGGGGTAAGTTTTGTTACCCCATAAGTTACCCCTGTAAATTGGGGTATGTCAAGCGACGGTATGATATGAAAAAAGGCCTAGATTTTTATCTAAGCCTTTGAATATGATACTGTTTTGGGTCTTTTTGATACTACTTGATAGTAGTACTTGGTGCCGGGAGCCGGAATCGAACCGGCACGCCTTGCGGCGCTGGATTTTGAGTCCAGTGCGTCTACCAGTTCCGCCATCCCGGCATGGGATATAATGTAGGACATCAAAGACCGCTATTATAACCATAATTTTGACTTATGAGAACTCTAGATTTCGATTTTTATCTTCCGCCCCACCTGATTGCCCAATATCCGTTACCCAATCGTTCAGAAAGCCGCTTGCTGGAGGTCAATGCGCAAGACGGTTCCATCAAGGATAATTTGTTCCGGCAGATTGGCGAGCAGTTTGCCGCAGGCGATGTGCTGGTCCTGAACGATACCAAAGTCATCAAGGCCAGATTGTTTGGCCAGAAAGCCACTGGCGGGCAAATTGAGGTGATGATAGATCGCGTGCTGTCACCGCAAGAGGCTTATGCACAAATCAAATCATCCCGCTCCCCAAAGGCAGGGAGTATGCTGCACCTGGCTGGCGAGATGCAGGCTGAGGTGCTCGGCAGGGTGCAGGATATGTTCCATATTCGCTTACTTGGCGAACAGTCGTGGTATGACTTTTTGGAACAGTATGGCCAATTACCTTTGCCGCCGTATATTGAGCACGCGGCAGATGCGACCGACGATAGCCGCTACCAGACGGTGTTTGCCAAGCATGCGGGCGCAGTGGCCGCGCCAACAGCGGGGTTGCATTTTGACGAGATGCTGTTGCAATCGCTAATGGATAAAGGCGTCCATGTGCGTTATGTGACGCTACATGTGGGCGCGGGGACGTTTCAGCCAGTGAAGGTAGACAATATCGCCGAGCACCATATGCATAGCGAGGTTTACCATTTGCCGGAAGAGACCATCTCTACCATCCTCGCAGCACGTGCTGAAGGAAAACGGGTCACAGCCGTGGGCACCACTTCATTGCGCACGCTGGAAAGCGCAGCACATGCAGGCAAGTTGTTTGCGCACCATGGCGACACGGATATTTTTATTACGCCAGGATTTGAGTTTAAACTGGTAGACCGTTTGATCACCAACTTTCACCTGCCCAAGAGCACGTTGATGATGCTGGTCTCGGCATTTGGCGGTTACGATTTGATGCGTGAGGCCTATGCGCACGCCATTGCCCAGTCTTACCGCTTTTTTAGTTATGGCGATGCCATGCTGATCACGCGCAAGTAGTCCGCCCAGTATTAAACTTGCAGACTAAAATAACGTCTATTAAACACTGATAAAAACTAGGATACGGAGATATGCAATTCATCCCAAAAACTTTGAGCGGCCTGGCACTGCTATGCCTGACGCTCACCACCCAGGCAGAGATTTTGCCTGAGGCAGAAATCGGCATCAAAATCCCGCTGGCCAAGAAACCAACCACACGCCCTATGGGCGTGGCCTACTTGCCCGCCAACCAGCATTACTACATTGCCGATGGCGGCCTGGCGCCCATGGGCAGCGAGTTTGAAGCACCCATTTCCAAGTCTGAAGTGCATACGTTTACCGGCGACGGCAAGTATGTGCAGTCAGCCAAACCGGGGTTTGATAACCGCTCGCTCTATTTCAACCCCGATAGCGGCAAGCTGGAGATCATCACTTACAACATTTCTAGCGCGGTCGGCTTTTTGCCTAACACCGGGATTTTCAGCCTGGAAGTGGCCGAGACTGGCGAGCTGCTGGGCACTTCTGGCGAAATTTCACAATTCAACCCCGCCTTTGGCGATGCGGCTACCATGCCAAGTTATGACCCAGTGAGCAAACACTATTTCGCCAAGCAAGAGCACGGCAATCTGGTGTTTGTTGTGGACACCAAGCAGCGCGAAAAACTGCAGGAGATCAAGCTGGACTTTGCCAAAGCCAAAGTAGCCCACGATGATGTCAGCGACCATTTTGTCGCCTTCACCGGCGTGGCGGGTAATGAGCTGGCCTTGCTAGACGTAGACCATAAAGCCGTATTGATTTTTGATTTAAACGGGCAATATGTGGGCAAAAGCGCCTTACCCGCAACCATGAAACTGCGCTCACAAAATCACTTTAATGGGCTGGGATACACCAACGGCATGCTATTCGTTTATCACGAATCGGAAGGCGAGTTTGGCACCTATTACGGATTCAAGGTGGTCAAGTAACCCATAAAAAAACCGCGCTGATTCAAGCGCGGTTTTTTGATTGCTGGCAGGCACACGTCACCTGTAAATCATTTTTTACTGGCTACTGGTCATATTCACTTTGATCACTTGCGCAGATGGCGTGTAATGCCAATGATTGCGCCAAGCCCCCACCACTAGATTCGGATAGTCCGGCTTGCCCAGACTGCCGTTATATCTACCCAAGGCCCGGTAATAATCGCCGCGCTCAATATCGAGATAATGGCGCAATATCGTGCAGCCATAACGCAGATTCAGGCGCATATCAAACAGATTGTGTTCAGGCGTACCAATAGACTGCACCCAGAAAGGCATCACCTGCATATAGCCTCTCGCGCCCACGCTAGAGACTGCATACTTTTTAAACCCGCTTTCAACATGAATCAGACCTAGCACCAACTGCGGATCCAGCCCGGCGCGCGTGGCTTCATAATGCACGGACTTGAGGAAGTCTTCACGATAGTGCGCGTCTGGCATGCGCTTGGCCAAGCGGGCTGACATTTCTTGCAACCAGACTTGTGCTGCTTGCTCGGAATCAAAAATCAGACGCGGCGCGGCCAGGTCACTGACGGATTTTTGCATCACAGCTTTGACGCTGTTGGCCAGCGGCTCTTCTTTTTGATTGCCCGCCATGGAAGGCGCCGCCCACAGACAAAGGCCGGTGACCAACAAGGCAAACACATAAAAAAACACTTTTTTCATGTTGCCTATTGTAATCACAAGCGGCATGCCGAGGACGGGCAAAAAGAGGGATTAAATCCCGCTAATTACTCAGCAAGCTTGCGCTGCAAAAAGGCCAAACAATCAGCCACTTGCAGGTTTTGTGCTTCAGCATCGGTGCGGCCTTTGTATTCCACCTTGCCTTCAGCCAGGCCACGGTCACCAATTACCACGCGGTGCGGAATACCCATAAGGTCACTTTCTGCAAACATGACCCCCGGACGCTCGCCACGGTCATCGAGCAAGACATCTACACCCGCCTGTTGCAGTTGCGCATAGAGCTCAAACGCGGCCTGTTTGACGGCCTCACTCTTATCGAGGCCGATCGGGCAAATCACCACCGCAAACGGTGCCATGCTCAAGGGGAAAATAATGCCCTTGTCATCATTGCCCTGCTCAATCGCTGCCCCCACAATCCGTGACACGCCAATGCCATAACAGCCCATTTCCATCACTTGTGATTGGCCGTTTTCGTCCAGGTAAGTCGCCTGCATGGCTTCTGAATACTTGGTGCGCAATTGGAAAATATGGCCGACTTCAATGCCGCGGCACAAACTCAGGGTGCCTTTGCCATCCGGGCTCGCATCGCCTTCTACCACGTTGCGGATATCGGCCACGATGGCTGGCTCAGGCAAATCGCGGCCAAAATTCACCCCTGCCAGGTGAAACTTAGGTTTATTGGCGCCACAGACAAAGTCACTCATCAGGGCCACGGTTCTATCGGCCACCACGCGTACATTGGCATTCACGCCAACCGGGCCAATAAAGCCAGGTGGGCAGTTCAGGTTGGCGCGGATTTCTTCTTCTGTTGCCAGTCGGAACTCTTTCACGCCCTCTACCTTGCCGAATTTCACTTCATTGAGTTGATGATCACCGCGCAACAAGGCCAGCGTAAACACACCATCCACTACCAAGGCCACCGACTTCACGGTTTTGCTCACAGGCACTTCCAGCAACTTGGCCACATCTTCACACGTGGTCTGCTTGGGTGTATCTACTTCACGCATGGCTTCTGTGGCTGCAGCACGGCTGCCAGTCGCCACGGCTTCGGCCAGTTCTACGTTAGCCGCGTAATCAGATTGCTCGCAATAGGCCAGTGCATCTTCACCACTGTCTGCCAGTACGTGAAACTCTTGCGAGCCATCGCCACCAATGGCGCCAGAGTCAGCTTTCACGGCGCGGAATTTGAGACCCAGGCGCGTAAACACATTGCTGTATGCGGTGTGCATGGTGTTGTAGGTATTCACCAGGCAATCGACGCTGGTATGGAAAGAGTAGGCATCTTTCATCAAAAATTCGCGGGCACGCATCACGCCAAAACGCGGGCGAATCTCATCACGAAACTTGGTCTGAATCTGGTAAAAATTTAGCGGCAACTGTTTGTAGCTGCTGATTTCCTTACGCGCGATGTCAGTAATCACTTCTTCATGCGTGGGGCCAAAGCAGAAGTCACGCTCGTGCCTGTCCTGAATCTTGAGCATTTGTGGGCCAAACACCGCCCAGCGGCCGGTTTCCTCCCACAACTCTTTAGGCTGCACGGCGGGCATCAACAGCTCCAGTGCCCCCGCCTTGTTCATCTCGTCGCGCACAATGTTTTCTACCTTGCGCAGCACGCGCAAGCCCAGCGGCATCCAGCTATACAACCCGCTGCCCAGCCTTTTGATCAAGCCGGCACGCACCATCAGTTTGTGGCTGATGAGTTCAGCGTCTGAAGGGGCTTCTTTTTGGGTAGCAATGAAAAATTGTGAGGCGCGCATAAGAATAACTTTAATTAAAATCCGAAAGCGCGATTTTAGCCTTATTCGCTGGCGGCGTCATCCGCGCCTACTCGGCTGTCGCCTCTTTTTGCTGTGGCCGTTGCAAGATCGGACTATCAGTAGGAATGTATCCGTCTTTCCAGGTCGTCATCGGGATGATGGTGGCCGGATAGCCGTTATCGTAGAACCAGCTATCAACCGCATATTCAGCTTGATTGGCCTGCTCACGAATGACGGCGGCCGTATGTGGCCAGCCGGTTAGAAAAAACTTGCGGGTGCGGGTATCCAGAATGTCATGGTAACGGATCAGGCCAGCTTGCTGCATCAGTCGCAGATAGGTCGTACTGTTGATCGCTTCGTCGTTGCAGTCTTGCTGATGCAGGTATTCACTGTTGTTAAACGTCCCGGCGCGGTCTGCTGCAGTACCAATTTTGGTACCGACCATGTCCTCCAGCAGGCCGATGGCTTTTGCAATGGCCTCGCGCTCGGCCTCTGCAGTCGCTGGCAGCGGCGTAAATAGCTGCTCGACATTGTCCCATTCGGCAGGGCTCAGGCTCAGCACGTCTGACTGGACACAGCCCCCGCCCTGGCATATCTCAAAAGCTTGCAGGGTGGGGGGACTGTGATAAATACGATAGATGTCTTTGAGATCGGCCTGTGCTGGCATCGCGCCCGATAAGCAGGCCAATACAAAACCGGAGAACAGGTGTGCGCTAGAGAATAAGGACGCGGTTAGACAACTCGTTACGCGGCACAGCTTCGGGCGGAAAATGCGCTGCCAAATGTTGGCCAATGGCCTGAATACCGTAAACCACACCTGCTTCAAACTGCCCACTTCTGAACATCCCTTCCATCTGCTGGCAAATCTGCTGCCAGCCTGCTTGCCCCACCTGCCGATGAATACCGCGGTCGGCGATAATTTCTACATCCTGATCGGCCAGGCACAGGTAAATCAGTACGCCATTGTTATGCTCGGTATCCCAGATATTCAAATGACCAAACAAGTGAATGGCGCGTTGCCTTGGGATGAGCCCTCGCAGGATAGCATAGGCAGGCAAGCCAGATTCAATCACCACGCGTATTTCACCGGCATGATGGTGTTCATTTTGTGAGATAGCATTTTCAATATTGGCCAGCGCCTGTGCAGAAAACAGCGCCTTGACCTGGCGAGGATGGCTCCAGGCATGCTTAAACCAGCGTTTGAGAGGATGAATGGGTTTCATGTGTTTAGTTTACCAATCGCCGGAAGCCCCGCCGCCGCCAAAATCACCGCCACCGCCACTGAAAATATCTGGCCCACGGCTGCCGCCTGAGTAGCCGCCAAAGCCGCCCGCAGAATACGGCATACCACTGCCACCGCGCCCGCCCATGGCCAGTGTAAAGACAAATGCCGCCAGGCCGACCAAGCCCATGACCAGCAAGGTGGCCCCCAGGAATCCTGCCAGCACACCCAAGGCACCGCCGGTCACCAGGCTGCCCGGAAAATCCCCTAACATGCTCTTGAAAATTGCCCCGGCGATAATGGCGGCAAACATCAATATCGGCAGCATGGTCATCCAGCCATCCGCATTTGAGTGATGCGAGGATGATTTATCCGCTGCGGGCAGATGCTCGCCTTGTATCAGCTTGATCAAGGTATCCGTGGCCAGATTCAGGCCGTTGTAAAACTGGCCCTGCTTGAAGGCCGGTGCCATTTGCTCGGCAATAATGCGCTTGGCAATCGCGTCAGGAATCGCCCCTTCCAGCCCATAGCCGACTTCAATGCGCATTTTTTTGTCGTTTTTGGCGACGATCACAATCACGCCATCATCCTGCTTATCGCGGCCAATTTTCCAGGCTTCGGCCAGGCGAATGCCAAATTGCGCGATGTCTTCTGGCTGCGTGCTGGGCAAGATCAGTACCGCGACCTGCGAGCCAGCTTGCTGTGCAAACTGGCTCAGCTTCTGGTTCAGGGCCGCTTGCTCTTCAGGACGCAAGGTCTGCGTCAAATCGGTAACCGCAGCCTGTAAAGCAGGGATAGCAACCAGATCTTCTGCATGGCTGACCAGCGCCATGCAGAACAGGCACCAGGTAAGAAATAATACTCTTAAGCGCAAAGCCACCCGCCGTTACTTGCTGTCACCAAAATCGACTTTAGGCGCGCTAGAAATGGCTTTTTCGTTTTCTACCGTAAACGTGGGCTTGGGCTGATAACCAAACATCATGGCGGTCAGGTTGTTCGGAAAGCTGCGTACGGCGACATTGTATTGCTTCACGGATTCGATGTAACGGTTACGCGCCACGGTGACACGGTTCTCTGTGCCTTCCAACTGCGCCTGTAAGTCCCTGAAACTGGCATCTGCCTTCAGATTAGGGTAGTTTTCTGACACCACCATCAAGCGTGACAAGGCACTGGTCAATTGACCTTGCGCCGCCTGAAACTTGGCAAACGCCTCAGGATCATTCAGCAGCTCTGGCGTCACTTGCATGCTGCCGACTTTGGCGCGCGCCTCGGTCACCTCAGTCAGTACTTTTTCTTCGTGGCTGGCATAGCCTTTGACTGTCGAAACCAGATTAGGCACCAGATCGGCCCGGCGCTGGTACTGGTTGAGCACTTCAGACCAATTGGCTTTGGTTTCTTCATCCAGGCTTTGGAACTGGTTATAGCCACAACCAGACAGGCTAAGTGTCGCAGTCAGCAACAACAGAGTGAATAAACGGCGCATATTTGAGACTCCAGTCTTCAATCACTTAAAAATATTTGGTGGTGACGGGCTTGCCACGATTGGTTAGCCACATTCAAACACTCCACAACACTGCAATAGATGCGGCCAAAGAAGTGTTTATTCAAGCCATCAGTTCGCTTTTCTTTGCCAGTAACAGGCACAAGTCCTGCCATACCTCACGCTTGAGCGCAGGTGTTTGCAACATCGCAGCCAAGTCATGCGTCACCACACACCACAAGTCACCCACTGCATGCAACTGACCACGCACGGCTGCGACCTCGGTATGTTGGGCATTTAAAAACTGATTGGCGGCCGCCAGGCCAAATAGCACACAAAAGCGGCTGCTGACCTGTGCGCGTTGCAACGGTTCATGAGTCACGGTCACCTCATCAGCAGGTAACTGCATGGCTTGCATGATGTTTTGCAGCAATTGCTGGCTGGGGGCGTCAACGGGGCGGGTCGAATAGATCAGCCAGGGAGACTGAATCAGCGTTGCAACGCTCTCGGCTGGCGTCTCAGCGGCGATATCCTCTACAGGGTTATCCACCTCAAGCGCCAGTACTGGCGCGTCAAGCGACACGCTGTGCACGGGGGCCTCTTCAGCAACGTTGGGCTGCCAGTTGGGCAGGGAAACATTTTCTGGCTCACCAGCAGCAGCCACTGGCATCAAGGTTGGCGACTCAATGACAGGTAACTCGGGAGCGGTCTCTGTCACATCTGGAGGGACCGCTTTTTCTGCGACATGGGTCACCTGTTCTCCCGCAGACACAGGCGCTGTTTGCGGCATGGCAGCAGCCATCTCCAGCACTGGCGGCATGCGCACATGCCATGCCGGCAACAACTCCAGTTCACGCAGCATATCGTCACGGGTCAAGCTCATCATGCCCTCCTGCTCATAAGGCCAAGCCCATCAGCACCGCATCCTCGCGGCCGCTCTTGGTCGGATAATAATTGCGGCGTATGCCCATTTCACAAAACCCCACCGCCTCATACAAGGCAATCGCGGACGTATTGCTGACCCGCACCTCAAGAAACATATTGGCCGCCTGATAGCGACGAGAGATGGCAATCATCTGCGCCAGCAACGCACGCCCCAAACCCTGCCCCTGAAACGGTTTTGCAACACTGATGTTGAGCAAGTGGGCTTCATCCAGCACCATCATCACCAGCGCATAGCCGACCAACTCGCCCGCCAACTCCATGACCCAGGCGCTATGGCCTGCATTGAGGGAGTCCCTAAAATTCCCCAGGGTCCACGGATGACTGTAAATGGTGGGTTCGATACGCATCACGGCAGACAGATCCTGGTCTGTCATCGGCCTGAAGCTGGGTTGAGAGTGTGGTAACGCGCTCATACTGGCCCTTACAAGGTCTGGCCTTGCGCACGCTCGGCGGCGGTCAACGCCACCCGGTTGCGCACATACAAAGGGGCCGCCTCATGGGCCGCCTGCCCTTGCCCAGCCACAAACAATGGCTGCGCCAAGGCGAGCATGGCACTGGCTTTAGGCAAACATTCAGGGCCAAATTCACTCACCTGCCCTGCATATTGCGCGGACAAGCCCTCGGCAAACACCCGCCACCCCGAGCCCGCCCCCAACCAACCGTCGCCCGCTATTGCAGGCACCTCATGTGGCTTGCACACCACCGGCGGACTCACCGCCAGCCACTGATCCGCCTCGCGGATAAACGCAGCATGATAGACCTCGCCCATACGTGCATCCAGGCACACCAGCACCTTCTCGGACTGCGTTTGCTGCCATGCCGTCTCTGCCACGGCCAACACCGAACTGACACCAATCACTGGCAGGTTGGCGCCAAAGGCCAAGCCTTGCGTCACCCCGACTGCCACACGCACCCCCGTAAACGCGCCCGGGCCCGTGCCATAGACAATCCCATGCAACTGGGACAACTTGACCCCGGCCTGGGTCAGCAAGTGTTGTATTTCTGGCAAGATGCGCTGAGAAGCCGCTGGACCGGTCACTTCATCAAACGTCAACATACCGGCCTCGGTTTGCAGGGCCAGTGACAGGGTTTCGGTGGAGGATTCGATGGAAAGTAATTTCATGTGACAACCTATTGCAATATTGTGCCATAGGTATTTCAAAGAATAATTTAATTAACTAACTTTGTAGATTCAATCTGGAAACTTAGACTCTGGCAATCTCATATGCTTTCTCAACCATACCAAAGCTAAGCGACAAGCTGGATTTTTCTTATTTTTTTCTAAAATCTCATACTTAGTAGCATTAATATAATTTGAAATTGGAAATTGTGGATTTGGCACCTCAGTCATTGGAACACCTGGATAAAACCAAGGGTTATATTTCTGAAAAGTGTTTAAAACATCCGAACCCAGATTACTAAAACTTTTCTCAATTGGATCAACGCCTATCAACTCTCTCAATTGAAATATAAGAGCATCTAAAGCCAACAAATGACCAGTATTAAAATCTATTCCGAAAATATTATATCTGTTATCAGCAGAACCATACTTCTCAAAATCTTTGAGTAACTCAACTACGGTAAATCTTCTAATATGCTTATTAACAGATGAGGTGATATATCGAGCCTTGAAATTGACAAATCAACAGATTGGCTAGCTTCAAATAATTTAATTATTGGATGACCTTTGTAGGTTTGGACACTGAGACCATTCATCAGAAGAAAAGCTTTAAAGTACTTCTCGACAGCCTGTGCGGCAGCCCAGAAAAAGGCTCGGGACAATCCGTTAATTGCCATAAAACGAGCTGCCAAATAGTCTTGATCTCCTGAAACGACAAATGACTGGTTAATCACATCAACAACATTCACCTCTGCGCTTATTTGTGTTTCTTTAGGCATGAGTTTGAAATGCGATATAACTTTACTCATATCAAAGTTATATAGAAAGCTCATGATCACAGCCTCCTTAAGAGTCTTAAGCTCCAAAGTACAGTCAAAGTCGATAGTAAAAAGCTAAATTAATAACTATGCTGCTCCCCAGGAAAGCGCCCTTCCTTCACGGCGTGCACATAACGCTCCACCGCGCCCTGCACACTGCCGCCCTGTTGCAAAAAGTTTTGCACAAACCTGGGCGCTTTGTAGTCTTGCGGCGCTTTGTCGGCGGGGCCAGTATAAATGCCCAACAAATCTTGTAATACCAGCACCTGGCCGCTACAGCCTGCGCCTGCGCCTATGCCTATGGTAGGCACCTGAATCGTTTGCGTAATCTGCGTCGCCAGAGCGGCGGGCACCATTTCAAACAGCACCATACTGACGCCGACGGCGGCCATCGCTTGCGCATCGGCCAGCATGGCGCGGGCGCTTTCTTCGGTCTTGCCCTGGATTTTATAGCCGCCCAGCTTTTCAACAGATTGCGGAGTAAAGCCAAGGTGCGCACAGACCGGCACACCGTTTTCAATCAGATAGCGCGCGGTTTCGACCATGTCTCCACCGCCTTCGATCTTGACAATATGCGCGCCTGCCGCGAGTAGGGTTTGTGCGTTGGTGAGCGCAGTTTCTCTATCATGCTCATAGCTGCAAGCAGGCATGTCGCTCATGATGACTATATGCGGCGCGCCTCTGGCGACCATACGGGTGTGGTAAATCATGTCTTGCATGGTGACGGCGAGCGTGTTGCTGCCGCCTTGTATCACCATGCCTAGTGAGTCCCCGACCAGCAATACATCCACCCCCGCCAATGCCAGCAACTTGGCAAAGGTGGCGTCATAGCAGGTCAGCATGGCAATCTTCTCGCCCGATCTGGCCCTGGTGATCAGAGTATTCAGCATGTCGTTATGTCGTCTTAAAAGGCTGCCCGCAAAAAGCACATGCGTCGCAGCAGACCCGCATCAGAAATTAGGATTAAAGTACTCGCGGCTGCTCTTGATCTGGCCTATGCGTTCGATCAGCAAATCAAAGGCTTCCGGGTCTTTAATGATATTGAGCTTTTCGTTGTTGACGATCAGCAAAGGTGAAGCATCATAAGCATGAAAGAATTCACTGTAAGCCTCAGCCAGACGGGCAATATACTCGCGCGGCATGTCTTGCTCATAGCTGATATTGCGCTCTTCAATACGATCCATCAAGGCATCGACCGGGGTTTGCAGATAGACCACCAGGTCAGGCTTGGGTGCCTTCAGCTGCAAGTGCTGGTAAATTTGATGGTAAAGCGAATACTCTTCATCATCGAGATTCAGGCGCGCAAACAGCGGATCTTTTTCGAGAAAGAAGTCAGACACCGTAGGCTGGCCAAACATGTCACGCTGCGCCATGTCCTCAATCTGCCGTGAACGCTGAAACAGGAAAAATAGCTGCGTAGGCAAGGCGTAGCGTTGCGCATCCTGATAAAAGCGGGTCAAAAAAGGATTGGCTTCGGCTTTTTCGGAGAGTAACTCTACCGAAAACTTGTCTGCCAGCATGCGGGCCAGCGTGGTTTTGCCACTGCCAATAGGACCTTCAATGACAACATAAGGAAAGCGGGTAAACATGGAGATTGCTCGTCTAGCGGATTGAATTCGGATCCAGTTTGCGCACGTCGTCGTGCTTGTTTGTTGTCAACCATTCTACAACACTCTGCCCGGATGGCAGCACAAAGTCCGGCACAATTTCAGCCAGCGGCACCACCACAAAGCCGCGCATATGCATGCGTGGATGCGGCAGGGTGAGCAGCGGGGTATCCAACTGCATGCCGTCATAATCGAGCAGATCCAGGTCCAGAATCCGTGGCGCATTGGGAAAGGGGCGCTCGCGGCCAAACTGCTGTTCTATCTCCAACAGCAATTGCATGAGGTGTGGCGCCTTAATCTCGGTCGCCATTTGCACCACGGCATTGATAAAGTCTGGCTGGTTATCATACCCCACTGGGGCGGTGGCATAGAGGCTAGAAGCTTGCAGCAGCGTCAAGCCTGGCGTATGCGCCAACACCTCAATTGCTTTGCTAACCTGCCGCTCCGGCTGCTGCAAATTGCCGCCCAGGGCAATCAAGGCAATCGCCATCAGGCCAGGTCTCCACCAGCCGGTTTTTTCTTGCGTGGCTTGCGTCTACGTTTTTTCGGGCCGCTTTCCGGTAGCAGCATGGCGGTACGCTCTTCTGTCCCGGCATCGGCAAAACGCGTCCACCAGTCACCGATTTCTTGCGGCAGCTCGCCAGAGGCACAGCGCAATAGCAGAAAATCATAGCCGGCGCGATAACGCGGATGCGTGAGCAAGGCATACGGCCGCTTGCCCGAGCGCTGTTCAAAGCGCGGCTGCATGGCCCAGATCTCTTTCATGGTGGTCGTATAGCGATTATGAATCGCCATCTTCTCGGCTTGCTTGTCGATGACTTCGTTCATCGCCTCATGCAGCGCAGGAATCATATGTTCGCCACGCTTCTGGTTTTCTTGCCAGGCAAGCAAGACTTCATGCCACAACAAGGTTGCAAACAAAAAGCTGGGGTTGGATGACTTGCCGGACGAAATGCGCTCGTCGGTATTCTTAAGCGCCAGCATGACAAACTTCTCGCCCATGGGCTGCTCAAGTATCACATCCAGCAAGGGCAACAAGCCGTGATGTAACTGTTGCGCACGTAAAGCATTGATGCTTTCAATGGCATGCCCGGACAAGAACAGCTTAAGCATTTCATCAAACAAGCGGCTAGGCGGCACGTCTTCAAGTAAATCGGCCAGCTTGCGAATCGGGGTCTCGGTATCTCGCTCCAACTTCAAGCCCAGTTTGGCTGACAAGCGCACGGCGCGCAACATACGCACCGGGTCTTCCTGATAACGCTTGATCGGGTCGCCGATGATACGCAAGGTTTTGGCACGAATATCGGCCACCCCATTATGAAAATCGAGCACTTCCTGCCGCTTGGGGTCGTAATATAAAGCATTGGCGGTGAAGTCGCGGCGCACCGCATCCTCTTCTATGCTGCCAAACACGTTATCGCGAATGATACGGCCACTGTCATTGGTTTCAGCATCGCCCTCACTCAGGTGATGCCCGCGAAAGGTAGACACCTCTATAGTCTCATGCCCCCATAACACATGCACCAGCCGGAAACGGCGGCCAATAATACGCGAACGGCGGAAAACCTTATGCACCTGCTCAGGGGTGGCATTGGTTGCCACATCAAAGTCTTTGGGCGGATGATCTAGCAGCAAATCGCGCACTGCGCCGCCGACGATATAAGCCTGAAACCCGGCCTTTTGCAGCTGGTCGCAAGTTTTGAGGGCCGCCTGGCTAATATGCTTCTGGTTGATTTTGTGCTTGCCCGCCTGGATGATTTGCGCCGCTGGCAATTGAGTGTGTGTATTCGCGCTGGCACGCCGACGGAATACTTTCTGCAGTAATTGTTTAATCATTATTTTGCAATTCGAGCGTCAGCCTGCGCCGCGCTACAGTTTATGTTGGTTATTCCACAAGACATCCGGCACACCCGCATGCCGGTTTAAGGTACGACAGAGGACAAACAGCAAATCGGACAATCGATTCAGGTATTGCAAGGCCACGGGCGTCACCGGTGCTTGCGCATGCAAGGCATGCAACACCCGCTCTGCACGCCGACACACCGTGCGTGCCAAATGACACACCGCGGCTGCCCGACTGCCGCCAGGTAATATAAACTCTTTTAACGGCGTCAATGCTTCGTTCCAGGTATCCAGCGTCATTTCCAAAAACGCGACACGGCCAGCCTGCATAAACGTATGCCCTGGCATACACAATTCACCGCCCAAATCGAACAAGTCATGCTGTATCGCCAGCAGACTGTCACGCACATCCTCAGGCAAGGTTTCAACCAGCAACATGCCTAACACCGCATTCAGCTCATCCACGTCACCCATGGCTTCCACGCGCAGATCAGACTTTGCGACGCGCGTGCCGTCGCCCAGCCCGGTCGTACCGCTATCGCCGGTACGCGTGTAAATCTTGCTCAGCCGGTTGGCCATCCCTGTCACCCGTATAAAATCCGATATAATCCAGCCATTATAAATCATACCGTGCCATTTCGATGTGCTCAGCGATTGCAGTCAACGCCCCAATCGGGGTCATGGATTCCGGGGTCGGCGGCCTCACCGTCCTCAAACACTTAACCCGCCAGCTGCCACACGAGCATTTCCACTACTTTGCTGACAGCGCACATGCGCCTTATGGCAACAAAACGGCGACAGAAATTCAGCAGCGCTGCTTTACCATCGCCGACACCCTCATCACCCAAGGCGCCAAAGCGCTAGTCGTCGCCTGTAACACCGCCACTGCCGCGGCCATCAGCGCCATGCGCAAGCGTTACACTCTACCCATTATCGGCATGGAGCCCGCCGTCAAACCCGCGGCAGCGGCCAGCAAAAACGGCATCATCGGCGTGCTCGCAACCACTGGCACGCTTAAAAGCGCACAATTCGCCGCCCTGCTCGAGCATTACGGTCAGGGTGTACAAGTCGTGACACAAGCCTGCGTGGGACTGGTAGAGTGCATAGAACAGGGGCAGCTGGATACCCCACAGACACTGGCTCTATTGCAACAATACTGCCAACCGTTGATGGCAGCAGGCGCAGATACCATAGTGCTGGGCTGCACACACTACCCGTTTGTTAAAAAGCAGATTCAAGAGATTGTGGGGCCCGAAGTCACCTTGATTGATACCGGGGCTGCGGTTGCCAAGCGCCTACATCAGGTGCTGGAGCAAAAGCAGATACTTAATGCAGCTATGGAAGCTGGGGATTTTGTGTTTTTGACCAGTGGATCGGAAGAAACGGAGCGGGTGATGCATCAACTCTGGAACGCTGATAATTAGGCGTATCTATTTAAATTAAAACGCTGCAGAAAACAATTCTGCTGCATTTGGATGCTTTGGCAAATCTATGTAACGTTCTCTTTCGCCTTTAGGCGAGTTACTTTCTGTTGCTTGCCCCACAGAAAGTAACCAAAGAAGAGGGCACCCAGCCATCACGGCCTAAAGGCTCCCTTGATTTCATTACTCGTCAGTCGCGGTTGCAGAACTCAACCTGGCAGCTTACACAACCCGTAAGCTGCTGCGGGATTCAAACAAGCTGCAACCTTATTCCGCCTGCCAAGCAATGAAATCAAGCGTGATGGGATGGGATTCATCTCGCCAAACGCTCACTGTTGAAGCTTGGACCGTTCAAAAACTCAAATTCTTTTTTTAATCCACTAAGGGGGGCGCTCATGGTTTTCGGGCCCCTTTCTGACGCGCCGAGTAGCGCAGCCAAAACAAGGGAGAAGGGAGCGACTGTTCGAGTCCCGCAGCAGCTTACGTATTTTGTGAGCTGCCAGGTCGAGTTTCGTGACCGCTTGTTTTGGTGAGCAACGCAGGGATCAAGCGGAAGCTAGGGTGCATTTCTTTTGGTTACTTATTCTTTGGGCAAGCAAAGAAAAGTGACTCGCTGAAGGGCGAAACAGAGCATGACATAAAACAAACACCAATCCTCGTGGGCATACATGCCTACCCTGCAACTTGAACAACGGCCTCTACATACGCCAACCATTGCGCCAGCATAGCGCATAATTTGGGAACCCTACTCCAAAGTGGAATTAAGGAAATTCAGACACCTTGTGACAGAGAAACAAAAGAATGATCTTCTAAAATCATTCTCAATCGCACAACCCAAACCTGCAACAAAAAACCCACGCGCTGCGTGGGTTTTTTGACTTAATGGTGATGCACCTGTGTGCCGGGTTTCAACCGGTATTTCGTCCCGCAGTACGGGCACGAGACCTCTCCCGTTTTCGCCACATCCAGAAATACTCTTGGATGTGATGCCCACAAAGCAACTTCTTTGGTTGGGCAATGCAATGGCAAGTCTTTGCCGTCTACTTCAAACTCTTTGACATCAGACATTCAAACTCTCCAGCAAACAGGCAACAATTCATTAAACCAGGGTCAGCCAGTGAGCGTACTTGGCGTTTTTCCCTTTAACCACATCAAAATACATACTTTGCAGTTTTTCAGTGATCGGGCCACGGGTGCCTTCGCCAATGGCGCGGTTATCCAGTTCACGAATAGGCGTCACTTCAGCAGCAGTCCCGGTGAAGAAGGCTTCGTCAGCGCTGTAGACTTCGTCACGCGTAATGCGTTTTTCAATCACTTCCAGGCCCAGCTCTTCTTTGGCCAGGTGAATGATGGTGTCACGGGTAATGCCTTCCAGCGCAGAGGTCAGGTCTGGCGTGTACAGCTTGCCGTTACGGATGATGAAAATGTTTTCACCGGAACCTTCAGCCACGAAACCGTCCACATCCAGCAACAGCGCTTCCTGGTAACCGTCCTGCGCCGCTTCCTGATGTGCGAGGATGCTGTTCATATAGTTGCCGTTGGCTTTGGCTTTACACATGGTGATGTTGACGTGGTGACGCGCAAAAGAAGACGTTTTTACGCGAATGCCTTTGGTAATCGCCTCTTCGCCCATGTAAGCACCCCAGCTCCAGGCGGCAACAATGACGTGAGTAGATAAGGTTTTGGCAGAAATGCCCATGGCCTCTGCACCATAAAACGCCATCGGGCGCAGATAGCCAGAGTCGAGATTATTCTCACGCACGGCAGCTCTTTGGGCGTCGGAGATGGTCGCTTTATCAAACGGCATTTTCATGCCGAGGATATGCGCACTGCGGAACAAGCGGTCTGTGTGCTCTTTGAGGCGGAAAATCGCGGTCCCCTTGTCAGTTTTGTAGGCACGCACCCCTTCAAACACGCCCATGCCATAGTGCAGGGTGTGGGTTAATACATGGGTGGTGGCGTCACGCCAGTTGACCATTTTGCCGTCGTACCAGATAACGCCGTCACGGTCTGCCATCGAACTCGGTATTGCCATTTAAACTCGCCTTTAATCCGTCAGTCATCAAAAACCAGTATTGTAAACTAATCTGCGCGCTTTTCGCCTATGCTAGAATCCATTTCAATGATGATTTACAAGGATTTTTTGCATGCCTGTGCGATTTAAGTGGCTTTATCTGGTGTTCTCGCTATTGAGCATGCTGCTGGTGGCTTGCCAGCAGGGGCCCTCTGCCCGCTTTATTGGCACCGACCTGACTGGTACCCAGTTTGGGCAGCCGCTGTCTCTCACCGATCACACGGGCAAATTGCGCCATATGAGCGACTTTAAAGGCAAGGTCGTGGTGATGTTTTTTGGTTACACGCATTGCCCGGATGTTTGCCCCACTACCATGACCGACCTGAAAAAGACCATGCAATTACTCGGTGAAAAATCCAACGATGTACAGGTGCTGTTTGTGACGGTGGACCCGGAGCGCGACACGCAAGCGGTGTTGGCGCAGTTCGTCCCCGGCTTTGATGCGCGTTTTATTGGCTTGCGCGGCACCCCGGCTGAAGTGGCAGCCAATTTGAGCGAATATAAGGTGTATGCTGCCAAAGTCAGTGAGCCGGGAAAATCAGGATACACCATGGACCACAGTGCAGGCTTGTATGTGTTTGATAAGACTGGCGCACCGCGTGTTTACGAGGGCTATGGCGAGAAGCCAGAGAATATTGCGCATGACCTCTCGTTGCTGTTATAGCCTCGCTGACTGGAATGATTCACCCCAAGCGCATCAAGAACGATTGTCATTTATGTTTCTATTTAAAATATCATTTAAAATCAAATAGTTACATAAAAATTTCAATTGCATCAATTTATTTTTGCTGTATGATGGCTAGCATCTGAAACGTGCAAGGAGCCGTCATGAAGGGCGACAAAAAAATCATAGAGATACTGAACGACTTGCTGGCAGGCGAGTTGTCCGCCACCGATCAATACCTGATTCACGGTGAAATGTATGCCGATATGGGCCTGGGCAGCCTGGCAGAGCATAGCCTGCATGAATCGCTGCACGAACGCGAACATGCACGTGCCTTGATACAGCGCATTCTGTTCCTCGAAGGCAAACCCAATCTGGCCAAGCGTGAATCACTCAATATTGGCAAGGATGTAAAATCCATGCTGGAGTCTGACCTGGCGTTGGAATACACCGTGGTCAAACACCTGAAAAAGGCTATGGAAGCCTGTGAACAAGCGCAAGATTACGTCACCCGCGAAATGTTGCTGGTGCAACTCGAAGATACCGAAATGGACCACGCCTACTGGCTGGAAAAACAGCTCAATCTGATCAAACTGGTGGGTATCGAAAACTACTGCCAGAGCCAAATGGGCAGCAGCCCTTCTGCTGCATAAGGAGTATCACGCATGCAAGGCGATAAACAAATCATTACCACCTTGAACAAGGTGCTTAAAAACCAACTGACGTCGATCAACCAATATTTTTTGCATGCGCGCATGTTCAAAAAATGGGGGCTCGAGCGACTGAATGACTACCAGTACAAACAATCCATCCGCGTCATGAAAGAAGCGGACGAGGTGATTGAACGCATTCTTTTTCTGGATGGCCTGCCTAACCTGCAAAACCTGGGCAAGTTACTCATAGGCGAAGAGGTGGTGGAATGTCTGCAGGGCGACCTGAGCTTTGAAAAAGAAGTACAGCGCCCGCAACTGGTAGAGGCGATTGCAGAAGCCGAGAAACTGCAAGATTACGTCACACGCGACTTGTTGACCGAGTTGCTTGAAGCGTGTGAAGAAGCCATCGACTGGCTGGAAACCCAGCAAAGCCTGATCGAAGACGTGACCCTACCTAATTACCTGCAATCACAGATTGAGTCTGATTAGCTGATACACGCTAGTGAATCATTGAATTAAGCCGCTAAAGCGGCTTTTTTTATGGCTGCAAGGAACCATATGCCGCTTGACAAAGTCACATTAAATGATAATAATTATCATTAGTGAACTTAATTAGAGGCAATATGTACGTTTGCGTGTGTAATGCAGTGACAGAGCGACAGATTCATCAAGCAGTGAAGAATGGCGCAAAAACCGTCAAGCATTTGAAAGATCAACTGGGCGTAGGGGCAGAATGCGGCAAATGTGCCAGCTGTGCCAAAGCCTGCCTGAAAGAGGCACATGCAGAACAACATCCGGGCCTGGTTAAAAAACTGATCCAGTTAACACCTGTACAATTAGGCGCCGCCTGATTACATACAGTTTCAAAAAAAGGGGCTATCAGCCCCCTTTTTTATTGCCCGCTTTTGGCAAACATCACTCTTGCCAATCACGATCTTCTACGCGCGCAGAAGTGAGCTGAAAACAAATCGCAGCTCTGTTCTAATCTCTCAAAACACAGTTACTTTTAACCATCCTACTTGTTAGCTGGCGTTTAACTCGTGCTCCAGAACATACCGAATCGTCCTGCTTAACATCGGGATAGTACGTTTCAGTGAAAGGTCAGGATTCCTGATTAACCGGATAGTAAAGCCTTCAAACAAAGAAGCTATCAAATTACAAGCGGTATCTAGCGCCTCTTCTGAGATATTCATTTGCCGTTGCATCATTCCTTTACGAAAATAACTTTTGATACTTTCCATGGCCGTGGCTTCTGCACGGCGGATGATATTGGCAATTTTTGGATTGCGTGCGGCCTCGGCAATCACCTCCAGCAATAAGGGCGCATCTGGATCATAGAAAGTATCCAGCGCAGTTGTTTCAACGTCAGCAATCAGGGCATCAAAGATATCACCGTCGCCCCGGTTTTGCTCAACGCGGTTAGTAACGTTCAGTATTTTGAGCAAATCTTTTTCCACGATCGCCTCAATAATGGCCTCTTTATTCTCAAAGTAATGATAGATGTGCCCAACACTCATGCCCGAGGCTTTGGATATCTGGGACATGCTGGTGCCATGAAAGCCCTGGTTTCTAAAGCACTCAGTCGCGGCCGTCAGCACCTGGTTGCGCCGGAGGTCCGCACGGCTGTTCTGTATGTTCGAGAGGGACATGACTTCTCCTGTCATCATTAAAAATAAAAGTTGCTTTTTTAGTATTCTATATTAGAATGATCATTCAATCTAGAATGAATACTCAATCTAATTTAAGTCACCCTGAAAAAAAACCATTTTCATGGCGGTACTTAAAAGGAGAATCCTATGAAACCTACATTACAGACCATGCGCTTGGCGACGGCATTTCCGGTATTGCTCGCTTTATGTGAATTACTTACCGGCTGCCATCAGGGCGCTGCCCCTGCACCGGCAGCCCCTCCGCCAGCAGAAGTGGAAGTCATCAACCTCCAGCCACAATCGGTTAACCTGAAAACCGAGTTACCTGGGCGCACTTCCCCCTTTCTGGTTTCGGAGATCCGGCCGCAGGTCAGTGGTATTTTGCAAAAACGCTTGTTCACTGAAGGGACAGATGTCAAGGCGGGCCAACAGCTGTACCAAATTGACCCTTCCACATACAAGGCTTCATTAGACAGTGCGCAGGCAAGCCTGAATAAAGCCCAGGCGAATCTTGTGGCTGCAAAAAGCAAGGCTGAGCGTTATCACGAGCTGGCGAGCATACAAGCCGTGAGCAAGCAGGATTTAGAGGATGCGCAATCAGCGCTGGATCAGGCGCAGGCAGAGGTAGATTTGGCGAAGGCCGCATTGCAAATAGCAAAAATCAATCTGGCATATACCAGCGTCCTGGCGCCGATTTCTGGACGGGTGGCGAAATCGAACATTACACCGGGCGCCCTGGTGATTGCGAACCAGGAAACCATGCTGACCAATATCCAGCAGCTTGATCCCATTTATGTCGATGTGACCCAGTCTAGCGCTGATCTGTTGCGGCTGCGCCATGACTGGGAGAGTGGCCGCCTCAAGAAGGCAGGAGAAAACCAGGCCGAAGTGAAACTCGTCCTTGAGGATGGCAGTACCTATGCACTGACTGGCAAGCTGGCATTTGCAGACATTACCGTAAGCCAGTCGACAGGCACCGTGTCGCTGCGGGCCATATTCCCCAACCCCAAAGGCGTACTCTTACCGGGCATGTATGTGCGCGCAGTCCTGGAACAAGGCGTTGCAGAAACCGCCATCCTGGTGCCACAACGAAGCGTGAGTCGCGACGCCAAAGGGGACCCTGTCGTGTATGTGCTGGACAAGGATAGCAAGGTGCAACTCAGGAATATTCAGGCGGACAAGACGCTGGATGGCCAGTGGGTGGTACGCCAGGGCCTGAATGCAGGCGACAGACTGGTAGTGAATGGGCTGCAAAAAATACGGCCTGGAATGCCGGTAAAAATTGTGTCGACCGACAAAAGCCGCGCAAACAAGCCAATATAGGGAGTCATCATGTCTAAATTTTTTATTGACCGCCCTATTTTTGCCTGGGTGATTGCGATCGTGATCATGCTGGCAGGTATACTCGCGATCCGGTCATTACCGATTGCGCAATACCCGATGATTGCACCGCCTGCGATCTCCATCACGACCACTTACCCGGGCGCCTCGGCCAAAGCGGTGGAAGACAGCGTCACCCAGGTGATCGAGCAAAAAATGAAAGGGATAGACCACCTGACCTATATGTCCTCGACCAGCGACGCTTCAGGCAGCGTCACCATTACACTGACCTTTGACGCGGGAACCGACCCGGATATTGCACAGGTACAGGTCCAGAACAAGCTCGCGCTGGCTACCCCGCTGCTGCCGCAGGATGTGCAAAAACAAGGCGTGCAGGTCGCCAAAGCTTCCAATAACTTCCTCATGGTGGCTGCGTTTATCTCAGAAGACAACAGCATGTCGAGCATCGATCTGGGGGACTATGTCGGGTCGAATGTCCAGGACATTATTAGCCGGGTGAATGGCGTAGGCGATACGCAGGTTTTTGGGACCAAATATGCCATGCGCATATGGCTGGACCCAGCCAAGCTGCACAATTTTGGGCTGACGCCTGCCGAAATCAGCGCGGCGATCACAGCACAGAACGCCCAGGTGTCAGCAGGCCAAATCGGTGGCATGCCCGCCAAAAAAGGGCAAGAATTAAATGCCACAGTGACGGCGCAAAGTCGTTTGCAAACACCCGAGCAGTTTGGGCAGATTTTATTAAAAAGCACCGCCAATGGGGCTGCGGTCAGATTGCAGGATGTCGCCCAAATTGAACTCGGTGGCGAAAGCTATGAGGTTGTCGCTCAATATAACGGCAAACCGGCAACAGGGCTGGCAATCAAGCTGGCAACCGGCGCCAATGCGCTGGAAACGGCTCAAGCCGTCAAGGCTAAACTGCTTGAGCTGGAGCCGTTTTTCCCGGCGGGCATGAAGGCGGTGATGCCGTATGACACGACCCCCTTTGTCAAAGTCTCCATCGAGGAAGTCATCAAAACGCTGGTAGAAGCCATCATCTTGGTATTTCTGGTGATGTATCTTTTCCTGCAAAATATCCGTGCCACACTCATCCCGACCATTGCCGTGCCTGTGGTCCTGCTGGGGACATTTGCCGTGTTGTCCGCCACCGGATACTCGATCAATACGCTGACCATGTTTGCCATGGTACTGGCGATTGGCCTGCTGGTAGACGATGCCATTGTGGTGGTAGAGAACGTTGAACGCGTGATGCACGAAGAGGGACTGTCTGCCAAGGAAGCCACCAGTCGTTCCATGACGCAAATTAGTGGGGCCTTGATCGGCATCGCCCTTGTGCTCTCGGCGGTATTCGTCCCCATGGCATTTTTCGGCGGCTCTACCGGCGTCATTTACCGGCAATTCTCCATCACAATCGTATCGGCCATGGTGCTTTCAGTGCTGGTAGCCCTGATTCTGACGCCTGCCCTATGCGCCACCTTACTGAAACCACACAGCAAGACACACAACCCGTTGACGGGTGCTTTTAAGGTATTTAATCGAGGAGTGGAACGTACCACCCAGGGCAGTCAATCCGTGGTTGCCCGTATGCTGCATCGTCTTGGCCGCTACGGACTGATATATGCACTGATTGTTGTCGTGATGGCCCTATTATTTGTCCGTTTGCCACAGGCTTTCCTGCCGGATGAAGATCAAGGCATCCTGTTTACGCAAGTGATCTTGCCTGCCGGGGCAACAACAGAGCGCACCCGGGCAGTCCTAAACAAGGTAGAGCATCATTTTCTGGCCGAACAAAAAGAGGCTGTCGCATCCGTGTTCACGGTGTCTGGCTTCAGCTTTGCGGGGAGTGGCCAGAACAATGGACTCGCCTTTGTCAGCTTGAAAGACTGGTCAGAACGTAAACGACCTGACCTGAAAATATCAGCGGTGATCGGAAAAGCCATGGGCAAATTCTCAACCATTAACGAGGCCATGGTCTTTGCATTCGGCCCGCCAGCCGTGGTCGAGTTAGGAAATGCTTCGGGTTTTGACCTCCAGTTGCAAGACCGGGCAGGCCTTGGGCATGAGGCCCTCATGCAGGCACGCAACCAGCTGCTGGGGATGGCCTCGGCGAATCGCTCATTGGTCGGGGTGCGGCCAAACGGGCAGGAAGACTCACCAGAATACAAGCTGGATATTGATCAAGCCAAAGCCAGTGCCCTGGGCATTTCCCTCGCGGATATCAATTCAGTACTTTCCACCGCCTGGGGGAGCACTTACGTCAATGACTTTATGGACCGCGGCCGGGTCAAGCGTGTGTACCTGCAAGGGGCCACTTCAGCACGGATGGAACCCAAGGATTTTGATCAGTGGTATGTGAAAAATGCCAGCGGTGAAATGGTGCCATTTTCTTCATTCGCCAGCGCACACTGGGCTTATGGGTCACCCAAGCTGGAACG
Source organism: Methylophilus sp. VKM B-3414 (assembly GCF_032248435.1). NCBI lineage: Bacteria > Pseudomonadati > Pseudomonadota > Betaproteobacteria > Nitrosomonadales > Methylophilaceae > Methylophilus > Methylophilus sp. VKM B-3414. The sequence goes on along the minus strand of NZ_JAVTLI010000004.1, from coordinate 83,685 downwards.
CTATAACGGTCAATCTTCGGTAGAAATCCTGGGCGCCCCGGCGCCAGGGCATAGTACCGGCGAGGCGATGGCCATCATGGAATCATTGGCGGCAACCTTGCCTCCCGGCATCAGCTACGAGTGGACAGGATTGTCATACCAGGAGCGCATGACCGGTTCACAAGCCCCCGCGCTGTATGCTTTATCCCTGCTCATTGTGTTTTTATGCCTCGCCGCATTGTATGAGAGTTGGTCCATTCCATTTGCAGTCATGCTGGTGGTGCCGCTGGGGGTCGTCGGCGCCTTGATTGCAGCGTCCATGCGGGGACTCTCCAACGATGTGTATTTCCAGGTTGGCTTGCTGTTGACGATAGGCCTGTCTGCCAAAAATGCCATCCTGATTGTGGAGTTTGCGAAGGAAAAAATGGAGCAAGGCAAAGAGATGACAGAGGCCACATTAGAGGCATTAAGGCTGCGCTTCCGGCCAATTATCATGACATCGCTGGCCTTCATCCTTGGCGTGCTGCCGCTTGCCATTTCGACTGGCGCAGGCTCTGGCGCCCAAAATGCGCTGGGCACAGGCGTGATTGGCGGCATGCTGACAGCCACCGTACTGGCCATCCTGTTTGTACCGCTGTTTTTCGTGGCGGTACGCAGGGTATTCAAAGGCTAAGGTCGCTCATTAAAAGGAATAACGAAAATGAATAAATCACGCTATCCCATTGTGATTGCCAGCTTGATGCTGGCAGGCTGCATCAACATGCAACCCAACTATGAAAGGCCTGCCGCACCGATTCCTGCACAATGGCAGCCATCTGCCGGCCAGGCAAAACTGACGGGAGACACACTCTCGGCTGAATTGGGCTGGGAGCAGTTTTTTACCGACAACGAATTGAAAAAGTTAATCCGGCAGGCGCTGGAAAACAACCGTGACTTAAGGGTCGCCTCGCTCAATATCGAAAAGGCGCGTGCCCAATATCAGATTCAGCGGGCGGCCCTGTTTCCCAAGGTGAATGGCACGGTCAGCGGGACCAATCAACGGATGATGTTGAACTTGCCGACCGGACCCATGACATTTAACAGCCACCAGTACTCGGCAAACCTGGGATTCTCTTCCTATGAGATGGACTTTTTCGGGCGCATCAGCAGCCTGCGCGATCAGGCAGTGTATCAATACCTGTCAACAGAAGAGGCCAAGAGAAGCGCCCAGATCAGCCTGGTGTCTGAGGTGGCGAATGCCTACCTGACATTGGCCGCAGATAGTGAAAGCCTGGCGCTAGCACGGGAAACCTTGCGCACCCAACAGGCGACTTTCGACTTGAGTAAACGGCAACTGGCTTTGGGCAGTATTAATGAGCTGACGCTGCGGCAAGTGGAAACCAGCGTGGAATCTGCCCGTGTCAATGTCGCCAAATATATGACCCAGGTAGACCAGGATAGAAACGCGCTGGCACTACTGTTGGGTGAGCGTCCAAATATCAATCTTGAACAGGTGAACAACTTGCAGGCCGTCTCCCAAACCGCCAGCCTGCCTGATGGCCTTCCCTCTACGGTCTTGCAGAACAGGCCGGACGTGCTGGAAGCAGAGCGCACGCTTCAGGCCAATAACGCCAATATTGGTGCGGCCAGAGCAGCCTTCTTTCCGACCATTTCATTAACGGCATCCGCCGGTTTGGCCAGCCCGGAGTTGGGGAGCCTGTTTAGCGGCAATAACCATGTCTGGAGTTTTGCACCGCAAATCGTGCTACCCATCTTTAATGGCGGGTTGAACAAGGCCAACCTGAAGGTTGCCGAAGTCAGCCGGGAGATTAGCGTGGCGCAATATGAAAAAGCGATTCAAACCGCGTTCAAAGAGGTCTCTGACGCGCTGGCATTACGTGCCACGCTGGAAGAACAATTGTCGGCGCAAACGGCGCAGGTGAATGCCACGCAAAGAAGCTTTGTACTATCTCGCGCCAGATTCGAGAAAGGCCTGGATAGTTACCTGGCGGTACTGGATGCGCAACGTAGCTACTACGCTGCGCAACAGACGCTTATCAGCGTCAGGCTGTCGGAAGTCTCCAATCAGGTGACCTTATATAAAGTCCTGGGGGGCGGCGCATTCTGACATCAGGAGCACAAAGGAAACGCTGGCGATCAACCCCTGACCCGCCAGCGGCCTGATCACTCGCCTCACGGACCCTTTTAGTCACTCAGGTACACAAACATCCAACATTGCCCCTAGCCAGAGAGGCTGGGGCAGCATACCATGTCAGCAAACAGGTAATCATCGTATGCAATCCCCAGATGACAGACACATCGCACGCCACTCTTACCCCATATACACTGGGGCTGTTACTTCTCCCGCCCCTGCTTTGGGCAGGTAACTTTATCGCAGGCCGCGCCGTCAGCCATGAGGTGCCGCCCGTTGCTTTATCCCTGATCCGCTGGGGCCTGGCGTTTTTATGCTTGCTCCCTTTTGCGATCAAACCGTTTTTGCGTGACCGCGTCCACTACCTAAATTACCGCTGGCATGTGCTAGGGACGGCAATGACGGGCGTACTTGCATTTAATCTGCTGGTGTACTGGGGATTGCATAGCACCAGCGCAACCAACGGGATTATCCTGAATTCGTTTATTCCCTTTCTAGTCGCAATCTTTGGCGGGTTGTTTTATCAGCAACGCTTATCGACCCGTCAATTGCTCGGGCTACTGATTTCATTGATCGGCGTCCTGACGGTCGTCTCACATGGCGATATACAAGTGCTGCGATCGCTGGCATTTGCTCCTGGCGATATAATTATTTTTGTCGCCATGATCTGCTGGGCGTTGTTTACCTTGTGGCTAAAACAGATTCCAGCGTTTATTGACCGCACCGGGCTCATGTTATGCCAGGTTCTGATTGCGCTGATTTTATTGTTACCGCTCTATATTTGGGAGAAGCAGACCGCCGTGACAACGGTAGACCATATACAAACGGTCTGGTCACTGCTTTATATTGGGATTTTTCCTTCGGTGATTGCTTTCCTGGCTTATGCCAAGGCTGTCACATTGGTCGGCTCGGTGCGCGCCAGCGTGTTTATTCATGCCATGCCGATTTTTGGCTCATTACTCTCCAGCGTATTATTGAGCGAACCCTTTCATGGCTACCAACTGGCAGGCATGCTGACGATCTTTTGTGGTATTGGGCTGGCGAACACCGGCAAGCCTCACTAAAAGCCTGATGAATCAAGCCATGCGATGCAGGATAGGCGACAGGGCCTTTAACGCTTTCTCAGCATGTTCGTATTGCGGAAACAAACTGGCCTGCACCGCATAAAATCTGGCTGAATGATTCATTTCTTTCAGATGCGCCATTTCATGGCACACCACATATTGAATCACATGCGGCGGCGCCTGGATCAAGCGCCAGTTCAGGCGAATCTGCTTGCGGCTATTGCAACTGCCCCAGCGGGACTTGGCATTGGAAAGTCCGACACCGCTCACCTGCTCGCCCATCTGGGCGGCAATCAAAGCAACGCGGCGTTTAAAATCAGGCAAAGCCTGCTGCGCATACCATTGCAGCACTTTGCGCGCGACCCAATCGGGATTGTTGATATAAGGTGAACGGACCAGCAACTTGTCACCTTCGAGCGTGACTGCCTTACTGGTGGGATGCGCAACCAGGGTCAGCACAATATCCTGGCCCATAAACAACAGCGGCTCACCATCCAGCCATTGCATGGGGGCCACCTGATTAGCCTCACGTAGGGCCAGCTTTTGCTGTATCCAGCTGGATTTTTCCTGCAAAACTTGCTGCAATTGCGAGGCAGAAATGCGCTTGGGCGCATGGACCACCAAGCCCTCGGCCGTGATTTTAAGGCCTATGGTTCTACGTGCCCGCAGATCCAGCTGGTAAGCAATCGTTTGCCCGTTAGGCAGTTGCAACTGCTGCGTGATCACAGATGCTGCATCTCCGTTTCAATCCATGTTTCGACTTGCTGATTCAGTGCATCCGGCTTGAGGCCGTTGGTGGCGATGGCTGGACCGATCACCACCTGAATCACGCCTGGATATTTAAGGATGGAGTTTTTACGCCAGTAGCGGCCTGCATTGTGCGCCACCGGCAACACCGCGGTTTGGGTATGGCTCGCCAACCAGGCGCCACCAATATGATACTTGGCGCGGGCACCGGGGGCGGTGCGTGTGCCTTCCGGAAAAATGACTACCCACAAGCCACGCTTGAGCCGGTCTTTGCCGTGATTCACTAATTTCTTCAGCGCTTCGCGGCCACTGCTGCGGTCAATCGGAATCGAACCCACCGCCCACAAACCCCAGCCAAAAAACGGGATCATCAGCAACTCTCTTTTGAGCACCCACACTTGCGGTGGCAAAATGGTTTGCAGGGCAATGGTCTCCCAGGCAGATTGATGTTTTGCCAGAATAATACTGGGCGTGGCCGGGATATGCTCGCGGCCACTGACTGCATAACGCAGATTGCAGGTGACCTTCAGCCACCACATCACCGCATGCGCCCAACCACTGACCCAGCGTGAACGCGTCACCGCGGGCAGCGGAATCAGCAAGATTGCCAACAATGAAAATGGAATGGTCAGCACAAACAGGCCAACATAAAACAGCCAGGCCCGCAGATACAGCAGCACGGTTTGCATTACTTGTCCCCGGCGATGATGTGCTGTACCGCAGCGGCCAAATCAGCCACCACAATCGTGTTTGCAGGCACTTCGGACAAGTTATAGGTTTCTTCGCCCTTGCCGGTGCGGACCAGGTAAGGCTGGCAACCGGCTTTGGCGAAGGCCTGCAAGTCTCGCAAGGCATCGCCCACGCCTGGCACTTTGGTCAGCTCGACATTAAAACGGCGGCTGATTTCTTCCAGCATGCCGGTCTTGGGCTTGCGGCAGTCACAATGGGCATCGGCCGCATGTGGGCAATAAAAGACGGCGTCAATACGGCCACCAACTTGCGCCAAGGCTTTGTGCATTTTGTCGTGGATGGCATTGAGCGTGGCCATATCAAAATAACCGCGCGCGATGCCCGACTGATTCGTCGCCACCGCCACCCGGTAGCCATGCTGATTGAGCAGCGCAATCGCCTCCAGGCTCCCCGGAATCGGAATCCATTCGTTAGGATTTTTGATAAAGGTCGCGCTGTCGCGGTTAATCACGCCGTCACGATCAAGAATGACGAGTTTCATGGCTACACTCCTGACGGCTGTTTAGCTGGCCAACTTGGACAAGTCAGCCACACGGTTCATGGCCTGATGCAAGGTCGCCAGCAGTCCCAGACGATTGGCTTTCAAGGCAGGGTCCTCGGCATTCACCATGACCTCATCAAAGAAGGTATCCACCGGCGCCTTAAGCACGGCCAGTGCCTGTAACGAAGCGGTGTAATCGCCTGCTTCAAACAGCTGATCTGCTTTAGGCTTGGTGTCAGCCAGGGCCTGATACAAGGCTTTTTCAGCCGCCTCTTGCAACAAACTGTCGTTCACTTCGGCCTTAACGTCCCCTTCAACTTTCTTAAGGATATTCGACACACGCTTATTGGCAGCCGCCAGCGCAGGCGCTTCTGCCAAATTGGCAAATGCTTGCACGGCACTTAACCGGCGCGGCACTTCTGCCAACTGGTTAGGTGACAAGGACAATACCGCATCCACCTCTTGCGCAGTCGCACCCTGGTCACGCAGGTTTACCGCCAGACGATCAAAGCAGAAAGCCTGGATGGCTTCTGCCACCTCGGCATCCCCATGAAAGACGCTCAGCGTTTGTGCGATTAACTGGTCAAAGGCCAACGGCAAATCGGTTTCCATCAGCATACGCAAAATGCCCAGGGCCTGACGGCGCAAAGCAAACGGGTCTTTATCGCCAGTGGGCTTCTCGCCGATGCTGAATAACCCAACCAGGGTTTCCAGCTTATCGGCCAAGGCCACCACCACACCTACCTGGCTGCGTGGTAACTCATCACCGGCAAAGCGTGGGCGGTAGTGGTCTTCTATCGCATACGCCACGTCATCGGCCAAGCCTTCATGCTGGGCGTAGTAGCGGCCCATAATGCCTTGCAGTTCGGGGAACTCGCCGACCATATCGGTCAGCAGGTCAGCCTTGGACAAGCGCGCGGCTTGTGCCACTTTGGCGACAAAGCCGTCACCGCCGATGTGTTGCGCAATCGCGGTGGCAATCGCCACCACGCGCTCATTGCGCTCGCCTTGCGAGCCGAGCTTGTTGTGGTAAACCACTCTCGCCAAGCCCGCCAGACGGCTTTCCAGCGTCTTTTTGCGGTCCTGGTCAAAGAAGAACTTGGCATCGGCCAGACGCGGACGCACCACGCGCTCATTACCGCCAATCACCTTGCTTGGATCGGCCGGGTTAATATTGGACACAATTAAAAATTTATTTGTCAGCTTGCCATTGGCATCCAGCAGCGGGAAGTATTTCTGGTTGGCCTTCATGGTCAGGATCAGGCACTCTTGCGGCACCGCCAAAAACGCTTCTTCAAACTGGCCCAGCAATACATTCGGACGCTCCACCAGGGCAGTGACCTCATCCAGCAGGTCGTCATCGTCAATCGGCGTCAAGCCTTGCTTTTGAGCAGCGGCTTGCAATTTCTGCACAATCTCTGCACGGCGCGCATCAAAACTCGCAATCACCGCCCCTTCATCCGCCAGTTGTTGCGCATAGGTGTCGGCAGACGTGAGCGTCACCACCGGATTTTTCGCTTCAAAGCGGTGCCCTTGCGTGGTGTTGCCTGCCGTCAACCCCAGGGTTGAAATCGGCACGACGGTATCGCCATGCAAGGCGACCAAGCCATGCGCCGGCCGCACAAAATGAACACTTTCCCAGCCATCATTGATCTGGTAAGTCATCACTTTGGGAATAGGCAATTTGGCTAGCGTTTCATCCAGCGCTTTTTGCAAGCCTTCTTGCAAGGTCGCCCCCGCTTGGGTGGCATCCAGAAACAGAATATCGGCCTTGCCATCGTGCTCCTTGCGCAATTTGGCAACCGCGCTTTCATTCTCGCCCAAGGCCTGCAACTTCTTCACTAATGCCGGCGTTGCATGCCCGTTGGCATCAAGACCAACGGTTGCTGGCATCAGTTTCTGCGCGACTTGCTTGTCCGCCGCTTTTTCGGATACCTGTGTGATATGTGCGGCTAAACGACGGGGTGACGCAAAGGAGGTGACTACACTGCCTTCTGCCACCAGGCCAGAAGCTTTCAAGCTCTCGGCCAGCACACTACTAAACGACTCGCCCAGTTTTTTCAGTGCTTTGGGCGGCAGCTCTTCTACAAATAATTCAACTAACAGATTGCGGGTACTCATGCGGCGGCTTTCTTGTTTTGTTCGGCTTGTTCGCTTTCCAGTTTGGCGATGACTTCATCCGCCCAGGCTTTAGGCGCCATCGGGAAGCCCAGACGGGCGCGACTATCGAGATAGCTGGCGGCCACGGCGCGCGCCAGGTTGCGGATACGGCCAATATAAGCGGCACGCTCGGTGACGGAAATGGCACCGCGCGCATCCAGCAGGTTAAACGTATGCGCGGCTTTGAGCACTTGCTCGTACGCTGGCAGCGCGAGCTTCACCTCCATCAAATGCTTGGCCTGTTTCTCATGTGCATTAAAGGCCGTGAACAGGAAATCCGCATCAGAATGCTCAAAGTTATAAGTCGATTGTTCCACTTCATTCTGGTGGAATACATCACCGTATTTCACGCCGGGCGAGTATTCGAGGTCATAGACGTTTTCCACGCCTTGCAGGTACATGGCCAACCGCTCCAGACCGTAGGTAATCTCACCGGTGATCGGTTTGCAGTTAATACCGCCTACTTGCTGAAAATAGGTGAATTGCGTCACTTCCATGCCGTTGAGCCAGACTTCCCAGCCCAGCCCCCAAGCGCCCAGCGTCGGGTTTTCCCAATCATCTTCGACAAAACGGATATCGTTTTCTTTCAGATTAAACCCCAGTGCCTCAAGTGAGCCGAGGTAGAGCTCCAGGATATTGGCCGGGGCGGGCTTCAGTACCACCTGAAATTGGTAGTAATGCTGCAAACGGTTTGGGTTTTCGCCATAGCGACCATCTTTGGGGCGGCGGCTAGGCTGCACATAGGCGGCTTTCCAGGGCTCAGGGCCCAAGGCGCGCAAAAAGGTTGCGGTGTGGCTGGTACCAGCGCCCACTTCCATATCGTAAGGTTGCAACAAAGTGCAGCCTTGTTTGTCCCAGTATTCCTGAAGCTTTAAAATAATTTGCTGAAAGGTCAGTACCATGACGCCTGATCCATATAAATGTAAAACCAATATTTTACCTGATTCAGCCCGGGTAAAGAAATTGCATTCAGGCCTTGTCCAGCTACCTGGCAGCCCCATTTGAAGAGTTGAATGCTTTTTTTACGGCTTTTTGCGATTGTGGCATTCACTGAATTTTGTTAGATTGAGAAGATGAACACTTATCGCACATGGGTATTGTTGTTGACGCTATGGTTTGCCTTGCTGCAAACCGTCGCGCCGCTCATGCACGCCCATGCTGCTGGCGATACCGCGGCGGATGACGGTCCGCACATGCACATGGTTGATATCCCCGCCCTGCATACTCAGGCCGAAGCTTCCAAGCACCCTTTTCACTGGCATGTACACTCCAACAAATCGCATGGTCAAATCATCGGCTTAGGCCAAGCCATCAGCGAAAGCAATCCGCTGTCATCACTGATAGATGCCTATGCCAGCTTTTGGCTGCCCGCCGCCATTTTGCCCGCACTACTGTTGCTGGCAATCGCGCTGCAACGATCTGAAAAACCTTTTGAGCGACACCGTCAGGAACGCGCTCCGTCCAGTCTCACTCTCGCCTGCCACGCCCCACGCGCACCGCCTTACGCCTGAATAAATACGCGTAGCACCGGTTGGCATTAGCCATCCGTTTGCCTGTTTTATTCAGGAGTCTCTATGTTTCATTTAGTTAGGGGAGTCAACCGCTCCCTGCTGATCGCCTGGCTTGCCGCCTGCGGCGTCTGGCTTGCGCAACCAGCGCTGGCCGAGAAATTGCCCGCCAGTGTCGCCCAGCATCCTACCGAGCACGAAGATACCGTGGCACTCAATGCACGCCTGTCACTGCACGAGGTTTTGCAGCAGGTGGTGGCCATTCACCCGCAACAAGCCTTGCTGGCCGCGCATCAGCAAATGGTCAACGCACGCAAAATCATGGCAAAAAGCTGGTTGCCCCTGGCACCTAGCGTCGGTTTCTCTCATCAAAACGATGCCTGGCTGAGTGATCGCGATGAGCGCGAATGGCAAGCACAAATGCAAATCCCGATCTGGCTACCGGGGCAACGCGAAGCGCGTAGCCAGGTGGCCAGTTTGGCTGATAACAGCCTGTCACAGGACCAGGCCAGCCTGCAACAGCTGGCGGCAGACTTGTTGCGCAATGCAGTTTGGGAGATTGCCATGCGCCGTAATGAGTTGCGTCTGGCAGAAAGCAGACGCGACACCTTGCGCAGCATTGCCGAGGATGTGCAAAAACGCTTTCGGGCGGGAGAAGTGGCCAAACTCGAGGTGATGCAAACCAGCCAGGAAACCTTGCAGGCTGAGCGCTTGTGGATCACGGCCCAGGCAGAACTCATGCATGCGCAATTTCGCTACCAGCAGTTGACCGGCCTGAATGAAATGCCAGCCCGCCTCGAAGAATCCCTCTCCAGCCGTGAAGGCTATACAGAATCCCCGTTTTGGCTGGCAGCCCAAGCAAAAGTCAAGCTGGCAGAAGGGCAGCGTGACCTGACCATGATAGAGCAGCGGCAAAACCCGACGCTCACGGTGAATACGCGCACCATACAGGGTGGTTTTGATAGCAAATTCAATGGCAGCATGGGGCTTTATGTCAACATCCCGCTGCAAAGCGAAGTGCAGCGTGCGCCCCTGATTGCCAATGCAGAACAAAATATCGGCGATGCCCGCATGCAACTGGAAACCCTGCGCCGCCAGCTCGAAAACAGCCTGCACGAGGCTGAGCACAACCTGCATGTCAGCCGCCAGGAGCTCGCCGTGATCGAGCAACAACAAGCCATCGCCAGTGAAAATTTTGCGCTGGCACGCAAAGCCTATCGGCTGGGCGAGCTTGACCTCAACCAATTATTACGCCTGCAACTGCTGGCTTTTGAAGCTGAACGCAGTTTGAGCAGCCAGCAACTTCAAGTGCAATGGAATATCGCCAAATACAATCAGGCCGTAGGAGTCCTCCCATGAAAAAAATACTGTTATTCACGCTCGCGGCTTGCCTGTCGTTGAACACCCTGGCGGCCACACGCTTGCCACTGACCGCGTCACAACTGCAGCAAATGCAGGTGCAATGGGGGCCGTTGAAAGCCCAGCAAACCGGTCTTTCTGCCAGCTATCCCGCAGAAGTCGTCTTGCCGCCCACGCAAACACGCGTGGTCACCGCGCCACAAGCCGGCCTGATTACCAAACTGAATGTCAGTGTCGGCGATAGTGTGAAACAAGGCCAGGTCATCGGCCAGCTCAGCAGCCCAGACCTGATCGCCTTGCAAAGCAATTATCTGCAAGCAGAAACCCAGGCCAGACTGCATGAACAAGCCCTCAAACGTGACCAGGAATTATTCAAGGACGGCATTATTGCCCAGCGCCGGATGCAGGAAACCCAAAGCGCCTATGAAACCAGCCAGGCGCTCATGCATGAGCGGCAACAAACCCTCAAGCTGTCTGGCCTGAGCGAAACGCAAATCCATCAGCTGGCGCAAAAACGCAGCATGCAAAACGGCATGGTCATTATTGCGCCTATCAGCGGCCAAATCATGGATCAGCAGCAATCCGTAGGTGCACGCGTGGACATGGCCATGCCGATTTTCACGATCATGAATCCTAAGCCGTTATGGCTGATGATGCAGCTGCCGATGACTCAGGCCAGCACACTGACGCCTGGCACAGCCGTCAAATTGCCCAAGTTGAGGCTGAGCGCCAAAGTTGAAACCGTGTTGCGCAAGCTCAACAAAAACAACCAAACAACGCAAGTCCGTGCCGTGATTAGCGAAGGCGCCGAGCAACTGTCTATCGGGCAAATCGTAGATGTGGCGCTGGTTGAGCATACGACACAACACAGTTTTGCCGTGCCGAGAACGGCGGTGGCCCGCCAGGGCGAACAGGCCCTGATTTTTGTGCAACAAGCCAACGGCGTGACCGTCATGCCCGTCAACATTCTGCTGGAAGAAGACCAACAGCTCATTATCAAAGCCGATTTAACCGGCAATGAGCGTATCGCCACGCATGGCGTAGCCGCCTTAAAAGGTTATTGGCTGGGCATGGGGGGAGAATAAGCATGCTGAACTGGCTCATTGAAACCTCGCTCAAGCAGCGGCTACTGGTGTGCGTGTTTGCGATCGGCCTGCTGTTCGCAGGCTGGACCGCTTATCAGACCATTGCCATTGACGCCTTCCCGGATGTCTCTTCGACGCAAGTCAAAATTATCATCAAATCACCGGGCATGACGCCGGAAGAAGTTGAGACGCGGATTACCGCACCGATTGAAGTCGAGATGCTGGGCATCCCCAAACAAACCAGTTTACGCGCGGTGGCGAAATATGCCCTGACCGACATCACCATCGACTTTGAAGACGGCACCGATATCTACTGGGCGCGACAGCAAGTCACCGAGCGGCTCAACAATGCCTGGCCCAACTTGCCCGCCGAGATTTCTGGCGGCATCGCCCCCATGACCACTCCGCTCGGCGAAATGTTCATGTTCACCATTGAATCGGACACGCTCAGCCTGCAGGAAAAGCGCTCGCTCCTGGACTGGGTGATTCGTCCACGTTTGCGCACCGTGCCTGGCGTGGCCGATGTCAATGCCCTGGGTGGACTGGTGCGCAGCTTTGAAATCGTGCCGGATAACACCAAGCTGCAGGCACGTGGCGTCGCCTTGAGCGAGCTGCAACAAGCCATCAGCGAAAACAACCGCAATGATGGTGCAGGCCGCCTCAAGGATGGCGAAGAATCTTTACTGGTACGTGCTGAAGGCGCTTTTAAGACGCTGGATGATGTGCGCCATACCGTGCTCAAAGGTCACCAGGGCAGCCCCATACGCATCGCGGATGTTGCCGAAGTCCGCATCGGGGAATTGACACGTTACGGTGCCGTCAGCCGTAATGGTAAAGGTGAAGCGGTGGAAGGCCTGGTGTTGGGCTTAAGGGGCGCGAACGCCAGACAAGTGGTGGAAGGCGTACGTGCCAAACTGGATGAAATCGCCCCCACCCTCCCCAAGGGCGTCACCATTCATGTGTTTTATGACCGTGGCAATCTGGTCGAACACGCAGTGCACACGGTGAACAAGGCGCTGATGGAAGCGGTAGTGCTGGTGCTGATTTTACTGGTACTGTTTTTAGGCAACCTGCGTGCAGCGCTCACGGTCGCCTGTGCCTTGCCCCTGGCCATGCTCGCCACCTTTTGGCTGATGCAGCACTATGGCATGTCAGCCAATCTCATGTCATTGGGGGGCCTTGCCATCGCCATTGGCATGTTGGTCGACTCTGCCGTGGTGGTGGTCGAAAACATCGTCGAACATCTGGCGCACAACCCAGCCTCACCCACCACAGATAAACTCGGCATCATTCTCGCGGCCATGCGCGAGGTCAGTGTGCCTGTCAGTGCCGGCATGATCATCATCATGACCGTCTTCCTCCCCTTGCTCAGTCTGCAGGGGCTGGAAGGCAAGCTGTTTGCGCCGGTGGCGCTGAGCATTATGTTCGCTCTCGGTTCATCGTTGTTGCTATCGCTCACCATTATTCCGGTACTGGCCTCGTTCCTCATCCGCGACCAGGCCAACGAAGAGCCATGGTTGATCCGGCACCTCAATCACTGGTATGCCAGCGCACTGAACACGGCCATGCAACATAAGCGCCCTGTGCTTTTAGCCGCGGTTATCCTGCTGGTGCTCACCGGCGCAGTCTATCCGCTGATCGGCAAAACCTTTATGCCCACCATGGATGAAGGCGACATCATCATCGGCACCGAAAAACTGCCTTCTATCTCCCTGCAACAAAGCATCGCAACAGATAATCATCTGCAACAAACCCTGCTACAACAAGTGCCAGAACTCGAAGGCGTTTACTCCAGGGCGGGCGCTGACGAACTGGGCCTGGACCCGATGGGCGTGAATCAGACCGATAATTTTCTGGCGCTCAAACCGCGTGACCAATGGCAAGTGCCAGACAAAGCCACGCTGATCGAAAAGCTGCGCCAGGTCATGCACAGCATTCCTGGCCTGGATTACAACTTCACGCAACCGATCGAAATGCGCGTAAACGAAATGATCCTCGGTGTGCGTGGTGATTTGGCGCTCAAAATCTTTGGGACAGACCTCAACGTACTCGACCAGAAAGCGCAGCAAATCATCAAAGTGCTCGAATCCATCCCGGGCAATCAAGATGTCTATACCCCGCAAAACAGTGGCGTGCAATATTTGCAAATCAAGATAGACCGCGTCGCCGCCGGCCGACTCGGCCTCAGCGTGGCGGACATCAACACCCTGCTGCAAAGCCAGCTCGAAGGCAAATTGCTGGGCATCGTGCTGGAAGGCAACCGCCGCACCCCAATCTTGCTACGCGGCAGCCAGATCGTGCGCGAATCCGCCGCCGACTTCAGCCAGCTCATGCTGGCGCTGCCACAAGGCGATACCGTCCCCCTTTCCAGTGTCGCCCACGTCGTGCGCGAAGAAGGCCCGGTCAAGATAGACCGCGAACGCGGCAACCGCATGGTCGTCGTCACCGCCAATGTCAAAGGGCGCGATCTGGTCAGCTTTGTAGAAGAAGCCAAGCAAAAAGTGGCACAGCAAGTAACGCTACCCGAAGGCTACTGGCTGAAATGGGGCGGCCAGTTTGAAAACCAGCAACGTGCCGCCGCACGGCTTAGCATCGTCATCCCGATTGCGGTCACACTGATTGCCCTGCTGCTGTTCATGACCTTCGGCTCCCTGCCAAAAGCCCTGCTCATACTCGCCAACATCCCATTCGCCATGATCGGTGGCGTATTCGCACTGTGGCTGTCAGGTGAATACCTGTCTGTCCCAGCCTCGGTCGGCTTTATCGCGCTGCTAGGGATCGCCGTACTAAATGGCGTCGTCATGGTCAGTCACTTCCAACACCTGGCCGAACAAGGGATGGCCGCCAGCCTCATCGCCTACGAAGGCGCCAAACGCCGCCTGCGGCCAGTACTCATGACCGCCAGCATCACCGCCTTTGGCTTGATTCCCTTATTGTTTGCCACCGGACCAGGCGCTGAGATTCAACGGCCATTAGCCATTGTGGTGATTGGTGGCCTCATCACAGCGACATTTTTGACATTGTTTGTCTTGCCGATTTTGTATCAGCACTTTTTTGGTAGGGAAAAGAGGGGTTAAATGAGCAAGCAATTCTTCTTCGCCTTGATGTTTGGCTGACTAGTCAGGCAATCTTTTCGCCTTTAGACCAGTGACTTCCCTCCAGAAAGTCACCTCGTCCAGCACCGTGTTGCGGCATAGGCTGAGCTTCAGGTGAAGCCGTATTGGCAGCTCTAGCCAAGATGAGTTTCGCGAACGCTTAGCCTCAGTCCGGCAAAGCAATGGACGAAATCCCTAAGCCGAGCACCGCAGGGAATCAGTGGAAGCTGGGGTGCACTTTCTTTTGCTGACTTGTTCTTTGAGCAAGCAAAGAAAAATCACTCGCCGAGTGGCGAAATAGAACATCACAGATTACAAGCAACTATCCGCGTGGGCATCCATGCCCACCCTACTACTCTATCAATCAACCTTGATGTGGACACAGAATGTCGTAAGAATCGCCTCTTAAACCCACGCAGACGTAACTGCGCTAGCGACAAGACTGGTCTACTTCAATCCGCAAACACAAGAGCGAGAATTACCTTCTTACCCTAATCCAGATCAATCCTGCCGCACTCAAGACCAAAAACGCCCAATTCCCCCAAAAAACATAAGGCGTCTTTCCTTGGTAGCTCTGCGCTTCCCCCGTCAATATCACCGCCTCATCATGCGGTGCATGCTGCAATACCTGGCCATTTTTATCGATGATGGCGGTCGCGCCCGTATTGGTGCTGCGCAACACCATCCGCCCGGTTTCAATGGCGCGCACCTGGCTGAATTGCATATGCTGGTCGGCCGCAAACGATTGTCCGTACCAGGCATCGTTGCTGATATTGACCAAGAGCTCGGCTTGCGGCAGTTGCTGGGCAATTTCTTCGCCAAACACGTCTTCATAGCAGATATTGACGCCGACTTTTTGCCCGGCAATCAGCAATGGCTGTTTCGATGTGCCGCGGGATAAATCGCTGAGCGGCATATGCAGCCAGTCACGGTAGATCCAGCCGAACAGGCTTTTAAGCGGAATAAATTCGCCAAAAGGCACCAGGTGGCTTTTGGAATATGACTGTGTGGGAGAGGTGCCCAGGCTGATGGCGCTATTAAAGTACTGGTCTTGTTTGGACTCAACAACGCCCACCAAGAGGTCGCCTTTTTGCTGTACTGCGTGCTGTTTGAGAGCATCGAGATAGCTGGGCGCAAGTTGGTCAAGCAACACTGGCAAGGCGGTTTCGGGCAGCACCATCAGTTGGGCTCGTGTTTGCTGCACCATGTCGAAATACTGACGCAGGGTCTGTTCCGCGTGCTCAGGCGACCATTTGATGGTTTGGCTAATGTTGCCTTGCAGCAAGGCGACCGAGACAGGTTTTCCCGTAGGCTGCGTCCACGGCACCAGTGTCAGCAGGCTGCCGCCTAGCCACAATAGCGCGAGCATG
This sequence comes from Methylophilus sp. VKM B-3414, assembly GCF_032248435.1. NCBI lineage: Bacteria > Pseudomonadati > Pseudomonadota > Betaproteobacteria > Nitrosomonadales > Methylophilaceae > Methylophilus > Methylophilus sp. VKM B-3414. Next base: position 67,956 of record NZ_JAVTLI010000004.1, on the reverse strand, counting down.
ATGAAAGCCGGTTTACGCTGCGGCGTGATAAGCAGGCAAGCAAGACTGGCAGCCCCCAGCATGAGCAAGGCAGAGACGCCATAGATGCCAACGACAGGCAGAAAACCGCTGAGCGGGCTATCTGGGGCCTGACTGTAGCCCAAGGTCAACCAGGGGAACCCCGTAAAAATCCAGCTACGCACCCAGTCGGACAAGGCCCATAGCAGTGGCGCAGACCATAGCAGATGACCGACTTTTTTTGCCAGATAACCCGCGAGGGCCGGGAAAAGCGCCATGAAGGCGCACAGGCAAAAGGTACAAAAACCGGCAAACCACCAGGGCATGCCGCCAAAGGTATGCAGGCTGATATAAATCCAGTAGATACCAACACCGTATAAGCCCAAGCCAAACGCCAGGCCCAGCCTGAACACTTGCGCGGGTGTGGCCGCCTGCTGCCAAATTACCAGCAACGCTGCCAGCGTCAGCCACGGTAGCCAAAACAGGTTAAACGGCGCAAAACCAAACACCGTTAACGCGCCTAACAGACACGAGAGAACGGCTTGTTGCATCAACGAGGCCTGGCTGAGCCAGGCGGTGATTACGCGCATGGCAGGCCTTTCGGGTGGCCTTTGACCGGCTGTAAATCTGCCATCTTAAGCCAGGCTGAAAAATCGGCGGACTGCATGACTTGCCACTCGATCATGCGCGCAATGGCGATGGGGTCCAAGGGATCCACCGTCTGTGTTGGCCGGGCAGGATGGCACATGAGCACAGGTGGCAATTCGTTTTGCCTGACAGGCGCCAGTTGCTTGAGTTGTCTGGCCCATTCTATCCAGTGTGCCTGATAGGCGGCAGCATCGCCCTGAAAATCATAGACGCCTAATAAGACTGGCGAGACCCGGAAACCAGCCGCACTTGCCTGTCGCTGCAAGGCTTGTGCGCCTAGCCAATGAATAATGCGCGCCTTGAGACCGGTTGCTGCTGGCGGGCTGGAAATACGCAACCAGGGACGTTGATCCACGGGCAGATGGCCATAGCGTTGTTGCATGAGTGTGATCAACGATTCGCGGATGACTGGCAACTGGTGCACATGCAAGTGACCATCAATATAATCAGGCGGCGTGTGCAAGGCCGCTTCAAAGGCATCCAGTTGCTGTGTGATATTCGCCGTCACATCTGCAGGGTTGAGCATGCCGCACAGGCTGCGCATGATCAGGACGGGATGTGCAAAGCGTGAGGTGTGCGCGTACTGCGTGAAATCAAGATGCAAGCCGATGTCTGCCAAATTGCGGATGGCCGGCGTGAGATACCCGGCACTCTCTGACCAACGCGGACTCAGGGTCATGCAAGAGGTGGCGGTCAATACGCCGCGCTCGATCAAGGCCAGGATGGCGTCATCAATCTCGGCGGACTGCGCATAATCATCTGCACAAATAATCAGCTGCGTCATGCTTGGCCCTCATGGTGTTGAAACGCCCAAAAGCGGCTGAGCAGCCAGGTGCTTGCCGCGACCATCACCATCACGCAGCCGAGCACCAGCCAGAAAGGCAGCGGCGTATAGTTCAGCCCCAGCCATAACAGGGCCTGATTGCCAAAGAACCCCAATAAGGCCACCGCAAAAAACTTGCAGAATGCCGCCAGATGATTGGCTTGTGTGCCGCGAAAAGACCATAGCCGATGACCGAGGTAACTGACCGGGAATGCGCATAAAAAGCCGATCCAATTCGCCTGTGCCGGTGACAGGCCCCAGGCATGGGCCAGTAGCGCCATGACATAATGGACGGCGGCCGCGAAGGCACCAACACTGACAAACCCGAGTACCGAGGCACGCATGGGACGCTTAGCGGGAATCCGCTGATGGCGCAGGCGTGACGACTTCTGCCACAATGTAGGGTGGCCGCCCTTTGACCTCATCGTAAACACGTGCCAGATATTCGCCAAGCACGCCGATAAACAACAACTGCACACCAGACAGGAACATCATGCTGGCGACGACCGTGGGCCATCCAGGGACAGACTCATGAAAAAACAGCGCATCAATGACCACCAGCAGACCATAAGCAAACGCCAGAATAGCCAGGGTGGCACCAGTCAGGCTGGCCAGACGTAAAGGCAACACCGAGAAACTGGTAATGCCAGTCCAGGCCAAGGCAATCAGCTTGAGTTTTGAATAAGCACTTTCACCATGCAACCGCGGCAATGGGGTGTACGGAATGCCGATCGACTTGTAGCCAACCCAGGCATAGATACCTTTCATGAAGCGGTTGCGTTCTGGCAGTGCACACAGCGCATCGACCACTTTACGGTCCATCAGGCGGAAATCACCGGCGTCGCGTGGGATTTCCACATGGGTGCTGCTACTCATCATGCGATAAAACAGCCGAGATCCCCAGAGTTTGAAAGGCGATTCCTGCTCGCGGTCCTGACGCACGGCATAGACCATGTCATATCCCTCCCGCCACTTTTCCAGCATGGTGTACATCAGATCTGAAGCGTGCTGACCATCGGCATCCATACAAATGACGATCTCACCCTTGGCATAAGTCAGGCCAGCGCTGATGGCATTTTCCTTGCCAAAGTTGCGGGAGAACTTGACCAGGGTCACACGACACTCGTCCACCAGCGACTGCACCACAAGTGAGGTCTGATCTCGGCTACCGTCATCCACCACGACAATGTCCCAGTTGGGCGACATTTGCTGCAAATCTTGCCGGATATTTTGCAAGGTTTTTGCAATATTTTTTTCTTCGTTGTAAGCAGGCACCATCACCGTCATATGCGGCTGGGCAGATTGGCGATGGCTAACAGCAGTGGTCATGGCGTCATACTCAAAAATAACTGGGACTATTGTAGCGGATTGCGGTTAGTTTTTGGCTGGCGTCGCTTTGCGATCCGCCCCTTGCAAGTGACGACGGTCCTTGACTACCGCCAGCCACATGCCATCGCGCTGGACGCCACTGATGAGTTTGCCTTGCATGACCTCGTGGCAATGCATATTGGTGGTGGAGAGGAAAAAATCTGCTTCCTCCCAGCGACGGGTGACACTAAAACGGCCATCCAGATAGGGCTCGATTTGCGGCGTGTCCACACAGGCAGCCACCCAATAAGGCTGGGCGCGCGCGGGCAAATGCAGGGCCGTGAGTTGGGCCGCAGCCGCCCGCAAGGCGCTGGACCAGTAATCGCCCTCCCACTTGAACTGTGCTTGTACCTGATCGCCGACCAGACGATTCAACCTGACGTATTGATACGGATGCATTTGCACAATATCCACCAGCGTTACCAGCATGAGTCCGGCGATAACACCCGCCCACAGCGCCTGCGCGTGATAATGCAAGGACGATGTGCACTGCACGCAGGCCTGCCAAACCGCGCGCACAGACCAGGCAGACAAGATGGCCAGCAAGGGCAAGATAAAGGTAAAGTGTCGGACGCCATTGTACAAAGCGGGACGGTCATCCATGACAAAGACCAACGGAAACAGGATGCCCATCAACAGCGTATACATAGGCATGCGTGTTGCATTGTCGGCCAGGCGCAGTGACCGTCTATTCAGCAGCCATAGCAGGACAACCCCGGCAAACGCCAATAGCGCTGCCTCAGGCAACTTCACCGCCAGATACTGGAACAAATAGCTGCGTGGAACTTCGCTGATGTTATACACCACCCCGTTGGCGATGGTTTGCATATTAAAGTCAAAATGGGAGAACGACTTGGCCGCCTCCAGCATGTTGTCGGCCTCGATCACGCTCCACGGCCAGCACATGGCCATAAACACAAACGCCAGCACTGCCGCAGGCAGCAACACCCACACCATACGCACCAGGCGCGAAAATATCGGGGTATGCAGTTGCCTGTGATCGAGCCAGGCCCGCAGCATGACCAGCAAAACCAGGTAAATCACGGCAAAGGCGCCGCCCACGCGCAAGCCAAGCGCACCGCCGACCGCAAAGCCAAGCAGGACAATGACTCTGCCACTCACCAGTTCCATGTCGCGCACCACCAAGGCGGTGGCATACAGCGCCCACAGCATGCAGGTCGCAAACGGAACATCTTTGGTATGGGTAAACATGGTGCCTGACCACGACACCGTCAAAAACAACATGGTCATTGCCAACAGTGCCAGACGGGGGCCGCCTAGCAACCGGCCAAATTGCGAGACACCATAAAAACCAAGCAAGCCAAACAAGGCCGAGAGCAGGTGTCGGATATCCCAGATCATGACCGGGATATAGGGGTCGAGTGCGGCCGCGATAATATCGAACAGGCCGCCATAGAGATATAGATTACGGTAATGAAAAGCGTCCTGGTCCTTGAATCCCGACTGATACCAGTCGAGCAGCATTTGGCCATAGGTATGCTGCACATACTCATCATTGCTGATGCCATGCTGACGGAAGGTCAACGCCACCCATGCGACCAGTACAAGCCAAAACAGCCGGATCAACCAGCGGTAAAGTGACTCATTCAAGGAAGCATTTGCAGCAGCGTTCATGGGCCTTGCCATTAAAAAAATGAAACAGGCGCAAGCGTATCACGACACCCTGCCGGATGGTAGAGCAAGACCCATGGTCTTGCTCGTATTTTGTCAAATTAAGGAAGAATGCTTATTGCGTACCAGGATCGGTATGCACGGAGAAACGGTAGCCTGAACCGCGGACAGTCTGAATCATTTCCTGATGATTGGAGGCCACCAGTGCGTTGCGTAAACGACGGATATGCACATCCACGGTACGGTCTTCAACAAAGACACGGTCACCCCACACCTTGTCCAGCAGTTGCGTACGGCTATGCACACGCTCCGGATTGGTCATGAAGAAATGCAGCAGTTTGAATTCGGTAGGGCCCAGTGGAATATGGACATTATGACCAGTCACACGATGGGTAGTCGGGTCTAGATGCAAGCCGGCAATTTCAATCGGATCATCTGTCATCTGCGGCGCACGTCTGCGCAACACGGCCTTGATGCGTGCATTTAATTCACGCGGGCTGAATGGCTTGGTCACATAATCATCCGCACCCACTTCTAGACCACGCACCTTGTCAAACTCATCGCCGCGGGCAGTGAGCATGATAATCGGCACTTCTTTGGTCATGCTGTCAGATTTAAGCCTGCGCGCAAACTCGATCCCGCTCATGCCAGGCAACATCCAGTCCAGTAAAATCAGGTCTGGCATCGTTTCGCGTAACAACATTTGTGCATGTTCAACGCTGGTGGCACGGATAGCATGATGCCCCGCCTGTTTGATATTCAACGCCAGCAATTCCTGGATCGCCGGTTCGTCTTCTACCACCAAAATATTCGCTGCAGCCATGACACTCCCTTCGAGCAATATTGAGATCAAACTACTTAATTGAATGCTCGCCAGTTTATGAATGAATTATGACATTTTAATGACAACATCACATAAATTTAATCAAGACTGTTATTGCCTTTTGGGGCAAATTGTAACAATATGTAACAGACGTAAATGAGGGGCTTTATCTTGATTAATCTTTCCAAAGAACACATTACAGCCGGCAATCAGTTTAATCGCTGGCTGGTACCGCCAGCCGCATTGGCAGTACATCTTTCAATAGGCATGGCCTATGGGTTTAGCGTGTTCTGGAAACCGTTAGGCAATGCATTGACCGGACCAGACGGCAAACCTGTTGCCGCCTGTGCTGCAGGCGCATCCACTTTCGCCGACAAATTGGCCGGCACCGCAAAAGCATTGACCGCCACCGACTGTAACTGGACCCAGTTTGATCTGGGCTGGATGTATACCTTATTTTTTGTCTTACTTGGCTGCTCGGCGGCCATTTGGGGCGGCTGGCTGGAACGGGCAGGACCACGTAAAGCCGGCCTGGTAGCCATGCTTTGCTGGTGCGGTGGTTTACTGATTTCGGCGCTGGGCATACACCAGCATCAACTCTGGATGATGTGGCTGGGTAGCGGCGTCATCGGCGGCATCGGCTTGGGGCTAGGCTACATCTCACCCGTTTCCACCCTGATTAAATGGTTCCCAGATCGGCGCGGCATGGCGACCGGCCTGGCGATTATGGGCTTTGGCGGGGGCGCCATGATAGGCTCACCTCTGGCGACTAAGCTGATGGCGATGTTTGCCACACCGACAGACCCTGGTGTCTGGCAAACGTTTGTGGTGCTGGCGCTGATTTACGCGGTATTCATGACTTGTGGTTCGCTGGGTTACCGTGTCCCCGCCGCCAACTGGAAACCTGCTGGCTGGACGCCACCCGATGTACAACACAACCGACTGGTAGCCACCCGGCATGTACACTTGAAAAATGCCCATAAAACGCCACAGTTCTGGCTGTTATGGCTGATTTTGTGCATGAATGTGTCCGCAGCCATCGGTATTATTGGCGCAGCAGCGCCGATGTTACAAGAGACCTTTGGTGGCGTATTGATAGGCCAGCCACAACTGGGCTTTGCCGAGATCAAGGCAGACGAAGCATTAACCGCCACAGCAGCCGCTGTTGGCGCAGGCTTTGTCGGTCTCATTTCGCTGTTCAATATTTTTGGCCGTATCGGCTGGGCCACCTCTTCCGATAAGCTGGGGCGCAGAACCACTTACTTTATCTTTTTTGTGCTGGGCATCATGATGTATGTCTGCGGCACCTATGCCGCCAACCATCATCAACTAGCCTTGTTCCTACTGGTGTTTTGTGTGATCGCCTCCATGTACGGCGGCGGCTTCGCGACCATTCCCGCCTACCTGGCAGACCTGTTTGGCACGCAGTTTGTCGGTGCGATTCATGGCCGCCTGTTAACCGCCTGGTCGACCGCAGGGATTTTGGGGCCCGTCATCGTCAACTACATGCACGATGTGAGGCTGGAGGCTCATGTTCCGTATGCAGACATTTATGCGCCGATATTCATGACGCTGGCGGCTTTGCTTGGGGTGGGCTTCACGGCCAATTTGCTGGTCCGGCCAGTGGCAGACAAATACTTCATGTCCGACAGCGAACTGGCGGCTGAACAGCAAAGCGGCAAAAAACCGGCAGACAACGCAGTCAGTCTGGCTAAAACAGATACGCCAACACCTGCCATACTGGTAAAACTGGCCTGGCTGGCGGTACTAATCCCCATCAGTTACGGCATCTGGATGACCGTACAAAAAGCCTGGTCATTGTTCGCATAATCCGTAAAGCAGCCGTTTGGGTTAAAATAGCACTTTTATGTGTTAACCCACGGACTCAAAGTGAACAAAATTGCCCAAAATCTGGACGGTACCGGTAAAAAAATCGGTATCGTTCTTTCCCGTTTTAACGACAACATCGGTGCAGGTTTGCTTAACGCCTGCGAACAAGAACTGCTCAAACTGGGCGTCGCTGCTGAAGATATTACGCTTGCCAGCGTCCCTGGTGCGCTTGAAACGCCCCTGATTCTTCAACACATGGCGCTGTCAGAAAATTTCGATGCCCTGATTGCCCTGGGTGCGATTATCCGCGGCGAGACCTATCACTTTGAAGTGGTGTCCAACGAGTCCGCGCGTGGCATTTCCGAAGTGCAGCGTGACACTGGCGTGCCCGTGGCCAACGCCATCCTGACCACCGAAAACGACGAACAAGCCGAAGCACGCATGGCCATCAAAGGCGCTGAAGCTGCACAAGTCGCGATTGAAATGGCCAATCTGGTGAATGCACTATGAGTGCTGATCAGGCAGCACCCAGCAAAAGCAAAGGTAGCAAAAATCGCCGCAAATCGCGTGAGCTGGCGCTCAAGGCCCTGTACCGCAACCGTATGAATGCGGGCGACGTCAAACAACTGCGCCTGGACAGTTTGGATGACCCGGACTATTTCAAAGCGGATGAAGCGTATTTCAAGCAACTGCTGACCGGGGTACTCGAGCAGACCGAGCAAATCGACGCCATGATCGGCCAGTTTATTGACCGTCAACTCGAAGAACTGAGTCCAATCGAACATGCCATTTTGCGTATTTCAGGTTATGAACTGATGTTTGATGTCAGCATCCCGTACCGGGTCGCGATCAATGAAGGCGTGGAGCTCGCCAAAGCTTATGGTGGCATAGACGGTCATAAATACATCAATGGCGTCTTGGATAAAGTCGCCGCGCAAGTCCGTCCACATGAATTTGGTCAACAAGTCAAAAAGTAATTCTTTGACGGTTTGAACCTGGATCTGACATAAAAAAGACAGCGCTTAAAAGCGCTGTCTTTTTTATGTGCGGAGTGAGTAAGTCACAAAAAATAGCAATTACGCATCAAGTGATAACGTCACTAACTGCATTTCAGCAGCATCCAAACGTGCCACCACTGCGGTGTCGTGCCAATCCCCCAACACCCAACGCTCACAGGCATGCTGATCGACCAGCAAAGGGTGTATCGCTGGACGGTGTGTATGACCATGCAACAACACATCCGGATAGTGATTATCGCGGATCAACTGGTTGACCGCCTCGCCATTCACATCCATGATCTGCATGCTTTGGCTGGCTTTGTTTTGCGCACTCTGGCTACGCGCTTCTTGGGCAAAGGCAATGCGTGCTGCCAACGGCTGCGACAGAAAAGCGTGTTGCCAGGCCGGACTGCGCACCTGCTGACGAAATTGCTGATAAGCCACATCGTCCGTGCATAGCGCATCCCCATGACTCAACAGAATACTTTTGCCTGCCATCTGCAAGCGTGCAGGGTCTTGGAGTAACGTGAGGCCACAGGCTTGAGCAAAGGCATCCCCGATTAAGAAATCGCGGTTGCCATGCATGAAATAAAGCTGAATCCCTTGTGCTGATAAAGCCCTAAGCGCCTGGACGACTGGCAAAAATGCTCGGCCATACTCGGCGTCTTGCAGCAGGTCGTCACCCACCCAGACCTCAAAAAAATCACCGAGAATATACAATGCGTTGGCCTGACTAACCACGGTGTCTAGCCAATGCAAAAAAGCCTGCGTTACCGCAGGCCTTTGCGCACTCAAGTGCAGATCAGAAATGATCCAGGTGGTCATGCCCTAGGCAACCAAAACTGCTTTTTCAATCACCACAGGTTCAACCGGCACATCCTGATGACCAGCGCGGCTAGCTGTTTTGACTGCTGTGATTTTATCCACGACGTCCATGCCTTCGACCACTTTACCGAACACGCAGTAACCCCAACCTTGAGTGGTGGGTGCGCTAAAGTTGAGGAAATCGTTATCTTTCACGTTGATGAAAAACTGGGCAGACGCTGAGTCTGGCACCATGGTACGTGCCATGGCAATGGTATATTTGTCATTGCTGAGGCCATTATCGGCTTCGTTTTTGATCGGCGCGTCAGTTGGTTTTTGCTTCATGTCGACATCAAAGCCACCGCCTTGAATCATGAAGTCTTTGATCACGCGATGAAAAATCACGCCATCATAAAAGCCTTTTTCTACATAGCTCAAAAAATTAGCGACCGTGATCGGTGCTTTTTCTGCGTTGAGTTCTAGCGTGATATCGCCAAAGTTAGTCGTCAGTTTGACCAAAATATTCTCCGTTGATTAAAGGTTGCGACAATCAATAAGCTCAATTAATTGACTATCGTTGCACGTTTGATGATGACCGTACGATAGGGCACATCCGAAAAACCGCGCTGGTTACCTGTCGGTAAGTTGCTGATTTTGAATACCACATCCATGCCAGACACCACTTTGCCGAAGACACAGTAGCCGATACGGTCTGGTTCCGGGCTGGTGTAATCCAAAAACTGGTTATCTGCAACATTGATGAAAAACTGGGCGGTGGCCGAGTTAGGGTCTGGTGTACGGGCCATGGCAATCGTGCCAGTCTGGTTGATCAACCCATTAGCCGCCTCATTGACGACGGGCGCGCGGGTCGGTTTTTCGTTGAGGTCACGGTCAAAGCCTCCGCCCTGAATCATGAAACGGCCAATCACACGATGAAAAATGGTATTGCTGTAAAAACCGTCTTTCACATACTGCAAAAAGTTATCCACGGTTTTAGGTGCCTTGTCACGATAAACCTCTACCGTAAAATTACCCTGATTGGTTTCAAACATGACCTGCGTTGCTGCAATGGCCAGATTCACAGCCAACATCAAGCACACACCTACTAATTTTGACCACACACGCATTAAGCTGATCCTTCGTAAAGAATTTTCCATTCACCGTTTTCCTGCACCCAGTACTGCCGTTTTTTCATGACATTCCTGAGCGCAGCGCTAATATATTCCTGCTCAAAGTCTACGACCACCATATTGCGCTTGGCGTTCGGATAGGTGAACATACTGACATCAGACAAATTGATATTGACCTTGGGCTTGGACGCTTGAATCTGGCGTTTGTAACTGGCCCATTTAGACAAATCACCATCAGAGTAAAAGAAGTCAGGCGTGTAGTGCGACAGATAAGCCTCTGTATTTTGCGCCATCCAGTCTTTACGCCAGCGCTCGATTGCCTGTTTGAGATCAGCCTTGGCACGATCTTGCTGGCGGGCGGACTCGGGTGTCACCCATTGAAAATCCACCCCGATTACCACGGGCGTATTGCCAGCTTGCAAAATACCTTGCAACGCTTGCATGTCAGGATTGGACAACACAACACAGCCATCGCTGGCCCTTGGCGGACGGCTGTAGGTATCGCGTGGCGTGCCATGAATCCAGATCCCCGAGCCTGTTTTACGCTCGTAGCTATCTATTTCGTTCGGGTAGTTGAGCGGATAAGCCGCATCGCCATACAAATCTGGTAAGGGACGGTTCAGTTTGCGCGAGGCAAAATACACACCAATAGGTGTGCGTTTGTCGCCCTGGTCTTTTTTGCCGATGCCATTTTTTCCTATCGTGACATAGTAGTCAGCCATGTACTTGAGCTCATTGTCATTGCCTTTTTCGTAGACATAGACACGGGAGCGTGCGGTATCGACAAACAGGACATGGCTTTGTTTTTCGGACAACTCAACCAGCAGATTGGGTTGGGTCAAGCCACGATTGCGGTCAAAGTAATTACGAATCCGAATCTCGGCTTCTTCTTTGAAGTCCTGGATACGGCTGACATCGGCGACATGCGCATCGCCAAAGCCATGCAGGATTCTGGCTTTGGCGGATAAGAGATCGCCATGAATCAAGTGCGCCAGTGCAAAATTGGGAGAGATGGCGAGTAACTGATCGACATAATCCAGCGCCTGTTGCAAATGACCTTCTTTGATAGACTGCAAAGTCTGCACCAACATGCGCTCTACCGCATTGGTGTTTTTGCTTTGCATGAACAACCTGGCGGTTAACGCCTCATGGTTAACCGCAGTTGCATTCCAGGGCAAAAGCGCAGCGCTGACAAACGCAATACAACAGTACTTTCTCAACCGACTCATACCATGATTATACAATTGTTTCAGTAAAAACCCGTGTGCTCAGGCCCCAGGCGCCGCAGTGCGGCTTTGGTGTGACCCGCCTCAAGAACACCAGCATGCATCATGCAAGAGGCCCCCAGAGGCAAGTGCGCCAATTTAAAACTTGCCTACACGCTCTTGCTGAATCAACCAGCGACCACCTTCTTTGACCATATTGAGTGTTTTGTTTGAGTTCGCATCCAGGCCGGTTGCTTTATAGGCCTGACGGAAGGTGACTTTTGCCTTGCTGTCGCCCTCCATCCTGACATCGATATTGCTCAACTTGACCGAAATTTTACTTGGCCGGCTCACGCGATCACGACGCGTGGATTCCCACTGTTTGCGCGGCTCACCTGCGGGTGTTTTAAAATCTTTGGCATAGCTGTTCAGATAGCGCTCTACATTTTGTGCCTCCCAAGCATCCGCCCAGGCGTTTACCGCATCCAACACTCCGCGCTCGAGTTGTGCCGACGATTTACTGTCGGCAGATTTAGACTCTGTTGGCTTGGACTCAGCGACCTTGGACTCTACTGGTTTTGGCTCAGCCGGCTTGATCTCCTGCGGTTTTACTTCAGTGACGACCGGTTTTTTAGTCTCTGTCACGGGAGAATTATTGGTCACAGGGGCGGTCGCAGCCGGTGGCGTCACCGCTGCCGGTGGATTCACAGCCGCATTATTGGTGGGCGGCGTAGGCGATACGCTCGCGGCAGGTGGTACAGCTGTCGCTGGACGCGCTTGCGCACGCTTTCCGCCGAACAGATCCGTAATCATGGCCAGCTTATTCTGCGCACGGCTATTTGAAGTATCCAGCTTGAGCGCCTTGTCATAAGCCTCAGAGGCCAGACGTGCATAAATATCGCCCAGATTCTCATGGGCCGTGGCATAACTTGGATGCGTTTTGATGGCAGACTCCAGCGCTTTTCTCGCTTTGTCATATTGCCCCTGATCCGCATACAGCACGGCCAGGTTGTTATAAGGCTCAGGCAGGCTAGGATATTTGTCAGTCAATTCGGTAAAAGCCTTGATCGCTTCGTCCCGCTTGCCCAGCTCGACCAGAATCACGCCACGCATAAACATGGCTTCGGCATTTTTCGGGTTGGCTGCCAAATAGTTATTCACGCGATCCAGCGCTGCTGCCTGATTGCCCTGCTCAGAGAGCTGGTTGATTTCGCGCAACTCGACATTGGTTTGACCGGCCAGCACGGTATCGGAGAAGGCCGCCTGGCTTAAAAAGACGCCAAGCACGAGTAAATATTTTTTTAATGTTGCGTTCATGAGCTATTACCTGGGTAATCGTTGATTTTTATCAGTATGTTATACTCGGATTGTACTAGAGACAGTGCAAAATTAGGTGAATATGCAGACGAATTACACATCATTTTGTGTTTGGCGTCGCCTCAACCACAACAAGCTGATCAAGCAAGGGATTGTTTGTAGACTGTTTTAGGCAAAACATGCAGCCTGCCTGCTTAACACCAATTAAACACCAGACTATTTCTGCTAATTTTATCACGCATCCATCCTTCTTCAATTTCATTCGCATGCTAAAACTTTACAACACCCTTACACGCAGCAAGCAAGACTTCAAGCCGATTCAGCCCAACCAGGTAAATATGTACGTCTGCGGCATGACCGTGTATGACTTTTGCCACTTGGGACATGCCCGCGTCATGGTGGTGTTTGACATGGTGGCGCGCTGGCTGCGTGCCACTGGCTATCAAGTGACATATGTACGCAACATCACCGATATTGACGACAAAATCATCAAGCGTGCGAACGAAAACAATGAAACCATCCAAAGTCTGACGCAGCGTTTTATTACCGCCATGGACGAGGACTCGGCCAAGCTTGGCATTTTGCGCCCTGACCTTGAACCACGCGCAACCGAACATGTGCAAGGCATGCTGGACATGATCAGCAAACTCATAGACAAAGGCTTTGCTTACCAGGCACAAAATGGTGATGTGTTTTACAAAGTGCGCAGCTTTAATGATTACGGCAAGCTCTCCGGCAAAAGCCTGGAAGACCTGCGTGCGGGTGAACGCGTTGAAGTCGATAGCTTCAAACAAGACCCGCTGGACTTTGTGTTGTGGAAGTCCGTCAAACCTGGCGAACCTTACTGGGAATCCCCTTGGGGCAATGGCCGTCCCGGCTGGCATATTGAATGCTCGGTCATGAGTGCCGCCCATCTCGGCCAGCACTTTGATATTCATGGTGGCGGGCAGGATCTGCAGTTCCCGCACCATGAAAATGAAATTGCCCAATCCGAAGCCACCCACGACTGCACCATGGCCAACTACTGGATGCACAATGGCTTTGTGCGGGTCGATGACGAAAAAATGTCCAAATCGCTGGGCAACTTTTTCACCATCCGTGAAGTGCTGGAAAAATATGACCCAGAGGTCGTACGTTTCTTTATTCTGCGCGCCCATTACCGCAGCCCGCTTAATTACTCTGACAAGCACCTAGATGATGCCAAGGCCTCGCTGACCCGCCTGTACACGGCCTTGCGCGGGATTAAGGTCGATGCATGTGAGATCGACTGGCAACAACCGCAAGCGGCCAAGTTCCAGGCAGCCATGAATGACGACTTCAACACCCCAGAGGCGATTGCCGCCTTGTTTGAACTTGCCAACGATCTCAATAAAGATAAATCTGCGACCACCGCCGCATTACTAAAACAATTGGCTGCGATTATCGGCTTGCTACAACGTGACCCGGAAAGCTTTATGCAAGGCGACACCGGTAGCACTAGCCTGGATATTGAAGGCATGATCAGTGCACGCATCGCCGCCAAAACAGCCAAGAACTATGCCGAGGCCGACCGGATTCGCAAAGCCCTGTCTGAAGCAGGCGTGATTCTGGAAGATACGCCTCAAGGCACCACCTGGCGTCGTGCCTGATTAAAAACAACTCATTAGCAATCACGAAGGAACTTGGATGCCCGTTAAACTGACTGCTCCCGCTGCCGGGACCCTACTGCCTGTCAAAGGCGTCAAACTTGGCTTTGCCCAGGCACATGTCCGGAAGCCCAACCGTAAAGACATTCTAGTAATGACCCTGCCTGAAGGCAGCAGCGTGTCAGGGGTGTTTACCCTGAACCGGTTTTGTGCGGCGCCAGTGACGGTGTGTAAAACGCATCTGACACTCAACAAAGGCATTCGCGCCCTGTTGGTGAATACCGGCTGTGCCAATGCAGGCACAGGCCAGCAAGGGCTGGATGATGCACTCGCCAGCTGTATTGGTGTGGCGCAGGCGCTCAATATCAGCCCGGAACAAGTGCTGCCGTTTTCGACTGGCGTGATTCTGGAGACGCTGCCGATGGACCGCTTGTTAGGTGGCATCCCGAATGCAGTCGCCAACTTGCAGGAAGATAACTGGTTAAATGCGGCCGAAGCGATCATGACCACCGACATTGTGGCCAAGGGCACTTCCCGCCAACTGACCATAGACGGCAAGCCGATCACCATCACTGGCATCAGCAAGGGCTCTGGCATGATCCACCCCAACATGGCAACCATGCTCGGTTATATCGCGACCGATGCGGCCATCGCACAATCAGCCCTTGACAGCATCATTCAACATGCTGTGAACAAATCGTTTAACTGCATCACCGTCGATGGCGATACCAGCACCAACGACAGCCTGATTCTGATGGCTACCGGCAAGGCTGGCAATGCCATGATCACAGAACAAAGCCCTGAGTTTGCGGCTTTGCAAACCGCCCTGACCGACGTTGCGATTGAACTGGCACAAGCGATTGTGCGTGATGGCGAAGGCGCCACTAAATTCATGACGATTCAGGTTGAAGCAGGCAAAGATGAAGCGGAATGCCGTAAAGTTGCTTATGCGATTGCCCACTCCCCGTTGATCAAAACAGCCTTTTTTGCCTCAGACCCTAATCTGGGCCGGATTCTGGCCGCCATCGGCTACGCAGGTATCGAAGACCTTGATGTCAACACCATGCAACTCTATCTGGGAGATGTTTTGGTTGCCGAAAAAGGCGGCCGTGCAGCCAGCTATGTCGAAGAACAAGGCGCGGCAGTCATGAAAGAAAGTGACATCCTGGTGCGTGTGGTATTGAATCGCGGCGCGGCGAATGCGACTGTATGGACCTGCGACTTTTCTTATGACTATGTAAAGATCAATGCCGACTATAGATCCTAATAGTTAGCTGACTGCCTCATCGGTAATGAGGCAGTCACAATAAAAAAGCCATCACACGCCTTCCCATGCTTTGTGATGGCTTTTTTATTTTGCTCACGCAAAAAACGCTTTCAACCCATACAGCGGCCAAACAAAGGCATGTCTTGTTTATACCTCATCCAGCACCTTGCCCCTGCCCTGTTTAACGACTCCACGTAACAACTTTCCGGTCACCCGTCTTTTTTTCGAAGCCAGTGTTGGCCGGGTCGCATGGCGTACCGCGTGCACATGACTTGCCGCTTCGACAATCGCATGCAACCGGGCAATCGCATCGCGTTTATTCGCTTCTTGCGTGCGGTATTGTTGCGCCTTGATTACCAGCACACCTTCTGCACTGATGCGCTGGTCTTTGCGACTGAGCAAGCGGGCTTTCACGGTCTCACTGAGGCTGGAGGCTGGGATATCAAACCGCAAATGGATGGCAGACGAAACTTTGTTGACGTTTTGACCGCCTGCGCCCTGGGCGCGAATGGCAGTGAGGGTATATTCGTGAGCAGCAATCTCAAGCATGGCGCACAATCCTCACAAATCAAGAAACCCCATTGATCACTGCAAAGAAGTCTTCCACCTCTTGTTGCACACGCGTGCGTTTGAATGGAGGCAGACTTTGCCAGATACGGCGTCCATAAGGTTTATCCACCAAGCGCGGATCGCAAATCATCAATACGCCGACATCCTGCTCATCCCGAATCAAACGCCCGGCGCCCTGCTTGAGGGTAATCACAGCATAGGGCAACTGGTACTCCATAAAGGCATTCTTGCCTTCGGCGTTCATTTTGTCGATGCGGGCGGCCAGGACCGGATCATCGGGCGGGGCGAACGGTAGTTTGTCGATGATGACGCATGACAGCGCCTCACCGCGCACATCCACGCCCTCCCAAAAGCTTTGCGAGCCGACGAGGACGGCATTGCCGTGACTGCGGAAACGGTCCAGCAATTCGGTGCGATTGCTCTCGCCTTGCATCAGCAGGGGGTAATTGAGGCCAAGTTCTTCAAACGCATTTTTGAGCAGCGCATGCACTTCGCGCATGGCCTTCAGCGAGGTACACAGTACAAAAGCACGGCCACGGCTCGCTTGCAGCACCGGCAAGCTCACAGCAGCGACCGCAGCAGCATAAGCGCTGCTATTGGGCTCAGGCATCCCTGTAGGCACGTAAAGTAACGCTTGCTGACCATAATCAAATGGACTTTGCCAGTGCCGGGTTTGCGCCGCCAACAGCCCCATCTGGCTCTGGTAATGGCTAAAATCACTTTTAACGGCCAGCGTGGCTGAGGTAAAAATCCAGGCACGCGGCTGCGCATTGAGTTGCTTGCCAAAGCCATCCGCCACACTGAGGGGGGTCGCATGTAACTGTACACTTTGGCTAAATACCTCGACCCAGCGCACAAGATTGGCGTGATTGCCTTTCAACCAGGCTTGCAACAGGGCCAGCAATGCTTCACCGCGTTGCCAGCACTTCTCCAGCAGCGGATCACGACCAGCTTGGGTTTCTAGTACCGCGGTCAGGGCGGCGAGTGTTTCCAGCATGCGCTGAAAAGCCTCATCAAAATTTTTCATGGTTTGCGCCTTTTGTGCCGGCATACGCGAACCTTCAAACTGGAACACCAGCCTGAAATCTCGGCATGCCTTTTCCAACGGCGGCACCGCTTCACTCAGTGCAACACAATCCTTGGCCAGGCTCAAGTAAGCCATCTGACTGTCCCGCGCCAGATCCATCAACTGTGAGGTGGAGATATCCTCGCCAAAAAAGAGACCAGCCACCTCAGGCAATTGATGCGCCTCGTCAAACACCACGGTATTGGCGCTGGGTAACAACTCGGCCACGCCCTCATCGCGCAACATGACATCAGCAAAAAACAAATGATGGTTGACCACGACCACATCAGCTGCCAGCGCCTGCTTGCGTGCTTCCATGACAAAACATTGCTTGTAAAACTGGCAATCTTGGCCGACACAGTTATCGCGGGTGGAGGTCACTTGTTGCCAAACGGTCGCTTGTTCCGGTACTTCGACCAACTCTGCTTTGTCGCCAGTCTGGCTATGTTCAGCAAAGCTTTGCAGGATAGGAATATATTGTGCGTCCTCGCGCGACTGAAAGCGCCCTTCTTGGCTGGCACGTTGCAAGTGATAATGGCAGAGATAGTTGGCGCGCCCTTTGAGCATGGCAACAGACACGGGCACTTTGAGCGCTTCGCGTACCGCTGGCAAATCCCGTTGAAAGAGCTGATCTTGCAGGGTTTTGGTGCCGGTAGAAATAATGACCTTGCCCCCCGACAACAGCGCAGGCACCAGATAAGCATAGGTTTTACCGGTGCCGGTGCCAGCCTCGGCGACCAACTGCTGTTGCTGCTCAATCGCTTCGGCGATGGCCAGCGCCATTTCCTGTTGCTGCGGGCGGCTGCGGAAATCGGGCATGGCTTGTGCCAAAGACCCGTTTTCTGAAAATGCCGAACTGACTTGCTGCGCTAAAGACATGCGTAATTATCCCATGAGCATCGCCAAAACAGACAGCACTTTTGCGACTTTCAGTCAGTCAAGCAACGTACAAAAGGCGCCAAATACTTGCATATCAATATAAAATATGGCATGGTTTAGCCTGTAAAACTTTTTAAACCGCTTCAAATTCAATATAACAAGCCCTTGATTGTGATGAATAAATCCATTTTCCGGCTGGCAGCCTTACTCGTGAGTGTACTGCTCTGCCAGTGCAAAAGCGTTGCCGCGCCCGGGGATGACAAGCGCTGGCAAAACGCCTACAGCTACTCCCAAGCGCAGGTGATGGAGAGTCAGTCCGGCGTCTCTGGCAGCTGGTCTGAAAAGGTCGAGGAAATCATGATCCGCGCCTTAAGCCTGACCGGGGTCAATTACAAATATGGCGGACGCAGCCCTGAAACAGGCTTTGACTGCAGCGGCTTTGTACAGTATGTGTTCATGAACGCTGCGCAGATTGCGCTCCCCCCTTCAGCCCGTACCATTAGCGAAATGGGCAACACCGTCAAACGTGAGGAATTGCAACCGGGCGATCTGGTCTTTTTCAACACCCTTAAATCTGCGTTTTCGCATGTGGGCATTTATGTCGGCAATAACCAGTTTATCCACGCGCCACGCGCGGGGGCAAAGGTACGCATTGAAAACATGGATGAGCGCTATTGGAAATCGCGCTATAACGGTGCCAAGCGACTTGAGGTAGAAGCGTCTCAATAAACGTCATCACCTCTTCAGGATGACGACCAGTCTCGCTCAAGCCCGCTTAAGGACTGACGGGCGTATCGCTGTGCCCGAGCGAACGCTCGGGATCAATCACATCACGGATCAGCTGTTTCAACTCCTTGGCTTCTGGAAAGCGCCCTGCGGCTTTGCGTGAAAAAATCACCACACCATCACAGCGCACCTCCAAAATACCGCCCGTTCCAGGGACGAGATTGACTGACTTCAAATCGCCATCAAACGTGGTTAACAGCTCCTGCGCCAGCCAGGCAGCCCGTAACAACCATCGGCACTGTGTACAAAACTCGATTTCTACGATAGGCTTTTGCATGTTTTTCTCTAAACAATTATTTGCTAGAAGAGTATAGTCAATTTTATTGAAATAGCGGAAAATGAACTTAACAGCGTTCTATCTACTCTCTGCAACAGGCTGACATCAACTGATGCATCCTGATTCTGAATAAAGTAATATTCTTCGCTTATTTGATCACACAAGGCATGGTATGCGTTCCAAATTAGAAAAGTTCGGCTTGCTGGGTGCAGGCGTATTTGTAGGGATTCTGGTCAGTATCAATATTTCTGCATGGGCAGACCGGACCTCAGTCTCTCAATTACCTATTGATGAATTACGCGTCTTCGCCGAAGTCTTTGCCAAAGTAAAATCTGATTACGTTGAGCCTGTAGAAGACAAGAAGCTGATCAACGAAGCTTTATCCGGCATGCTGCAAGGCCTGGACCCTCACTCAACCTTTATGGATGCCGATGCTTACAAAGAGCTGCAAGCAGGCACGCAAGGTGAGTTTGGCGGACTGGGGATTGAAGTCGCCATGGAAGACGGCTTGGTCAAAGTAGTTACGCCAATTGAAGATAGCCCGGCTTATAAAGCAGGTCTCAAGTCTGGTGACCTGATCATGAAACTGGATGATGCCCAAGTACGTGGCATGACGCTGAATGATGCGGTTAAACGCATGCGTGGCGTTCCAGACACAAAAATCACATTGACCGTGATTCGTAAAGGCGAGGACAAACCGCTGACCTTCACCCTGACACGCGCCATTATCAAGTCACAAAGCGTGAAGAACAAATGGATTGAACAAGGTTACGGCTATGTTCGCATCACCCAGTTCCAGGAACGCACTGGTGAAGATTTGGCCAGAGCGCTCAAAAACTTGCGTGCAGAAAATAAAGGTCCGCTCAAAGGCTTGGTGCTCGACCTGCGTAACAACCCAGGCGGTTTGCTGGATGCGGCCGTAGGCGTCTCTGCCGCGTTCCTGCCCAAGGATGACCTGGTTGTGTACACAGAAGGTCGTGTCGCAGACTCCAAGATGCGCCTGAATGCAACTCCTCTGGATTATGCGCGTCGCGGCAAGTCTGATTACCTTAAAGATTTGCCAGAAGAGTTTAAATCGGTGCCTATCGTCGTGCTGATCAATGCCGGCTCAGCCTCTGCTTCAGAGATTGTGGCTGGGGCGTTGCAAGACCACAAACGCGCAACCATTATGGGCATCCAAAGCTTTGGCAAGGGCTCTGTGCAAACCATATTGCCAATGAACAATGGCAGCGCAATCAAACTGACCACAGCGCGCTATTTCACGCCAAACGGCCGTTCGATTCAAGCCAAGGGCATTGTGCCGGACGTGACGGTGGATGATGGTTCCGATCCTAGCCTGAGCCTGCATGAAGCAGACTTGAAGCGTCACTTGTCCAACCCGACCGATGGCAAGAATGCGACTGACAGCAAATCCGTTGACGAGGCAAAATCACGGGCCGCTGCCGAAAAACTGAAGGAAGAAAAACATGCTGAAACACGTGGCCCGATTGAGCCAGCCACTCAGGATGACTTCCAGTTTGTTCAGGCTATGAACTTACTCAAAGGCTTGCCTGTTCAAAAAGCGCCAGAACCTGCTAAAGTAAGCGCAACCAAACCATAATGTTCTGCCTGTTTGCACCCGCAGGTGTGAACAGGCCTTACTTGAGACACCACTATGCTGAACTTGCCGCCGCTGACACTAGACAAAGCCATCGCCGTCATGGATATGGGTTTGCGTACGGTGTTCAGCCCGGCAGTCTCCAGCCGCCCTTACCCACCCGCGGAAACCACCCCCGACACGTTAAGTGACCGTGAACGCAAACATGCTGCGGCACTCATGCGCATCAATCATGTTGGCGAAGTCTGCGCACAGGCCTTGTACAGTGGCCAAGCCCTGGTTTCACGTGATCCGGCCAATGTAGAAGCGCTTAAACAAGCGTCTCGTGAAGAGGTGGATCATCTTGCCTGGTGCGAACAACGGATTCAAGAGTTGGGGGGGCGCAAGAGTCTGCTCAACCCGCTCTGGTACGGTGCCAGTTTTGGCATGGGTATCACAGCCGGCCTGCTTGGCGACAAGTGGAATCTGGGCTTTCTGGCGGAAACAGAACATCAAGTTTCTGCGCATTTGCAAAGTCACCTGCAACAGCTCCCGGCTCACGATACCGCATCCAAAGCGATTGTGGCGCAAATGAAAGAAGACGAAGAGCACCATGCACATACCGCAGAGCAACTGGGCGGCGCCAGGTTGCCAGCACCAGTCAAACTGGCCATGCGGCTGGCTTCAAAAGTGATGACGCGCACCGCGTATCACTTGTAATGATTTGTAGTAACCTAGAGTCAACCATGCAAAAATTTAGTGACAATCTTCTGATGCTGGACAGTGCGGATCACGTTAAACGCATTGAACTGTATGATGAAAGCAATCAGCCTGCCGGGATCATCGAGAACAAACCTGGCACCCAAGGCTCCATCAAGATTTACCATCATCTGTTCAAAGTCTTTGGTGAAATTAACACCGATGCAGCGGTAGAGGGATTGGCCTTATACGCCGAACATACCGAGGATGCGGAAGATCATCCAGGCAAGCATCCCAATATCGACCGCTTGCTCAATGTGTTAGATAAAGAGCTAACGCTCAATATCAAGCTCATTACCGAGTAGCTCCAAACAAAAAAGCCTCTAACACTAGAGGCTTTTTTAATGTCCAGTCACGCAATCGCCGCGAGATGCCGGACGATGGGCGGGTGATAGATAAACTCGAGCAAATGGCCGACACTGTCGAGGCAGTAAAAGCCACGAGAGCCGTCCCGATGGCTTTTTGGCGCTTCTGTAATGCGCACATCATGCGCCACCATATGCGCATACCAGTCATCCACCGCCTGCGCATCTGTCAGCACAAAGCCAATATGATCCAACCGTTGCATAGGGTCCGGTGTATAACTGACGCGGTGCAAGGCAAACACATCGCCATGATTGGTCAAATACACATTGTCAGGATCGGGCTGCCACTCGATTTGCATGCCCACCACCCGCGTGTAAAAATCCACGGCTGACTCCAGCTCCTTGATAAACAGCGCGACGTGACGAATGCCTATCATGCCTTTTGGAATACTCATGCCACGCTCCGTTGATTGATCATGTCAGCCAGTGTCATCATGCGTAGATTACTCAAAGGTCGGCGCCTTGATTTCGAAGCCGTGCGTGATCTCGCAGGCTTTTTGCAGCATGATGCTGGCCGAGCAATATTTTTCGGCAGACAGTTTTACCGCACGCTCCACTTGGGACGCATTCAGGCCTTCACCCGTCACCACAAAATGCACATGAATTTTGGTAAACACCTTGGGCACCATATCAGCACGCTCTGCCTGAATCTGCGCGACACAATCCACAATGGGCTGACGGGCTTTCTTCAGGATCGTCACCACGTCAAATGAAGTGCATGCGCCCATCCCGATCAGCAACATCTCCATGGGACGCATGCCAATATTACGGCCACCATTTTCTGGCGCACCATCGAGTACCACGGCATGGCCTGTTTCAGACTCCCCGACAAAACTGACCCCATCTATCCACTTCACCTGGACTTGCATCTAAACTCTCATTTCACAAGGATAAAAACGTATGACACCGACACGGGTATTATTTATTTCACGCCCAGCAACTCAACATCAAACACCAACGGCGCATTCGGCGGAATCACACCACCTGCACCACGGGCACCGTAGCCCATCTCAGAAGGGATAATCAAGGTGCGCTTGCCGCCCACTTTCATGCCCTGCACCCCCGTATCCCAACCTTCAATCACTTGGCCACCACCAAGAAAAAAGTTAAACGGCGAATTGCGATCCAGGCTGCTATCGAATTTCTGGCCTTTATGATCGGCTTTGTTGGCGTCATAGAGCCAACCGGTGTAATGCACAGTGACATTAAAACCAACTTCAGCCTCGCGACCAGTGCCTACCACCGTATCAATTTTTTGTAATTCAGTCACCTTGGCAGACATTTGCGTAGCTTCCTTTGTATTCGCAGAGTTAGATTGCGCCTGGCAACCCGTCATGGTCAACAGCATCAACAAACTGCAACCGATTAATTTCATTCCAGATTTCATGTATTTGCTCCCAGAAAACGTCCGTCATTTTACGCGCTTTTATCCACAAATTCTTTAGTGTGTTGTTCAACCCAGATTTTCTATTAGGACTTGAAATGACAACGAAGGACAGTTTGATGGATTTTTTACGGAAATTTGAGGGTAATAGTCATTCTATTGGCCGAAAATTTACGCAAAAAAGACGCAAAATGGACAAGTTGGCATTCAAGTAGATTGAAAATCGCCTAATGGAAAATCTGGGTTCAATAACCTTCTATCAGTTGTTTTAATAACAGATCCTGCACCGCACGCACGGCCGATGCCCGCGCATGGTTAGCGACGATCACCAGCACATAGCGCTTGCCCGCCTGATCCTGCACATAGCCAGCCAGACTGCTCACGCCCTCAAGCGAGCCGGTTTTGAGATAAGCCATGCCTTTGCTCGTGCTATCGGCCAGTCGCTTTTTGGTGGTGCCATCCATGCCTAAGATAGGCAAAGAAGCCATAAACACCGGCATCACCGGGCGCTGATAGGCTGTGATGAGCAACTGCGCCAAATGTTCCGCACTGATACGTTCATTGCGCGATAACCCAGACCCATTTTCAAGCACCAGCTCAGAAAAAACCAAACCACGCTGACGCAAAACCTGCTTGAGTGCCAAAGCAGCTCCGGCTTCATCCGCGGGCGTAAACCCGGCATCTTGCGCAATCGTCAGCATCACCTGGCGCGCCATGACATTGTTGCTCCACTTATTGATGTCGCGCACCACCGAATCCAGCGGTGGCGATGACCAGGTCGTGAGCGGGATCGCCGCATCCGTGACCGGAGCCAGTGCCAATTGTCCGTTAAACTGCCCGCCCAATTGCGCCCACAGTTTTTTAAACGTGGCATACACATATTGCGTATCAGACAGCACACTCAACTCAAGGTAGCGCTCATCACACTGCTCGGGCAGTGTGCCACTAAAGGCCACGGTGACCCCATCCGGCTGCGGGGTGACGCTGTAATGCAAGTCACTGCGCCAGTCATTGCAGGCCCCTTTGCGCGCTTGCATGGTGTTGATGATATGGATATTCGGCAACTCAAATTCTTGCGCGATGAGCACGGCGGGCTTATTCGCCTGACTGCTGACCGAAAAACGGAAGCTGGTATTGCGGCCATTGAGCAATAGCGCACTGGGGTTGGCGTTGTAGGCGCGCCAAGGTTCATCATCCAGCACGGGCCGTTGGCTGACTTCAGGCGCATATAGGGTTAAATCGAGTAGCAGATTGCCTTTGATCTGGCGCACGCCTTGTTGCTGTATTTGTTGCAACAAGCGCCAGAACTCTGCAACATTGAGTGCCGGGTCACCTGCGCCTTTGATGATCAAATCACCCTCAAGCACGCCTTGATTGAGCGGCCCATTGCGATAGACTTCGGTTTTCCAGCGATAGGCAGGCGTCAGCGCCTCTAGCGCAGCATAGGTGGTGACCAGCTTCATGACGCTGGCGGGATTCATGGCTTTGGACGCATGATGGCTGATCAAAGGCGGCCCGCCTTCCACCGGCTGTACAACAATTGCTACACTCTCAAGCGGCAGCTGCGCTTTGGCGAGTGCGTCTTGCAAACTGGCGGGCAAGGCCGCCTGCACCAGCGCCGGCCACAGACTGGCAAACAGTAGCCACCAGCGCATTACATGCTCTCCATCACCGCTGCCCGTGTAGCTTCCACCAGATGCTGCTGATCTGATTGCGTCAGGCAATAGGGTGGCATCCAGTACACGGTATTGCCGATTGGCCGCAACAGCAGGCCATGCTTCAAGGCCGCGGCATAACAATCCCGCGCGAACTGCGGGTTTTGCGTCACGACCTCAAAAGCCGTAATCATGCCGCGCTGGCGAACATGCTGCATTTCAAAATCATAGTGCTCAACGGCGCTCAGCAAAGTCTGCGCTGTCTCACGGTTTTGCCCCAGCACATCCGAAGCTTCAAACAGCGCCAATGTGGCCAACGCGGCACTACAAGCCAGCGGATTACCGGTATAACTATGGCTATGTAAAAAGCCTTTGACGGTCTGGTCATGATAGAACGCCCCATACACATCATCGGTGGTCAACACCACGGACAAAGGTAAGTAACCGCCGGTGATGCCTTTAGACAGGCAAATAAAATCAGCAATCTCACTCACTTTTTCACCCGCCTGTTCGCAGGCAAACAGCGTACCAGTGCGGCCAAAACCGACAGCAATTTCATCGGCAATTAAATGCACCTGATAACGACTACAAATTTCACGCGCCCGCTGCAAATATACCGGGTGATACATCGCCATACCTGCTGCGCCTTGCACCAAGGGCTCGATAATAAACGCGGCCAGTACGGCATGATGCTCGGCCACATAAGCTTCCAGCGCCTCAGCACAACGCAAGGCATATGCCTCTTCCGTTTCACCAGGCTCCGCCAGTCGGCTATCCGGACTAGGCATTTGTGCCGACTGCAAAATTAGTGGTGCATACGTGTCTTTAAAAATGGCGACATCGGTGACGCTCAGTGCACCCAAGGTTTCACCGTGGTAACTGTTTTGCAAACTGATAAATTGAGTTTTCTGCGGCTGGTCAACATTGCGCCAGTAATGAAAGCTCATCTTGAGTGCGATCTCGGTGGCACTGGCACCATCTGAACCGTAGAACGCGTGACCCAATCCCGTCAGCGTAGAAAGTTTTTCCGATAACTTCACCACGGGTTCGTGCGTAAACCCTGCCAGCATCACATGCTCTAACTGATCAAGCTGGGACTTAATGGCCTCTTTGATGACGGGCTGGTTATGACCAAATAAATTGACCCACCAACTGCTGACGGCGTCGAGGTAACCCTTGCCTTCACTATCGAACAACCAGGCCCCTTCGCCACGCGCAATCGGCACCAGAGGATAGCGCTCATGATGCTTCATTTGCGTGCAAGGGTGCCAGACGGCACGCAGGGAGCGTTGTAATAACTCAGGGTTGTTCAATAGTAATCCACTTCTCTTTGGTGTTTAATCGCTAGCACCAGCACTAAATTTGCGAGCTCATCATATTGATAGCGCGCCAAATAGCCTGTGCTGCCATGCGATATCACTAACTCTCTTAAACCGTTTGGTAGCTGCCTGCCAACTAAAGGATGCTTTTTTAACAAATCAATCCCATCACTGATCACAAACAAAATGTGATTCGCTAACTCGAGATGATCTTGATGAAACATGCTGAGCCGAATCAAATCTTCTCGCGCATCAAGCGCATATTCCACTCGGCAGAGTTGCTGGCTCATTTTTTATCTTTTACTGGAATCAAGTCGGGCAGAGGCTGGCCATTCAACTTTGCTCGTACATACGCATGTACGTCCTCAGCCGCATAAGAAATACCAGTTTCACGATAATGCTGTAAAGATGCCTCAGCCCGTGCCATAAATGCGCGTTCTTGCTCTTCACGTGCGGCCTTTTCTGCAATGGCTTCTACCATAAATGCGTGAGCAGTTTTGTCTGTGTTTGACACTAAGTTACTCACCCGATCTTTTAAACTATCGGGTAACTTTAAGCTGGTGGTTGCCATGATTTTTCCCTCAAACCGAAAAAGTGTTACCAAAGTAACACCGCAACCTTTGCCTGTCAAATGCTGCTTTGTGCTATAGTGCGCATCTTATTGATTTATATGCATTATCCATGCAAAAAACCCGCAAACATCTCGAACTGCTCGCCCCGGCCAAAAATGCCGATTTCGGTATCGAAGCGATTAACCATGGCGCTGACGCCGTGTATATCGGTGGCCCGGCATTTGGTGCCCGCGCCAAAGCCCCAAATACGGTGGCAGACATTGCTCGACTGGTGCAGCATGCACATCGCTTTCATGCCGAGGTGTTTGTCGCGCTCAATACGATTTTTCATGACAACGAGCTTGAAGGCGTGCGCCAGCTGGTGCATCAATTGTATGACTGTGGCGTCGATGCATTGATCGTGCAGGACATGGGCTTGCTGGAGATGGACTTGCCGCCTATCCAGCTGCATGCCAGTACGCAAACCGATATCCGTACCGTCGAAAAAGCACAATTTTTAGACCAGGTCGGCTTTAGCCAGCTGGTGCTGGCGCGCGAACTGGATATTGCTACGGTAAAGAAAATTGCCGATGCGACCACCACCAACCTGGAGTACTTTATCCACGGCGCCCTGTGCGTGGCATTTAGTGGCCAGTGCTTTATTAGCCACGCGCATACCGGACGCAGCGCCAACCGCGGTGAGTGCTCACAAGAGTGCCGTTTGCCCTACACGCTGGAGGACCAGAAAGGCCGCATCATCGGCAAAGACAAGCATTATTTGTCGATGAAAGACAACGACCAGAGCGCTAACCTGCGCGCCTTGATTGCAGCAGGCGTCAGCAGCTTTAAAATTGAGGGCCGCTACAAAGACCTGCCTTATGTGAAAAACGCCACCGCGCATTATCGGCAATTGCTGGACGAGATTCTGGAAGAGATGCCGGAATACAGCAAATCTTCGGCCGGACATGCGACGTACACCTTCACCCCGCAACCGGAAAAAACCTTTAATCGCAGTGCCACCGATTATTTTGCCAACGGCAGACAGGCCGATATTGGTGCCTTTGATACGCCAAAATTTGCCGGGGAAGAACTGGGCAAAGTGCGTAAAGTCGGCAAAGACTTTATTGATGTGGCAACCGAAATCGAACTGCATAACGGTGACGGCGTCTGTTTTTTTGACGTCCACAAAGAGCTCGTCGGGCTGCGCGTGAATACAGTACAAGCAATAGACAAATACACGCAACGGCTGTTTCCCAATGAAATGCCGACTGATATCCGCAACAACACGCAGCTATACCGCAACCGCGATCATGCTTTTATGCGCCTGCTGGAAAAAGAGTCTGCAACACGCAAAATCGCCCTGGATGCTGTGCTGTATGAAACCCGTGACGGCTTTGCACTGACCCTCACCGATGAACAAGACTTTAGCGCCACCGCGCAATGTGCGGCCGAAAAACAGCCTGCCAACGATGCAGAAAAAGCCGCCGCCTCCCTGCGTGAAAACCTCTCCAAACTGGGGAATACCGACTTCGTCGCCAATGACATTGGCCTGGAATTGACCCAGTTCTGGTTCATACCCGCCTCTGTGGTCAACCAGCTACGCCGTGAAGCCATCGACCAATTACAAGCCGTCCGCACCTTGGGCTACGAACGCCCGGCATTAAGAACAGCGGCCGAGCCACCTGCACTTTACCCGCAAGACAGTCTGAGTTATTTGGCTAACGTCTATAACCAGAAAGCACGCGATTTTTACCACAAGCACGGCGTCAAACTCATCGCCAGTGCGTATGAAGCGAATGAAACGCTAGACGAAGTGCCGGTGATGATCACCAAGCACTGCCTGCGCTTTAGCCATGGCCTGTGCCCCAAAGAAGCCAAAGGCGTCATCGGTGTACAAGGCACGGTGACGGCTGAGCCAATGACACTGATCAGCGGCAATGACAGATACACCCTTAAATTCGACTGCAAACCGTGCGAAATGCATGTAATGGGCAAAGTGCGAAAACATATTTTGCAAATCCCGCCGCCGCAGCCGATCACATTTTTCGATAAACGTCCGGCATAAGCCCCTGCTCAACGCCACCAGCCGCACTTGGGAGTCTGAAAAAGCATGACCGAATACGCATACCTGATTAAAGTGGCCATCGCCCTCATCGCCATCGTCAACCCCATCGGTTGCCTGCCGATTTTCATCAGCGCCACCAGTGGCTGGAGCAAAGCGGAGCGCTCACGCACCGCCCGCACTGTCGCCATCACCGTCATGATTGTGCTGGGTGTCTCAGCCTTTTTTGGTGACCTGATTCTGGACTTTTTTGGCATTACCATCCCCTCCTTTCAGGTCGGCGGCGGTATTTTGCTGTTACTGATCTCCATCTCCATGATGCACGGCAAACAAAGCGCCACACGCCAAACCCCTGAAGAAGCGCAAGACTTAAGCGAACGTGAAGTCATCGCCATCGTCCCACTCAGCATCCCGCTATTGGCTGGCCCCGGCGCCATTTCCAGCATGATCCTCACCGCCCAGCAACATCCCGGCTTTTGGGGGCACCTGAGCCTGATGTTACCAATTGCCTTGATCTCATTATTTATCTGGGGATTGTTACAACTGGCTGATGGCATTACCCACTACCTGGGCAAGATCGGGATTAATATCGTCACCCGCTTAATGGGCTTGATTTTGGCGGCGATGTCGGTGGAGTTTATTGCGCATGGATTAGAGGGTTTGTTTCCGAAGTTGTTTGGATAAATCGGTAGGTGGTATACCCGCATGCAGTACCCCGAATTAAAGTTTGTGATTGAAATCGCGTTTGCAAGAAATTACGATTCCTACAGGGCTTTATTTTGGCAAAAAAATGACTAAACCGCAGCTTTATAAAAGAGAAATTACTCGTAACTACTCTGCACATCATACTTTTCTGGAGATTGCGTCAATTCAAATGGAGTTGGCTCAACAAAAGAAGACAGGATGGTTTAATGAAGCCTTAATTAGTATGACTTTCTCCGCTTTGGCAGTAGAAGCACTAGCAAATGCAGTAGGTCATCGTCTATGGCAAGGCCATGCCTGGGAGGATTTTGAGGATTGTAAGCCAATAATAAAACTGGAGCGAATAGCAAAAAAATTGGCAATTCCTTATCAAATTCGAAATGAGCCTTGGAAAACAATACAGTGGCTTATTAAATTTAGAAACAAAATTGCCCATGCAAAACCCGAACCCATCAAACAATTCAGCAAGGTTGGTCATGCGAAAAAAGGGACTCATGACATTAATTGTCCAGAATCAGTACTTGAAAATTTAGTCAGTAAAAACACAGCAAAACATGTACTAAAATCAGTTAAAGACCTAAAAGACATATTTTGCAAACACATCCCAGAAGAAGAACTTGACGGGATTTGCACCGATGGCTGGTCGGCTACTACAGAGCCGATTTTTGATATGTAATATCAACTCATTAACTTTCTCTCAAATAATTCCTCAATCAATCACATAGCGGTAAAATAGCGTTTTTTAACGAAACCAGCACATCTTGAATTCTTCTGTTCTGCAACCCTCCAAATCGTCGCATCAATGGAAGCCTAACGTCACCGTTGCGGCCATCATAGAGCAAGATGGCAAGTTTCTGTTAGTGGAAGAAACCACGGACAGAGGCAATCGCTTTAACCAGCCCGCCGGGCATCTGGAAGAAAACGAGACCATTATTGCCGCGGCGATTCGTGAGACGCTGGAAGAGACGGCTTATGATTTCACGCCTGAGGCTTTGGTAGGCATTTACCACTGGCAGCATCCGCTCAACGGCATTACCTACTTGCGTTTTGCCTTTAGTGGCAAATTGGGTGCGCATTATCCAGAGCAGGCCTTGGATGAAGGCATTATTCGCACAGTGTGGAAAACCGAAGCCGAGATTGCGGCTGAAGGCGAGTTGATGCGTAGCCCGCAAGTATTGTTGTGCGTGCAAGACTACCTCGCCGGCAAACGTTATTCTTTAGACATTTTGAAGCATTTGGGCCAAGCATTATGAGTAAGCCACATGTGATCGTCGGGTTATCCGGCGGTGTTGATTCTTCCGTGACCGCTTTGTTGTTGAAACAGCAAGGCTATGAGGTCACCGGTTTATTCATGAAGAACTGGGAAGACGATGATACGGATGAGTATTGCTCTTCTCGCCAGGACCTGATTGATGCGGTTTCTGCGGCCGATAGAATTGGCATTGACATTGAAACCGTGAATTTTAGCGCCGAGTACAAAGAGCGAGTGTTCGCTAACTTTTTACAGGAATATCAGGCGGGCCGCACGCCCAACCCGGATATTTTGTGTAACGCCGAGATCAAGTTCAAGGCGTTTTTGGACCATGCCATGGGGATGGGCGCAGACTTAATCGCCACGGGACATTATGCACAAGTGCGTGAAAACCCGATCCAGCCAGGCAATTTTCAACTGCTTAAAGCCGATGATGGCAGCAAAGACCAGAGTTACTTTTTGTCACGCCTCAATCAGGCGCAGTTGTCAAAAACGCTGTTTCCGTTAGGCAAATACCTCAAGCGTGAAGTACGCGAAATCGCGCGTGAACATGGCCTGGCCAATGCCGAGAAAAAGGATTCAACTGGTATCTGCTTTATTGGCGAGCGGCCGTTTCAGGAGTTTTTACAGCGCTACCTGCCGCGTCATCCTGGCGTGATGCGTACGCCCGAAGGCAAAGTGGTTGGCGAGCATGAAGGCTTGATGTATTACACCATTGGTCAGCGCCAGGGGCTCAAGATAGGCGGTAGCCGTGAAAGCAATGGCGAGCCGTGGTTTGTCGCCGCCAAGCACATGGCCGATAACGAGCTGATTGTGGTACAAGGCCATGATCACCCGCTTCTGAAATCCGACGGGCTGAAAGCGGGACAACTGCACTGGATTAGTGGCGAAGAGCCGCGTACCAACTGGGTATATGCGGCGAAAACCCGTTATCGCCAGCCGGATGCGCCTTGCGAGGTCGATGCGGTGAATGCAGAAGAAGCAACTATTCGCTTTGGTCAGCATCAATGGGCCATCACACCAGGGCAAAGTGTGGTCGTTTACGAAAGCAACGTCTGTCTGGGCGGCGGCATCATCACGGGTGCGCTTTAACCCGGGTTGAGATCGCAAGCGCGAGGCATGGTTATTGCTTTTGTTTACACCATTTAATCAAAATACACTGCCAAGTGACAAGGAATGACACCTGATGGCCTACGTCTTAAAAAATAACCAAGGTGCGATTATTGCGGCCAGCCCGGATACGCAAGTGGCTGCGGACTGGGTGGAAATAGATAATACCGACACAGAGTATTTGTGTTTTCTGGATGACGAACTCAAAAGGCACCACACCTTCCGTGAGAGTGACATTCAGCTCGCACGCGTGCTCGAAGACCTGATTGGCATTTTGATTGAGCGTAACCTGATCAGCTTTACCGACTTCCCGAGCCCCGCACAAAAACGCTTGAACGAGCGTCAAACCTTGCGTCACAAAAACAAGCTGCATCTGCTGGGCGATGACGATTTGGGCCCACTCTAGCAGCGGTCGTCAACCGCCAATGTCCCATCTTGGCTAGTAGGTCAGCTCAACCTGAAATTTCACATTCCGGCCAGGGCCGTACATACCCAGGCCGCCCATGGTGCCATCCAGGCGATACAGCGTATTTTTGAGATTTTCACCGATCAGTCGTAACGTCACATGTTTGCTCGCCTGCCAACGGGCACCTGCATTCCACATTGCATAGCCGTCCTGCGTCCCAAACCGATAAGGGCTGGCGGTGGTGCCATCCCCACTTAACAGGATATCCCGGTCAGAAACCTTGCGGTAACTGAGGTTCAGATCGACCGCCTCTGAGAGCACAGCGCCCAGCTGCACATTGAAGGCATTGCCTGGCGCGGTATACAGCGGCGCATTGACCAGCCCGGTATTAATCCCGCCATTGATTCTGGAATACGCACTACGCAGATACCACCCGCGATATTGCATAAAGCTTTCAATTTCAACTCCGTTTCTGCGCTCCCAACCATCTTGCGCAAGATTGCCATTGGCATCTTCACGCAATGAGGTCAGCAAATGCGAGGTATAGGTGTGATAAAAATTCAGCTTGCCTGAAAACCAGATAGTGCTATTGAACAAGTGCGGTGTTTGATAACTCACCCCGGCCTCGGTGGTTTCAGAGCGCTGCGGCACATACAAATCCCCACAAATCTGCGACTTCGGCCCCTTGGTTGTCATGACTTGCGCACGACAACGGCTGAACGGCCCCTGCGTAAAATATTCATCAATCAGGGGCGGCCTGAAGCCTTGCCCGTAATTGCTGTAAAAGGTTAGTTTGTCTGGGTTTTGTTTGGCGAAGGCATCATAAGCCAGGCCCAGACTCCAGGTCTCTTGTTTGAATTTGATGGTGCTTGCCTGGCCATAGGGGGCGAGCAGGGCCAAAGCCCCTCCGTCAGCCTCTACTTGATAACGGTCCTGGCGATAGCCCGGGATCACTGAAAATGCGCCGAACTCAAACTTTGGTTGCACATAAACGGCATGAAATGACTTGCGCCCTGGCGGCGCTGAGGCATTAAAGCCATCGGGATAAAGCGCTTGTAACGCGGTCTTCCGATTGTCGAAGAAGCGTGTAATTTCACGTTCGCTGGCGTTGTATTGATAGCCCGTCAGTAACGAAACAGACCATAGATCTTTCTCAGCAAAGATTGCCCGGTTGCTCAGATCTACGGTGTTCGTTTTATATTCATACGTATCCGTCAAATTGCCGCGGCAAGTCGTGGTATCCGCGGGATTTGTCGTATTGATGACACCCTGACACTGCCTTTGCAAGGCATTAAACGTGGAATTGAACGGCGCACCCTGACCAATCACATCTTGCAAATGCGTATACCCGGCACCGATAGTACCCTTAAAGTTGATCCACGGGTGTTGAGGATCGAAGTTCACCGTCTCTGACCAAGTGAGATCATCCACCGAACGCACCACATTGCCAAAAAAACCGGGTTGCCCGCCTGTCGCATCATAAGGTTGCAGTCCGGTATCCTCAAACTTCACCACCGAGGTCACCAACTGCAAGTCTTCGGTTGGAAACACACTGACCTTGAGCAACTGTGAAATAGATTCAATCGCAGAACTTTGTAGCTTGGAGCCATCGCCCAAGGTCAAATTATTGGCCTGCCGATTGGAATAGTTATACAAAATATCCACGCGTTCATCGGGGCGCGCATACAGCAGATAGGAACGTGAATATTCATCGCTGTTATTGCCATAGCCAAACTTGGCCTTGCCGCCATAGTGTTGGCCGGGTTTTAAAAAGTCTTCAGCATTTTTAGTCGTCGCATTGACCGTACCGCCCAGTGATCCGGAACCACTCGAAATCTGCGGCCCACGTTGCACCTCTATGCTTTTTAATAATTCCGGCTCGATAAATGTCCCGCCCATACGGTATTTCTCAAATCCTTTGGGCACGCCATCCACTTTCACCAGCACGTCTTCATTGTCCACGTAGCCACGAATCCCAAACGTCATGCCACTCGGCCGTGGTCCGCCAGAAATAGACACCCCTGGCACGGCTCTGACCGCATCAAAAATATTGCTGGGCTGGGCACGTTGCAATTGTTCGCTGGTAATGGTGGTAACCGGCAAGGTTGGATTGATCCCTGTCTCGGGCGCTTTTTGTTTCTTTTCCTGGATGGTGACCTCAGGCAGCGTATCCACCTCCTCGGCCCCTGGCTGTTTTATCGTGGGTGCTGGAGACGCAGGGGGCGTTTGCACGTCCGTTGCCTCCACGTCTGGTATGAGCTGCTCAGCCCAGGCGGCGTGAGGCCAAAAAAAACAGGCGAGCCAACACAGCCCCACAGACAAGGTTAACCTTGTGCGAATGAAGCTTTTTTCAGGCAGGCAACTGGAGAAGATCGCAAGAGAGCGAGCCCGCTTTAAACCGGTGATGTTCATTTAACGAAAATAAGTGGGCGCGCAAGAAAGGGGCTAAACAGCCCCTTTGCCATGGTCAGCCGAATGGGAATCAGGCTTGTTTTTTTGCGTTGCGGCGCGCGACAAATGCCATCAAACCCAGCCCCAAGCCCATCAGACTAAAGGCCTCAGGTTCAGGCACCGGTGTCACAGTAGGCACAGACACGGCGGCCAATGCCAATTGATCCAAACTCATACTGGATGAATTGGCATTGAATTTAAAGGTATACAGGCTGGAAGCGGCGACATTGCTCCATTTCCAATACAACTCTTGTTCAGCAGTTGCCCCTCCCATCACGGTGCCTTGATCTTCGTTAAACTGCAACACGGAAGTCGCTGTAATGCCATTCAAGGTTGCTGAACTGTTGGCCAGGGTGCCCAAGGTTGCAATACGCAGATAGACATCAAACAGGCCTGTGCTGGCACCGCTCAAGGTCGCGGTGAATGCCGTAGCGCCAGAGAAACTATAAATATTGCCCCCGCCAGTGATAAAAGCACCGCCTGTGGTTTCTTGCACAGAAGCGGTGATCCCGGCAGTCACAGCGACATCTGGTGTATTGTCATTGGTGCTGTTAAAGACGTTCCACTCAGCATAACTCGCTGGTGTCAGACTCCCCCAGGGATTGGCGGTGTCCCATACTGCCTGGGTCGCAAACGCGGAACTATTGAACAGCATGCCTAAGGTGAATGCCAAAGCTGAAAATTTCATGATTTATTTCTCCTCAACGAGCGCTTGTGCCCCTTCCTCTCGAAGGCCATCGCGCCATTTTTTTAAAATGAAGTCTCACGGACCCACACCGTTGAGTATTTCAATCGCCACGCTTTACGCATGGCAATAAAATTGAAATTAAAAAATAAAAGTGATGTTGTTTTAATCACGCATGGTCAGGCGCCTTGCTTCTCCTGCCTGGACTCAAAATCAACCACATAGCGGTACTGCTTGCCGCAATCAATAATGACTTCTTTCTGTCCCCGCTTGAGCAGGCGTATATCCACTTTGATGCTACCGAAGCCATCATGAGCGATGAGCTCATCCAGCAGTTCTAGCAATCTTTTTTTGACTGGTGCATTCATTGCCTGCATAGCATGTATTTATCATGTTTTTGAGTATTCTTAAATGATAACAATTATCATTTAGTTTTGCAACGTAAAAATATGATCTCTGATTAAGCGTAAGTGGATAGATGCAGTGAGGCCAAAAGGCAGAATGAAAAAGAAGGTAGACAAGGGGAAAGCGCCGCATCACAAGGTGAACGGCTGAAGATCAACGGGAGAAAATCAAGACAGCATCCCGACAGCTTAGGACGGAATGCTGAGATAAGGTGCCCTAAGGCTGTGGCATGGTTTGCTTGAAGCTGGGACGTTTTACCAGCACACCGTAATGTTTGGCCAGATTAGGAAACTTCTCTTGCCAGTATTTGCCTTCCCATTGCACATTTTTAAAACGCAAGTCTATGTAGCCCAGCGCGGTGCCCAGGGCAATGTCTGCCAGACTGAACGTTTCGTTGACACACCACTTTTTCTTTAGCAAGTCGTTATCAAGCACGGTCAGGCCAGCCGTCACCTTGGCAAATTGCTTTTCTATCCATGGTGCAGACTGCTGCACCTCTGGCTTGCGTTGTTCCAAGATCACCGCCACGGCAGCATCACACACACCATCGGCAAGTGACTCCCAGCGACGGACCTTGATTTTGGCTGAGTGGTCTTGCGGAATCAGGTGGGCCACCGGCGTGCGATGATCCAGATACTCGACAATCACGCGTGAATCATACAAGGCGTCGCCATCATCCAGCACCAGCACCGGAACCTTACCCAACGGGTTGTGCTGGCTCACGGGACAATCCGGCGCAGACAGCACGACCTCCGTCAAAGTCAGGTCAATATGTTTCTCAATGGCGACGATACGCACTTTACGTGCATAGGGACTGTTAACCGTATATAAAAGCTGCATAGTGTGATGTGAGCCGGATTGAAGAGTACTTTTACCGAAAAAATACCCCATGACGCAATACGATGGTACAAAACTCGCTGGTCTTGGGGTGCTTTTATTATAATAGCTTTTGCCATGGGCTTAGAACGCTCATCTGCATAAATTTTAAATTGACTGAGCTGCTCATGACCACTGCATCACTTTACCAACACTTGCCCGACTACTTAAATGCCGATCTGATAGCGGCGCAAGTGCAATCGGCCCTGGCAGAAGACCTGGGCAAAGGCGACCTGACCGCTGCACTAATCCCTGCCGGCACCCAGGCCAGCGCGACCATTATCAGCCGTGAGGCTGCCATTCTCTGCGGCTGCGCCTGGGCGCAACAGTGCTTTGCGCAGTTGGATCGCAGCATCCAGCTCGAATGGCTGGTAAAAGACGGTGACCCCGTCGTCACCAATCAAGCGCTGGTCCATATTCATGGCGACGCACGCGCCATGCTCAGTGCCGAACGCCCGGCCCTCAACTTTTTGCAAACGCTTTCTGCAGTAGCCACACATACCCGCCGCTATGTGGACGCCATTGTCGGTTTGCCAGCGCAAATCCTCGATACGCGCAAGACCCTGCCTGGCCTGCGTCTGGCACAAAAATATGCTGTGCTCGCTGGCGGTGGCGCCAACCAACGGCTGGCTTTGTACGATGGCATCCTGATCAAGGAAAACCATATCGCCGCCGCAGGCTCGATTGCCGCCGTGCTTGAAGCCGCCTTCGCCATGCGCAGCACGGATAATATCCAGATCGAAGTGGAAACACTGGATGAATTGCAGCAAGCGCTGGATGCCGGCGCCACCAGTATCTTGCTCGATAATTTCACGCTGGAAGACCTGCGTAAAGCTGTCGCAATCAATCAAAAGCAAGCATTGCTGGAAGCATCGGGCAATGTGGATTTAACGACGGTTAGGGCGATTGCGGAAACAGGCGTAGATAGAATATCTATTGGGGCACTGACTAAAAATATTCAGGCGGTGGATTTGAGTATGCGGATACAGATGCAGTGATAGAACATCCGCGCAGACGATTTAAATAACGCAGTAAAAAGTTATTCTTTGACGAGTATTGCTGTAGCAATCCGATGCTTAGACCTTTTATAGCCTCAGCTTACTGTCTCAAGCGAGTAACTTTATTATTTACTTGCTCGAACAAATAGATTTAAACCTGAAACATGAGCTGGTTTGAATAGCGATTTGTTTCGCCTTTACGGCGACCAATCTTTCTTATGCTTGTCCATAAGAAAGAAGGCAAAGAACAAGACACCCCAGCTTCCGCTTCTTTCCTGTGCCACTCGATTTGCCGGGCGACCATCGAAACTCGCCCTGACAAGCCGCACACGTCGTGGCTTGTTGCGGAACTCGAACAGCCGATGGCCGAAGGCTCACGCCAACCCTGCGTTGCACTCTTTTAATTAAAGCGTGCGGCAGAGGGGGACCCCGAACACCAGATGAGCGTAACGGTCAGTGGATTGAATAAAAGAATTGGTTTTTGCAAGCGTCCAAACTTCAACAGTGTGACTTTGACGAGATAAATCCCATCCCATCACGCTGAGTAGCGCAGATGAAGTGGGAGCTTTCTGCCATCAACTGTTTGAGTTCCGCAGTGGCTTGCGGTTTTGTGCAAGCCGCCAGGGCGAGTTTTGATGGCAGCCCACTTTACCGAGCAACGCAAGGCAGCCGAAGGCCGTGATGGCTGGGTGTCCTCCTCTTTGGTTACTTTCTGGGGGACAAGCACCAGAAAGTAACTCGCCGAGAGGCGAAAAAATGTATCTTTAAAAAACATCACTCAAGATTCCATCTTAAATAAAACTTAACAACTCTCATCAATAAGTGACAGACTCAAATTAAAAAACCTTTAGAAAACCCAGACTAAACACATTTCCAATCTAAGCAATGTGACCATTTCTGCCACCTCCTGATGGCATGACTCTTGCATCATTTGCAGCTAGTCTAGCCAGCATGTGACATGAATAGTCCAATCCCCGTTTCCTCGCCCAAAACCATAGAGAGCCTGCGCCTCTCGGATTTATTACGCATGCTGGTTGCTCATGGGCATGCAGATAAAGTCCAGGCTGAAAAGCTTTATAAAGATCGCAAGAGGGACAGCTCCAAAATTCACCCGGTTGTGATTGTGGCCGAGCAAAAATGGCCGGATTTACAAAACCCCAATCAATTATTGACTGTAGAAGCCCTGAGCCGCTTTGTGGCAGAGCAGGCTGCAGTGCCTTATTATCAAATCGACCCCCTAAAACTGGACTTTAGTGCCGCGGCGCAAATTGTGTCGCAAGCCTATGCCGAGCGCCTGCGCATCATGCCGATTACGGTCAGGAATGGCGTAGCCACAATTGCGACGGCCGATCCGTTCCACCAGACCTGGCTGCATGATCTGGAGCGGATGCTGAAGTTGCGCATTGAAGTGGTCATGGTGAATCCGCTGGACTTGCAGCGTTATTTGCCCGAGGTGTATCAGCTTTCTGCAGCGATTCAATCTGCGAATGCCGCCAAGGCCGGGCAAATTGTCGGCGTACAAAACTTTGAACAGTTGATTGAGCTGGGCAAAGACCGCCAACTGGATGCGAATGAACAGCACGTGGTGAGCATTGTCGACTGGTTGTTTAAATATGCATTCGAGCAGCGCGCCAGTGATATCCACCTGGAACCGCGCCGCAATCTGGGCTTGATGCGTTTTCGTATCGACGGCGTCTTGCATCAGGTGTATCAGCTGCCGAGCAATATCATGAATGCGATTACCAGCCGCATCAAGCTACTGGGGCGGATGGACATGGTGGAGAAACGCCGCCCGCAGGATGGTCGTGTCAAAACCGTAGACACTGATGGCAAGGAGGTTGAATTACGCTTATCCACCATGCCGACCGCGTTTGGCGAAAAACTGGTGATGCGAATTTTCAAGCCGGACGTGCTGGTACAGGATTTTCAGTTACTCGGTTTTTCCAAGCGTCAGGGCGAGCAATGGGCGCAGTGGACTCACCAGCCCAACGGCATCATTCTGGTCACCGGGCCTACCGGCTCGGGCAAAACCACCACGCTGTATACCACACTCAAGCAATTGGCGACCGATGAAGTCAATGTGTGTACGGTAGAAGACCCGATTGAGATGATAGAGCCGGCGTTTAACCAGATGCAGGTGACACAGAATATCGGCCTGGGCTTTGCCGAAGGTATACGTACACTGATGCGCCAGGACCCCGACATTATCATGGTCGGCGAGATCCGCGATCAGGAAACCGCCGATATGGCAATTCAGGCCGCACTGACCGGCCACCTGGTGCTATCCACGCTGCACACCAACGATGCGCCATCGGCTGTCACACGCTTGCTGGATTTAGGCGTGCCAGCCTACCTGATACATTCCAGCCTGCTGGGGATTATGGCGCAGCGGCTGGTGCGCACCTTGTGCCCGCATTGCAAAACAGAAGCCACCATTTCTGAGGCAGAATGGGCCAGCGTTACGCGCCCGTTCAAGGCCGCCAAACCGGCAAAAATCATGAAAGCCGCGGGCTGCAAGGAGTGCCGCAACACGGGTTACCGTGGTCGCACCGGCATTTATGAGATGCTGACACTCACACCGACCTTACGCAAACTGATCACGCCTGAAACCGATTTGATCCAACTCAGACAGGCTGCCACGCAAGCGGGGATGCAACCGTTGATGTTAAACGGTGCTGAGAAAATTGCGGCAGGCCTGACAACCGTAGACGAAGTGCTCAAGGTTGCCCCGCCGATTGAAGTAGATTAAAGACGCAAGGCCCGCTTATTTGCGTAAGTGAATGCGGCCATGCCACATTTGCCGCACTAAATGCTGCTTGGACAAGCGTCCAATCCAGATCACCGCAACAATATGCAACGCAATCACTGCCATCAGTACCCAACTCAACAGTGCATGAGTTACAACCGGCCCCTCTTCGCCCCAAAAGGCATCGGTGCGGCTTAACCAGCCAGTCAGCGCCAGCAAGGCAATCAGCATCCAGATGCCATACACGGCCCATTGGCCTAGCGGATTGTGCCCGGCATGCACAGGCAGGGTTGCTTGACGCACATCTGCAATGTGCGCGCGGATGTCACGCAGGCCGGGCAGATGAAAGCGCGCACTTGGGTATGCGCTAAAACACCCGGCCATGATGCGGATCATAATGATTGCCAGCACAGCGTAGCCAACCATGCGATGCAGCGCATCCGTTTCGTACCAGACATGGCTCATCAGCCACAATGCCATCACACCAGCCGCCACAAGCCAGTGACTCAGACGCACCCACCAGGGCCAAAGCATTTCGGATGGCTGCAACATCTCGCCACTTAGTCTTTCAAGCCGATGGCTTTGACGATCGCCAGCGTTTTCATGTCGAAGTAAATCTCAACCTTCTTGCCCTCTTTGTTACGGCCGTAAATTTCGTAACAATTACCGTCTACTTTAAATTTTTTGATGGTATAGCCTTCTGCTTCCAGTGCTTCTTTAAGGGTATCTTCTGAAGCCCACTCCTCTTTTGGATAGGATTTGCAATCCGCCGCGGCCAACGCAGCTTGTGCATGCAGCAGGCCAATTGCCAACAAGAGTGAAAAACCAATTTTTTTCATCAAAACGTCCTTTTCATGATTCAAACAATTCTACCTGGCGCAGCTCTGCCAAATTCGAAACGCCAGTCAACGCCATGGTCATTTCCAGCTCATCACGCAAAGTGCGGATCACTTTTGCTACGCCCATCGCGCCTTCTGCAGCCAGGCCCCAGATGTAAGGGCGACCAATACAAACGGCATCGGCGCCCAACGCCAGCGCTTTAAACACATCTTGCCCGGAGCGGATACCACTATCCACCAGGATTTTGCATTGGCTACCCACGGCAGCCACGATCGTTGGCAGCACTGCCGCCACTGACGGAGTGCTATCAAGCACGCGGCCACCGTGATTGGAAATGACCACGCCGTCACAGCCGCATTCCACCGCCCGCCGGGCATCCTCTACATGCATCAGACCTTTCAGTAGCAAGGGGAGGTTCACTTGC
This sequence comes from Methylophilus sp. VKM B-3414, assembly GCF_032248435.1. Lineage (NCBI taxonomy): Bacteria > Pseudomonadati > Pseudomonadota > Betaproteobacteria > Nitrosomonadales > Methylophilaceae > Methylophilus > Methylophilus sp. VKM B-3414. The sequence goes on along the minus strand of NZ_JAVTLI010000004.1, from coordinate 26,345 downwards.
TGCCTGAGCCAGGCCACATCGTCCCAAGTCGGCGCCTGCGTCATCCAGCCATCGAACACCGCGCTTTGGCCTGTTTGCAAGGGTCGCATCGCCAATGGCTGCGCCAGGTTGACCGCGGAAATGCCCTCGGGTAAATCGATCAAAGCTTGCTTGACTGGCGCATCGACAGTAAACACGACTGCGCTGATACCAGCTACCACGGCTTTATGCAATAACGCTTGGGTACGTTCACGATCGCCTTGCCAATAGAGCTGAAACCAGAGCGGTTGTTGCGCCTGCGTCACAATCTCGCTCACGGCTTGACTGGCCAGACTACTCACCATCATCTGCCCCTGCTGGGCATTGCAAGCGACAGCGGTGCCAATCTCGCCATCGGCATGAAACAAGCGCTGATAAGCCACTGGCGCCAACAGGATGGGATGCGCCCATTGCTCGCCAAAAATGCTACAACTTGTGTTGGGCTGATAGAGGGGCTGGAGTGGACGTGGACAGACCTTCTTGCTTTGCCAGCCAGCTTCGTTGACCTGTAATTGCAAACCGTTCCCAGCATCTGACTGCAAATAATGCCAGACGTCAGCGGGCAATTTGGCTTGCGCTTGCTGGGCAAAACAGGAGAGCAAAGGTAAGGACTGCATTCACTTAGAGCGCCCACTGGCGCAACAGATTATGGTAAATGCCGGTTAACTGCACCACTTCTGGCGTTTCCCCTTGTTGCTGGCGCAAGCGGACCAAGGCCATATCCATATCAAACAGCATGCGCCGATGTGCGGCATCGCGCACCATGCTCTGAATAAACATAAAGCTGGCCAAACGCTCGCCACGCGTGACAGGCGTCACCGCATGCACCGAGCTGGAAGGATAAATGACGATAGACCCCGCTTTGAGCTTGATGCGCTGGTCACCAAACACATCCTGCACCACCAGCTCACCGCCTTCATATTCATCCGGGTCGTTAAAAAACAAAGTAGCCGAAACATCTGCCCGCACCCGCGCACTGCCATCCGGCATATGACGCATGGCACTATCGACGTGAAATCCGTAGGCATTGGTCTCACCCGCATAACGATTCACAAAAGGCGGCAAGATTTTGTCTGGCAAAGCGGCCGAAAAAAATAAAGGATCGCGCTGCAATGCCTGCAACACGATCCTGCGGATTTGTGCCAGCAACGGGTCGTCTTCGGCCAGTTGCTGGTTGTTTTTAACACTGGCTGCCTGAATACCGGCGGTTGTGCGGCCATCCACCCATTGCGCCTGCTTCAGCAAGGCACGGATAGTATGCAGCTCTTCTTCAAGCAAAACCCCCGGTAAACTTAACAGCAAATTAACTCCTAGAACTTGTACTCAGTTGTGACGATAGCCTGGCGACGGTTGCCTGGTGTCAAGAAAGCACCATTATCATAAATCGCATCATAATACGTTTTATCCAGCAAGTTCTTGATATTTAAACGCACCGCCCATTTCGGTTGTTCGTAGGCCACCATCGCATCGACGCGTGCATAGCCAGGCGCAGTATTGGGCTTGAAGGTGCCATTAACAAACAAAGTGCTCGCATTGGTGGTCGTTGGGCTATATCCATACCGGTCTGCTTTCGCCTCAACGCCACCTCCAATTTTCCACCCATTACTCCAGTCATACGTTGTCCAAAGATTAAACGTAGTACGCGGCGTGTTTCTTGCCCGCTGACCATCCAGCCGGGTATCGGCATTGGTTTGAACACCGGCAGTACTAATATTCTCTGCAGCGTTGATAATCTTTGCATCCAATAAGGCGATACCAGCAAAGACATCCCAATGCTCGGTGACTTTACCGGTCAACTCAACCTCCAACCCATTTGTGCGACGACGCTTGGTCAGAATAGAGTTATTACCAAAAGCAATCAAATCAGTGTTTCGCTCCCAATCCTTGGTGGTTGTAAATATCGCTGTTCTTAAAGCTAAATCACCATCCATAAACAACCACTTGCTACCAATCTCTAATGTACGGCTGCGCTCGGGCGGTTGCTTGACTGTCGTCAACTGATACAGGTCAGCAGTTGGGCTAAATGAATTGCTGTAGGTAATGTAATAGTGTTGGTCTGTGGTTGGTTGCCATGAAAGTCCACTTCTGTAACTGTTTTGGCCATAATCAAGGTGTGGTGCAGCGCTAGTCGTGTAATCTGCCTTCATTTCATCGCGTCTTATCCCAACCAATGCCGTCCAATGTGGCATAAACTCCACGCTATCTTGTGCATATACCGCGTAGTTGTTAGCACTGAATCTTGCATATTGTGTATTGGCAGCCGTGATTGCAGTTTCCTCATCTTCACTGAACTCGGGGGCTGCATTTGTTCCCAAATTGCGCAATGAATTGCGATAGGAATGTTCATGTAGGTATTCAACGCCAGTCAAAACGGAATGGGTCATACCTGCCAGCGTCAGTTTGGTACTAAAATCTGATTGCAGGTTATAGGTTTCATAATGTTGTGTGCGAGTTACATCATTATTGCCGCCACCTAATCCAAGTCCAGCCCCCCCTGCCAAAGTTGCGTTAGGAGCAAATGCAGCGCTTGGTGTTTTTGCCCAGTAAGCGCGCTCATAATCAGCATGTCGTAATTGCGTACGCAATTGTGTGTCGTCATCAAACTTGTGCGTAAAAATACCGGTAGTGATATTGGTATCACTGTTATCAAAGTTTTGGCTTCCGCCGTAAAAGGACGAGTCATCAACTTTGTTACCAGCAATCGTGGTATTGATCGGCCGTTTGTTTACAAATGAAATACCAAAGTCTGGCACATCCCGCGTACGCAGATAGACGTGGTTTAAAAACAGCTCGTTTTCGGTACCGATACCAGCCCCAAAACTGACGGCAATCCCCTGACGATCAATCTCAGGATGATCCCCGTTTGCCGGGTTTTTACGATAGGTTTCTTCATGTCTGTCCATGACATTCACGCGAATCGCGGCAGTGTCTGTCAGCTTCTTGTTGAAGTCGCCTGTCGCCTGATGGTAATCATAATTGCCCAAGCTACCTGTCACGGTATTTTTGTCATTTAACTCAGCCATCTTGGTGACCTGGTTAATCACGCCACCCGCCTGGCCACGCCCGAACAACATCGCCGCAGAACCACGCAAGACATCTACCTGTTCCAGGTTAAATGTCTCGCGGTTGTACTGTGCGGTGTCACGCATGTTATCCAGGTAAATATCGCCAAAGGTATAAAAACCGCGCAGGTTAAAGTTATCGCCAGCACGGCCCCCTTCAGCCGCATTGACTGATAAGCCAACCACATTCCGCAAGGCTTCACGCAGTGAGCCAACTTGCTGATCATGCAGCAATTCTCTGGTTAGCGTAGTGACTGCCTGCGGCACATCTTGCGGATCCTGATAGGTTTTACCGACGCGGGTCTTGGTCGCTTGATAGCCTTTGTTAGGCGCATCTTGAATTCGTTGCGTTTTGACCTTCACCTCGGTCATGGTCTGAGTCGCGTCTGCAGTTTTTTTCTCTTCATCTGCCGCGATCGCAATCGCTGGAAGCGCCATCATCAGCGCTATCGTCATTGTTTTTTTATTAAAGCCGGATGGCATAAATAGTTCCCGTCATTGATTGAATGAGTTAATTGCTGGCTACTGGAAACAATGCTCGTTGGCTTGCAAATTGAATAAGCACGAATGATAACAATTCTCATTTTTACAAGCAATGAAAGGTTGTGCGAGAATTTATTTGTGCAAATGTAAATGCTGGTGGAAATCCAAGCGTCATATAGCTCAAATTGTGCGGTGCCGTTTAATCGAAGTAGGTGCGGCCTGTGCTCTGGGCACAAACCGCATCAGGGCAGCTAGCCTGACGCCAATATCAAGCTAGCTGTGTGTGACAGGGGCCAGTTAAAAATCCAGGCGCAGATTGGCCTGCAAGGTTCTTGGTCGGCCGACGCCTAACAGGCTGTTCCCTGCGGTACTCCAGTAGTCTTTATCCGTGACATTGTCGACCACGACCTGAAAAGTGGCTTTTTGCTTGCCCAGCAGGGTCTTATATCTGGCCCCTACCGACCCAATCGTGTAGCCATCTATGCTGGCTTGATTAAATGCATTCACCTGTTGCTTGCCGCTATAAAACAAGCCCGCGCTCAAAAACAGGCCAGGGACCTGCGCAATCTGGTATTCGCCAAACAGACTGGCAGTTTTCTCTGGCGTATTTTCTGGCGTATTGCCATTGCTAGCCGCGTCAGGTGTTTTCAAGGTCGCATCCATCAACAGGAAAGAGGCGGCGACAGACAGCCTCTCCGTCAACTCGCCAGTAGCAGCAAATTCCAAGCCTTGATAATTTGCATCCCCATTAACTTTGAAAGTATTGGTCACCGGATTGGTAAACGCTGCGGCGCGCTCAATATCAAAATAAGCCAATTGCAGCAAAAAGCGGTTAAACAATTGGGTTTTTACGCCAATTTCTTTTTGTCTTGATTTTGCCGGGTTCAGCAACTCGCCTGCATTGGCCCGGTTAGCTGGTGCCTGACCACTATCTTCAAACCCTTCAATGTAACTGGCGTAGAGAGAAATATTTGGCTGAAGTTTGTACATCAGCGCCACGGAGGGGATGACTTTTTTGGCGTTGAAGCGCGTAGCCGTTGCCGTGCCTGCATTGGTGGCAATGGTCTCGGTGTCATAACGACTTTGCCGCGCACCTGCCATGAGGGTCCATTGGTCTGTCAACGCCATTTGATCAAATACATACACGCCTCGATCCAGAATTGTCTGGTCAGATAAACGGTTATTGGAAAGCGCCGCAAGCACAGGAACAACTCTGGGATTGAAATAGTTTTGAGCAACAGAAGTGCTGGCAAACATGGGTGTCACGCCTTCACGCTGATTACTGGTGTACCCCAAGGTGAGCTGATGCTTGATAGGACCCGTTTCCAGCAAGCCGAGTAACTCAGTTCTAAAATTGGTGTTGGTAAAGACCTGATTACGCACAAACGACACCTGAAGCTGCCCTTCTCCGGTCAGTGGGTTAAAGTTCTGAAATTGTGAAAAGTTTCGGTCGCGCTCCGTCTTGGCTCGTCCGGCTTCAAACAACCAACTCCAGTCATCACTCAAGGCATAATCGGTCCTGAACAGAATATTGGTTGCCTCAGCATCATAGTGCTGCCATTTGCCCGCCAGGTTTTGCGTCGCCGACGGCACAGGTGGCAGCGTGATTTTACCGTTGACGGCTGTCGGTACGGCAATTGCAGCCTGCTCTGAAACATCTTTGCGGTAATGCTCAAGGTCAAGCTTGAAAGACAATTTATCGTTTGCACGCCAATCCAATGCGGCTGAGACCAGACCACGGCTGCCGTCATAATGGTCAATGCCAATATCTTCGCTGCCAGTGACCACATTAAAACGTGCACCAAACTGCTGCTCAGCGCCAAAGCGCTTGCCATAGTCCACATGGGCGCTACGCGCACCAAATTCATTGGTAGACAGCGTCAGGCTTTTGTTTTCAACCTTGCCAGCCCGCTTGGTTACCAGGTTGATAATGCCAGAGGGCGGCACCAGGCCGTAATACAGAGACGAAGCCCCTTTGAGCACTTCTACCCGCTCTTTGTTTTCTAGTGGCGTATCAATCAGGTTAATAATCGGCAACGAACCATTGAGCCGGTAGTTTCCGCGGTTCTCGACCAGAATGCCTCGGATCGCAATATTGTCATAGGTCGAGCCACTCAATTGCGAGCGTGAAACCCCTGCGGTGTTCCGCAATGCGCCAAACAATGAGTTGGTCGCTTGCGCATCCAACACCTCACGCGTCACCGTGTTCACGGTCAAGGGCACGTCCAGCGGATTCATGTCTCTAAACGTCCCGACCTGTACCGTGTTTGAGTGAAAACTCTGACGACGGCTGGTCGATACCTCAACTTCACCCAGAGTTTGCTGATCGTCATCAGTGTTTGTTGCAGCTGGCGCAGAAGCAGTCTTCCCAGCCTCCCCCTGCGCCCAAACAGCCGACATCGGCAAGGCTAACAACAACGACAAATAAACTGTTTTTAATCGAATCACGGTCACACAACACTCCCATTAAATAAAGCTGGCTACTGGAGTGCGTAACTCGATGGCTGGCAAAAAACAAGATCAATCTGATTTTTATTTTCAACACCCTCAGCACCCCTCCCTGTCAGGGGCCAGTAAACATACCGGATTGCTAAGAGCTTGGCGTTTTAATAACGCCACGTAAGTGTGGCTAAAGCGCTCATGGGCGCAGCATAGTAAGCTTGGCCCGCATAGGCATAACGCAAGCTGGAGAGGTACTTCTCGTTAGTCACGTTATACAGATTCAACGCCGCGTCCCAATGCTGGTCAATCTTGTAATTTGCGACCAGATTGAGGGTGGCATAGCTGTCCTGGCGATAGCGGAAAGTACCCACGTTTTGCAAAGTGATATCCACATGCGTTTCGCTTTGCCAGTAAAGATTGGCCCCTAACTTGAGGTGTTCCACATAAGGCACTTTATACATTGCTGCGACGTGCATCTGATGCCTGGGGGTGTAAGGATTAACATTTTTGCCGTCTGAGTTCTTCAGGCTCATCAAGCGCGTATAGCCCGCATTCATGCTCAACCGATCCGTCAACTGTCCGGCAATATCAAACTCGTAGCCTTTGCTAATCGCCTCTATGCCCTCATAAATCGAGGTTGCACCTTGGGTGCCAACTTGCTGCGGCAAATGTTCTTGTTCAGTTTTGAAGAGCGCAACTGTGCTGTTTAACTGGCCATTTAGCCATTCACTTTTGACCCCCGCCTCGTAATTCTTGCCCTGCAAAGGCGGCAAGACTTTAAAGTCGCGGCCAAGCTCGGCTTGCGGCTTATAAATGCCTGTATAGCTCGCATACAACGAATGCTGATCGTTGATATCGTATACAGCCCCCAAATAAGGCGTGAGCTTGTTATCCTCTTTTGCTGACTGCGGTACACCGTAACTGATCCCCTGCAAGTCGTAACTGAGCAAGCTGCCGCCAGCAGTCACTTTCAGGTCATCCATCACATTGATTCTGGCCGCTGCGTAGGTATTGATGGTGCGAGTCGAAAAATCAGCCACTTTGCTCTCTGGCCCAAAGGTTGGCAGCGGGAAGTCTGCAGCAGACTCAAAGCTTGCCAGCGGTGTGCCAATGGCACCAAAACGTGAATAGTCGCGTACATCCGCCTTACTCAAGGTGGTTCCCAAGACCAATTCATGTTTGCGACCTGCCAACTCTACGGGACCATTCGCATAAAAATCTAAGACATTGTCCTCCGTACGGGTATGGTATCGGCCTGGGTAGCTTAAGAGACCCAAGCCAGTCGAACGCACTTCGTTGCCATAAATGTAATGCAGTCTTGCATCAGCCTCAGTCTGCTTGTGGGTGAGCTGTCCTTTGGCTTTCCAGCCGTTGGCAAACAGATGAGTCATTTCAGCGAAGCTGATATTGGTGCCTACATCCCAGTAACTCCAATGGGGGGCAGTACTATCTGAGCGTTTATAATGTCTAGGACTTCCATCAGCGTATAGCAACGGTAAACTGCCCCAGTTATTACCGCTAGAGTTATTCTGCTGATAGGTGTGGCCGACGGCCACGCTGGTACGGTCAGAAAGATCGGCTTCAATCACACCATATGCCACGTTGCGCTCATTGCTATAGCGGTCCAGATAAGAATTCTTTTCCTGATGTGCCATCACCAAACGGGCACGTACACTGCCATCCGCATTAAGCGCTCCCGAAACATCCGCATCCAGCCGACGGTTATCCCACGAGCCAGCCGTGGCATTAATCTGTGCTTTAAAATCCTTGGTCGGACGCTTGCGAATAAAGTTAATGGTCGCAGAGGGGTTACCGGTAGAAGTGAGCAAACCGTTTGCGCCACGCAACACTTCAATCCTGTCGTACAGCGCAACATCCAAGTCCCCATATTGCGTGCCATAGGTGATCGGTGTGCTTAATCCATCAATTTGAAAGTTGGTGATGTTAAACCCACGCGCCGTATATTCGCTGCGGTCTGTTTCAAATTGCTCAACACGGACCCCGGTCGCCAGCGATAACGCATCATTCACGGTCAACGCACGAAAATCATCCATGAGCTGCCGTGTAATGACCGAGATCGACTGTGGGGTGTCGCGAAGACTGGTATTCAACCGTGTGGCGGTCGCCGTCGCGTTCACAGTGTATGACTTGGTTTGCTCAGAGGGCTGATCATGGGCGACTTTGGACGTGACTTTTACTTCTGGCAAGGCGTCGACTTCCCCCGTTTGACGCTGGTCTTCAGCAAACCCCGGCTCATGAAACGCAATAAGTAAGGCAACAAATAAACGGCGATAATGCGCGTGATGTATTAAAGATAATTGAGACATGCAATTCCCCTGACAAACAATCGCTGGCTACAGGAGAAAACACTCGTTGGCTTGCACTAAAGCATTAAATGATAACAATTATCATTAACAAAATCAACAGATGGGACTGTGAGCCTCTCGGGAGCGACCAGGGTCTGGCCTTGCTCGGTGACCGCGCTGACCAAATTAACTTCGTACAACTCAGCCAACGTCGACAGGACAATTTGCCTGCGCGGATAATCGCCGATGAGACGCCCGTCTTTAATCAGCACGAGCCGGTCGAATCCCTGCAAGGCCTGATTGATATCATGCAAGATGGCGAAAATCGCATGCCCACGCTGGCGGGCAAACTGATCCATGGCGGCCATCAGTTGCCACTGCAAGCCCGGGTCGAGCGCCGCCATCGGCTCATCTACCAGCAACAGGCCTTGCTCGATATCCCACAATTGCGCAAAGACCCTGGCGAGATGGACGCGCGCCTTTTCGCCACCGGACAGGGTATCGAACCGGCGCGGCAGCAAGTGCCGGGCACACGCCAGCTCTGCCGCCTGGCGCACTATCACATTTAAATCAGGATCGACCATTCTGGCGACCCGGCCAAGACCAATCACCAGTTCAACGGGCAACCCAAAGGCGACCTCATGCGACTGTGGCAAGATGGCGCGTTGGCGGCTTAAGTCGACCAGTGACCACGTTGTCAAACAGCGCTCACGCAGCCTGACTTGGCCACCGCTGGGCACATGCTCGCCCGCGAGCAACTTGAGCAAGGTAGATTTACCGGCGCCACTGGGTCCGAGCACCGCAATCCGTTCACCTGGCTGCACGGTCATCGAGAACGGACCAAAAACATGGCCGCCTAATTTGAGCGTCACGGCTTGCAGCTTGAGCAAATGTGCAGCGCGATGACTCATAGATGACCGCCTTTTCTGAGGCTCCCGAGCAATAGCAAGAAGAACGGCGCACCCAACAATGCCGTAAAAATCCCAACTGGAATTTCTGCGGGAATCGCCAGCGTACGGGCCGCCGTATCAGCCAATAGCAACAGGATGGCGCCAACCAGCATGGCAAGAGGGGCTAGACGACGCTGATCAGGCCCGATCAATAAACGCACAATATGTGGGGCGACCAAGCCGATAAAACCGATCATGCCACACCAGGCGACGGCAAACCCGCTCAATAGCGCCACCAGCACAATGACACGGCGGCGTAATTGACGCACGTGAATGCCGACATGCGCGGCGGCGGCCTCACCGAGCGCCAGTGCATTCATGGCATTCACCAGCCGTTGCATATAGGCCAACGCGCCGATTAACAATAGCGACAACAATAATACCAGCCGCCAACTGGCACTCGCCAGCGACCCTAACGTCCAGAATGTGAGGCTACGCAGCTGTTCATCCGTCGCCAGATAGGTGCATAAGCCTATGACGGCGGTAGCCAGTGCATTGAGTGCAATCCCAGTCAATAGCAATCCGGCAATCGAATCAGCCGTGAGCCAGCGCGCCACGCCATCCAGCAAAAAGCAGACACTTACCGCGCCGACAAAAGCCGTCAGTGGTAACAGCCAATAGCGTAAAGTGATGGGAATCTCTATTCCCGAGCCAGCCAGCAGCACAATCGTTAACGCCGCCGCGCAGGCGGCACCACTACTCACCCCCAGCAACCCCGGGTCGGCCAGCGGGTTACGAAACAGGCCTTGCGTAAGTGCGCCTGACAATCCCAAGGCAGCCCCAACCAGTGCCGCAAACAGAATGCGCGGCAATCGCAGATTCCACAGCACATAAGCACCGCCTGTGAGCGGATGAGCGGAGTCATTCAACCAGCCGATGCGCCAGTCAGCCAACGTCACGGGGACGGCCCCCGCCCAGGCCGACAATGCGAGCAGGATCAGCAAGACAAGACCCAAACCCCAGGAAGGATATGTTGCAAAACGGGTGGTTAGGCGCTCGCAGAAGACCGGCCAGGCGGTTGCGCTGATCATAGGGTCATGGCCTTGCCGAGCAATTGATCAAGTGCGGCGACGGCCTGCGGCAATCGTGGCCCGAACCCTAGCATGAACATGGCTTCCAGCGCCACAATCCGGCGATGCTCCCCGGCAGGCGTCTGCGCCAGGCCAGGCAGCCGCAGTGCACCTTCGACTCCACCCACCACCGCCAGCCCTTGCTCTGTGAACAAAACGACCTCTGGCTGCGCCGCAATCACGGCCTCGGGCGTCAAGGGCTTAAAGCCCTGGAAGCCCTGCACCGCATTGCGTGCGCCCACATAATGCAACATGGCCTCGGCACTGCTCCCCTGCCCTCCCACCATGACCTGGCCGGGGGCGTGTGACAACACAAACAGCACACGTGGGCCCTGCCCTTTACGTGCCAGAATCGGCGCACGCACACGCTGCCAGTCGGCTTTGAGTTTGTCTACGCATTGCGTCGCCGCTGGCGTACGATCAAGTAAATGCCCAAGCTGTTGCATACGATCTACCACGCCTTCAAAGCGGTCATGCGCCGCCAGAATACTTAGCGGCACACCTGCCGCCTGAACTTGTCTTAGCACGGCTGGGGGCCCGGCATCCTCAGTGGCGACCACCAGGGTCGGCGCCAATGCCAGAATCCCTTCGCTGGACAGGGTGCGTGCATAGCCAACACTGGGCAGCCTGGTGGCGGCCGCCGGAAAAAGCGAAGTGGTATCTACACCGACCAAGGTCTGGCTGGCACCAAGTGCATATATCATTTCTGTCAGAGCACCGCCGATACTGACGATGCGCTGGCTCGCGGGCTCGGTGTCTGCGGCCCACACCAAAGACTGGGGCAATAGGGCTGTGATTCCCAATGCACCCGCTTGCTGTAAAAATTGCCGTCTGGCCGCCACTGAAGCGTTCATGGCATGAATACGTGTTTTCTGCTTATCCATGCCATCAAACCAACGCATCCAGATCCGCCTGACTGGCGCTATCTGGCGCACGATGGCCTTGTTCGTTACGGTGCGCCACCTCAGATAAATCCTGGCCGGTCAGGCGATAGGCTTTGGCAAAGCCAGCCACATAGCTGCCCTCTAACGGTGTTAAGGCATACAGGTGAAAGTCCGTCAGTTTGGCGATCACTTCCATAAATTTGCCAAATTTGGCATGAAACTGATCCATCACCAATACAAACGTAGCTTCATCCCTAGGCACTTCTTGCGCCTGGCATTGCAGCACCAGACGCTTTCTGGCAAATGGATGGCTGGCCGCCTGCTCGCTTTCGATAAACATCACCGAGCAACGACCATGATGTTGCAAATTGGCGCAATGGGCGGCCAACTCACTCACATAAATATAAAACCGCTGCTCGTGCTCGACAAAAGTGGCATAGCTGGCTTCAGGCCATCCCTGGTCACTGGTGGTCGCTAACTGCAGGGATTGAAACTGCCGGTGGAACGCATTGGCTTCAGTGCCAACGGCCTGTAATTTTTGTGTGTCTTGCATCGTGTTCTCCTCTAACGCACTCATCATGTTTTAGTCGCGGTAACGCTTTGCTTTTACTGCCAGTAAGAAACGAAGTGATCACCCGCAACTGGGCCCTGTGCCCATTTGAACCTGCCGGTGCAGGCAGGTTCTGCAAGGACTAGATCAGCTTGAGCGTGCCTTTCATCATCGAGGCATGGCCGGGGAATGAGCAAAAAAAGACATAACTGGCGGATGCATCCAGCTGCTTGGGCGTCAGGCTGGTCTCTGCACTCTCACCACCGCCAATCACCTGGGTGGCGGCGAGCACGCGACTGTCCTGCGGTTTGACAAAAGACTTGGCGATGCCTGCCTTCATGCCATCTTGCAATACGCCCTGTTCATCTGCCTGTTTGCTGATCACCAGGTTATGGCCCATGATGTTTTTAGCCATGGTGCCGGTATGCTTCAAGCGAATGGCAAAAGAGGCGCAGGCTTTGGGCACAGCAATTTCCTTGACGTTATAGCTCATGGCATCCGTGGCTTCTACCGTGGCTTCACAATGGTCTGCGGCCTGCGCAGAGGCTTGTAGCAATAAAGTGCTGGCAACCACGGCGAGCGGCGCGGCTTTTAACAATAAGCGCGCTGAAAAAGAAGGCCGACTCGCGGAAAGGCGGGGGTTAAATGTGAGTTTCATCTATGCTCCAATCATCCAATTTAAAAACTGGCTGGCTACTGGAGTGACGACTCGGTGGCTGGCTAAACTAAAGACGGCCCGGCAGCTTGCCGGGACAATCAAAAAAGACTTACTTGCGGGCGCGCCCAGGCTGGCCGGTCATAAAACGGGCAGACAAGCGTGGCTTGCAAAGATAGTAATAAAGGCTGATCACTATCGGCAGCGCCACCGCTGCATCCGACAGCAATTCGCGGGCATCATCTACCAGCAAGGCAGTCACCAGGCCCAGAACAGTGATGAGGCCAATGACCAGCGGCCATAAAAAGATTTGTGACAGTGATTTATTTTGCATAAACAGATGTGTGACCATGATTCATGTTCGCCTATTGAGAGATCGCCGGTTGAAACCCCAGAGGTTTAAACTCACAAACAGTGTCGATATTCACAAGAAACGCTATTCATAAAACCAGATGCTCAACTCGCCTCACTTAGTATGATGCGCGTTTGAATATCCGGCACATATTGGTGGCGCTTTTTCCACCAGAGCTTGAGCCCGGTCCACAACACCACAATACTTAATAGATCCAGCACCGCCCAAATCCACTTCAAGGTCATGCCGCCATAATCGCCAAAATGCAGCGGCTGCGACACCAGCAAGCCCACCAGATACCAGGGCAAAGGCCGGCTATCGGTCAGCTGTGCGGTCTGTGCATCAACCAGTACCGGCTTGAACAGGCGCTTGGTCAGCGGGCTATCGCCACGCATGAAAATGCCATAATGATGCTGGCTGGTATAAGGCGTGCCCGGAAAGGCGATAAAGCCTAATTCCATCTCTGGTTCGGCACGCTGCGCCACTTGCAAAGACTGCTGCAGTGAGGCAAACGCTGTCGGTGGAGGCAGGTTTTTATAGGGCGCGACCATTTGCGCCATTTGGTCAAATTGCCAGTATTTAATCAGCAAATCCGACCAGGCATTGATCACGCCGGTCGCCCCCACCACCAGCAACCAGCAGAGCGTGACGATGCCCAGAAAGTTATGGATATCAAGGCGCTTGAGCTTGTCGCCACGCTGGTGACGGATCTCGCCAAACGGCAGTTTACGCATGAAGGGCGCATACAGCACCACGCCGGAAATAAGGGCAATCAACAGCAAAAAGCCCATCAAACCCAGGAACAACATGCCAGGCAAGCCCGCGAATAAATCAACATGCAGCTTGAACATCACATATAAAAAGCCTTCGTCATCCTTGGGCTCACCCAACACCTGTGCCGTACGCGCATCGAGTACCACATTGTGGGTATTCGCGATGTCAGTCGGCGTCGTACCCAAGCGGACCACCCACTGCAATGGCTCGTCGTCTTCGCGGTACATATATTGCGGCACCAGCTTGGGGTAACGGGCTTTGGCCGCCGCCATCAGGCTATCCATGCTGGCATTGGGCCCGGCATGGCTGATCACAGGCGTTTCAATCTGGTCACCCAGCAGATGATGCAGCTCATGCATAAAAATCAGGGGCAGGCCGGTCAGGCATAACAGCAACATGAATGCTGTACAGACCAGACTGCTCCATTTATGGATCCATGCCCAGCGGCGGATGGTTTGCTGTTTCATATGCAATGGTTAACTCAGACGAATTTGAATCAAGGTTGCGGCTGGCTGACAAAGCCAACTTTTTTCATGCCCGCTGTTTGCGCCTTGGCCAACACCTCGGCCAGCACTTGATAGCGGGTGTTTTTATCGGCGCGAATCTGCAACTCGGACTGTTGCTGCCTGCCTGCTTCTTCCTGCAACTTGGCAGCCAACTCTGGCGCCTGGATTTCGCTATCGTTCCAGAACAGCTTACCGTCTGCATCCACCGCCAGGTCAATCACTTCCGGCTTTTCCTCCAGTGGCTGCGAGGTGGCCTGAGGCAAATCAATCTTGACCGCATGCGTCAGCAAGGGCGCAGTAATGATAAAAATCACCAGCAAGACCAGCATCACATCCACCAGTGGCGTGGTGTTGATTTCACTCATGGGCTGGGTGTGTTCACCCGCGCTAAAAGGATTTTGCCCCATCATAGGTTGCCACCTTTGCTTGCGACTTTAGCGTGCAGCTCAGTCACATTGGCAGGTTTCTGACCTTGCTTGATCATCAATGGCGCACCCGTAGTCAGCAAGGTATGCAAGTCTTGCGCAAAATTCTCGAGCTCGGCCATGACACTGCGATTCGCCTTGATAAAGGCGTTATAGGCCAACACCGCCGGGATCGCCACTGCCAGACCAATCGCCGTCATAATCAAGGCTTCACCAACCGGGCCTGCCACCTTGTCGATGGTCGCCACGCCGGATTGGCCAATCGCGGTCAGCGCGTGGTAAATCCCCCACACCGTGCCGAACAAACCGACAAATGGAGCCACGCTGCCCACAGAAGCAAGCACAGACAACCCGCTCTCCATGCCTGCCTGTTCTTGCGACAAGGTACGGCGCAACTGGCGTGCAACAAACTCATCCTGGCTGCAAGCCGCGCCCAGAGACTGGCTGGCATGTTGCTGATGGTGCTGGGTAGATTCCACGGCAGTCAGCGCCAGGCGGAACGCTGGTGATTGCATCTGCGTATCCTGCAGGGCCTCTTGCAAAGTTGCTTTGCGCCAGAACTGCTTTACATAAGCCGTGACTTCGCGCTTGTGCTTGAAGACTTGCCAAGCCTTGACCACAATAAAATACCAGCTCATGACCGACATGGTCAGCAGCACCAGCGCCACGATGACCGAGACAACCCCACCCTCGGTAATAAATGCCAAACCACTAGTTGATTGCATCAAACGTTCCTTTCAATAAAAACTGATTTAATTTTGTGTGAGTGAGAAAGACAATGGCACATTGACGAAAGCACTGAGCGCCTTGCCGCCTTTCCGGGCTGGCTCAAACCGCCATTGCTTGACGGCATTGAGTGCCGCCTTGTCCAGCCGCTCATAGCCACTGCTTTTAAAAATCTCTACCGACTCCGGGTGACCTTCTGCCGACACCAGCACCCTGAGCAACACGCGCCCCTCTTCTCCGGCGCGCTGTGACAATCGCGGATATTCCGGTGCCGGGTTGTTCAGGTAAGCCACGCCAAACTTTGGTGGCTCCTCTTTTTCTTCCACCTCGTGCTTGGGTGGCGCAGCAGGCGCAGGTGCGGGCTTGCTTGGGGCAGCCGCTTGCGGTGCTTCCAGCGGCGGCGCGGCGGGCTGGGTGCTGGCTTCAAACTTGGGCTGATCTGGCGTGGTTTCCGTGATCCGTTCAACCACTGGTGCCGGGCGCTCTATGGGCTTGACTGGCGTTTCCTTTGGTTTGATCACCGGCTTCACCACCGGCTGCTGCTTGATGATGGGCACCACCTCTGGCGCAGGCGCCTCCTCTTTTTTTGCAGGCAAGGTAATCAACGATACCGTGATCGGCTCTGGCTTGGGCAACTCAATAAGTTCCTCTTCAAACAGCAGAAAACTGGCGATCACCAGCGCATGCAGCGCGACCACCAGCAGCATGCCTACTGCATGCCAACCCTGGCGGCGGTCACGCATGAGCAACTGCTCAGTCGCCAGTACTGACCAGCGGAACACCCCCGCCAGCTCGCCCAACTGCCGCTTATGCAAACTCAACTCAGGCAAGCTGTTAGCCGACATCCGAGCGGGCTTCAACGACAACCCACGCAAAGACTCACGTTGCGCCATTAGCGTCCATCTCCTACAAAAAGACTGTTTATTAAAGTGCTGAAGGCAACCTGCTGGTTGCCTGCTTCACATTGATATTTCACCACATACCACGCGCTCTTAATCATGAAGAGACGCCATGCCCAATATTGTCCTGACACTTGGTCAAGAGCAATTTATTTTGCCTGGTCCGGGTGAGTCGGTACTCATCACGACCATGCATAATGGCTACCACGCCGCGCTTCCCCAGCAATTCATTGGCATCCACCACAGGCACGCCGGTCTGAGTCGCGTTGGCGGCATTTTGCCCTTGATTCAACTCAGGCTGCAAGCGATTCGTCATCTACAATCCAGTCCAAAAAAAAGCCGACTTACATGCTTGCGCACTGCGGCATCAGATTTCAAGGAACACCCTTACCAGGGGTAATTTGGCGCATTAAAAACACGCCTATTTGAGCAGTGACATGTTGGGGTTAGGAGCACCACTCAAATTCATTGGCCTGCAGGCTTGCACCTGCACGCGAAATTAAACGCGGTTAGCGTAGTATTCAACCACTTGCTGCACTTCAATCGGGAACGGCACATCCTCAATGGATGGCAAGTGACCAATTTTTGCCGAGGCGGTCGTCGTATCCACAGATAACCACTCGGGGATGGTCAGACTGGGCGTCGCCATCGACTCGGCCACCATCGGAATTTTGCGACTTTTCTCTTTGAGCGTGACCACATCGCCCACTTTCAAACGCACGGAAGCAATATTGACAGGCTTGCCGTTTAACAACACATGCCCGTGATTGACCAACTGGCGCGCAGCAATGCCCGTCGGCGCAAAACCGGCCCTGAACACCACGTTATCCAGACGGCGCTCAAGCAAAGACATCAATTTGTCACCGGTAGGCTCCGAACCTTTACGCGCTTCCAGCATCAGCTTGCGCATTTGCTTCTCGCTCACACCATAGTTAAAACGAATCTTCTGCTTCTCCACCAACTTCACGGCAAAATCCGAGCGACGACGACGCGAAGCCTGCTGACCATGCTGGCCAGGCGGATTGGGTCTATCTTCAATCGACTTGCGTGACAACCCTGGCAACTCCACGCCCAGGGCGCGCATAATCTTGAGTCGAGGTCCGGTGGTTCTTGCCATTTCAATACTGCCTTTCTTAATCTTTTGTTTTTTGTATGCGATGTACTCTACTTAATGCAACGAGCGCCTGCGCCCTTGCGCCTATCACTGCATGGTGGCCGACGGCGTCACAAATTCAGACACTGCCTGCTGCATGGCAAAGGTTTGATGCGCTTGCAACAACTCCTGCCATTCACGCAACAATTGCCTGGCCGCCGAGGTAATCAAACCACTCTCTGCATACTCAGGCGCATTCAAGGTCTGGGCCAGACTGCAACCCAACAAGGCCAGATCCTCAGAAGGATTCATGGCATAGCGCGTTGCCACACAACTCAGCGAAACCAGCACCGCACTTGCGGTCGGCAAGTCAGGATCGAACAACTGACTGGGTGATGCGCCTTGTAAACTTTGCATGGCGTGTATGCCTCTCGTTAACTGTTATGCAAATGATAATGTTTCTCATTTATAAAGTCAACTATTGATTGCAGGGATTGCAATATTGACCCCGGCATCACTGAAAGTCGGGTACGGTCAGCGCGAAATCTTGACCAAATTAGTAAAGCAAGTTAATGTATAGGGTTCAACATTTATTAGCCGAAAAATCAAGGTTTTATGGACGCCTCAGCCCACTCTGCGACAGACACCCACGCCAAATCCATGACAGGTGCGGACATTGTTGTCTCCTGCCTGAATGAAGAAAAAGTCAAATTCGTCTTTGGCTATCCAGGTGGTGCGGTCTTGCATATCTATGATGCTTTATATAAACAGAATGGCTTCAAGCACATTCTGGTGCGTCACGAGCAAGCGGCTGTGCATGCGGCAGATGCTTACTCACGTGCAACAGGGGATGTCGGTGTTGCCTTGGTCACCAGCGGTCCAGGTGCGACCAATGCGGTAACCGGCATTGCCACTGCCTATATGGATTCGATTCCACTGGTGGTGATCAGTGGTCAGGTCCCGGTGCCAGCGATTGGCATGGACGCCTTCCAGGAAGTCGACATGGTGGGGGTGACCCGCCCGTGCGTGAAGCACAACTTCCTGGTCAAGCACGTTAAAGACATTGCGCCGACCATCAAGAAAGCATTCTTCATCGCCAAAACCGGCCGTCCAGGTCCAGTGGTCGTGGATATTCCTAAAGATATCACGGCGCACGTGGCTGATTTTATCTACCCAAAAACGGTAGAGATGCGTTCTTACAACCCGATTTTGAAAGGCCATAGCGGCCAGATCAAAAAAGCGGTCAAGCTGTTGCTGAGTGCAAAACGTCCGATGATTTACACCGGCGGTGGCCTGGTATTGGGTAATGGTGCGGCTGAGCTGGTAAAACTGGCTAAGGCTTTGAATTTCCCGGTCACCAACACCCTGATGGGGTTGGGTGGCTACCCTGCCACTGACAAACAGTTTGTCGGCATGCTGGGCATGCACGGGTCTTATGAGGCCAATATGGCCATGCAGCACTGTGACGTGTTACTGGCGGTTGGCGCGCGTTTTGACGACCGCGTGATTGGCAATCCCAAGCACTTTAGCAGCCACAAACGCACCATCATTCATATTGATGTCGACCCGTCCAGCATCTCCAAACGCGTCAAGGTTGACGTGCCGATTGTTGGCGACGTGCAATCCGTGCTGTCTGACATGAACGAGATTCTGGCGCAAGAAGAAAACCAGAGCACAGACACCGCCGACTGGTGGTCACAAATCAATGAATGGCGCGGCATCCAGTCGATGGATTACGCCTATTCAGACACCGTGATCAAGCCACAGTACGTGATCCAGAAATTATGGGAGGTCACCAAAGGCGAAGCCTATGTGACTTCTGACGTGGGCCAGCACCAGATGTGGGCGGCGCAATACTACAAGTTCGACAAGCCACGTCGCTGGATCAACTCCGGCGGCTTGGGCACCATGGGCGTGGGCTTGCCATACGCCATGGGCTGTCAGTTTGCCGACAAAAATGCACAAGTCGCCTGCGTGACCGGCGAAGGCAGTATCCAGATGAACATCCAGGAGCTGTCCACCTGTGCGCAATACGGCCTGCCGATCAAGGTCATTCTGTTGAATAACCGTTATTTGGGCATGGTGCGTCAGTGGCAGGAGTTCTTCTACGAGAACCGCTACTCAGAATCCTACATGGATAGCCTGCCTGACTTCGTCAAACTGGCAGAGTCTTATGGCCACGTTGGCATGCGCATCACCGATCCGGCGGATGTAGAAGGCGCCCTCAAAGAAGCGTTTGATAGAAAAGACAAATTTGTATTTATGGACTTTTTAACCGACCAAACAGAAAACGTCTTCCCGATGGTTGAAAACGGCAAGGGCCTGTCAGAAATGGTATTGAGCCCACGCACTGCCAGCCGCCTGAAAGGGGAAGAATAATGCGTCACATTATTTCACTGCTGATGGAAAACGAAGCAGGCGCCCTGTCACGCGTGGCCGGCCTGTTTTCTGCACGCGGTTACAACATTGAATCTCTCACGGTGGCGGTCACCGAAGACCCTACCCTGTCTCGCATGACGATTGTGACCACAGGCTCCGATGATGTGATTGAACAAATTATCAAGCAACTCAACAAGTTGATTGACGTGGTCAAGGTGCTGGATCTCAACGATGGCAAGCACATTGAGCGCGAACTGATGCTGGTCAAGGTCAAAGCCACCGGCGTCCATAAAGACGAAATGAAGCGCATGTGCGACATTTTCCGCGGCCGTATTATCGATGTGGCCGACAATAGCTACACCATTGAGCTTACCGGCTCTTGCAGCAAACTGGATGCGTTTATTGAAGCCATAGACCGCAGCGCGATTCTTGAAACCGTGCGTACGGGTGCTTCCGGCATTGGTCGTGGCGACCGCATCCTCAAGGTTTAACCGGAATTATTTTTTACAGACAAAGCATTTGTATTGAAAGGCAAAAGCAGAGATGAACGTTTATTACGACAAGGACGCCGACTTAAGCATTATCAAAGGCAAAAAAGTGACGATTGTGGGCTACGGTTCCCAAGGTCATGCACACGCAGCCAACCTGCGCGACAGCGGCGTGAATGTCACCATTGGTTTGCGTAAAGGCGGCGGCTCCTGGGCCAAAGCCGAAGGTGCTGGTCACACCACTTTAGAGATCGCAGCAGCGGTTAAAGACGCTGACGTGGTCATGGTATTGCTGCCAGACGAAACCATGGCAGAAATTTTCAATGCCGAAATCGCGCCTAACCTGAAAAAAGGCGCAGCACTGGCATTCGCCCACGGCTTCAACATTCACTACAACCAGATCGTGCCACGCGCAGACCTGGACGTGATCATGATCGCCCCTAAAGGCCCAGGCCACACCGTGCGTTCCGAATACCTCAAAGGTGGCGGCGTACCTTCATTGATCGCGGTTTACCAAAACACTTCAGGCAAAGCTAAAGACATCGCTTTGTCTTACGCTGCAGCCAACGGCGGCACCAAAGGTGGCGTGATTGAAACTGACTTCCGCGAAGAAACAGAAACTGACTTGTTCGGCGAACAAGCCGTACTCTGTGGTGGCGCGGTTGAACTGGTGAAAGCCGGCTTTGAAACGCTGGTTGAAGCTGGTTATGCGCCAGAAATGGCCTACTTCGAGTGCCTGCACGAACTGAAACTGATCGTTGACCTGATGTACGAAGGCGGTATCGCCAACATGAACTACTCCATCTCCAACAACGCGGAGTACGGTGAGTACGTGACAGGCCCACAAGTGATCAACAGCCAGTCCAAAGAGGCTATGCGTCAATGCCTGAAAAACATCCAGAATGGTAACTACGCTAAACAGTTCATCCTGGAAGGCCGCACCAACTACCCAGAAATGACGGCTCGCCGTCGTTTGAACGCTGCTCACCCAATTGAGCAAGTGGGTAACAAACTGCGCGCCATGATGCCTTGGATTGCGAAAAACAAACTGGTTGATCAGTCTAAGAACTAATTCTAGACCTTGAATCAGTACCTAAGGTTGGGTTGATGACAAATTAATCCGGCCATAGGTAAAAAGCACAGGCTGATGTATCGCCTGTGCTTTTTTATTTGTAAAATCATGAATAAAGACATGATAAAAACAAGTTGCTTGCAACAACCAAGCGCTACTCAATAAGGGAAAGAAGTGAAACTCGCCATTCTGCTGCAATACATTGCCCCCAAACAACTCCTCACCGCCGCCGCCGGCAAACTGGCGCACTGGCAAGCGGGTGGCCTGACCACGGCGTTTATCGGCTGGTTTGTGCGCAAATACCATGTGAATATGGAAGAAGCACTCAACGGCGATATCAGCAGCTACAAAACGTTTAACCTGTTCTTCACGCGCCCACTCAAACCGGATGCCCGGCCCTTGGCAAATAATGCCTTTGTATGCCCGGTGGATGGCGCGATCAGCCAGTTTGGCAAAGTTGAAAACGGCCAGATTTTTCAGGCTAAAGGCCATCATTACACCGCACAAGCACTAGTGGGCGGGGACGCTACACTGGCGGCCGAATTTACCAACGGCAGTTTTGCCTGCCTGTATCTAAGCCCCAAAGATTATCACCGCATCCATATGCCATGCGCTGGCAAACTGCTGAGCATGACGTATGTGCCTGGCGATTTATTCTCAGTGAATCCCCTGACTGCCGCCCATGTGCCAGGCCTGTTTGCACGTAACGAGCGCGTGGTCTGCACTTTTGAATCCGCCCAGCATGGCAAGTTTGTGCTGGTTTTGGTCGGTGCGACGATTGTCGGCAGCATGGCTACCGTTTGGCACGATGCCAAAGACCACATTATCAACCCGCCACGTCCGGGCAAAGTCATCCATTGGGATTACAGCAACCAACACATCATCTTGAAACAAGGCGAAGAAATGGGTCGTTTTCTGTTGGGTTCTACCGTGGTGATGTTATTTGAAAAAGACGTACTGGAGTTTAATGCCAGCTGGCACCCAGGCAAACCAATACGCCTGGGCGAGGCCATGGGGAAATAGTGCGAACAGACCATTAAAAAAAAGCGGAGTTTAAGCTCCGCTTTTTTATTAGCCATTCAAGCTCTTACTCACCACTTCAAACACATCACCCGACAAATTAGGCGTATCCAGCACCGCTTGTAGCGCCGCTTTCATCTGCGCCTGCAAGGCAGGTGTGTAGCGCTTCCACTCACGCAACGGCGTCACAAGGCGCGCGGCAATTTGCGGGTTGATGCTATTGAGCTCGATAATTGCATCGCGCAAAAAGGCATACCCTTTGCCGCTAGGATCATGGAACTTGACCGGATTGTTAATGGCAAACGCGCTATACAGTGAACGCACGCGGTTAGGATTTTTGATGTTGAAATCGGGGTGTGCGCGCAATAAGGCGAGGTCATCAAAAATTTGCTCGCGGTTGGCAATGGCTTGCAATGAGAACCACTTGTCGACCACCAGCGGATACTTTTCAAAGCGGGTATAAAAGTCTGCAAACACCTCGGCCCGTTGCGGCTGTGTACTGTCAGACAAGCACGACAATGCAGTCACCCGATCCGTCATATTATCTGCTGCATCGTAATGCGCTTTGGCGCGTGCGGCACAACCAGTGCCATTGGTGGTGGTCAGAATCACTAACACGGCGGCCTGTAAAGCACGGCGGCCCATGGCTTGCGGGGTAATGGTGAACTCGCCCGGATTGGCGTTGGCCTCATACAGCGCGGCCAAAGCGTCTTTATGCGCACGCTTGATCTGGGTGAGGATGCTGCTACGCGCCGCATCAATGGCTGCCGGGTCTATCACCGGCAGATATTGGCCAATCACACCTATCATGGGTAAACTCAAGGCGCGCGCCAGCAAGGCTTTGTCACCCTGCCCGCTCAAGCCTTGCGCAATCAGGGCGCCGACATCGGCAATAAACTGGCTGATATCCGCCTGCGGATCTGCCATCACACGCTGTATGGTGCGCAATGCCAGCGTCTGCCCAGCCTCCCATTTGTTAAAGCCATCGGTGTCATGCACCTGCAACAGGCGCAAGTCATCGTCACTTAAATCGGTCTCCAGTTTGACCGGGGCCGAAAAGCCACGCAGGATCGAAGGCACTGGTTTGGCAGCGATGCCATCGAAAGTGAATGATTGCTCACGTGCCGTCATTTCCAGCACTTGCGTAGGCACAATCTCGCTGCCGTCCGCGGCCAGTAAACCCACCGCAATCGGGATATGCAAGGGCTGCTTGTCGGCCTGACCCGGCGTCTCCGGCTGCGATTGTTTAAAGCTTAGCGTATAACGCTGCTGGGCCGCATCGTAATGGCTGCTGGCGACCAAGGTGGGCGTGCCTGCCTGTTTATACCACCTGAAAAACTGCGTCATGTCACGGCCAGAAGCTTCTGCCATGCACTGCACAAAGTCATCACAGGTCACCGCCTGGCCGTCAAAACGGTCAAAGTACAAATCGGTGGCTTTGCGGAAGATCTGTGGCCCAAGCAAGGTATGCTGCATGCGGATCAGCTCAGCACCTTTGTCGTAGATGGTTTTAGTGTAAAAGTTGCTGATCTCGATAAACTGGTCCGGCTGCACTGAGTGCGCCAGCGGGCTGCCATCTTCAGGGAACTGTAACCGGCGCAAGCCATTCACATCGTCAATCCGCTGCACCGCACGCGAGTTCAAGTCTGCACTAAACTCCTGATCACGGAACACGGTAAAGCCTTCTTTCAAGGACAATTGAAACCAATCACGGCAAGTCACTCGGTTACCCGTCCAGTTGTGGAAGTATTCGTGACCAATCACGCCTTCCACACTCATAAAGTCGCTATCGGTCGCGGTCTCTTGATGCGCCAGCACCAACGCGGTGTTAAACACATTGAGCGAAGTGTTTTCCATCGCACCCATATTAAAATCGCTCACCGCCACAATATTAAACAGGTCGAGCTGATACTCGCGGCCACACACCTCTTCGTCCCACTTCATGGATTTTTTCAGTGACTCCATGGCATGACTGCACTGCCCTTCGTCGCCCGCACGCACGTAAATATGCAAATCTACGGTGCGGCCCGTCATGGTGGTGAACGTATCCGCCACCCGAACCAAGTCGCCCGCCACCAGCGCAAACAAATAACAAGGCTTGGGGAATGGGTCATGCCAGACACGGTAATGCCTGCCATCCGGCAAACCGCCCTCTTCCTGCAAATTACCATTCGACAACATCACCGGATACGCCTTGGCATCCGCCTCAATACGCACCGTAAACACGCTCAACACATCCGGCCTGTCCTGATAGTAAGTGATGCGTCTAAACCCCTCAGCCTCGCACTGCGTGCAATACGTGCCTTGTGATTGATACAAGCCCTCCAGCGCCGTATTGGCCTCGGGGTTAATCTCGCTCACGATGGTAAGCGTGAATTCATCCCCCGGACTCGCAATCGTCATCTGCCCATCGGCCACCGTGTAATCGCTCAATGGCACACCATTTTTTGCCAATGAAACAATCGTCTGCTCTTCACCATCCAGCACCAAGTCGCTCGATACCCCCACCGGGTTTTTCACATACCTCACTTCAGAGGTCACAATCGTCTTGCCCGGCAACAGGTTAAAACTCAAATTCACCTGTTTCGCCAGATAAGGCGCGGGCGTGTAGTCTTTGAGGTAGATAGTTTTTGGTGCAACAGCGTTTTCGGTTCGCATGGGTTTACCTGAGAGTTTTTAGAGTTAAGTAAGGATTATATTTGAGAGTAGTAGTTATGGAATTGGTTTAGTACGCCGCTTAACAAAATGTTTTACACAACATTAATTAACATATGTTATGTTCACACAAACCTAACATTGACTAATTATTTATTGTAATTACAATAATATGAAATTCGGCTTCACTCAACTCAAAAACTTAACAAACATACAAAAGCATGGCATATCGCTGGAGGATGCAAAATTACTTGATTGGAGCTTGCTGTTATTTATTGAAGACGAACGAAAAGACTATGGCGAAGTTCGTTTTATAGGTTACGCGCCATTAGGGAATCGTCTGTATTGCATCGTTTATACAGAACGCAATGAAGTGATTCATGTGATTAGTTTGCGTAAAGCCAATATCCGCGAGGTAACAAGATATGTCAAAGCACGCCAAAACATTGAAGGTTAAAGATCTGGAACTTGAACTACCAGATGCTGATGAAGAAGCACGCATCAACGAAGGTATAGCAGCCGACCCAGATACGTTTGAAGTAAGTGATGGGCAATTCAAAAAAATGCGCGGCAGGCCAGTTGGCAGCCATAAAACATTAGTGCATATCCGGCTGGATAATGATGTGGTGGAAAAATTTAAGGCGACTGGTTCAGGCTGGCAAACACGGATTAATGAAGCCTTAAAGAAAGTGAATCCAGTTTAACTCCTACTCTGACCCCAATTATTCCTGAGATAAATCGGAGGTAAATGATGCAAACAGTTAACATGCGTGAGGCAAAAACAAACCTATCACGGTTAGTCGAGTCGGTAGAAAGCGGGGAAACTGAGGCTGTGATTATTTCCAGAAATGGCCGACCTGCGGCCAAACTGGTGGCGATGGATGCCGCCACTGAACACAAACGGCTAGGGGTCGCCAAAGGAAAGTTTGTTGTGCCAGAGAGTATTGATACGCACAACGCAGAAGTAGCCCACTTGTTTATAGGCCAATAACACATACAACCACTCCTAGACACCCATATCTAGGTTAGCACTGTGAGCATTTGGGAAATTGCGATCAAACATCACCTGGCTCGTGGTGACATGCCAGTGGGTAGCGAAGAAGCACTCAAATACTTTGAAGAGTCTGGTTATAAAATTCTGCCAATTCAACCCGAACATACCACGCTCACAGAAACGCTACCAGCGATTCACCAAGACCCATTTGACCGCCTGCTGGTTGCTGGTTGCTCAAGCCTTATATGAGCCGATGCACTTAATGACCCATGACAACCAGTTGGTGGGGTATGGCGATATGATTATGCGGATTTAAGTATCGAAGGACTGACCCCTTTGATTTCACAAAACACCACTTCGTTTTTAAACTTCTTGGTTTTGTTTATCAACTAAAATCTGATTAATATCTGCAAGTGTTTTCGCCATCTTTATCTGAAAGTCAGAAATTAATCCCGTCAATCTCAGGTTTATCTGAATCGCCCCGGCTGCATTAGATACTTTTTAGCCTCATACTTGAGGTTAATAGGAGTATTAAATGAGCA